>CAZBAR010000012.1:0-61910 GCA_964490165.1 uncultured Lachnospiraceae bacterium | reverse complement strand
TTGCACTTGGCTTGACAATCTAAGGAGCCTTGGTTTGCAGCTTCTTTTTCTTCACTTTACAGACATTTAATAGCGATTAGCTTTTTCAATAAGTTGAGGAGACTTTCAAAAAGTCTCCTCTTTTTGCGCTTTTATACTTTTTTACCCGTGTCGCGCATAGTAAATACGCCCTCGTAGTCGCAGTCAAGCGCCTCTGCAATTTCGATTATATCCTTTTCACAAAGATTATCACGTGTCAGCTTATTTCCTAAATTCTTTCCGGAAGTACCTATTTTTTCCGCAAGCTCTTTTATTGTCATATTCCGCATTAGAAGAATAGTTCTGATTTTTATTGCAATTCCCATTAGCTATTTACCTCACACAACTTTATAGTTATATTATACACTTAAAAGTTGATTTTTGCAATAAATAAAAACATAAAACTACTTAAAAGTAGATTTTGCTATTGACAAAGCAAAATATATGTGGTATTATTCTACTAATAAGTAGTATAAACTACTTATTAATTCTTGTTTTAGGAGTGTAAACATTTTATGAACTACATCGATGAGATCTTTTTAAGGGCTGATATACAGCAAATTCGCGGATTTCTTGCCCACGGAACAGAATCCATGGTAATGCCCGGTACGTTCAAAGAAAGAATTGAGACGGTTGAGAAAAAATTGCAGTCGCGGATGAAAAAAGAGTTTCCGGAAATGGATGAATACGAGGAAATTATGAATTTGGTTTACGATTATGTCAGCGCTACCGAGGACGTATACATGGAGATCGGACTGCAGATCGGCGGTATTCTGTCATCACAAGCGTATCAGAACTATACTGCTTCATTGAAGAAAACATAACGTCAAAAAGCCGACGGCACGCCGTCGGCTTCTTTATACTATAGCAATATACAAACAAGCCCGTTGGAGCTTTCGTTTACTATGCGCGCAAGTGTCTCGGACAGCTTTTCTCTTGACTCTGATGACAGATGCTCGAGCTTTGAATGCAGTCCGTCATTTACCATTTCGTAAAGGCTCTTGCCGAACATATTAGACTCCCACAGCTTTTTCGGATCCTCCTCATATGCGGACATCAGGTAGCGTATCATCTCTTCTGATTGCTCCTCCGTGCCGACTATGGGGCTTATCTCGGTCTCAATATCCGCACGTATCATATGTATGCTTGCCGCGGTTGCTTTCAGCTTAACCCCGTATGCTCCCGACTGTCTTATTACCTCAGGATCGCAAAGCTTCAGATCGTCGATCTCAGGAGAAACTATGCCGTAGCCCATATCTTCCAGCTCGTTTATGGCTTTCTCATACTTTTCAAGCTCTCTTTTTGCCTCAGACAGCTCTAAAATGACGGAAACCAGCTCCTTCTGATCCTTGACACATATACCAGTAAGGTCGCAAATAACGCTGTAATACAGGCTTTCCGGGAACACGGTCTCAACTACTGCGCTGCCGTCCGAAAGCAGGGACTGTATAATTCTTGCGTCTGTCCCTGTAACTCCCTCGCTCTCAAGAGATGACGAAAGCAGCTGTCTGTAGCTGTCGCAAAAGGCTGAGACATCATTCAGTGTTTTTACTTGTCCCGCGGATTGACGGATACTTTCAATTACCGCCTCTCCCAGCGCATGACCTGCAGGAAGCGCGCCTATCCACGACGGAAGGCGAATGGCTATTTCCGTCAGCGGAAACTCGTACAACAGCATTTCAAGAATGTTCTCAACATCGTCGCTGTCAAGCGTCGTGCAGTTTACAAGCGCTACGGGAGCGTCATATTTTTCTTCAAGGCTTATGGCAAGCGCCACGGCAGATTCACTTCCGGGATCCTTTGAATTAAGGATGATTGCAAAAGGCTTGCCTATCTCGTGCAGCTCAGACGCTATTCTCTCCTCTGCCTCTTCGAAATTCTCTCTGGGTATCTCACCGAAGCTGCCATCGCAGGTGACAAGCATTCCTACAGTCGAATGCTCGGTAATTACCTTGCGTGTGCCCTCCTCTGCCGCCCTTTCAAACGGCACAGGTTCGGACGACCAGGGGACGTTCACCATACGGGTCTCTCCCTCCTCCGTTGCGCCAAGCGCGTCCGGAACAAGATAGCCGACGCAGTCGATCATTCTCATCCTCAGATTTGCCCCTTCGCCAAAGCTTATATTTACAGCCTCGTCGGGTATAAACTTCGGCTCTGTGGTCATAACTGTCTTACCGCCGGCGCTTTGCGGCAATTCATCCGTTGCGCGCTTTTTATCGTAATCGCCGCTTATATTCGGTATTACGGAAGTCTCCATAAATCTTTTAATAAACGTCGATTTTCCGCACCTTACAGGGCCTACGACGCCTATGTATATATCGCCTCCCGTTCTTCCGGCGATATCCGCATATATTTCCCTTGTATCCATATTTGTCCCTCCGTTAGGTTTTAATGGTATATGTATATTCACTTGGGACAAATATATTCATAAAAAATGCGGAGAGCATCAGCTCTCCGCAAAATTGTCGAAAAACCTAACGATTTTTCCGACAAGCGGCTCCGTACGCTCGCGCCGTCGCGCCTCTAAACTCGCGGAGCCGTAAAGTGTGGGCTAACGGCGGTACACGCCCGCCTTGCCCACGAATTTTTATTTATATCAGTTAAACAAATCGTTATAAAAAATAATCTCCTCAGGCAGACGCAGGTTGAGCTTTTCTTTAGCGACATCAATTATATACTGTCTGTCCATCTCGCTGCCAGCCTGATTCTCAAGCTCTTCCTTTTTATCCTCAAGGTTACCGACCTCCGCCAGAAGCTGGTCACGCTTAGCTTCGTACTGGTTATACTTAAGCTGCAATTCCACAATAGTGATCACCGCAAAAACAGCGAAGGCAAAAATCGCCATCTTGATAAAGATCCCTGTCTCTTTTCTTTGCCGTCTCTGCTTTTTCATAATAACCTCCATGCTTTCCTTGCATTTGCGCCGTCAGGCACAAATGTGGCGTGAAAAAAGTATCCTGCGGTTTACATATTTCCGCATCTTTCACGCTAACCTCCTGTAATTGCTTATAATTGCTTAAAACCTCACCGCATCACGCAGCGATCGTCCTATTTTTTCAGTTTCTTTTATCTTTATTTTACGCTGAATTCTTTCTCTCACGGGTACTGTAAGCCTTTTAGCACCACGGCACACCAGCACTGCAGGGCGTGTTAAAACGTACAGCAAGAAGCCGCACAAGGTGCGTATTATGCCTGTTATGTAACCAAATGCCGCCTTTACGGCTATGCCGACAGAGCACCTGTACAAAACAAAGCCCAAAATACATGAGAGAAGCAAAAACCAGCGAAATCTTCCGTTATTGGTATAGTATATAAATATACAAAATGCGGCGGCGGCAAAGACAGAATACAGCACATCTGTAATATTTGCAAAAAGCATTTGCAGATGCTCGCCTGCCGCTCCCCCTGCCAGCTTTACAGTGGGGATCTTTTCCGCTATTTTCAGCTTTCTTATCCCCTGTGAGCACAAAAGCATACGGACGACCCGAAGTCCGTCATACACAGCCGCAAAAACAGCGCCCAGTATGATCGCCCACAGTATAGCCTGAAGCTGCTCTGAAATAACAATAAACTGCATCAGCCGCGCTTTTTCTTTGATTTGCCCTGCTTTACGGGGGATTTTCCGTAATAGCTTATATCGGACACCTTGCCTGTAACAAACAGCTTACCGCTGCCTGCGCTGAAGCTTTCGATCTTCAAATTCTCACCGTCAACAGCTACACAGCCGTCCTCAAGGGACATTTCAAGCGATGTATCAGAAAACGCAAGAACATCGGTAACACCGGTCATTTCAAGCTTTTCCCTGTCATACAGAAATATGTTCTGCTCTCGGTGAGCCTTCTCGTTATCAGTCATAGAACCACTCCTATCACAGCTTTTTTATAAGCATATGACAGAAAAAAATAATTATGTCACTGATTGATTATTTCATACATAGCAGAGGCATCAGCCTTGGCAACGTGCTCTTTTATATCTAAAACACGGAATTTAACGCATCTCTCTCCGAAAGTGACCTCAACAATATCACCCTCTTTAAGATCATATGAAGCCTTTGCTACCTTGCCGTTTACGCTGATATGTCCGTTGTCGCAGGCTTCGTTAGCAACGGTGCGTCTTTTTATTACTCTGGATACCTTCAAATATTTATCAAGTCTCATATTATTACAAATAAATTGCCGACAGCCCCGATCAAAAGATCGGAGCTGTCAAATAAAACGTTGGCTTAGTTTACCTTTTCCTTCAGCTTTGCGCCTGCGGAGAATGCAGGATACTTGCAAGCTGCGATTGTAATCTCTTCGCCGGTTGCGGGGTTGCGGCCGGTACGAGCAGCTCTCTCTTTAACTTCAAATGTTCCAAATCCAATAAGCTGAACCTTTTCGCCTGAAGCCAGTGCCTCTGCAACTGCATCAAGAACTGCTGCAACTGCTGCTTCTGCATCCTTCTTCTTAAGATCGGTCTTAGCTGCTACTACATCAATAAGCTGTGACTTGTTCATGGGTGTAAATTCCTTTCTAAAAAATAGTTTACGAAAGCCTTGCTTCGCAATGTCTTTCTTGGCATAGTATACCATTTCCTGCGAGATTTAGCAAGAGCTTTTTATATTTTTTTACTCATTATAGCGTTTTTTTATCAAAACTTTTTCTTAATCCGGTGAAAATTTGCATTTATTTCCACATATTGAGTTAAATATCAGCGTTATTTATGTTTTTTGCAAATTCGCTTACAAACCTGTCAGATCTTTTTGTCAATGCTTCTTCCAGGTCTACGCCCGATATTTCGGCGGCAGCGGCAAGAGAAAATATGACATCCGCCATTTTATCTGCATCGGTATTCCCGGCGTTAAGCTCGCTCATTGCTTCAGCTGCGCTGCCCAGAGCCATTGAAACGCTCTCGGTTCCATAGGAGAATTTTCGCTTTGCTTTACCCTGAAGCTTCTGTGCGCGGATAAGTGCAGGCAGATACGGAGGCGTTCTGTCGATCTCTTTTTCGGGAGTTGTCAGGCTTTTTTCTGCCTTTTTGATAGTATCCCAATTATTTAGCACCTCTCCGCTGTCCGACACCTGAACAGTGCCGAAAACGTGAGGATGGCGGCTTATCATTTTCGCGCTGATGCCGTCTATAACATCATTGATAGTGAAATTTCCGTTTTCTTCCTCTATACGCGCGTGAAACATGATCTGGAACAAAAGATCGCCCAGCTCCTCACACATAAGCTCCTTGTTATCGGAGTCAATTCCTTCAATAACCTCATAGGTCTCCTCAATAAGGCATTTTCTTATACTGGTGTGAGTCTGCTCAATGTCCCAAGGGCATCCGCCCTCGCTTCTCAGAGCCGCCATAACGGAAGTAAGCGAGTCAAAATCATGGCGCGTCTCGCTTATAAGTGTTTTTTTATCCTTCATTTATTTTACCAACCTTGCTTTATGCAGTATATTATAGATCTTTTCGCCCTTGGGCAGCATTTTAATATCGTCACCGGAAATACCCTTAAACAGGAACAGCAGAACTGCGTAGACGAGGCCTGCAGCCATTATAGCAAAAACAACTGCTATCTTAGACGGCATGACCGACATAAGCAGCGTATCTACAAAATACGCGCACACGGCGCATACAGCGCCTGCTGCGAGAGGCTTTGCAAAAAGTCCCGAAAGCTTCGGCATAACGCCGACATATTTATGAACAAAGTAAAGATTAAGCACCGTTACGGTGAGGTAGCACAGGAATGTTGAAATAGGCGTGCTTTTCATTCCGATAGACTGAATCAGGAAGAAGTTCGTTACTATCTTCACACATACACCGCACAGCATTGATATGAGAGGCTTACGCTCGTATCCCGCCGACTGGAGGATAGCGTTTGTTACGGAAAGAATGCATATAAACGCAGTAGAAGGCGCAAGGAGCGTAAGCAGGGGCGCTGCCAGCTCGACAGAGCTTGCCTTATAAAACAGGCTGAGAATGGGCTTTGACAAGGCTGCAAGACCGAGGCCGCACGGTATTCCGACTATCATGGCAACACGCATTGAGGACTCGCAAACGATACGGCAGCGGTCGCTGTCTCCTTTTTTCCGTGCAGCAGACAAAAGCGGCACGATCGAATACGAAATAGGATAGATGAGCACGGGCGGCAGGTTGAACATAGGCACTGCAAGCGTCGTGTAGTTTCCGTACAGCTCCGTTGCCGCGACCTGAGTAAGGCCGGTAGACTGGAGAAGCCGCTGCACTATTGCCGCATCTATAAGATTTGAAAGGCTCATTACAGACGCGCTTATAGTAATAGGCAATGCTATTATTATAAGCTTTTTCAGCAGTGCTCCCTTTGAGGCTGTTTCCTGCGGCTCTGCCGATACTGCTGCATATTCAGCGTCATACTGCTGCTCCTTGAACACCAGCTTTGAGAATACCATAAACAGCATTCCGAGAAAAGCACCCGATGTAAGACCTACCGTTGCGAAAGCAGCAACTATGTATATCTCGTACCCCTGATTTATGGCGTACAATGCAAACGCGATGCCGATACCGAGCTTGCAGGCAGCCTCAAGAAACTGAGAAACAGCCGTGGGCACCATTTGCTGATAGCCCTGAAAATAACCTCGCAGCGCACTAGAAATACAGATAAACAAAAGCGTAGGTGCTATGGCAATTATGGAATATCTTGTGTTCTCCGCTCCTATAGCTCTGGACATGATCCCGGATCCGAGCATCATGATCAGCATTGAAGCAATGCCGATTATTGAGAACATTGTCATTGCCACACGGTAAATACGCTTTACCTGCCTAAAGTTACCGCTTGCACGGCTGTCGGATATCATTATCGATATTGCCGTAGGCAGACCGGCGGTAGACACCATATAAAGGTAAGTATAAAAGGTGTATGCTGAATTGTAGTAACCCATTCCCTCGTCGCCGACGATATGATTCATGGGTATCTTATACATAAGTCCTATTACCTTGACCAAAAGATTAGTTACGGTCAGAATAAGAACTCCGGAGAAAAACAGTTTGGTTGAATTTTTTGCTTTTCTGTCCGTGAGTGTTTGCGCCTTATCTTTTTTCAAAATCAGACTCCAATCTGCCGCTGCTTGCGGCAAGTAATATAAAAGCTATGCTATAAACTCGCGAAAAACAGATGTCATAGGTACCATATCGATGCTTACTGCACTGCCGAGGGCACATTGCAGTTTATCCGAAAGGGACCTTACTTCTCGTATATCGCATCCGTCCGCCAATTCTCTGTAATAATCCGCCATTAAAAATATCTCATATGGCAGAACAGAATTGACAGTGTAGTCTTCATGTCCTACATAAGGATATATATTCTTTGCTTCGTTATCAATGACAGACTGCCAGCGCGCCATTGTAGAACGCACATCTACGCCGCGGTGATAATAGTCGCGCACAGTTCTTCGCATAAGGCGGATATCAACACTTGAAAACCGCGTCCCCATAATGTCGATATCATCGCTGACGCTTATGAATATGCTCTTGCTGTTAAAATCGGATAAAACAGATGTTATCTGCGGATATATTGCCTGTATACCCTCAAATATATAAATATCGGAAGATGTGGGAATATATTCCGGTGACAGCGCTCTTGTCCGTTCTCTGAAATCAAAAACCGGAAGTTTTACCGCAACGCCGCTGACCAAACAGCTAAGCACCTCCCTGAAAAGCTCAAGGTCTATAGCCTCAGGTCCCTCATAATCGGAAATGCCTCTTTTATCCATATCAGCCTTGGTGTAATAGAAATCGTCGATCGAAATTACTCTGGCACGTCTGCCGCCCTTTGCGAAAAATGAAGTGAGCTTTGCGGCAGTCGTCGTTTTTCCAGAGCAGGAAGGCCCTGCAAGGGTAATGATACGTGTATCGGTGCCTGCAAGAACGTTATCTGCTATACACTCAATACTGTCATCAAAGCTTTTTTCGCACGCTGCAACAAATGCTGCAGCCGCAGTCGGGTCGGAATACAGGCTTTCAATTTTTATCATAAAAGATGAATTTATTTATATCTGCCGTAGAAATCAAGGCAGGCAGCGCGAAGGGTGTTATATCTCTCTCCTGCGCTGCTTTTTTCGGGATCAAGATACTCATACGGATATTTCGTTTCGCAAATACGCAGTATTTTCATTTTTGATGAAACAGGACTGACAAGCTTTGTCATTGCCGACGCACCTATACCGAATACGGTGTGCAGCTCCTCCATCATAAATATATTATACAGCCCCTCATGTCCGATTTTAGCAAAGCCTGCATTTTCCAGATTCGCCGCCGTATTTTTTTGCTTATACAAATAATACGGCATATATCCGGCAGAATAAAGCGCGCTGTGAGACAGCCTGACGGCTTCTGCCGCATTCCTGTCCTCTGCACGGTAGATCTCAGGATCCCTCTTAAGTATCTCCGCCGCCCTTTTAACATAAAATGTGTGTACCGTGATATTTGTAGGATCAAGAGATATTATCTCATTACAGGACTTAATAAAGCTGTCCGCACTCTCGCCGGGAAGTCCCGCAATAAGGTCAACGTTTATGTCCTCAATACCGCTGGCAGCAGCTATTTCATATGCGCGAAGGAAGTCTTCGGCAGTATGGCGCCTGCCGATAGCCTCAAGAATATCGTTATTCATTGTCTGCGCGTTTACGCTTACGCGTCCCACTCCGTGATCCCTTGCGATCCGCAGTTTTTCGGCAGTAATAGTGTCGGGGCGCCCTGCTTCAAGTGTAAATTCGTCAAGTAAAGATATATCAATATATTTACTTATCTCAGAAAGCAGACCTTCAAGCTGAATTTCGTCAAGCGTTGTAGGCGTACCGCCGCCTATATAGACGCAGGAGACACGAAGTCCAAGCTCTTTTATTACGGCAAAGGTATTCTTTATATCAATATACAGCCGCTCAAGATACTGCGGTATCATTGAAAGCAGTCTCTGCGAGGAAAATGAGACAAAGGAGCAATACGAACATCTGCTGGGGCAAAAAGGAATGGCAATATAAACGCTGCAGTCGCCCCTTGTGGTATCCGTAATAAGGCGGCGCTCGCTTTCGGCGCAAACTGCTGCCATATGTGCCTTTTCCTCAGTACAGTGAAAATCCGTTATAAGCCGTCTCTCTGCCTGTACAGCAGTAATGCCTCCGTCTATCATATCACGGCACATTTTAGCAGGTCTTACACCGGTAATAGTTCCCCACGGCGGACGCACACCGCAGAACTCACAGCCTGCAAGATACATAGCGCCTCCGGCGGCAAGGTTTAAGTACATCCTGTCGCTGACGTGCTCTCTGCTTTCATCAGAGGGAACATACTCTTTTTCAACGCGGCGTCCGTCGGCACTGATAGACGCCCTGCCGACTGCCCTGCCGTTATCGTCAAAGCTTACACTGAGATCAATAGAGGGTTCGCCGCCGCTGCCGTCCTCCGGAAATGAAGATCCGGGAAAAAACAGGAGTGCCAGCGCCTGAGCGGAATATTTTGAGAGAGAGGAGTCAAAATTCAAGGTCATATTTTATATCTCCGGGTCTTTCAAATATCTCTCTCGCCGCGAAGAACGCGGCTGTCCATAGAAATGGTTATCGGCCCGTCATTTACAAGGCTTACCTTCATATCAGCCCTGAACTTTCCTTTTGCCACATTTGGAACAAGAGGAGCTATAATATCACAGAAATACTCAAACAATTTTTCGGCATCTGCGGGGGCGGCGCTGGCTAAAAAGTCAGGACGGTTCCCCTTTTTATACGATGCAAGCAGCGTAAAGTTCGGAACGACCATTACACTGCCGCCGATATCCGAAACAGACAAATTAAGTCTGTCTTCGCTGTCGCTGAAAATTCTGATCTTTGCGATCTTATTTGCAAGCAGCTCCGCATCCTTTTCCGTGTCATCTTTGGAAACACCGAGCAATACCAAAAGTCCCTTGCCGCATTCGGAATACGGCTCTGAGTCAGCCGTAACACTGCAGGATAAAATTCTTTGCAAAATAGCTATCATATCAGTTAAATCCTCTTATCACGTTATGAACGTGAGATACATTTTTAAGTCTCGAAACTACAGAATTAAAGTGTCCGGTATCCTTGCAGGTAAACTTAACGGTTACATACACCTCGTCATCTCCGCGCTTTCTTGAGTTGATCTGAAGAATAGATACCTTCATATCGGCAAGCGCCGCGGTTATACCTGCTATAACGGTAATATCATCATCGGCAACGATCTGAATTGAGGTCTCGTACAGATTGTTTGAGCCCTTTCGCATATCCGCCTCATCCCACTCGGTTCTGATCCAGCGGTGGAAGAAGTCCTCGTTTGTCATACCGTTGATAACATTGGGACAGTCGCGCTTGTGGATGGAAACGCCGTAACCCTTTGTGATAAAGCCAATTATGGGGTCGCCGGGCAGCGGATTGCAGCATTTTGCAAACTTTACAGCACAGCCCTTTTCTCCGTCAACGATTATTCCGCCTGTCTTGCCTGTTTTCGGAGCAGGAGCGGTAACAACATCCTCCACATCTATAACGCGAGGAGCTTCCTCAGGCTTTACGACCTTTTCGACCTCATCGCGAAGCTTTGTCAATACCTTTCCGAAAGGAAGACCGCCGTAACCCAGCGCATTGCAGAGATCGTCTGCATCCTGCATACCTATGCGGTGAGCAAGATTTGTAATTATCTCGTTGCGCTGCGCTTCTGTTGTGCGCTTTGAAACTCTTGCGATCTCACGGTCTATTTCGCCTCTGCCTATAACAATGTTTTCGCTGCGCTTCTCTTTTTTGAACCACTGGCGTATCTTACTGCGTGCTTCACCTGTCTTAACTATTTTAAGCCAGTCTCTGCTGGGTCCCTTTGATGAGGATGACGTGATTATCTCGACGATCTCACCGTTCTGCGGGCATTTATCTATAGGCGCGATCATTCCGTTTATCTTAGCGCCAACCATTCTGTTTCCTACCTGAGAATGTATGGCATATGCAAAGTCAATGAGCGTTGAACCCTGCGGCAGCGCTATAACATCGCCCTTGGGGGTAAATACAAAGGTCTCGTCATGGAAAATATCGATTTTCAATGAATGCATAAAGTCATCGGGATCGATATTCTCATTTTCGGAGTCGATAAGCTTGGATATCCATTCAAGCTTCTGATCTATTTCTTCCTTGCTCTGTGAGCCGGACTTATACTTCCAGTGAGCAGCTATACCGTATTCGGCAATATGGTGCATCTCTCTGGTTCGTATCTGAACCTCAAAGGGCACACCTGCGCGGCCGATAACAGTTGTGTGTAGCGACTGATACATATTAGGCTTCGGAGTTGAAATATAATCCTTAAAACGTCCGGGCATACTTTTATACATTTCATGAATAATACCCAGTGCGGTATAGCATTCAAGCTCTGTATCAACTATTATACGAAGAGCGTAGAAATCGTATATCTCGTCAAACTCCTTTAGCTGATTGTACATCTTGCGATATATACTGTACACAGTTTTTACGCGTCCCTCAAGGGTAAAGGATATTTTGTTTTTCTCAAGCTCGGCAGCAACATTTTTTCTTATGGTATCGATAAAATCTCTGTTCTGACCGTACTTTTCCTCAATGTGCCTTGTTACCTCAGCATATCCGATAGGATCAAGATATAAAAGCGCCAGATTTTCCAACTCCTGCTTTATGCGCTGTATACCGAGACGGTGCGCCAGAGGCGCATAGACGTGCATAGTCTCAAGCGCCGTTGTGCGACGCTTGCCCTCAGGCTTTGCATCAAGAGTCCTCATATTATGAAGACGGTCGCACAGCTTTATGAATATAACTCTTATATCCTTAGACATGGCAAGAAGCATACGGCGTATGTTCTCCATCTGCGCTTCTTCCTTGTCCTCTATATTGATGTCAACCATTTTGGTAAGCCCGGCAACAAGCATTGCAACGTCTGCGCCGAACTCATCTTCGATTATTGTGATATTGGTCTTATCCGAGCAGTCCTCAACAGTATCGTGCAGAAAAGCCGCACATATGGAATCGGTATCAAGCCCAAGCGCTGCTACGATCTCCGCAACTGCGATGGGATGAATTATATACGGCTCGCCGCTGTTGCGAAACTGTCCGGAATGAAGCTCCGACGCGTATATATATGAAGAACGGATCTTCTCAACATCGTATTTTTTTCCGTTTGCCTGGAGCATGGCCATAAGATTGCCTATCTGCTCAAATCTCGGATCGTTTTCCTTGTACTCGATCATTGTATTTTACACCTGCTTTTGAATAAATGACGCTTTTAAGCGACGAAGAATGCTTGACTTGTTCAGATCCGCCTTGTTCTTCACATAAATGTACTTGAATTTGTAAGCATCATAGCCGATCTCATCAATTCCCAGTAAATTCAGCTCTTGAAAAATGCGAATAATATATTTAACCTTTACATACCTCATTGGACAGCCGTTTGCATACAGTAAGCGGCAGATCGCACGCAAGGTAAAGGTGTCGTGCCCAAGTCTCAGCTCTTTTTTTATAAGGTTATATACTGCACCGCAATCCTCTCTTGCGGGAATCACGGACGCTGCCTCCTGCTCGGTAAAGGCGGAAAAATCGGCGGTCTGAGAGTTGACGGCTTCATATAATGCACGCTCGCTCTCTTCATAATCTCCCTGGCGTGAGCAAAGCCGCAGATCCTTCAAAATAAATTGCAGATTTTTGATATTCTGATATTCATTTATATCAAGGTTGAAGATAACATCGATAATATCACCGTCAAAAATATCAAGTTCCGCAGGGCTCCGCCTGAAATACATCGCCGTAATAATAAGCTCGTCTCTAGACAGAGTTATTTTTGTATGCTTACCGCCTCCGACTGACGATATATGCTCTACCTTCATAGAATGCATATAAAAAAGCGGAACAGGATTAGAGACGCCGTATGGCTCCAGCTTGTAAAGCTCTGCCGCAAGTCCCATATCGGTTTCGGAAGGTACAAGCTCGCATTCAGCCTCTATTTTGCTCACAGGCTTCTCGCTGTCAAAGCAGCCGCGCGCGTAGTCGTTAATTCTCTGACGGAATGCGTCAAGCATATCGCGCCTTATAGAAAGTCCTGCAGCCAGTTCGTGACCGCCGAATTTTACAAGCAGGTCTCCGCAGCAGCTGAGAGCATCCACAAGGTTCATCCCCTTAACGCTTCTGCCGCTTCCCTTTCCGACATCGCTGTCCTCGCAAAGATTACTGCCGCTGCCGTCTCCCACACCGTCAAAGGATATGAGGATACAGGGGCATGAATACTTTTCTGTTATTCTCGAGGCGACAATTCCTATAATTCCGTGATGCCAATTCTCATCAGCCAGCACGATAACGGGATCATGGGCAAAATCATGCTCGGCATCGATCTTCTGAAATGCCTCTTCTATTATTTTATTCTCTTCAAGCTGTCTCTCTTTATTTATTTCGCACAGCTCCTCGGCAAGGCTCATGGCCTTATCCTCGTCATTTGAAAGAAACAGCTCTACCGCAGTTGAAGCACTGCGTATTCTTCCGGCTGCATTTACTCGCGGTGCTACTGTGAAGCCTATATAGCCGGAGGTTATTTTCTTTTTCTGCACCTTGCCGTCACCCGATGCGGCAGAAAGCAGTGCCGCGAGAGAAGGGCGCGGTAAATTTTCGATATTACTGAGTCCCTTTGATACGATAAGCCTGTTTTCATCTTTCAGAGGCATTACGTCTGCTACAGTGCCTATAGCTACAAGATCTATATATTTGTCTGATACTCTTTTTATGCAGTCATACATGGAGTCCCCGGGAAAGCGAAGCATCTCCATAGCGCAGAGAAGCTTAAAGACAACGCCGACTCCCGCAAGCTCCTTAAAAGGGTATTCACACCCCTCCTGCTTTGGGTTAACTACAGCATAAGCCGCAGGAACATCACTGTGGCATTCGTGGTGGTCGGTAATAATAAGCTCTATACCAAGCTCAGCCGCAATGACCGCTTCATTAAATGCGGTAATGCCGGTATCTACGGTTATAACGGTTTCAAAGCCCTCACTGCTTAATTTTTTCAGTGACGCTTCAGACATACCGTAGCCCTCGCCGAGACGTGAGGGGATATAGTAATCGACCTTAGCACCCATTTCGGAAAGATACATATGTAAAGCGGAAACAGAGGTTACTCCGTCAACATCATAGTCGCCGTATATCACGATGGATGCGCCGCCCTCGGCTCTTTCTATTATACGCTGAGCCGCCTTTTTCATATCCTTCATCAAAAAAGGATCGTGCAGGCGCTCTGTATTTTTTTCAAGAAAGTCTCTTGCCGCAGCCACAGTAGTACAGCCGCGGTTTATTAAAAGCTGAGCTGTTGGCGCGCGGAGACCGAGCCCCTCTGAAATTTCTCTTACCTGTGCACTCTTCTCTGTTTCCTCGTGAGAAGCCTTCACAAGCCACCTGTCTTTTTTTCTCTCAAACATACCTGACTCCAACTCGCCGCAGGCGGCGATATCAATATTACTTTTACTGTGTATCTCGCTTAAATCTTGCTAAAATTGCCTCTGCAACCCGTATTCCGTCAACGGCTGCGCTTGTAATTCCGCCGGCGTAGCCTGCACCCTCGCCGCACGGATATACAAAAGAATAACCCAGAGCGCAAAGGCGCTCATCTCTTAAAATTCTGAGCGGAGCGCTTGTCCGCGTTTCAATTCCCGTCATGGGAACATCTGCGTCTGAAAATCCCTTTATCTTGCCGGAGAAGCTTTTCAGTCCTTCCTTGAGCATTGAAGAGACAAAAGGCGGTAACAATTTATTGAAATCAGCAGGCGTTACCTTAGAGTCCATATATGTTGGCTTTATTCGCTCACCGTAACCGCCGTCACGTCCTTTATAAAAATTACCGACAGACTGACACGGCGCATACCAGTTTGAGCCGCCTGCCTTGTATGCCGCTCTTTCAAGCTGTCTTTGAAAAGTCACGGCGCCTTCGGCGCTGCCGCCGAAATCAGACGGGAGAACGGATACGGCAATAGCCGCGTTGGCTGTTCCCGATGCTCTGTCATGTCTGCTCATACCGTTTGTAACAACACCGCCATCTTCGGAAGCGGCAGCCACTACCTCTCCTCCGGGACACATACAAAAGCTATAAACGCCGCGTTCGCCTTTTCTGTATGACAGCTGATATTCTGCATGGCCAAGCTTTTCGGCAAGTGTCTCGCTGCCGTACATTGCACGGTCAAGCTCATTTTGCAGATGCTCTATTCGCACGCCTACAGAAAACGGCTTTGCTTCCACAGCATATCCGTCCGCCATAAGCGAAGCATACAGATCTCTGGCAGAATGCCCCGGTGCCACTACAACGGCGCCGCACCGCAGCCTCTCTCCGTCTATTTGTATCCAGCCGTCACCAACGCGTTCCGCTCTCGTATTATAGCGTATTTCGCCGCCGAGTTTTGTTATCTCAGCCGCTGTATTTTCAACTACCTGACGCAGCACATCAGTACCGATATGAGGCTTTGCACGCCACAAAATATCCTCAGGAGCTCCAAGCTCATGCAGCTTTTTCAGAACATATGACACACGGCTGTCACCTATCCGGGTAACAAGCTTTCCGTCTGAAAATGTACCGGCTCCGCCGGCGCCGAACTGTATATTTGTATTTATATCAAGAGTGCCGTCACTGTAAAACTTTTCTACTTTTTTTACTCTCTCCGACACATTGTCACCGCGTTCAATAATTATGGGACGCATACCGCAGGACGCCAAAAGCAGTCCGCAAAACATACCGGCAGGTCCCATGCCGACTATGTATATTCTGCCGTTCAGCTTTTCCTGTCCCAGCGGCAGAACAAGCTCTTCCTCATTATCTGCCCTGATGCCGTCGCCGTGCACCGCATCAGCAGGAGCATCCGAAAGGCAGGAAACGGAATAAACAAATGATATTCTGTCCCGACGTCTCGCATCTACAGACTTTTTATATATATGCAAAGAGTTCTTCTCATACGTGACGCCGGCAGCGCAAAGTCTCTTTTCGGCAGCAAGGAGGGCGTCGCCGTCCTCCCCGCTTGCCGGTATTCTGATATTTGTAACAGTTATCTTAGTCATTCTTTATATTTACCTGTATGTTGTATTCGCCGATCTCATATACAATACCGTGTTTAGCATCGATCTCCACCTCAACCGGCAAATGGAAGATTCCTGTTGAACCCTTGAGATTGGTTATATCGGCGCGCAAAGTAATGTCATCAGGATCTATATTCATTATTTCGCTGTCAGGCGCAACAACGGTTACGGAAACGGACGGCGTGAGCACCTCATATTTTGTAGATTTATCGCTTTCAACAACTATATTCTTCACACTGATGGCTCTGCGTGACATTCCGTTTCTCTTTATTGAGACGGTAGCCACCTGAGGCTCGCCGTCTGCAAGGCTCATACCATCAGGCATAACGATATCCACAAGATAGCTTGTATCCTTGGAGATACTTTTTTCGTCAAGGCTGGTTACAGCTATTGAATCAGTAGCTTCAAGCTTTGTGGGATCGCCCTTGACTCTGACGGTCTTCGGTGAGAATGTAACGGAAGTACCGTCTTCTTCAAAATATCCGTATTTATACGATGCTGCAAGCGCCACTTCCTTATATGTGAATACGGGAATGCTTATTCTTACAGTATTCTGAGAAAGCTTCAGATACTTTGTGTCGATAAGCTCGTCGCTGGAATTCATCAGCGTAACGCTTCCATCCGTTACCCAGGATTTTGTAATATAGTTATCTCCGTAGTTGATGTCTACCGAGGCATAACTGATATCGCCTAAAACAGAAGCAGGTCCTGTTACCGAAACTGAGCTTACATCACTGGTTGGCTGCCCCAGATCATAATCAGTTGTAAGCTTATAGGATGAAAGACGCGGAATTACCTCAACATCCTTTGTAGTTCTTGTATCAATAAACAAATTGACAGTAGACGACGATTTTGAAACAAGCGACAGTCCTTCAGGCAGATCTACATACAGATCAAAGCTCGTTCTTCCCGCCTCTTCAACACCGCTGACATCGGCATTTATAATAATATCGTTTTTGGTATATCTCGAAATAACGCTTTTCTGACCTCTTACAACAACATCGATACCGCTGTCGGCGCCGCTGAATACTGACAGTCCGCGTTCTTCAAGCAGCGATGTTCCCATAAGCGTTACGGGCACGTTTTCAAATTTTGTCTCGTAATCGGGGCTGTCTACCTCCATTACATACATCCAGATACCGAAAGCAAAAATCAGGCATATCAAACGGGGGATAAGATTCAGTCTCTTAATAAAGCTCTGGCCGGAGCTTTTACCGGTAGTCTTACTCATCAGCTTTGCCCTCCTTCGCCGGAGAATCTTTGACACCAGCAATCTTTTTCCTCTGTGAACGACGGCGATGTGTATGTGTGCCTGCATCACGCTCGGCAGAGGGATCTATAAGCTCCACCAGCTTTTGGCGAAGTGTTTCGGCACTGTACCCGCGTGAGATAGCACCGTCAACGACAACAGAAATAACACCTGTCTCCTCCGACACAACAACCACTACCGCATCACTGTTTTCGCTGAGACCGATGGCAGCTCTGTGGCGCGTTCCGAGATCCTTATTGATATCGTTCTGCGATGAGAGGGGCAAAAGGCATCCGGCAGCATTGATCCTGCCGCCGCGTATTATAACCGCACCGTCATGGAGGGGAGCTTTGTTAAAGAAAATATTACGCAGCAAAAAAGCATTGGTCTGAGCATCTATGACAGTTCCCGTAGCAGTTATCTCACCCAAACGGGTCGAACGCTCAAAAACAATAAGCGCACCTGTACGTGATGCGGACATATCTCCGCAAGCATTTGACACCTCACGCGCTGCAAGCATAAGGCTGTCGCTGTCCTTCTGCTCCGTAATGCTTTTCAGTCCCTTGAGCGAGCTGCCGCCCATTTTTTCAAGAGCACTGCGAAGCTCAGGCTGAAACAGAACAACAAGAGCAATAACGCCGACCTGAAATATGTTCTGAAAAAAGTACTGGATAGCGTGCATACCGATAAAATCGCTTATAAGCAGCAGAGCAATAAAGATCAGCACACCTGCTGCAAGCTTTCCCGCACGTCTGTCCCGCACAAATTTGTATGCATAATAAAGTATTATCGATACAGCAAGTATATCTAAAATATCTACCAGCTGTATTGTCTGAATAATGTGCACGGCACTTCCTAAGAAGTCGGCAAGCCACCCTTCCTTCACAGTAGCACCTCCCCGTTGATGCTAAAATAAACGCTCGTAAGATAATTATATCACAAATCAGCTCATATTTCAAACATATATTAAAATATTTCAGAAATAATGGCAGTTTTTTCGTCATTTTTATATGTTTTTTCTGGTAATACCTATCGCATCCCCGAATTATAGAAAAAACCACAGAATTAAATCAATTCTGTGGTTCTCTTATATTAAAGCTCTGCTGCCGCATCAGCTTCCTTTTTGGCAAGATATTCCTCGTAGGTTCCTCTGAAATCGAACATTCCGTCGGGACGTATCTCAATAATTCTGTTTGCAACCGTATTGACTATCTCATAGTCGTGGCTTGACAAAAGAAGATTTCCCTTAAAGTCGCGAAGTCCGTTATTTACTGCGGTTATTGACTCAAGGTCAAGATGGTCGGTAGGCTGATCAACGATAAGAAAGTTTGAGCCGAACAGCATCATTCTCGCAAACATACAGCGCACTTTTTCACCGCCCGAAAGTACAGATACCTGCTTATACGGTGCGTCGCCGGAAAACAGCATTCTGCCGAGCATTCCGCGAAGATAAGTTTCTGTCTGATCCTTTGAATAAGGACGCATCCAGTCGAGCATATTCTCTGTATGCCCCTCAAAATACTCAGTATTATCATGAGGAAAATAGGATTTTGTTATACTTATACCCCACTTAAAGGATCCGCTGTCAGCCTCGGTCTCCTCCATAAGCACGCGGAACAGCGCCGTAATTGCAAGCTCGTTTCCGACAAAGGCTATTTTATCGTCCTTGCCTACGGTAAATGTCACATTTGAGAAAAGCTTTGCGCCGCCCTCGCTTTTTTCAAGGTCGTTTACGAAAAGAATATCCTTGCCCGCAGTTCTGTCCATATCGAAGCCGATAAAGGGATAGCGGCGGCTGGAAGCGGGCATTTCCTGCACGGTAAGCTTATCTAGCAGCTTACGTCTTGACGTTGCCTGACGCGACTTTGATTTGTTAGCTGAGAAGCGTGAGATAAACTCCTGAAGATCCTTGATCTTCTCCTCGTTTTTCTTATTCTGTGCCTTTGTAAGTCTCTGTATAAGCTGGCTGGACTCGTACCAGAACTCATAGTTACCGACATACATTTTTATGTCATTATAGTCGATATCTACGATATTTGTACAGACATTATTAAGGAAATGTCTGTCATGAGAGATAACAAGAACCGTTCCGAAATAGTCGGCAAGGAAGTCTTCAAGCCAGCGTACAGCTGCAAGATCAAGACCGTTAGTAGGCTCATCCAGCAGGATAATATCGGGATTTCCGAACAGCGCCTGCGCAAGCAGCACCTTTACCTTGTCGCTGTCGCGAAGTGTTCGCATTTCATCGTACAGAATACTGTCAGAAAGTCCGAGACCCTGTATCATTTTGGATGCATCGCTCTCAGCCTCCCAGCCGTTAAGCTCGGCAAATTCGCCCTCAAGCTCCGCAGCGCGGATACCGTCCTCGTCGGAAAAATCCTCTTTGGCATATATAGCGTCCTTTTCCTTCATTATGGCGTAAAGACGCTCGTTTCCCATAATTACAGTGTCGAGCACTGTGTATGCGTCATATGCAAAGTGATCCTGCTTAAGCACGGACATACGGACATTTTCGGGAATATCGACGCTGCCTGTAGCCGGCTCAAGCTCGCCGCAGAGCAGCTTAAAAAATGTAGATTTACCCGCGCCGTTAGCGCCGATAACACCATAGCAGTTACCGGAGGTAAACTTCAGATCAACATTCTTAAAAAGAAGCTGTCCGCCGAAATTAAAAGACAAATTATTTACGGTGATCATACTGTATCCTTTATTTTACTATAATTTACAACTTACTTATAATACCATTATTGCTCACATATGTCAAGCACTGAATTAACATTGCACAAAATAACAAACTGCGGAATTGATATAGACAACAAGCGCAAAATATGGTAAAATAAAGGGGTAAATCTCAGGAGAAAAAGGATATGATGAAAATGCCGACAGAAGCACTGAAGCTGAAATACAACGTAACAAAGAGACGGCTGTTTGATAAATACTATTCACATCTGAACGAAATGCAGCGGGAATGCGTTTACACGGTAAACGGACCGCTGATGATACTTGCGGGCGCAGGAAGCGGAAAGACAACTGTGCTTGTAAGCAGACTTTCACATATAGTCCGCTACGGAGATGCGTATAAAAACGATTGGGTACCGGATGAAGCAGGCGAGGAAACCATCACAGAGATGGAACGTGCCGAGGCTCTTCCCCGTGAAGAGCTGGGAGCATACCTGGAGCGCTTCAAAATAATGCCTCCCCCTGCGTGGGCTGTGCTTGCCGTTACCTTTACAAACAAGGCGGCTAATGAGATCAAAGAGAGAGTACGCGCCGCATTCGGCGAGGACAGTGAAGAAGCTGACGAAATGTGGACGGGCACATTTCACTCCATATGTATGCGTATTCTGCGCCGCTGGGGCGATCTTATGGGCTACGAAAAGGGCTTTGGTATTGCAGACAGCGACGATCAGAAAAAGATCATTACCGAGTGTATGAAAACGCTTAATATCGACACAAAAAATCTGCCTGTAAAAAGCGTTATGTCGGAGATAAGCAACGCAAAGAACCACCTATGCACACCAGATGAATATACCGCTGAGTTCGGCAAGGATACAAGGCTTCGTCGCATAGCGTCAATATACGAGATGTATCAGTCCCGTCTGAAATCCTCAAATCTTCTGGACTTTGACGACATTATAATGCAGACTGTTTTTCTTCTTGAGAACTTCAACGATGTAAGAAACAATTTGCAGAACCGTTTTCGCTTTGTCTGCATAGACGAGTATCAGGACACCAACAAAGCACAGTTCCGCCTTGTTTCACTGCTGGCGGGCTTCTATAAAAATCTTATGGTCGTAGGCGATGACGACCAGTCTATCTACAAGTTCCGAGGAGCTACTATAGAAAATATCCTTACCTTTGACGAAACCTATCCTGACGCCAAGGTAATACGCCTTGAGCAAAACTACCGCTCTACAAAAACTATTCTTGATGCAGCGAACGCCGTTATTGTAAAGAACAAGGAACGCAAGGGCAAAAAGCTGTGGACTGCCGGGGACGAGGGCGACAAGATCACCGTTAAAAAGCTGCAAACTCAGCTTGATGAGGCACGGTACATATCAGACACTGTCGCATCAATGCACGAAAACGGAAGCACTTTCAAATCCTTTGCAGTTCTCTATCGCACAAATTCAATGTCCCGCGCTATTGAGCAGGCGTTTGCCAAAAGCGGCATTCCGTACAGAATGATAGGCTCTATGCGGTTCTTCGAGCGCGCTGAGATCAAGGACATACTTGCGTATTTGTCAGTCGTTAACAATCCCGGAGACAGCGTAAGACTGCGCAGAATCGTAAACACACCGCGCAGGGGTATCGGTGATAAGAGCTTGCAGGCGGCATCAGATATTGCCGACAGCTTGGGAATTTCTCTGCTTGAAGTAATGCAAAACGCAAAAAGCTATACAGCTATACCTGCAAGCGCCGCAAACTCCATGACGCTTTTAGCAAATCTTTTTGCCGAACTGCGGCGTGATGCAGGAGAGATGAAAATATCTCAGCTTATCGAAAACATATCGGTAAAATCAGGCTATCATTCCATGCTTGTTGCAGCAGGAGAGTCAGAAAAAGAAAGACTTGACAATATAGGCGAGCTTGTGTCTACTGCGGCGCAATACGAAAAGGACGCGGCAGAGCCTACCATATCTGAGTTTTTGGAGGATGTGGCGCTTGTTTCCGATATTGACAAGTACGATGAGACCGCAGATGCAGTTATCCTTATGACAATACACAGCGCCAAGGGTCTGGAATTCCCTACTGTATTTCTTCCCGGCTGGGAGGAAGGCATATTCCCCGGTTATCAGTCAATTATGAATCCTGCCGAGATTGAGGAGGAGCGCCGACTTGCTTACGTTGCAATAACAAGAGCAAAAGAGACGCTTTACATAACACACGTGCATCAGCGTATGCTTAACGGCAGCACACAGTATAATCAGAAGTCGCGCTTTGCAAAGGAGATACCGCCGTGGCTGACTGTTGAAGAGGACGACAGCTTTAATGATTACAGTACTATCGGAGAGCGCAGCTACTACGGCAAAAAAATGCCCTCCCGTGTCGGTGATATGCCCATATACAATCATTCAGGTCCGGGAAGCGGATACGGAACCGGAGAAGAGCGCGCAGCGTACACAGGCAATGTGCCCAAAGCAGCGCCGAGAACATCAAGAGCATTTACAGCGCCGTCCGGAAGATCCGCGCCCGCACCCCGCCCTGCCGTAAAGTCATTTGACAAAGGCGACAGAGTACGCCACACTACTTTCGGGTGCGGCACCGTGCTTTCCGTCAAACCTATGGGCGGCGATGTTATGTACGAAATTGAATTCGACAAGATCGGCACTAAAAAGCTGATGGCGTCATTTGCAAGACTTACAGCAGAATAATAAATACGTTTCGCAGCAATAAACCTGAATTTGCGGAGGTAATATAATGTTTGATGTAAAAGCGCTTGAATGGATTCATGAACCTGCCTGTTATTGTATTGAAGAAGATAAGATCGAAATTATTACAAAACCGCATACAGACCTGTGGCAGCGTACTTATTACCATTTCAGAAATGATAATGCTCCCTTGCTGCAAATGAAAACTAAAGAAAAGTTTTTTTCTTTCACTGTAAAAACAGAGTTTGAGAGTAAGCACCGCTTTGACCAGTGTGGTGTTGTAATGTATTTGAACAGCGATAACTGGCTGAAAGCTTCGATCGAATACGAGAATAAAGAATTTCAGCACTTAGGCAGCGTAGCTACAAATCACGGTTATTCTGACTGGGCAACTACTGCAATCAATGCATCCGTCAGATCCATGTGGTATCGTCTCAGTCGCAGAGAGGATGATTTCTGCTTGGAGTGTTCTCAAGACGGTGTTCATTTCTCACAGATGCGAATTTGCCATATGTGGGATGCAGTGGATGAAATCAATTTTGGAATCTATGCCTGCAGTCCGGAGGATTCTTCTTTCAAAGCAACATTTACCAATATGGATATATCAGAGTGCAAATGGCTACCTCACGATGGACAGCAACCCGATTGACTGTCAAATTCCCATTTATATGAATTGAGTATCGGTACATTTGTAAAAAATTATAGTACGGTTAAAGGTAACTATAAAAAGATTGACAAATTCCGCATTCTGTTGTAAGATGTAGTAAGATGTAATTGAATAATAAATATTCAAAAAATGTCAAATAAATTGCATTACATCATTTAGAAAAAGGAGGACGGCGAGTGAAAGAGTTTTCCGTAAGCTCCAAAGAAAAATTCAGGCGGCTTGATTTCGTCGTTCTCATTTCCGCATTGGGTATGACGCTGCTGTCCATTATAACACTTGCAGGCGCTGCCGACGAATACGGCACCCGATACGTAACTGTTCAGACGTTTGCATCGCTTCTCGGCATAATTTCGATGCTGATCATCGCATCTCTTGATTACGATAAGATCATACGCCGCTACGGCAAATGGTTTGCGGTTCTTGCAATCGTACTTATGGTAGCAGTCATTGTGTTCGGTGAAGGCGATAAGGGAAATAAAAACTGGCTACGCATACCGGGTGTTCCCTTTGACATACAACCGTCGGAATATTGTAAGTTCCTGTTTATCATAACATTTGCGCAGCATATAAAGCTTGTTCAAAGCGAAATAAACAAACTGAAAAATGTGTTTGCACTTGCGATACACGCAGGAATTATGTGCGGACTGGTGCTGATGACCGGAGATCTCGGCTCTACACTTGTGTATTTGTTCGTTATAGCAGTTATGCTGTTGGTAGGCGGATTATCCGTATGGTATTTTATAGCCGCCGCGGCTGTAATTGTGCTTGCATCTCCCCTGCTTTGGGAAATGCTGAGTGCAAAGCAGCAAAACCGCATAATCTACGGTTTCTGGCCTGAGGGAGACCCTGAAGACATAGGCTATCAGGCGCTCAGAAGCCGAATTGCCATTGCAGCAGGCGGATTTAAGGGCTCAGGCTTTAACGGAGGCACGCAGTATTCATCGATCCCGTTCGGCTATACTGATTTTCTGTTTGCCGTGCTTGCCGAAAAATTCGGATTTTTCGGTTGCTTTACATACATAGCTCTTATGACGGTAATGATAATACGTCTTTTATGGATAGCGCGTGTGGCACGAAAAGATTACGGCGCTTATATGTGCGCAGGAGTAGCGGGAGTATTTATCGCCCAGACTCTTGAAAATATCGGAATGTGCCTTGCGATGCTGCCCGTTATAGGAATAACACTTCCCTTTATGAGCTACGGAGGCTCGTCAATGCTGTCGATGTACCTGCTAGTAGGACTGGTGCAAAGTATAAAAAGTCACAATCAGAAATATTTCTTTGAAAGAGAAAAAGCGTAATAAGCTCAAAACAGCTCCGCAGAAAATCTGCGGAGCTGTTTTGAGCTTGTCGAAAAAGTCCATAGAAATAGCAAAATGCACAAAAGGGATTTCGCTCTCTGAGGAGAGCTGACCAAGTACATTCCCGCCATAGGCGGGAAGTACGTCCCTCTGGACTCCGGTGCGGCTTAGGCTTTTCGCCCTCTGCGGAGGGCGATTTAGGGCGTTGCCCTAAAAACCCACAAGCTTTTGAAAAAGCTTGACCAAAACTTTTAGTTATTTTGCTACAGCAATCTAGCTTTTCGACAGTCTGACAGCTCCGCAGAAAATCTGCGGAGCTGTTTTTTCACTTGTTATTCTTAAAAAACTGATAAAAATTACAAGGTATCATGCCGTTATACAGCTTGCGTACCTTATCGGCTCGGCGTCCGTACAGCCGCTGAAAATCAGGATGAGAGGTAAGCACGTATATCTGCCAGCGGTCAAGATCCTTCCATGCCCTGCCGATACGCTCATACAGCTTATCGACCTCATTTTTCATAAGCCGCTCACCGTAAGGAGGATTGGTTACAACGCTGCCGCGCTCTCCTCTTGTCTCAAGTGCAGCTGCGTCTGCAACGGAAAACTCTATCATATCAAGAACACCTGCTCGCTTCGCCGACTGCTTCGCTATCTCAATACATTCAGGCTCTATATCCGAAGCCCTCGCCCTGAAGGCTGTATCTGCAATAACGGCATATGCGGCTTCTTCTCTCGCTTTGCGCCATATGTCCTCTTTGAACTGATGCAGGGACTCTGCTGCAAAGCTTCTGTTTTGCCCTGGCGCTATATTTTTCATCATCATGGCAGCCTCAATGGCAATGGTGCCCGAGCCGCAAAAAGGATCGCACAGAACTACCCCATCTCTGGGGCGTGAAAGCTTCACCAATGCAGCCGCCAGCGTTTCCCTCAGCGGTGCGGCAACAGTCAGAGGTCGATATCCGCGCTTATGAAGCGGCGTACCCGACAGATCTACCATAAGAGAAGCTCTGTTTTTGAAAATGAAAAAATCTATCTGATATTTTACTCCCGTTTCGGGAAGAGTGGCAATACCGTATTTATCGCCAAGCCGCACGGCAACAGCTTTTTTTATTATTCTCTGACAGTCGGGCACTGAAAACAAAGTGCTTTTTATGCTGTGGCCTCTTACGGGAAACTGATCGTCTCTGCCTATCCAATCCTCCCACGGCAATTCCTTTGTTTTGCAAAAAAGCTCGTCAAAGGTCTCTGCTGTAAACTCACCGAGGTTTAAGTAAAGTCTTTCCGCAAAGCGAAGGTTTATATTGCACACCGCTGACGCGGATATGTCACCTTCAAATGTTATTCTGCCGTCCATTGTTTCAAGGCGCTTATAGCCTAAAGCATCAAGCTCTGCACCCAAAAGTCCTTCAAGCCCGAACAGGCAGGTTGCAGTATAGTTAATTTTTTCTGTAGCCATTTATACTTCCGTTTTCTCCGTCTTTTTTCAGTTTTCCGCGTTCAACCTTTGCAGGAGCGGGGGTAAGCGTGAAGGTAAAGCGGCACCATTTGCCCTGCTCACTTTCAACATAGATCTTTTCGCCCTGAGCCTCCATCACCGTGCGTGAGATATACATTCCCAGTCCAACTCCTGATTTGTCCATACCACGGCTCTTGTCGCTCTTGTAGAATCGCTCAAACACATACGGCAGATCGTCAGCCGATATGCCCTGCCCCTCGTTGTATACGCTTACATTTATCTTCGAGTCTTCCTCATGTATTTTTATCTCGTAAACGCCGCCATCACGGGAGAATTTGATCGCGTTATCGCAAATATTATAAAACACCTGATGCACAGCGTCCTTGTCGGCAACAACGTACATATTGTCGCTGTCGCATTCAAAGCGTACGTCAAGCTTTTTGTCCTCAAGACGCTGAACATTGTTTATAATTATCTCGCGGCCCTGCTCGCATATGTCGTATATGACAGGCACGAATTTGCGCTCTCCCGCTTCAAGACGCGATATGTCAAGAAGCTGAGACACAAGACGCGAAAGCCTTCTTACCTCTGAAGCAACGATTCCCAGATAATATTCGTGCTGCTCCGGAGGGATAGCTCCGTCAAGTATGCCGTCAATAAAGCCTGATATGGTCGTCATAGGCGTTCTCAGATCGTGAGAAACATTTGCAAGAAATGTTCTTCGCATATCCTCCTGAGTCTGAAGCGACGCAGCCATATTATTAAACGCCTCTGCAAGCTCGGCTACCTCGTCACGTCCGACAACATTTACCCTGGCGTCAAGCTGACCGTTTGCAAAGGATCTTGCTGCACGGCTCATATCTCTTATTGGCGACAAAAACCGCTCGCTTGTAAAATAAACTACAATAAGCGAAGCAAGCGTTATCCACAGTACCGCCATAACAACAGTGCTGTTCATAGTCTCGACCAGCGCGTCGACGTCCGTATCGCCGGACACTACAAATACCGATCCTACAAACTCTCCGTCACTATAAAGCGGGATAGCATAATACGCGTGGGTAAGTCTGAAAAAGCCCTGCATATTGTCGGTAAAGCTTACAGCTCTGCCGCTCTCAAGAAGAGCCTCCACCTCATCCGAAACAAAATACCGTCCCGTACCGTTGGAATTCGCCTCTGAGGATATGCTGACTTTTTCCGCTCCTCCGTAATGAATTACCTGACCGTTCTGGTCGGCAATAAATATAAGCATATTTTCGTCGTTTACAGCAAGAAGCTCCAGAACGCGCTTTAAGTCCTGAGACTCGCCAAAAAGGTAGCTCTTAAAATCGGAGTACATATCGCTGTAATCGTTCTCAATATACATTGCAGCGGAGTTCGCAGCGTTTGCCAGCGCTTTAGTCTTAACGTCGGCGCCGTATGATCTTACAATAAAGGAAATAGTAAAGGACATAACGGTAAAGCCCATTACATTTATAAGGAAAAACGCCACCATATATTTGAAAAATATACTTTTGAATTTACGCACACTTGCCCCTCGCTGTTCTGTAAAGTAAAGCAGAAAAGGGCGGCAAACCGCCCTTCTGTTATTTATTACTGAAGAAGCTCAAATTTGTAGCCGACACCCCAAACGGTCTTCAGCGTCCACTTATCGGAAACGCCCTCCAGCTTCTCGCGAAGTCTTTTAACGTGAACGTCAACGGTTCTGGAGTCGCCCAGATAGTCAAATCCCCACACCTTGTCAAGCAGCTGATCTCTTGTAAACACGCGGTTGAAATTAGACGCGAGGAAATACAAAAGCTCCAGCTCCTTAGGAGGAATATCAACGGGCTTGCCGCGCAGCTTAAGCTCATATTTCTGCAGGCTTATTTCGATATTCTCAAACTTTATTACCTCTTCGTCAAGCTGATTGTCATGAGCGCTGTAACGACGAAGCACAGCCTTTATACGTGCTGACAGCTCCTTCATATCGTAAGGCTTAACGACAAAATCGTCAGCACCCAGCTCAAGACCCAGGACTTTATCAAAGACCTCGCCCTTTGCCGTTACCATAATGACCGGCTTTGACGATATCTCTCTGATCTCCCGGCAGACCTGCCAGCCGTCCTTTTTAGGAAGCATAATATCCAAAAGAACGAGATCAGGCTCGTACATCTTGAAAAAGCTTACACCCTCTGCTCCGTCGGCAGCGCATTTTACCTCATAGCCCTCTTTTTCAAAATAGAGGCGAAGCATTTCACATATATTGGAATCATCATCTACTACAAGAATTTTGGTACTCATAATAACCTCCGATATTTCTACTGCAAAAGCAGAATTAGTTCATAATTACAAGTATATAATAACACAAATATAAAAATTTGTATACACTTATTACGAATAAATTAACATTTTTTTGAAATTTTTACCACATTTTTTACCTGTGTTGTTATTCTAATATAAAAACGTGACGGCTGTGTGAAAATTTTGTGATATATTGTTAAAAATGGTATGTATACGCAGATATTTTTGTTTTTTGCGGATTTCTATTGATATAAGAGCAAAAAGAATGTATAATATAAAAAGTAATTTTTTCAGAAGGACACCTAAGGAAAGGCACGGATCGATATATGAAGCTTGGAATAATCGGACTTCCCAATGTAGGAAAAAGCACACTTTTTAACGCTATTACAGGTGCGGGCGCACAGTCTGCAAACTATCCTTTTTGCACAATAGAGCCGAACGTCGGCGTTGTTGCTGTGCCGGACAAGCGTCTTGATACGCTTGCAGAAATGTACTCTCCCCAGAAGTATACTCCCGCTGTTATTGAATTTGTCGATATTGCAGGACTTGTTAAGGGAGCATCCAAAGGCGAGGGTCTCGGCAATAAATTTCTCTCGCATATCAGAGATGTTGATGCCGTAGTTCACGTTGTACGCTGCTTCGAGGACTCTGATATCGTTCACGTTGACGGCAATGTTGACCCGGCACGCGATATCGAAACGATCAATCTTGAGTTGATATTTGCAGATATGGAAACACTGGAACGCCGCATCGATAAAACAAAGAAGCTTGCCAAAAGCGACAAGAGCCTTGCAGATACCGTAGCTGTGTATGAAAAGGTATATGCGGTGCTTTCTGATGGCAGAACCGCAAGAACTACCGAGCTTGACGAGGACGAAAAGGCCGCAATGGACGAAGTAGGTCTTATTACAATGAAGCCGGTTATATACGCTGCAAACGTTTCTGAGGATGAGGCAGCCGAGGTTTCTGCCGATAACAAATACTATGCCGCTGTAGTTGAAGCTGCAAAGCTTGAGAGTGCTGAGGTGATCCCCGTCTGCGCAGGAATAGAAGCAGAGATCGCAGAGCTTGACCCTGAGGAAAAGGCTGAATTTTTAGCTGATATGGGTATTGAGGAATCAGGTCTGGATAAGCTTATCTGTGCCGGATATTCACTGCTCGGTCTTATAAGCTTTTTGACAGCAGGACCCAAGGAGGTTCGTGCATGGACTATACGCCGCGGCACAAAGGCGCCTCAGGCAGCCGGAAAAATACATTCTGACTTTGAACGCGGATTTATACGCGCAGAAGTTGTTGCTTTTAACGACCTTTGTGAATGCGGTTCTCTTGCGGCGGCAAAATCAAAGGGACTTCTTCGCAGCGAAGGAAAGGAATACGTTATGAACGACGGCGACGTTGTTGAATTTCTCTTTAACGTTTAATAAAAGCTATGAAAAGATTTATATCTGTATTATTACTGTGCGTCTTTGCTGCACTGTCATTTACCGCCTGCGCTGACAACTCCGCATCGAAAGCTATTATCGGCAAGTGGAAATATTCTCTTAATGACAATCTGCGAGATGTTATAACCGACGTTATCGAGGACGAGCGTGTGTATGTTGACATATATTATGAGTTCAACGAGGACGGCACCGGCGCGTATTATTCATCGATAGATACTGATAAGCAGACCTTTGAGTATGAATATGACGGCGCGATTCTGACATTAACTATGGGAAACAATTCATTTGATACATCGTGTGTTATAGAAGGAAACGAAATGACCGTTATTGAAAACGGAGAAACTGTTGTTTTCAAGAAGGATTGAGTTTTGTTAATTCGGAGCGGCTTTATGCCGCTCCTTTTTTATACAAACGTCACAAAACAGTAAATTTCTATTGACGAATAACATTAAATATTATAAAATAGGTATATATTATCGGAAAGGAATACTCTGAAATTATGAATAATTCCGGAAAACTCACCGCAGTAATTCTGCTGCTCGCCATGCTCTTATCCTGTATGGCGCCCTGTGCCGCCGCTGTAGGCCAGCAAGGCGACGACGGCACGTTTATATTTAACAGCACCGAATCTATAAGTGCTGTTACGGGAATGCACTCACTTGATGCTTCTTATAACAGCGACGAGAATGCGCTGATGCTTGCAGTTAATTCGTCAGCCGCAGATCCCGATCCCTATTTTTCGCTTGAGCTTTCTTCTGCAAGGCTCACCGCTACTACATATAAGTATCTGCTTATAGTTTACAAAACACCGAACAGTAACTCGTCAAAGGCGAACAAATGCGAAATATTCCCCTGCGCCGGAACCGTAAAAGCCCCCACCGGCGGATGCAGCCATGTATTTTCTCTGGCAAGCGGCAATGGGTATTCCGCTGCTGTTATTGACCTGTCGGCGCTTTCATGGTGGAAAAACGGCATATACAGCATTCGTATCGACCCGTTCTGCGCTGCGTCAAAGGGAGACGCAATGTTTATTGATTCCATAATTCTCTGCAGAAGCAAGGATGAGGCAGAAATACTAGGTCAGACCCGCAGCAACTCTCATGCAGGTGGCAATCCCTATCTTGGCAGCGACTACGTCTGCACTGCATACGACGTAACGAAATATACCGCTCCCCTTTGGAAAGGCGATATAGTTTATAACGAGGCTGTCTATCCGATTATGGATGCAAACGGCAACGCTACATATACGCTTATGTACACACCTGATAGGGTCATGTGCCTGTACAGCTCTAATTTTAATTCATATTATGTTGAGGGCGTCGATTATAAGGTTGAGGGCAACAAGCTGACCTTGCTTAAAACCGGATCAATACCCCTTGTAAACTATTCTTATATTCACCGCAGTCAGGACGACGGCAGCTACAGACATACTGCCGCAGGAGACGGAAAGTTTGAATACTGGGGTCAGAGCCCTGAATTTTTCGACGGATATCTTAACATAACCTACACTCACAGCGATACATGGTCAGGACCTGTTCCACAATCAAAGACGGACAAGCTTCCCCGCACTGCTACTGCTATCCGGAACAAATCTTCGTTAAATATTGTTTATTTCGGAGATTCTATCTGCGGCGGCGCTAACGCCTCATCATACCGCCATGTATATCCCTACGCAGAGTGGTGGAACAAGCAGATAACATCAAAGCTGTCAAAGGATTTCGGCTGTAATGTTACTGCTACATATTCATCTGTGGGCGGCAGTACTGCATCTCAGATGGTGGCAAACGTGTACAACGATGTAATCCGCTACTCTCCCGACCTTGTGTTTATTGAATACGGCGCTAACGACGCAATGAATGCAAGTCAGGACAGCGACTACAGTGCCTCACGTCTTAAGAGCGAATTCAAGGACGGCATACGCCAGATGATAGAAAGAATAAGACGTTCTTTGCCCGACTGCGAAATCGTACTTGTTGCGCCCTTCTACTGCAATATCTACTGCCATTACGAGTCATACTTTGACGCGTGCCGCGACGCACTTAACGAGCTTGAATCCGCATACAGCGGCGTTGCAGTTGCCGATATTACAACTATGCATGAATACCTGCTGACCTTTAAGAATTACCTTGACACCAGCGGTGACAATATGTGCCACCCCAACGATTTTATGTCTCGCGTATTTTCTCAGGTATGCCTTGAAACTATAGTACCCGGAGGAATAGATGCATATGTTCCTGAGGGAGAGCTCCCCGACGTAAACGTACCCGTAACAAAGCCATCCAACAGCTACACATACTCTTCTCCCGAGGGACACGGATGGTACTGGCCGCAGGCTGATGCGTACGGTCACTTGAGCGGCTACGGCAAAAACGGACAGGACATCATTCTTGAATTTGACCTGTGCCTGCTTCCCTCCACAGGCTCGGAGCCTTCTATGGCAAAGCTTTGGACGGCTGACGGAAGCCATACGTTTATTACTACCGATCATATAAGCATCGGAGACGAAACAGTAGCGTATAATTGGGGAAAAACTGCTTCGGATAACTGGCATACGGTCACTATTGCTATTAAGAACGGCGCTGGGTCTGTAGCTGTTGACGGTGAGACCGTTGCGTCAGTGTCAAGCGGTATCACGGCATATACCGATTATCAGATGCTGTTCAGTCAGTACGGATCTATGCTTATAGATAATATATCAATGCGCACATCTTCGGGAAAGGTCTACTTTGACTGCAATTTTGAAAACCGCAGCGAAGCCGAGAAGCTTTTTTCTGAGGGACTGGGACAGTACTCCTCGATGTCGCTCGGAACAGTTCACTATGATATCACAGGCGGCACGGGCAATATACTCAATCAGGTCAAAATAGACGACACTCCCCTTACCGTTACAGATAAAGCACCTGTCCGTGACGGCTACACCTTTATAGGATGGTCAAAGGACAAGGATGCCTCTACCGTAAATTACCGCGGCGGCGATATATACGATATCGACGGCTCTGCCACATTGTACGCAGTATGGCAGGCAAACATAGTCGCTCCTGAGATCGAATCTATCACTCCTATCACTGCCGCAATAAACGAAACTGGAAGCGTGACCTATACAATGATAGCAAACGGCGGCGCTCTTACCTACGAATGGAAATGCACCTCCGACAATGCCGACAAACTGAATATCACAGGTCAAAACTCACAGTCGCTTATCGTAAGCATAGATACACCTGCGACCGAAAGCTTCCGCGCTGTATTTATTTGCACTGTTACAAATGAGTTCGGACTCAGCGTCACCTCTGATGAAGTATATCTTGATTATACAGGAATAACCGAAGAGACAATACTTTTCGGAGACATTAACGGCGACGGCTTTATAAATCCCAAGGACTCAAATATGATGAAGCGCATTTTAAGCGGCACGTATGTACCGGATAAAGACGAATTTGCCCGCGCCGATATGGATCAGAACGGAGTTATAAACACTAAGGATGCTTTCGCCCTTAAGTTGGTCATTATAAAATAAGAACTGATATGTTTAATATTCTTATAGTTGAGGATGACCGCGAGCTTAACAGACTGTTCTGCACCGTTTTGTCAAAAAACGGTTATAATCCCCTCAGTGCCGCTGACGGTGAAGAAGCATTAAAGCTCATGGCGGCAGAATACGTCGATCTTATAATATCCGATATAATGATGCCTGGACTGGACGGCTTCGGTCTGTGCACGGCAGTGCGCAGTATTGACCCTACAGTGCCCATACTTATGATAACGGCAAAGGACTCTTTCGGAGATAAGCAAAAGGGATTTCTGAGCGGCGCCGACGATTATATGGTAAAGCCCGTAGACGTAAACGAAATGCTGCTTCGGGTGGGTGCCCTGCTCCGCCGCGCAAAAATAATGAATGACCATAAGCAGACCGTGGGTGAAACTGTGCTTGACTATGACGCACTTACTGTCAGTCGCGGCAATGATGTAAAAGTCTTGCCGCAAAAGGAATTTTTGCTGCTGTATAAGCTCCAGTCAAGTCCGGGGCAAATCTTCACCCGTCAGCAGCTTATGGATGAAATATGGGGTATGGAAAGCGAGACTGAGGCCCGCACGGTAGATGTTCACATCAACCGCATAAGAGAGAGGTTTCGCGACAATCCCGATATTGATATTGTAACTGTCAGGGGTCTCGGATATAAAGCCGTACGGCAATAACAGCGCACATACATTATGATCACTATAGAAAAACGGCACATCGCCGTTTTTCTCTTTCATTACAATTATGACAATCGAGATTGGAATATGAATATGAAAAAGCATTCCTTCAGACTTGAGTTTTATTTTTCCCTTGTTATTTTCGCAATTATGGCAGCGTCACTTTTTGTGATCTCACCGTTTTTTATTCTTGCGCTCAACCGCGGCGTTTTCAAAGGGCTTGATCTGTTTATATCTGCACTGATATTGTATGTGCTCAGCACAATAGCTGCCGTTTTTATGTCTGCAATTCTCGGCAAGCGTATTCTTAACCCTATACGAAGGCTGAGTGATGCTGCAAAAAAGGTAGCAGGCGGAGATTTTGACGTAAGGCTTGACGAAAAAAGCCGTATGGATGAAATATCAACGCTTTTGAGAGACTTCAATCTTATGGTTCAGGAGCTTGGAAACGATCAGGCGCTCAAGGAGGATTTCATAGCCAACATTTCTCACGAATTCAAAACGCCTCTTGCCTCTGTTGAGGGATATGCCGCTCTTATTAAGGATCCGTCACTGACTGCCGCAGAGCGCAACGAATATGCGGACAGAATAATCACCTCTACAAAAAAGCTTTCGCGTCTTTCGGGAAACATTCTGAGAATAACACGGCTTGAAGGACAGGAGATAATAACAGACAGAGAAAAATTCCGTCTTGACGAACAGATACGTCAAATTATTCTTCTGTACGAAAACGAATGGCAGCAAAAGAATATAGAGCTTGATGTAGATCTTGATGAAATAGTTTACTACGGAAACAGCGAGCTGCTCAGTCATATATGGTCAAATCTTCTCTCCAACGCATTTAAGTTCAGCGATGAGAACGGGAGAGTGAGCGTAACGCTTAGATCAGACGCAGGCTGTGCAGTGTGCACCGTAAAGGACTCAGGCATCGGTATGGACAGCGAAGTGATGCGGCACATATTTGATAAGTTTTATCAGGCGGAAACTGACGAGAAGGAACGCGGCAACGGACTGGGTCTTACCCTTGCAAAGAGAGTCACCGAACTTTGCGGCGGAAGTATTGAAGCGTCCTCTCTGCCCGGCTGCGGCTCTGAATTTACGGTAAAGCTCCCTTTCAGATCTGAATAAATAACACTGTATTGTGCATAGTAGGAACAAAAAATATTGACATGGGTGCTTAAATTTGATATAATAAAATAGTATATTAGCAAATTATGCAAATTTTCACTAAAAGCAAAAACTAAAAAATATAAATAATATGAGGAGCACCTAATACTATGGACAAGAAATTTGTTATCATAACTGACTCCGCAGCAGACCTGGCACCCGCATTTGCCGAAGAGATCGGTGTAAAAATAATCCCCCTTGTCGTCACACTTGACGGAGAGGAACCCGTGCTCGACACTATAGCTGACAAAAAGCATATCTACGCTCAGCTTCGCGAGAAGAAAAATGCAACAACATCTGCAGTAAACTACGACGATGCTTTGAATGCAATCGGAGAAGAAGTAAAAGCAGGAAACGACGTGCTTTATATCGGCTTTTCCTCTGCTCTCAGCAGCACCGCCAGCACAGTTATCCTTGCCTGCAAGGAGCTGTCTGAGGAGCATCCCGACAGAAAGATATTCGGTGTAGACTCTCTGTGTGCGTCACGCGGTCAGGGACTTATGGTATATCTCGCCGCAAAGCTTCGCGACGAAGGTAAGACCATTGAAGAGGTTCGCGACTATGTTGAAGAAAACAAGCTTCATCTTTGCCACCTGTTTACTGTTGACGATCTGTTCTTCCTGAAGCGCGGCGGCAGAATATCCGCAGCTACTGCTGTTGTCGGCACTATGCTTTCTATTAAGCCTGTATTGCACGTTGACAATGAGGGCAGACTTATTAACATAGGCAAGGCACGCGGAAGAAAAGCTTCTCTTGTAGATCTTGTTACAAGAATGGAAAAGGTCGCTGTCAATCCGTCTGAGCAGACCGTATTTATCTGCCACGGCGACTGCATAGAGGATGCTGAGTTTACTGCTGACCTCATCCGCGAAAGAATGGGCGTTAAAGAAATACTTATCGATTACACAGGCGCTGTTATAGGTTCGCATTCTGGTCCCGGCACGCTCGCTGTATTCTTCCTCGGCACAGAGCGCTGACGAAAGTTTTCGCAAACCAAATCTTCAAATCATATTGATATTTTTTGATAATTAGTGAAGGAAAAATTCAATGAAAATCATCGGATCTATGTACCGCGATATGATCGTAAGCGCGGCTTGCTGTCTTGACAACGATAAAGAAAGAATAAATAATCTTAACGTATTCCCTGTTCCCGACGGTGACACAGGTATAAATATGAGCCTTACCATGAGCGGAGTCCGCACAGATTATGCTGCTCTTGAAGCGAATGTAGGCGAAAGCGCACAGAAAGCCGCAAACCTTATGCTTCGCGGAGCAAGAGGCAATTCCGGCGTTATTCTTTCTCTGTTTTTCAGAGGTATTGCAAAAGCTTGGAAAGAGCTTGAAGAAGCCGATGTAGCAGATATCGTCCGCGGCTTTGAGCGCGGCGTTACTGAGGCGTACAAAGCTGTTATGAACCCTACTGAGGGTACTATTCTCACTGTAATGAGAGTAATGACCGAAAAGGCGCGTGAGGCTGTTGACGGCGGAATGGAGGAGATCATCCCTCTGTTTGAGCTTATGAAGAGCGCTGCTTCGGATACACTTGATACAACACCTGAGCTTCTGCCCCAGCTGAAGCAGGCAGGCGTTGTTGACTCAGGCGGAGCCGGCTTCCTTGATGTTATGACAGGTATGCTGGAATGTCTGAAGGGCTGCCCCGTAAAGGCTGAGAATGTGAGCAGCACATCTGAAGCAAAGACCTCGGAAAAAGCTGACTTCTCCTCTTTTGACACAGAGAACATCAAATATGCATACTGCACCGAATGTATCGTTACAAAGAATGAAAAATTTGCAGGCGAAGGCACATCGGATGCGCTTCATCAGTATATAATGAATATCGGCGACAGCGTAGTTTTTGTTGATGACGCTGAGATAATAAAGCTTCACGTTCATACAAACAAGCCGGGCAAGGTCATAACAGAAGCGCTGCGGTATGGCTCGCTTTATACGGTTAAGATCGAAAATATGAAAAATCAGCACTCTTCCCTTTCTGCCGCAAGCGAAGAAGCACCTGCAAAAGAGGAAGAACCGACAGCTGCTGTAGCAGCTCCGGAAAAGCCTTACGGCTTTGTCACCGTTTGCATGGGTGAAGGACTTACATCACTGTTTCAGGATCTTGCTGCCGACCAGATAGTTTCCGGCGGTCAGACAATGAACCCCAGCACAGACGACATTGTAAACGCAGTGCTTGCAACACCTGCGGAGACCGTATTTGTACTTCCCAACAACAAAAATATATGCATGGTCAGCCAGCAGGCAGCGCGCATTGTTAATGACAGAAAGGTTGTCGTTCTTGAGACAGTATCTGTTCCCGAGGGCGTAGCAGCTATGCTCGCATTTGACGAGAGCGCAGAGCTCCAGGCAAATATCGACGCTATGAAGACTGCTGCCGAAAACGTTACCACTCTTTCTACCACCTACGCGGTAAGAGATACCGAGATCGGCGAAACTGCTATTAAAGAGGGCGAAATTCTCGGTCTGCTTGACGGCAAAATAATTTGCACCTCTGAGTCCCGCCTTGCTTGTATTAAGGGACTTATCTCAAAGGTTGAGGACGCCGCATTTATTACTGTATATTCAGGTGAAGGCGCTGAAGAGGTCGACGAAGTTACTTCTGTACTTCAGGAGTCGTTCCCCGATGCAGAGGTCATGGCAATGGACGGCGGACAGCCCGTATACAGCTATATAATCTCAATCGAATAAGACGTAAAAAAGCACCCGCTCGGCGGGTGCTTTTAGTTTGTCGGAAAACCTGAATTTTCATTATTTTTTCAGTCTTTACATCTCTCAGCAAGGGCGTTATGATACTTCTGATAAAACTGCTCAAAATATCCGCCGTCAAGCGCTTCTCTGATCTTTTTTGTAAGCTCATTATAAAAATACAGATTATGAGTAACGGCCAGGCGCATACCTACGGCTTCCTTTGCCTTAATCAGATGTCTTATATAAGAACGGCTGTGCAGTCTGCAAGCAGGACATCCGCAGTTTTCGTCTATAGGACGAGGATCGCGCGCATATTTTTCATTCATAAGGTTCATTTTGCCGTTCCACGTAAACACATTACCGTGACGCGCATTTCTTGATGGCATAACACAGTCGAAGAAATCAACGCCCATATGAACAGCCTCCAGAATATTCTGAGGAGTTCCTACACCCATAAGATATCTCGGCTTGTTCTCAGGCATATACGGCTCGACCGCATCGATAATGCGGTACATCTCCTCAGCCTCCTCACCGACTGCAAGTCCGCCGATAGCATAACCCTCACAGTCAAGCTCAGCTATTTTCTGCATATGCTCTATTCTGAGATCCTCATATGTACTTCCCTGATTTATACCGAAAAGCATCTGCTTCGGATTTACCGTATCCTCAAGGCTGTTAAGGCGCGCCATTTCTTCCTTGCAGCGTGCAAGCCAGCGGTAGGTTCTGTCACAGGACTGCTTTGTGTACTTATACTCAGCAGGATTTTCAATACACTCGTCAAACGCCATAGCAATAGTAGAACCGAGGTTTGACTGTATCTGCATACTTTCCTCAGGTCCCATAAAAATGCGCCTTCCGTCTATGTGAGAGGCGAAATAAACGCCCTCCTCTTTGATACGGCGAAGCGAAGACAGAGAAAAGACCTGAAATCCGCCGCTGTCTGTAAGTATAGGATGCTTCCAGCCTGTAAAGCCCTGCAAGCCGCCCATATCATGTATAAGTCTGTCACCGGGACGCAAATGCAGATGATATGTATTAGAAAGCATTACCTGACAGTTTACATTTTCAAGATCAAATGCGTCAAGCCCGCCTTTAATAGCGGCACAAGTGGCCACATTCATAAATACGGGAGTTTCGATAGTGCCATGAGGTGTTTCAAATCGGCAGCGTCTTGCCCTGCCCTCTTTTTTCAGTACTGTAAACATCAGTCAACCTAAACCAGTCTTTCAAACTGTCTTTCTATTGAAGTTTTTTTAATTTCAAATGCGCACGGTCTGCCGTGGGGACAGGTCTTGATCACCGCGCCGTCCTCTCCCGGAGACTTCAGAAGTCTGTCGCATATCCACTTGATATGCGCCCTGTCATAAACTCTTCCGCCCTTGATCGCTGCCTTACACGATGCCTGATAGAGCTTTGCTTCAAAGTATTTTGCCTGTGTAGATTCAATACTGCCGTCAGTAGCAGCAAGAACAGACAGCAATTCCTCTATCATATCCTTTGCGCCCTCACGCCCGAGCTCTTCGGGGATCTCGGTAACAGAAAGCGTTCCGTCACTTTGTTTTTTGAAGTCAAAGCCAATGGCGCGTATCCTATCACCGTACTCATCAAGGATCACTGCCTCATTCTCATCCATTCTGACAGAGATAGGATACATTAAAAGCTGACCACGGCGCTGCTTCGTTTCCATTCTTCTGCAAAGCTCGTCAAACAGTATTCTCTCGTGCGCCGCGTGCTTGTCTATCATAAGTATTCTGTCTTCAAGCTGCACGATAACGTAGCAGTTGAACGCCTCGCCAATAATTATATAGTCAGGCGGTGCAATTTCATCTGTCGGCGCTGATGCTTTGGCAGTCGTGCCCTCACTGTTATTGCTTCGGACAGGCTCAGCTTCTGCTGTAACAGAAGGCTCACTGCTCACCGGAGTCTCTATCTTTATCTGAGAACGCTCAATATTATCCTCTTTTGAGCGCACAACAGGGACAAATGCTCTTACGGGATCAACGTTCTGCCGTATCGGAGCAGCCTCGCTTACCTTCTGCCCGTATACTCTCTCCGGCGGCTGAGCCTTTTCAGGCTCTTTAGTCGGCGTGTAGGCAGAAAATCCCCTGTCTATTCTGATCTCATTGCCAGGCACATACGTTCTGAGAGATGAAGAAGACGAAGGCTTCGCCATACTCGCTTCTGCCGGCATTACTTTAATCTCCGGCCGCGAAACATTGTTTTGCAGAGCATTCAAAACAGCATAATAGACTGCCTCAAAAATTACTCTTTCGTTTGCAAACTTGACTTCAAGCTTTGACGGATGAACATTCACGTCCACTACTGCGGGATTTAGCTTTATATTCAGAACGCAAACGGGAAATTTTTGCGACGGTATTCTTGTGGCAAATGCCTGCTCCAATGCCGCCATAGCAGTACGGCTTTTTACAAATCTTCCGTTTATAAAAAAGTTCTCTGAATTTTTGTTCGCTCTGACAAGGTCAGGCTCGCCTATATACCCCTGCACTCTTATACCGTTTGAGTCTGTGCGGTCAACGGCAGTCATTCTTGAGGCGGTAGCCTTTCCGAAAACGGAATATATAGCGCCGCGCAGGTCACCGTCTCCGACAGTCTTAAATCTCACATCTCCGTCGGCAATATATTTTATGGAAATGTTCGGTGATGACATTGCTATTTTTTCCATAACAGCCGTCACCGCCGCGCATTCCGATGCGTCTTTTTTCAAAAACTTCCGCCTTGCGGGAACATTGTAAAACAGCTCTGATGCAACGACCGTAGTTCCCTTTGCACAGCCTGTCTCCATAATATCGACGATCTCACCGCCCTCACTTTGCATAACGCAGCCCATAGGTGCATCGCCGACTCTTGAAAGAATCTTCAGCTTGCAAACCGCTGCAATGGCAGCAAGCGCCTCGCCGCGGAAGCCGAGAGTGCCGATAGAAGCCAGATCCTCCGCCGTAGCTATTTTACTGGTTGCGTGTCTTAACACGGTCAGCGGCATATCGTCGGGCTCTATACCGCAGCCGTTATCAGACACTCTTATAAAGGAAGAACCGCCGTGGCGTATTTCAACAGTCACCTCTGTGGCGCCTGCGTCTATTGCATTTTCGCACAGCTCCTTTACCACAGAGGCAGGTCGATCTACAACCTCACCTGCGGCAATAAGATTGGCTATGTCAAATCCTAAAACATTTATACGTCCCACGGTGTTTCTCCTTTCAAAAATTTATTATCAGTCAAGAGATTTTTTCCACTCGAATATCAAATTCATCGCCTCGATAGGAGTTAATGTGTTTATATCAGTCTTTCTGATAGCATCGCAAACGCTGTCACGGCAAACATCCAGCATACTTATAGACATATCGTCCGCAGACACGCTTTGAGACACAGCAGCCGGTGCGCGTTCGGAGCGTTTTTCACCCTCAAGGCCTGCAAGTATCTCTTTAGACCTCTTGATGATCTCCTTCGGAAGACCTGCAAGCTTTGCAACCTCGATGCCATAGCTTTCGTCGACAGGACCGCGTGATATTTTTCTTAAAAACGTAAGATCATCGCCGCGCTTCTTTACAGCAACATTATAATTTACAACGCCGTCTATCTCACCCTCAAGCTCAGTAAGCTCGTGGTAGTGAGTTGCAAAAAGAGTTTTTGCGCCTATTTTTCCTGCTGTATACTCCAGCACTCCGCGGGCAATCGACATACCGTCAAAGGTGCTTGTACCTCTTCCGATCTCATCATAAATAATAAGACTTTTTCTTGTAGCACAATCAAGTATATGAGCGACTTCTTTCATCTCCAGCATAAAGGTCGACTGTCCGGATGCAAGATCGTCAGACGCCCCCACACGGGTGAAAAGCTTGTCTACAATTCCGACTCTTGCCTCCGATGCAGGCACAAATGATCCTATCTGCGCCATAAGGACTATCAGCGCTGTCTGACGCATATATGTCGATTTACCTGCCATATTAGGACCGGTTATAAGTATAAGCCGATTATCGGCAGTATCAAGCTCTACATCGTTCGGCACAAAATATGAGTCGCGGACAAACTGCTCTACAACCGGATGTCTGCCGTCCTTTATTATAAGCTTGTCGCTCATATCGACCTCAGGACAAACGTAGTTATTAAGCGACGCTACCTCCGCAAGACTTACAAACACGTCAAGCTGGGCAAGAGCAGCCGCACTTCTGCGTATACGCATTTCGTTTGCAGCCACCTGTTCTCTTATCGCAGAGAAGATCTCATATTCAAGACTGCAAAGCTTATCGGATGCCCCCAGTATAGTGCCTTCCAGCTCTTTAAGCTCGTCCGTTATATATCTTTCGGTATTTGCAAGAGTCTGTTTTCTGACGTAATGTGGCGGCACCTGATCTATAAATGATTTTGAGACCTCTATGTAATATCCGAATACCCGGTTATTTGATATTCTGAGCGTCTTTATACCGGTAGTCTCTTTTTCTCTCTCTGCAAGTGCACGAACATACTCGTCCGCATTTGTTCTGATATTGCGAAGCTCGTCCACACCGGCGTCATAGCCGTCCCTTATCATTCCGCCATCACGGACAGAGAAAGGCGGCGCATCTACAATAGCCGCGCTCAGCAGGCTGTGGATGTCGTCAAGCTCATCTATCTCAGACCATATTGAGGAAAGCTCCTCAGAGTCGAGCCCGGCAAGCATTGACTTGATCTTCGGCAGCACCTCTATAGTCTGACAAACGCTTCTGAGCTCTCTTGCCGAAGCGCTGCCGTAGGTTATGCGCGTCATAAGTCTCTCAAGGTCAAGAACCGATCCGAGAGTGTCGCGGATTTCCTCTCTAAGCATAAAATTGGAAACAAGCTCAGCTACAGAGCGCTGACGGCGCGTTATCTCTCGCACATTTGTAAACGGATGCTCTATCAGATAATGCAGAGCACGGGTTCCCATAGCGGTACTTGTTTTATCAAGCACCCATAAAAGACTGCCCTTTTTGTCCTTCGTAAGCATTGTTTCCGACAGCTCAAGGTTTCGTCTTGTAGAAACATCCATTTCCAGATACTGAGAATTTCTGTACAGCTCAATATCCTTGATATATGATATATCGCCTTTTTGAGTGTCGGCTATATATCCGAGAGCTGCTCCCGCAGCTCTTACAGCAGCGGAGAAAGTGCTGTCCTCTGAAACACCGAAGCTGCTCTCATAGCGTCTATCTGCCTCATCGGTGAAATAAACGCTCATAGCGGAGTTTACGAGAATTGAACGCTCCTCCGCATATTTTGCAATGCGGGGCAGCTTGTCTATATCGATATTTATCACTATTTCCCGCGGTGAAAACGTAGAAATTTCACAAAGAAGCTGAGCTTCTATGTCAGCACCTCCGAAAAATGTTGCGCGCACCTCCGCTGTTGATATGTCTGCAAAGCACACACCGCATTCATTTTCGCTGACATACACAGATGCGAAAAAGTTGTTCTGATTGTCCTTAAGCAAAGTGTCCTCGATAACAGTACCGGGAGTTACTACTCTTATTACCTCTCTGCGGACAAGCCCCTTTGCTGTTGCGGGATCCTCAGCCTGCTCACATATAGCTACCTTATAACCCTTGGATATAAGTCTGCCGATATACGTGTCTGCCGAGTGAAAGGGGACGCCGCACATAGGCGCCCTGTTTTCCTCTCCACAGTCTCTGCCTGTAAGAGTCAGCCCCAGCTCGCGGGACGCTATCTGCGCATCCTCAAAGAACATTTCATAAAAGTCTCCGAGACGGTAGAAAAGTATAAATTCTCTGTAATTGTCCTTTATAGCAAAGTATTGCTCCATCATAGGTGTCATAGCTTTACATACCTCTGTCTTCCGCCTTCGGAAGGCTGCGCGAAAAGTTGGATTTACGCTCTATGCAGTCGTATTCTCACGCCTTGGAACCGAAAAATATCAGTGGCAGCCTCCGCAGGAGGAGCAGTCGCCGCTGCAGGCTGATTTTCCTGTTATCATGTACTGCATTTCAGACATAATGCTGTTAAAAAATGCTTCGTATTCATCACTTGCAGTTTTATATGCCTCGTAGTCGGGATCGCTTATAATAGTGCGGTAAAGCTCGTTTATTCTTGCCTGGATAGCATCAATAAGCGCACCGTCGCGATCTGCCTCGTCCTTTGCATACTCCTCGGTGAGAGCTGTCTGCTGAACTGTGTACTCTGTAAGTGCAGTTGCAATCTTTTCGTTTTTCTCATATACCTCGGCAGCAGCGAGCATAGCCTTGAAGCTGTTGTCATCCTTGATAAGATCTGCAAGATTTTTTACTGCAAGAAGTATTTCTGAATTAAGTGCCATTTTTTATTCCTCATTCTTTCTTTTGCTTTCTTTTGGTTTGCGCAAAGCACACGCCATACGGCTATTATATGTTATTTATCAGTTTACCTGTAAGGCTGTATGTATCAGCCGAGGTTATCTCAAGCTCTACAAATTTTCCGATATAGCTCTCATCTCCCTTAAAGTGAATGGGGCGCGGAGAGTCTGAACGGGCAGTCATCATAGAAGGATCGTTCTTTGAGACCTCCTCACAGAGCGCTCTTATCTTTCTGCCGATAAATCTTTCGTTACGCTCTCTGGATATTTCATCCTGAAGCGATATCATTCTGGCAAAACGCTCAGACGCCACCTCCTGCGGAACAGGATCATCCATTGTCGCAGCTGGCGTACCTGTGCGGGGGGAGTATATAAAGGAGAATATCATATCGTATCTGACACGGCGAAGAAGCTCAAGCGTAGCTTCAAAATCCTCCTCCGTCTCGCCGGGAAATCCGACGATAATATCGGTCGTAAGGCTTATATCGGGATACTCTGCACGCAGCTTGTCTATAACGCTGACGTATTTTTCAACGTCATACTTTCTGTTCATAGCTTTAAGAATTCTGTCGGAACCGGACTGTACGGGCAAATGGAATTGCTTTGAAACCTTTTTTTCGCTTGCTACCGTGTGCAGCAGTTCGTCAGACGCATCCTTGGGGTGGCTGGTCATAAAATGAAGCGTAAAGTCACCGTCGATTGCGCTTATCTTTCGAATAAGCTCGGCAATAGTGCATCCGCCGCTGTACGAATTTACGTTTTGCCCCAGCAGAGTAATATCGCGCGCACCGCCGTCTATAAGCGCCTTTGCCTCTTCAAGTATTGCTTCTGGAGACCGGCTGCGCTCACGCCCTCTTACATAAGGAACTATGCAGTAAGAGCAAAAATTGTTGCAGCCGTACATAATAGACAGCCACGCCTTAAAGGGAGCCTCTCTGTAAGTGGGAATGCCCTCTGCTATGGAATAATCCTCGCTTATAACAAAACGTCTGCGCTCTCCTGCCATTGCGCCCTGAACAAGCTCAGGCAAAAGATGCAGTGCGCCTGTGTCAAAGGTAAACGCAACATACGGATAGCTCATTTTAAGCTTCTCTGCACGGTGCGTCTGAGTTACCATACATCCGCCGACACCTATTATCACGTCGGGATCACTGTTTTTAATATGCTTAAAATTTCCGATTATGGAAAGCGCCTTTTTTTCCGCGTGCTCGCGGATAGCGCAGGTATTGACAAGGATAAGCTTTGCGTCCTCGGGCTCGCTTACGGGAACAAACCCCATAAGCATACAAAGGCCTGCAATTCGCTCGCTGTCAGCTTCATTCTGCTGGCATCCAAAGGTCTGGACATAATATCCCGGAGCGCCGTCCTTGTATTTTTCTTCTACAGCCTTTTTTACGGTAGCGCATCTTTCAAGCTGCTCGGCTACTATTTTATCGTCTATATGCTGTGAAGCATTCTTACTTCCAGTTGATATCTGCGTCACTTGTATCTTTTGCCTCCGTGGAGTTGGAATTTTTATTTTCTATTATTTTATTGTACACAATAATACCTAAAATACTTACAGCGCCGACAATTACAAAGGTTATTATGCTTTTCAAATAGTCGCCGTTTGCAAAGTTTTTGCCCACATATGTGGAAGAAACTACAGACGGTATGCGTGCAAGAAAGGATATTACAAGAAAGCGCCACATATTTATACCGGTAAACGGAGCGAAATACGTGAGCAGGTCCTTCGGCGTTCCCGGCAAAAACATAAGCACAAATATGAATATGTCGCGCCCTGCCGGCCTTTGCAGAAATTTGAGCTTTTTGAATTTATCGCTGTCGGAAAAGCTGTCAATAAAGCCTTTTCCCAGCCACTTTACAAGCATAAAAATAATCAGTGTTCCGATAGCAACGCCTACAAGACATATAAGACATCCCCACCATGTGCCGTAAAGAGCACCCATCAGAAGCTCTATAGGCTCGCCCGGTATTACTGCAAATACTACCTGCAAGACCTGAAGCGCAGTCATAAACAAAACGCCCAACGGTCCGAAAGAGTCTACAAGCTCTTCAAAGCTTTCCATTTTGTTGTTTTTATAAACACTGTATATATAAACGCAGGCAGCAACGCTTACAGCTATGAAGACCATAAGCGCAATTATCTGCACTGCACCTACTTTTCCTTTTCTTTTACTTTCCTTTTTCATTTCAGCTATTCTCCGTCGGTCTCACGCATTATAAACAGCCCGCGCTCCACAGCACCCTGACTTATTATAATGTCTCCGTTCACTGTTTTCGCAGCCATACAATACGCGCCGTTAAAAGCTTCGCTTATGCTCTTCTCGCACTCGCTGCCGCCGATCCATATGGCGTCTGCAAGTGCTGCAGCGGTAAGCCCGTCTGCGGCATAAACGGCAACGCAGACGTATTCATCAGTTCCCTTTCCGAAATCACAAATATTACTGTTCCCATCCACATATGCAACATACCCCTTCGGAACAGAAAACCAGCCGAGATATCCGTCGCCGTCAGGAACAGCAATATGATATTTTTCCCCATTAGGCTTCTCACCGAGAACAGCCACAACATTCCCTGCGGTGACAGTTCCGTATTCCACGCCGTTTCCCTCAACATACGAGACCGCTTTCTCCATAGCATATCCGTCAGCTACGGCTGACATATCAAATGCAGCAAGTCGGTCATTTTTCTTTATTGAATTTTCCGATATTTCAAATTTATCTGTTCCGATATGTGTCTCAGCTGCTGCAAGCTCGTCATCTGTAGGTAACGTCTCGCCGCCAATCAACGCAGAATATGCACCGCCGCATGGCTGAAAAGCTCCGTTCGTCTGAGCGCTCAGCTTAATTACTCTGTTGATAACACTGAGAATTTCCGCGTCGCAATCAAGCACCACGTCAACATCGGAGTTGATCTCGCGAAAAGCGTCAGAAGTGCCGTCAAGCATTGAACGTGAAGACGCAAATACATCTCTTGCTCCGGCAATGAGAGACGCCATATCACTGTCCTCATATTCATCTCCATCCGTATTAACGGGACGGGATAAGCTCGCATAGAATGATGGGTCACCTGCACTGTACACAGGCTCCGTCTTCTGACAGGACGTAAAAGCAAGCAACAGGGACAGTACCATCAGCAAAGACAGTATACAGCTGTATTTTTTCACTGTTAAGTCCCCCTTTATGACTGTATTTTTCACAGTAGAAACACTTTTCACAATACTCATATTATTATACTAAAAAACTCGCATAAAGTCAACCGAAAACAAATTAAAAATCGCCAAGTGGTTTTACGCAAGCTACTTGAATTGCTCCCCGGAATATGCTAAAATTACACTGAGAAAATATGAAAATCGGAGCAAATTTATGAATGCCGAAAAAGTAATTGAATATTTTAAGGAAATAAGCGCTGTTCCCCGTCCGTCAGGACATTGTGAAGAGATAGCCTATTATTTAGAGGAATTTGCAAGAAAGCGTTCTCTGTGGTATAAAAGAGACAAGTGGAACAATGTTATAATCAAGAAGCCTGCCGCTGTCGGACGTGAGAACGACAGCACCGTAATGATACAGGGGCACACAGACATTGTAGGTGAAAAGACAGCCGAAAGCCGTCACGATTTTGAAAAGGATCCCATAAAGCTGATATTCGACGGCGATATGATCTGCGCCGACGGCACTACACTCGGCGGCGACGACGGATTTGCGGTGTCGCTTATGCTCGCCCTGCTTGACGACAGCGAGCTTGACGCGCCCGGGCTTGAGTGCGTTTTCACCACCGATGAGGAAACAGGTATGACAGGCGCTATCAATCTTGATACGTCAGATCTTCACGCGAAGTATATGATAAACGCAGACAGCGAGGACGAAGGAGTGTTCACCTGCGGCTGCTGCGGAGGTGTATGCATTGATTTTGAAATACCCGTTACCGCTGTTCCCTACAGCGGAAGCTACACAAAAGTAACGCTCCGCGGACTTCGCGGCGGCCACAGCGGTACGGAAATAAACCGCGGCAGATTGAACGCAGTGAAGCTTATGGCTGAGCTGCTTGAGCCTGACAACGGCGTAGCCGCTATACTGCATAACGGCAAGGACAATGCTATACCCGAAAGCTGCGTTGCCATAATAACAGCGGGAAAAGAAAATGTGCTGGAGCGTTTTTGGAATATGCGTGACAGTTGGGCAAAGAATGAGCCCGGTGTTACTCTTGAAATTGAGCCGACAGACGCAGAGCTTTCCGTTATGGATGCCGAAAGCGCTCAAAGAGTGTTATGTTTTTTGAAAAATATTCCTTTCGGAGTACGGAAAATGTGTGAGGAGCCGAAGGGGCTTGTGCACACCTCCGATAACATTGGAATTATAGATACAGGAGTCGGCAGCGTTACAGGCACTGTATCTGTACGCAGCGTATCTGAGTGCGATCGAGACGCACTGTGTGCTGTCATAAATGATGTGTGTGCGGCTGCGGGAGGAACGGTTACATTGCATGGCTCCTATCCCGGCTGGGAATTTAAGAATGACTCTGTTTTGCGTGACATTATGTGCCGCGAGTGGGAGGATATGTTTGACGCACAGCCGAAAATTGAAGTTATACACGCAGGACTTGAATGCGGCGTTATACTTTCAAAAATGCCGTGGCTTGATATTGTGTCCATAGGTCCTGAGCTGCATGACATTCACACCCCAAGAGAGCATATGAGTATATCAAGTGTCAAGCGCTGCGCCGACTTTGTGTGTCAGGTGCTTAAAAAAATAAAGTAAGTATAAGCAAAGGAAATAATATGGAAAGTAAAAAAGAGCTTTTCGGACTTCTTCCCGACGGCGGAGAGGTTTATAAAATAACAGTAAAAAATGCCCTCGGTATGAGCGCGTCAATACTTAATTTCGGCTGCATTCTTCAGTCGCTGTTTGTACCTGACAAGGACGGAAATACCGATAATGTTGTTCTCGGATTTAATACATTGGATGGCTATCTCAGTGCCGACGGTCACTTCGGCGAGGTCGTAGGACGGTGCTGTAACCGCATAAAAGACAGCCGCTTTACACTTGAGGGCAAGGAATATATTCTGCCTGCAAACGACGGAGTAAATCATCTTCACGGAGGTCCCGGCGGCTTCGGCGCAAGGCTTTGGAACATAGACAACGTTTCTGGTAATTCAGTCACCTTTTCCCTTGACAGTGCCGACGGCGATATGGGATATCCCGGCAATATGCACGCCGCCTGCACCTACACACTCTCAGACGACGGCAAGCTGACCCTTGTATACACGGCAGAAAGCGATAAGACTACCCCTGTTTGTATGACAAATCACAGCTATTTTGACCTGTGCGGCGCAGGCAGCGGCAGAACGCTTGATATGACGCTGCGCCTTGACTGCGACAAGATCTGCTCTACCGACAAAGCGCTTATACCTGACGGCAAGCTTATAGAGATCGGCGGCACGCCCTATGATTTTTCAAAAGAAAAGCCTATAAACCGCGATATAAACGAAGACTTCCTGCTGCTTTCTCACTGCAAGGGCTATGACACAAACTATTTCGCAGCAGACTTTGACGGCAGCATCAAAGCTATCGGCAGGCTGTCTGATCCCGTCAGCGGACGTAAGATGGATATATATACCGATCTTCCCTGCATTCAGCTGTACACAGGCAATATGATATCACCTGTCGTTCCTGCTTTTTACGGTGATATATCCCCTGCCCCCCACATGGGCGTTTGCCTTGAAACGCAGATAATGCCTGATGCCGTTAATCACCCCGATATAACATACCCCTTCATAAAGACCGGCGATAAGTACCGCACTACTACTGTATTTGATTTTGGAGCATAAAAATTGGAACTTATAGAAACACTGTCTGAGAAAAAGCTGTTTATATTTGATATGGACGGCACTATAACCGACACCGAGCCGTGTCACTATGAGGCATACCGCAGGACTATAGAGGAGATCTGCCCCGGAAATACAATTACAGAGGGAGAATTTCTCCGCTGCTATGTGGGCCATCCCGAAACGGAAATATACGCGATGCTGAAAGAGAAAAAGCAGATCGGCTTTGATGACGATCTGTTTTTCAGAACACGTATAGATAATCTTTTTAAGATCGTAAAAGAGCGAGGTCTCACTACCGCACCGTTTTACAAACAGCTTGAGGAAATGTTCTCTGATGCTGAGTTTGTAACGCTTACCAGCCAGCGCACCTCTGTGCTGGACAGATTTCGCGAGGTTATCGATTACGGAAAGATAGGCCGTTTTATATCGGTCGCAGACCTCGACTACGGCAAGGGAGACGTGCTGAGAGACACCGAAAAGTATCTTGGCTATAGTCAGTGCGACTGCGTGATCTTTGAGGATTTTGCGCCTACTCTCCACGCGGCAATGAAGTGCGGAGTATTAGCAGTAGGCATCAAGCATGACTTCAACGCCCTCACTGCTGATGATTGCGATTTTATAATCGATATACATAAAGCAATAGTTTAGGACTACAAATTACGTATATGGATACAACGGGCGGTTTTCCCAAAGGGATAACCGCCCGTAAACCGTAATTTGTAAGACTTTTTTATCACTTTAATTACTGTTCAAATTTCATTTTGCCTCCGACAGCATTTTCAAGACCTTCGCTTCTCTTACGGGAAAAGCTTTCTTTGCATTAAAATTGTCTCTTTTATCAAAAGCCATGTTTGCTTCATATGCAGCTCCGATATCCACCCAATCCAATACATATCCAAGCTCAGCTTCATATCCGTTCAGGCTTTGTGCTGCAACAGTATCCTCTGCATCGGCTGTAAAATAGAAGGATTTCTGCTCAAATATTTCATCTTCATAATAAATGCTTTTGCGTATCTCATGAACCATTCCGTATTCTTTTACCGATTCACGCCTTAAAACCAGCCCTGTTTCTTCAAGAGTTTCGCGAATTGCTGCGTCAGCGGCTGTTTCCCCCTCTTCAATACCGCCTCCGGGGAATTTATACCACCCCCCTTTTTTGCTTTTTATCAATGCTATCTTACCGTCTTTTATAATAATAGCTCTTGCCGCTTCCCTGTAAAATCGCTTCCAATCCTCGTTATAGTTCTTTTCGTCCATCAAAAGTATCGTTTTCAAGTTCACGCCCCCTTTTTACAATTCAAATCATAAACTATAAAAAGCTCGCCGTCGGCGAGCTTTTTATGTATGCTGATTACATATATTTTTTCATTGTATCGGTTGCATTCTCAACAGCCAGCGAAGATGTGATGACAAGCTTTACGTCGCTCTTTTCTGCTATAGCGTCAAGCTTTACTAACAGCTCGTCGAAGGACGCTACATCATCCTGACAAATTTTAAGAGCAGAGTCGATGAACAGATCGGTTACATCATGGTTGCTTGCAAGTATACCTGCAACAAATCCGTAAAGAGCCGATGCATCGGCAACAGCAAAACTTTCAGAATCTATAAGTCTGCACTGGTACTTAACGTCAAATCGCAGTTTATCGCCTTTTTCTATACATACGACATTACCGTTAGAAGAAGCAAGAGCTTCGTTTACGAGTTCGATGAGCTGCTTTGTCTTACCTGTGCCTTTAACTCCTATAATCAGTTTGAGCATATTAGTTCCTCCAAATGATACTATTAACACAGCTGTTTCTGTGTGACCTTATTATACTACATATTGCACATAAAATCAAGTATTTTCAAAAAATAATTGTCAATTATTTTCAAATAAAGTTAAAACAAATTAAAGACGGCGAAGTGCTCTGTTTCTAAAGCACCCGCCGTCTTAAATTCAGCATTATTTTAATACTTTATTTGCTCATTCTTTCTGCAAGGGACTTTTTCAATTCGTCCAAAGCAGGATCGGGTTTGCCGAGAAGAGCAAACATATTCTTTTTATAAGCCTCAACACCGGGCTGGTTAAAGGGATTTACACCGAGAGTGTAGCCCGAAACGCCGCAGCCAAGCTCGAAGAAATATACCATATATCCGAAAGTATACGCACTTCTGTCAGGAACAGAGATAACGATATTAGGCACACCACCGTCCATATGAGCGTAAAGAGTTGCCTGCATCGCCTTATGGTTTATATCATTAAAAGACATACCGGAGAGGAAATTGAGTCCGTCTGAGTTTTCAGGATCCTCGGGAACAATAACTGTATCATTGGAATTTTCAATATCGATAACTGTCTCGAAAATGTTGCGTATACCCTGCTGAATATACTGACCGAGAGAATGAAGGTCGGTAGAGAAGATAACAGACGCAGGATAAATGCCCTTACCGTCTTTACCCTCAGACTCGCCGTGAAGCTGCTTCCACCACTCGGTGAACATCTGTACGCAAGGCTCATAAGCGGCAAGTATTTCGATAGTCTTGCCTTTTCTGTACATTAAATTTCTGAGCGCTGCATACTTCAGACAGTCGTTTTCTGCAAAGTTCGGATCAGAGTATTTGTTCATTGCGTCCTCAGCGCCCTTCATCATAGCGTCAATATCAATGCCTGCCGCTGCAATGGGCAAAAGACCTACACCTGTAAGAACAGAGTATCTGCCGCCGATATCGTCGGGAACCACAAAGGTTTCGTAGCCTTTTTTATCGGAAAACTCTTTAAGCTTGCCGCGAGCCTTATCGGTAGTTACGAAAATGCGCTCACGTGCGCCGTCCGCACCGTACTTCTTTTCCATAAGCTCTCTGAAAATACGGAATGCTACCGCCGGCTCTGTTGTTGTACCTGATTTTGAAACAACGTTTACGCAGATGTCCTTGCCCTCGCAAACACGGATCACATCTGCAAGATCGGAGCCGGAAATGCTGTTGCCGACAAAATATATCTCAGGACAGTCACTGTTTAAGCTGTTATGCTTTGTGCCTTTTATAAATTCAATTGCTGCGCGCGCACCGAGATATGAACCGCCGATGCCGATAACTACCAGAACCTGACACGTTTCTCTGATCTTTTTTGCGGCTATCTTTATACGCTCGTATTCTTCCTTATCATAATCAACGGGACGCTTAAACCAACCGGTAAAGTCGCTGCCAGCACCTTTTTTGTTCTTAACAGTCTCAAGTGCAACTTCGACTTGGGGAGCGATATTTTCAAGCTCACCCTCATTCAAGAAACCGCTGATAAATTCGTCATTAAGTTTAAGAGTCATTGCCATGGACCTTCCTTTTTCTTTTTCATCTCAACTATCATACTACAAATCGAAGCAAATTTCAATAGAAATTGCAATTTTTTTATAATTTCCGATATTTTTTAATATTTTATGCGATTTTACGCAAGATTTTAGCCTTAATCATTCAAAATAAGAAAAATTTCTGTACAACACGATAGAATATCCCACCAAAGCTTATTTTATCAACATCAGATGCTGCAAGTATATCCTGCCTGCCTATTTCCTCGCCGTTTACAGTATATACCACTTCTCCCAATTTGTTCCCTTTCTTTACGGGAGCGGCTGCCTTTTCAACATATTCATATGCGGTCTCCACCACTTTTTCTTTTCCCTTTTCAAGCAAAATACTGAACTCCGGTATCAGTGTTTTCACCTCGCTGTCAATACCTCCGGTGACTCGTATGGTCTCGCCCTCGCCGCCCTCATTTGAGTAAACGGTATAATTTGCAAATCCCCAGTCAAGAAGCTGAGTTGCTGCTGCATTACGGATATCTCTCGTTTCACTGCCCATTATAACTGCAATGAGATGCATACCGTTCCGGCAGGCGGTGGCGCTGATACAAAAGCCCGCCTTTGATGTAGAGCCTGTTTTAAGCCCTGTAGCGCCGCTGTAGAAGCGAATAAGCCTGTTAGTGTTTGAAAGTCCGAATGCGCCGTCTCTTATAGTATCCATCCATATCGAGCTGTACTGAAGTATGAGAGGATGCTTTGTTATCAGCTCGCGCGAGGCTGTCGCTATATCCATAGCGCTTAATACGTGATTTACCGTGTCGTCGTCAAGTCCCGTTACATTTTCAAAATTGGCGCCCGTCATACCAAGCTCGGCGGCACGCTCATTCATTCTGTTTACAAATGCTTCCTCGCTGCCGCCGACTTTTTCTGCAAGTGCGACAGCCGCATCATTAGCGCTTGATACGACAACGCTTTTCAGCATATCGTCAACGCTCATTTCTTCATACGGCTCAAGGAATACCTGCGAACCGCCCATTGACGCCGCATACTCACTTACGCTGACCGTATCGGTCAGGGACAGTGAGCCGCTGTCAATTGCCTCCATTACTAAAAGCAGTGTCATTATCTTTGTTACAGATGCAGGCGGCAGAGATTCGTCAGGATTTTTAGCATACAAGACCCTGCCTGTTTCAGCTTCCATAAGAACTGCACTTTTTGCCGCCACATCAAATGGCGCATTCTCCTCTGTTGCCGAAACATTCACGGAAAAAGCGGATACCGTTATCAGCATCGTCAGAAATACGGAAATTATTTTTTTCGTTTTCTTCATAGTCCACCTCCAAAAAGTCTTGTACAAATATATGGATAGGATCTGAAATTTATGATAGCTTATCCTCGGTGGGCGAGTAAAAAAACACCGTCGGCTGAACCGACGGTGTTTTCGTTACTTCTGCATTGAGGTTATCTCTGCTCCTGATTGTTCTGATTGTTCTGATTTTGGTTATTCTGCTGATTCTGGTTCTGGTTCTGATTCTGGTTTTTATTCTGCTGCTGGTTTTTGTTCTGATTTTTGTTCTGCTGATTCTTATTCTGATTCTGACTCATTTTAATTATCCTTTCAAATCTGTCAATTTCGGGCGGAGCTTCCGCCTGCAATATAATTGTGCCCGAATATATTCTGTTTATTCATAAATAAGCGAACAAAGTCTGTAAAGCATATTTGCCGCCGCTTCTTTTGTAAGCTCAGTGTTCACAGCACTTGATGCAGAGCTTGTATCTGAAATTCCAAGCTCATAAACAGCGTCCACAGAGCTGCTCGCCCAAATGGCAGCGTCATCTGCGCATTCGCTTACAGTCTCTGCCTCGTAACCGATAACATTGTTCAATATAACAGACGCTTCGGCAAGAGTAACAGCTCTGTCAGGCTCAAAATTGCATTTATCACCGTACACTACTCCACTTACGATACCCAGCTTTTTTGCGCTGTACACGTATGACTTATATTTATCGGGAATCTTGCTGTCGTCGTCAAAGCCTGATTTTGACACTACAGGCAGCTTATCTGCTCCGAAAGCATTCATAGCGCTGACAAGAAAATCAAGACGTGAGACCTTTTCGCCCGGCTCAAAGTACAGCTCGCTGTCTTTGTCGCTGTAGGTCATAACTCCCATATCAGCCATTGTGACCGCTGCCGCGACATATGCGCTGTCATCCATATCGGCAAAGCTGATCGTGGGAACATCTGCGGATATCTTTATAGACACTTCCGAGGTATCCGATATACCGCCGCGTCCGTCGCTTACACGGTACTCAAAGCTTTCGACTCCTGATACACCGCCCGGTGTATAGGTAAACTCACCTGTTGACTTGTCAAAGCTGAGCTTTCCGTTTTCGGGATACCTTACCACCTCAAAGCTCAGCGCATCACCGTCAGCATCATCAGCTCGCATAGCACCCGTGCACACCGTGGAAACATAGGTATACTGCATAGGCACCGTGCTTACAGTAGGCTCTGTATTTACGTTGGCATCAAGCTTTATTGCACAGGTCATCGTATATGAGCCGTCAAAGGTAAATTCAAACTCTGCGCTGTCAGCAGAGCCTGTGGGCTGAAAAGTCAGCTTATCCGTCTTGTCCCACGCTATTACCTGCCCTGCGCAAACTGCCGCGTCATTGTAAAGCAAGGTGCCCTTGTCACCGTCCGGCAGCGCGGTTATCCGTATAGACTCATACTTTTCAACACCTGCCGCGTCTGCAAACTGGGCTGCGTCAAAGCTTACGGTATGTCCCGGTTTAGCCGACACCGTCATTTCAGTGGAATGAGCTATTACATCAAGCGCCGGAGACAGCGACGATGCCATAGCGGAAACTATCATAGTCATGGCACAAAATACGCTCAAAGCAAAAATTAAAGCCTTTTTCATAATTTTGATATTCCTCCCGTTTTTTGATCCGTTTATATTTTGCACAAGTTTCAAGTCAAGTATTAGTCAAATTGACACTTTTTCAAATTATTAACCAAAAATTCATATTATTTCACGAACATATATTGATTTTGCAGTGCAAATTGTGTATAATTTAATGGTAAGATAAACACGTTGCGGATCTTGAGCAGCATTGTGTATTATAGGCGCGCAAAAAGCGTATCCATCAAACAAAAGAAAGTATGGTATTATTATGGAAACGAAACGCAATCAAAAGTACTTTACTCAAAAAGCAATTAACGTTCTGCTTCTTATAGGAATTGCGATATGTATTATCGGATTTCTTGTTATGGTCGTTGTTCCCCTCGGTAACGGATATACCTTTGGATTTGTAATTATCCTTATCGGCGCTGCAGTTGCAGTATTCGGCTCCGGTGCAAAGTCTGCCGAGGCTGATATTGACAATCAGATACACGGTCAGATAAAGGATATGCCGGAGCAGGCGCAGATCAAGTATGAAGTCTATGAGAGACACTTCCTCCGCATTATAAATCCTGTTTTCCTCAAGGGCTATAACTTCAAGGGCGACAATGTTCTTTGCAAAAAGGGTCCCGACCACAAGTACCGCACCGACAGCTATAATGCTGCACAGCTTTACTTTACTCAGGAAAAGATCTATGTACACGGTAAGCACATTTCCCTTCTTGACGACTCTGAGGAAGCTAACTACGAATTCGGCGGAGTTTACCCCTACGAGGATGTTGAGTGTGCATATATAGAGGATGAAACCGTAAAGCTTATCGGAAGAGATATCAACATTCACTCCTTCGGCCTGAAGCTTAAGAACGGCAAGGATGCATTTAAGTTTACAGTTGAGTACGGTGCTGACGTAGACAAGGCTGCCGACGATATCAACCACACTATTGAAAAAATGACTGCACGTGCTGCTGAGCGCGCTGCTGATAAGGCTGCTAAGCGTGCTGCGCTTCGTGCAATGGACGCAGAAAAGGCTGCTAAAGCGTAAACAGAACAGGACAAATAAGTTCAAAGCCGTCACCGAAAGGTGACGGCTTTTCATCATCTAGGCAAAACAACTCGCCGATGTAACCGGCGAGTTGTTTTGCTTAAGTTATTCAGCTTCAGCTGTTTCGACCTCAGTATAATACGGATCTATCATTATTTCTTTGATCTTCGGGAATGCTGCGTATACACAAATAAACTCAGCAAGTCCGATAAGAATAGTAAACGGAAGTATAATTCCTATGGGTAGGATAGCCTGAATAAGCATAATAGTAACGATCACAGCAAACAGGGTTCCGAAAAGAGCCATAACATTGCGCTTTATTCCCAGAATAGCAAAGAAAATACTGTTCTTAATTATCTTGAATATGCTCATATCAAATGTAACTGTCAATAGGTACATATACATTCGTATGAAGAAATACAATATGCTCATTCCGTAGCTTATAAAGTACATGAATACATATATCTGTGAATTTCCCAGATTGACACGGTAGGACATAACATCGAATACCAGCATCGCGATCATCAGAATATCAATGATTCCGATTATTATTCCCTGACGCAAATTTTTCTTTACGGCATACCAGAAATCGCTCATTACAAACACAGGCTCGCCGCGCACGATGTTACGCAGAATGTAGCTCACTCCGATCTGCACGGGTCCGAATGTTATAAGCACAAGCAGCGCCAGGCCGAAAAATACGTAGGTAGTCGGTGTAAACACAGATACAGAGTCCTGCCTGCCGAAGATACCCATAAGCATCGTCATCAGCGGCGAATTATCAAAGTACGCGCTTCCGTTAAGCAGCGGAAATATCTGACTGTCGGGAGCATATGCCTCAACAGTAGTATAAGCATAGGCTATAAGCAAAAAGAAAATAGGAAAATTGCCGAATATCGACAGAATATTGCAGGAAAAAATATGATTCAGGCGCCGTCTCAGCAATCTGAAAAAGTTTACAAGATTAGGTCTGTCCAGTACCTTGATCTCGTCTTTTTCAACGCCCTTTCCGTCCTTTTGGAACATATTCTCAAAGGGATTAAGCGTGCGCCGCTTTGCCCTCTGCTCTCTGCCCTCATTGGGATCATCAATATTGGGATATTTTTTTGACATCTTTTTTATTTCCTTTTTTTATTTCCTTGTTACAATAATAATAGATACGGTAAAATACGAAGTATCGCCGCCGCCCCTGCGGCACTCATATACGCAAGCAGCCTGTAAAGCAAACCAAGATCGTTTCTTACAGTCATTATGATATAAAACACGGCGCCAAGCAGCGTTACAGATGCATATGAGATAATAATACCAAGCACACCTGTGCCTGAGATATTCTCTACGCAAAATACTATAGAAGCGCCTATGGCGGCACCTCTTACAAAGAACACAGCCGCCGCAAATACAGAGCGAAACAGATATCCGCCCGAAAAAGCAAACACAGCGAGAGGCGCTATCTCCCAAAAGCAAAGCGCTACGGCACCGCTTGCAAACCCGTTTTCAAAGGGTGAGGCAAGCGATACTATCCCCCCGCTATCCGCTGACGGCAAGCCGTAGCCTATCCACACAGACAAAGAAAGCGATACCACCGTTATTATCAGCGCGGCAGTTAGATGCCTGTAGCTATGCGGCGAATTCTGAACAATCACATCATCGAGCATATTTAACCTCCTTGCTTTGTAAATCATATGAAAGGAGGTACAAACATATACCCAATGGATGACACGCATACTTTTATTTATTGTACCATTTATTTATGAACACATCAACACATTATCGCAAAAAAGTGAAAATAATTGAAAAAACCTGCTATTTGTGGTATAATATACACAGTCAGCCCGGCTTCGCAAAAAAGCCCCTGCAAGCAGCATTTTTGCTTTATGGTATACTAATAGAATAAAGACAATATCTTATACATATATACATCGAATATACACCGAAAATCGAAAGAAAGGCAGATATCCCATAATGAACGACAGCTTAAAATCGCTGTTTCGCGATCCCCCTGTGCTTTTTACCGACAGACTTGTGCTTAGGAAAATGGAAAAGCGCGATAGCAAGGATATGTTTATATATGCAGGTGACAGCGAGGTTACAAAATATCTGCTGTGGTCGCCTCACCCTGATGAGAGCTATACGCTTAAATATCTTGCAACGCTTGCGTCACGCTACCGTGCAGGAGAGTTTTTCGATTGGGCAGTTACATATAACGGACGAATGATAGGAAACTGCGGTTTTTCAAAGCTGGACTTAAAAAACCGCTGCGGCGAGATCGGCTATGTGATCGCCAGGGATATGTGGAGCAAAGGGATCGCCGCTGAGGCTGCAGAGCGTGTTGTCAGATTTGGATTTGAAACGCTTGAGCTTCACAGAATAGAGGCACATTTTATGGAAGGAAATACTGCCTCACGCAGAGTCGCAGAAAAAATAGGTATGACATTTGAGGGCATTCATCGCGAGAGCCTGTGGGTAAAGAACGAATTCAAAAATATCGGAGTTTGTGCGATCATAAATGACAACTAAAAAAGAAAACGGCGATGCCGTTTTCTTTTTTTAGTTAATTATTCTTCATCAGACTTTTCGTCGTCAGTTTCTTCGTCACCGGCCTCTTCGGTCTCCTCGGCGTTTTCTGCTTCATCATCGGTCTCAGCTTCGGGCGCTTTTTCTTCTACGTTCTCGGCTAAGATCTCATCGTCAGCCTTCTTTTTGCCGGAAGCAGCCACTACTATGATTATAATAACCGCCGCAATAACTACTGCAATAATGGAAACTATAAGTATTACAGTTGTTGATATAGAATTCTTGTTGCTACTGTTATCGCCGTTATTATTCTTGTCGCCTTTTTCAGATCCGTCAGCAGTACCGTTGTTAGTGGTGCCTGTGCTGCCTGTACTATCGTCAGGCTCAGCAGTTGTTTCGTCGTAGTAGGTCACATAATCACCGGATGCTTCAGTCACAGGCTCGCCGTCCGAGTCAAACTTATACTGAGGGATAGGCTTTGATGTATCCTTCACCTCAACAGTCTCATAATTACCGTCCTCATCCTTAACAAGCTTGCCTGCATCGTCTGTAACATGAGTGTATACAGGAGTAGGAGCTTTAGTTGTTACACTACTGCCGCTGCCGGAGGTCTTACCGGTAGTGTCCGGAGGGTTAGTAGAATCTGTAGGATCAGCAGGATCGTCAGGCTCATCCGTATCTTCAGTTACAGGAGCAGTCGCATCAGAACCGTATACAGTTATAACTGACTGATTTTTGCAGGTAACGCTGAGATCAATAAAATTTGCAACGCCCTTCTCGTAGAAATAGTATCCGTCTCCGCCATCAATGAATGCAAGCTCTATTTCATGATCGCCGTTTACAGCCGTTTTGAGAATTTCAAAAGTAAGGGTAAATACAAGACCTGTATTGCTGTTTACACCGTCGGGGTCATGACAATCGGCAATATGTGTGAATGCGCCCCTTCCCTTTTCAGTGCGGCTCAAAGAGCTTGTTGTATACTCGCTCTTTGTCCATACTTCACCGTTCTGGCAGGAAATAAGCTTGAAAGCACTGGTATCGTAAAATATTTCAATACCGCTGGCGTATGTACCTGCACTTTTATCGCAGTATACCTCATATGTAACAAGGTCGTCGGGTGCGCCGGATGAGCCTTTTGTAGAAAATTCAACATCAGCTGACTTTGCTGCGCTTGAGGTTATCACAAGACAGCCTATAAGCATAGCTGTCGCAAGCAGCACAGAAAATACTTTTTTCATATTTATATAACCTTTTTATATAACCTTTCAGAAATACAGATTAGTTACTGTGAGTGCTGTAGTTAGGAGCTTCCTTGGTAATATTGATATCATGAGGATGGCTCTCTCTGAGTCCGGCAGATGAAATCTTAACAAAGCGTCCGTTCTTCTTGAGAGACTCAATATCGGGAGTACCGCAGTATCCCATACCGCTTCTGAGACCGCCCATAAGCTGGAACACAGTATCTGCAAGAGGTCCCTTATAAGGCACACGGCCTTCAACGCCTTCGGGAACAAGCTTCTTCGCGTTTTCCTGGAAGTATCTGTCCTTAGAGCCTCTCTCCATTGCAGCGATAGATCCCATACCGCGGTAAACCTTAAAGCGTCTGCCCTGATAGATCTCGCTGTCTCCGGGGCTCTCCTCACAGCCGGCAAGCAATGAGCCTACCATGATTACGTTAGCACCCGCTGCTATAGCCTTGGGAAGATCGCCGGAATACTTAACGCCGCCGTCTGCAATTATCGGAATACCTGCTTCGGCTGCTACGGAATAAGCATTCATAATAGCGCTTATCTGAGGAACGCCGATACCGGATACTACACGGGTAGTGCAGATAGAACCGGGGCCGATACCGACCTTGATCGCATCTGCGCCGGCGGAAATAAGATCGCGTGCAGCCTCTGCGGTAGCAATGTTACCGGCAATAACCTGTGCTTCGGGGAAAGCGTCCTTCAGCTTACCTACACAGTTAATGATATTTTTTGAATGACCGTGCGCGCTGTCAAGAACAAGATAGTCAGCACCGGCAGCAAGCAGAGCACCTGCGCGGTCAAGAATATCCGCTGTTACGCCTATAGCAGCGCCGCAGATAAGTCTGCCCTGCGAATCCT
>CAZBAR010000011.1:0-62927 GCA_964490165.1 uncultured Lachnospiraceae bacterium | reverse complement strand
GCGAAATTCCTTTTGTGCAATTTGCTATTTCTGCGGACTTTTTCGACAACCTCAAGCCTTACATCACGTGATGTAAGGCTTATTTATTTTCAGATAAAATAAATTGAAAATCAGATAAAAATACATTGTTGACTTTTGACAACATTTAATTTATGCTTAAATCAGAAAAGACATTCGAAAGGGGCTTTTATTATGAAACATAAGCTTATTGCTATGTTGCTGACAATCGCTGTAATAATGGCTGTTACCGGATGCCAAAGAGACAGCGGGGAAGTGAAATACAACGATGACCCCGATCTTTCTGGAAAGATAGTAGCTTCCGGAAAGAGCAGCCCGGAAAGCCTTGAGCAGATGCTTGATAGAGTAGATGTGATCGTTACTGTATCGATCTCCGATGACGGAAAGATTGCCGATGTAGATGAAGATCCGTACAAATTGACTTGCTTTCTGACACCGCCTACATTAACAGAAGCTGAGATTGAGGAGTCAATTTACGGCGACCTCAATAAGGGAGATAAAATAAGCCTTATTCAATGCGGCCTGCCCGGAGAAAATGACTATCAAACCAAAGTCAAAAAAGGTGAGCGCCTTGTACTTCTGTTAGAAAGACGCGAAAACGGAGTTTATGTTTCACCGTTTTACGAGCACGGAATGTTTTATCTGGATGAAAAAGACAAGATCACGTCTATGTCGGATGCGCCTATCTGTGCAAGATATGACGGACTTCATAAGAATGTTCTTAAAAACGACCTGCTTGAAGCAATGCCCGAAAAACAGGAAAGCGACAAAAATCTCTTGTATGTATTTACCGATGACGTATGCGTTGGCGTCGATATATGTGAAACGTCGCTTACAACAGTAACCTTGTCCGGACTGGGTGATGATTACAAGGGAGTAGAGGTAACAGATAACTTTAAGCCAAGAAATACCAGTATCATAAGAGATGCTAAAAATGCCGTCGTTTGCGATAAAATCTGCCCAAAAGTGGGCAATAAGCTGGAGCTTAGGTTTTGCGAAAAAATACCTGAGTCAGTTAAATGGTTTACAGGTTTTATCGATACAGAAACTCATAAAATGGAAGACGACTTTGAGACAAGCGATATTATAATTCCCGAAAAGCAATTTATTACTCTGTCTACGGGATTTGAGGAAACTGCTTCTGATGCCGACCGTCTTTATGACCGATACAGGTTTATCAGTATCGTTTGCGATTTTGGCGAAAAGCTTGTTGAATACACATTTTTTCCCGAGAATTATGCTGAATACCTCAGGTATTCGGCGATCGACAGTAAAATCGACACTTTAGAAATATTGCTTTGGGATCAGCGTGATTTCTATGCGGGAATGTATTTTGATAATGATACACTGAATATAAATCTCGCGAACAATGACGGATCAAACATGACCGACGCAGAGCTTATCGAGTACATCAAGTCTCTTATTGCCGACACATACAGCGGCGACATCAAGTACAACATTGTAAAATTTTCACTTGCAGATTTGTCACACGCACTGAAATGCATACTTGATTACTATGGTGATAGTGATGAGATCTTAGATTTTTATAGAGACGAAAAAGCTAATAAGATCTATGTCGGATATTCTGACAGTGTGACCCTTGACAAGGAAAAGATAAAGGAACTTGCGGGCGACTCCGATATGCTTGAATTCTTTGTTATATCATCAGAAAGGGCGGATATAGAATATTAAAGAACGGAAGATGAAGCATTGCAGTCAAAAGTAGATATTAAATCAAAAAGGAGAAATGTTTATGAAATTCCGGGACATCAATATACGCGAGCTTCAGGTCAAAAAAACAGTGTATACTTTAATGATCGTCATATTTCTTGTATGTCTGGCAGTATGTGTATCGATTCCTATTAACGGCAGTGATCCTGATTTTGCAAATAACCTATACTTTATTCCCATATTGGGAGTTGTCGGAGCTTTGCTTTTTCGCAAAAAATGGTTCATCACACCGATAATTGTGTTTGCTTTTTCCGCTGTTTCATTTGCAATTCAATTTGGTGATGCGATATTTACGATCCAGTTGAGTTTATGCTATGTTGCTCTATCCCTGATCGGCTGCCTGATTGCAGTCTTACTGCGGTTTGCCATTCTGAAAAATGAGCAAAAGAAATCGTCTGCTATTCTGAGAATTTTGTCAGCATCTATGGCTGTTGTAATGATAGGCGGTGTACTGTCATTTGCCAACTCTGTTGCAGGAAATCCGATTTCTAAAGCAATAGCCAGATCAAGACTAAACCAGTACCTGAATGAGGTTTATCCCGAGGCTGTAATTCAAAATGATGTTTTCTATAATTTTATAGCCGCAGACTATGAATTGGAATTTTATTTAGACGGTAAGCAAAGATATATCAGCTATTCACACCACCAAATTAGGGATGTGTATGTTGCAGAATCTTTTGAGCAAAAATTCGCAAAAGATTTCGCTTTGATTAAAAAATCAATTGAAACGGACACTATAGACATTTCCGCTTTTATAGCTACTTCTGTAGATATATACGGTGAATATAAAACGGATATGGAGAAATCAACAAATAATATACTGTATCTTTCTATAAAGTGCACAGACAGTGATATTTCGGAAGAAGAGAGCAAGAAAACGGCAGCTAAGGTGACAATGCAGGTGCTGGACGCTCTTAAAGATTCATATAACATATCGACGGTAGATGTAGTGTACTCTGATAATTTTGATACATACACCATTACGTCAGGAGAGGCATTCACAGTTGAAAGTCTTTTAAGTAACACTCAAAAAATGCTATACAATTAGCAGTAAAAAAAATTAAAATAATTAAAATTAAATAGATCAAAAGGCTATCTCACGGATTTTTAACAACTCTAAGAGATAGCCTTTTGAAGTTTATGGCAACTGACAAAAAATTTCAAATGTATTCAAATGTATGGGAAGAAATACCGGTAAATTACGACTATATAAGTGAAGGGGTGACATGGATGAACGATGAAAAAATAATTGCAATGATAGCCGAAAAACAACAGCTTGGAATCGAGCAGCTGAGCAAAAAGTACAGCGCATATGCAAACAAAGTTGCTTTGAGTTTTTTCAGCTCACCGCAGGATGCAGAGGAATGCATCAATGATGCTCTTTGGGATGTCTGGAAATCAGAATCAATAAGTGAGATCAAAAATCTTAAAGCATTTATCGCAACTTGCGTGAGACGGCGTGCTGTGGATATGCTGCGAACAAACAATGCCCAAAAGCGAAGCAGAAATATGACGGCGATACTTGACGAGCTTGAAGGAGTATGCGGTATGCAAACTACCGAGTCTGCCTTTGAGAGCAGGGAAATTGGCAGAACTATAGAAGAGTTTATACGTCTGCTTGACCCTCCGGATAGGGACATATTCCTTATGAGATATTTTTACGGAATGGAGATTAAAGAAATATCGCACAGGCTCTTTCTCGGGCGAAATGCTGTTGATAAGAGACTTTCTAAATGCAGAAAAAAATTAAAAAACAAGTTGGAGGAAAACGTATGAGCAGCTATGAATTGTTTGAAATAATAGGAGAACTTTCTCCTGAAACTGTAGATCTCAGCGACAATATAAAAAAGCAACGCAGATTTGTATCATGCGCAGCCGCAGTGCTGTCTTTGGTTATATTAACATCCGTTGCTGTTAATATAATTCAATATTCGTCTGAAAAAACGGTTGGCATTAAACGTGACCTCACAGTACAACTTCCGGTGGTATATAACATATCCGAATACGCAGAGATTATGGAGCAGGGGGGAGGTATGTATCTATATGCATTTGGAGCAGAGCTTTCGGTGATATCGGTCAATTCCTCGAATGTGGTAAAAGGTAAAGTAGAAAGTTACGAATACACTTCTTATGACGGAAGGGCACTTACTGCCGTCAACTTTTTGGTGGAAGAAAGCTACAAGGGAGATTTGCAGTCGGGAGATCTTGTAACTATACTGCACGAAGGTGGATATATACCGCTTCAGGATCATATAGACCGCTATGATGACAGATTCAGATTTGAGAATATCACAGATGAAGAAATTGCAACAACAGTGCTCCATGAGGTTGATGAAGACACTGAGCCTACAGTTGGAGGCAGTTATATATACTTTATAGCTCCTATTGTGGGTGCGGCAGCTGATGTTTGCGGTGAAGGACTTTATGGCAGAGTAAGAGGTGCAGCAGGTCTTTTCCATATATCAGCTGACGGAAAAACAGTTGACAGAACCTACGATTATATAAATTTTGAAACATATCCTATTGATGAAGTGATCGCCGCTGCTAAAGAAGGATGATTGGATGGTAACAGCAGCAAAAATTATAATAAATATTCAGAAAGAACGGTGAACTTATGAAGAACTCAAAAGCAAAGATCATGTCTGCGCTCGCAATAGCAGCAATTATTATTGCCGTGCTTACAAGCTGTGCTGATAACAGTATAGATAACGGAGCAAGCACTGCATCACGCGACCTTACAGTGCAGCTCCCTGTGGTTTACAGCGTACCGGAGGATGCAAAGCTTATGGAAAACGGACGCGGTATAACCTGCTATTCTATCGGGGAAGAACTCTCCGCAATATCAGAGAGCAGTGATAACATAATAAAAGGCAAAGTAAAAGGATATGAGTATACATATTATGACGGAGAGGCATTTACAGCGGTCATCTTTTCGGTCGAGGAAAGCTACAAGGGAGATCTGCAAGCCGGAGATCTTATAACCATTTTGCATGCAGGCGGATATATTCCGTTGCAGGTACATATAGACCGTTATGATGACAGATACATATTTGAGAACGTTACAGATGAAGAGATTTCTGCTACAGTGATACATGAACCGCTTGAAGGCGAAGAACCTGTGGTAGGAGACGAATATATTTACTTTATAGCTCCTGTTGAGGCAATTGAGGTTTACGGCGAGGGACTTTACGCCCCTGTCAGAGATGCTTCGAGTATCTTCCACTTATCAGCCGACGGAAAAACTGCCGAAAGAACCTATGATTTCGGAAACTTTGAAGCATATCCAGTTGAAGAAGTGATAACTGCTGCGGTTAAAGAGGGATAAGTATGAAAAACTATAAAATCAAAGCAATATTTGTGTTCGCAGTGACAGTAATCATTATTTCTATGCTTGCGAGCTGTGCTGATCATCATAACGGTTTTACAAATTTACAATATGATTTACAATCTGATAATGCAGCCGACGACAACTCGGAGAATAATAAAAGCAGCATATCAGGCGGCGTAATCAGCTTTTACAATGAGCCTGTTGCGGATACTGAACTTGAACAGTCCGTCGCCAAACGAACTTTGGAACCGGATGCCGAACAAGCGCAGCAAATATTCGATATTCTTTCCACCGTTGAATGGATGGATGAGGCTGCTCTTGACAGGCTCGCCGGCACATTTGATGGCGAAATAATCTTAAATAATATGGACACGGCAGTAGACTTCGGCGGCGAACCTTCAGAGAAAAATAACTGTATATGCTACTTCGGATATCAAAAGGAGCTGTATTTCAGATATATGCCAAACGGCAAATCATATTACATCGGTTATTATGCTCCGCTTACCGATGAACAAATGCAGTGCATTAAAAATATGAAGCCTTAGAAAAAAACCGAGTGTATACCGCAAAAATGTTGCGGTATACACTCGGTTTTAACTTTATTCTTAAATTCTTACTCGCCGTCGTCGGACATATTTTCCATTTCCTTCTGTATTTCGGGAATAGCCGAATACATAGGAGCAACATTCTTGTGACGTATTTTTCTGTCAACGTAGTTTTTAGTGATCTTGCGAACAAGTCCTGACAGGCACAGAACGCCGATAAGGTTGGGTATCATCATAAGTCCGTTGAAGGTATCGGAGATATCCCACGCAAGGGAAGAGGTCATAAGCGCGCCTGATACTATCATAAGTACGAAGAATACTTTATAGCCGATAACGCTCTTTGTTCCGAAAAGATATTCCCATGCCTTAGAGCCGTAGTGAGACCAGCCGAGAACGGTTGTAAAAGCAAACAGCAGAATTGCAAGTGCAATAAACATCTGACCGACTTTAACGCCGCCGAATGTAAATACAGTGTTAAATGCTTCGGCAACAAGTGTTGCGTCGCCGCCTGTACCCTCAGCCAGTGCGCCGGTGTTAAGGTCTATAACGCCTGATGTGAGTATAACAAGTGCTGTCATGGTGCAGACTACCATTGTATCGGCAAATACCTCAAATATGCCCCACATACCCTGGTGAACAGGCTCGCGGACATTTGAGTTGGAGTGAACCATAACAGAGGAGCCAAGACCCGCCTCGTTCGAGAACACACCGCGCTTGAAGCCCTGTGTAACAACTGCTTTTATGGTCATACCTACTACGCCGCCCCATGCAGCCTTAGGCGCGAATGCTGTGGTGAAAACTGCCTTGAGGGCAGGGAGTATATTGCCTGCATGAGCAATAATAACTACAACAGAGCCGAGAACAAAAGCAACGACCATAAAGGGAACTACCTTTTCTGCAAATGCGGCAATACGCTTAAGACCGCCCAGAATAATAAGTGCGGCAATTGCAAGAAGTACAAGGCCTATAATAAGTGAATAAAGGCTTACTCCCTCGTAAAGCGTTACACTTGACAGCGCCTTAATATTGAATGCGCTTTCTATATTTATTACGATCTTGTTGATCTGTCCCATATTGCCTATGCCGAAAGATGCAAGCAGGCAGAAGATCGAGAACAGGACTGCGAGAACTTTACCGATAGGCTTGAAACTGAAATTCTTTATCTTATAAGAACCGAGACCGTCTTCAAGATAATACATAGCGCCGCCTGACCATTCATCAGCCGAATTCTTGCGTCGGTAATATATGCCGAGCACGTTTTCAGAGAAGTTGGTCATCATTCCGAAAAATGCTGCTATCCACATCCACAGAACAGCACCGGGGCCGCCTGCTACTATAGCAGTAGCAACACCTGCAATATTACCGACGCCTACTGTTGCTGCAAGCGCAGTGCAAAGTGCCTGGAACTGAGAAATAGTGCCTTTTTCTTTAGTGTGCTCTGTGACATTCTTCTTGAAAAGGCTACCGAGAGTCGATTTGAACCAATGACCGATGTGGGATATTTGGAAAACCTTAGTAAGAATTGTCATTATTATTCCTGTACCGACAAGAAGAATAATTCCGAAAAGTCCCCAAACGAAGCCGTTTACGCTGTCGTTTACGCCGGTCACAACGTCAAGAAATGATTTTGCGTAGACATTTACCATTGTGAAACTTCCTTTCAATACTATACAATACTAAAGAAATAAAAAAGGAACCTTGACGGTTCCTAAAAATCATTAAATTAAAATGATCAAAAGCTCCGTCCTTTTGCCTGAGAGATTCACGCTGAGCCAGCGCAGCGTTTGCACCTTCGGCACCTGCTTGTATGCAGGATTCTCCGGAAAGCTATCAGCAAACAGTTACGGAAAAGTTTTTGTTTCTGTGTGCATCGTATAGCATTATTAAATTTTTATGATTAAATTATATACCGTATGTTAATGTTTGTCAAGCAGATACACCAAATAAATGATGAAATATGCAAAATAAAGGATAAATATTGTTGACAGAAGCGGCCGGTTTTGATATACTGGAAAAAATACAGAACAAAACCAGAGGCTGCGGAAGCTCCGTGGATAAATAATTCATTCTAAAAGCGCTTCCCTCAATTATACAAAATTTGCATTTTGTATAATTGCCTCTGTGTATTTCAGAATCACTCGGAGGTGCCCTGCGTGCTTATAGCGGCTGACATTGGTAATACTAATATAAAGCTCGGAGTTTTTGACGGCTCTGCAGAGCGTCTTGTTTTGCGTTTTTCTCTTTCTGCCGCTACTACAAGAACCGCAGATGAATATCTGATGGCTATTAAAGCTTTTTTGTCAGACAGCGGGATTTCCGATGCTCCCGACACATCTGTTGTATCGTCTGTTGTACCTCATTTGACTACACCTGTAGCAGCTGCGCTCACATCGCTCTGCAAGCGCAAGCCGTTCTTTATAGGCACCGGTACGCGCACAGGCTTTCCCTTAAAGATCGACATACAGTCCCAGCTTGGCTCTGACATCGTTGCAAATGCTGCTGCTGCTTTTAAGCTGTGCAGTCCGCCGTTCGCTGTCGTTGATATGGGCACCGCTACAACTATAACCTGTGTTGATGCATCAGGCGCACTTGTAGGTACTGTTATTGCTCCCGGTGCTCTTATTTCATTAGATGCGTTGCTTAGTAACGCAGCGCTGCTTAACGACATTCCGCTCAGCTGTCCCGATGCGCTCATAGGCAAAAGCTCCTATGACAGTATTCGCAGCGGAGCTTACCTCGGAAATGTTTATATGGTAGACGGATTTATAAGAAATATACGCGAGACGCTGTGCGCAGACGGAAAAAAGCTTTCTCTCGTCGGAACGGGCGGTCTTTCTGATATACTTACCCATTGCAGAAACAAATTCTTAATAGCTGAGGATCTTACGCTTATCGGGTGTGCTGAATTATTCTACTCCAACTACGGAAAATAAGCGTATTATACAAAATCCACATCTCACTTTTATCACAATAATCCGACTACGGTCTGATTATATAAAATTTGTATACGCCTTACCTGGTTTTTGAAATCGGAAGGCAGTATGAGGTTCAAGCCCTCGGAGGTGTTTATGTCTTTAGCAAAAGACAATTCGAAGAAGATCGAGCGCATGGTTGTACTGGCGTTTCTTGCTGCACTGGAAGTCATCCTGATGCTGTTCCCTATCAGCGTCGGAACGATCAGCCTCAATTTCGGTCTGGTTCCCATCGTTATTGCAGCCGTTTTTTACGGTCCTGCGGCAGGTGCTGCCATCGGCGGCGTTTCCGGTATCGTTACCATGGCACAGGTGCTCTCTGCTCAAAGCTTTTTCTACGCTTTTCTTGTGGAAACAAATGCATGGGCAGCTGCGATTTTATGTGTAGTTAAGACGGTTGCTGCCGGATTGCTTACAGGACTTGTATATAAGCTGTTCTGCAAGTTTTCAAGGTTCAAGACCGTAAACGTAGTTGTTTCCTCTGCTGTATGCCCTATAGTAAACACGGGAATTTTTGCACTGGGTATGCTCACTGTGTTCGGAAAAGCTCTTATGGCAGATGCTGAGATCTCCACATGGTCTACCGGCGGTCTTATCGCATTGGTATTCATTGTACTTATCGGAATCAACTTTTTTGTTGAGCTTGCTCTTAACGTTGTAGTTTGTCCTGCAATAAGCAAAGCTTTGTTTGCTGTTACAAGTAAGAAGAAAAACTGAACAAGTCTTAATTCCCTGCCCCCCGCATATGCGAGGGGCATTTTTATCAGAACAGCTGTAAATATTCCCGGTTAACAATAAATTTATATTTATACATTATCAAAACCGCTAAAAAGTCCTTGCAATTTATTTGTATATATGGTATAATCTACTTGTTAAATTGTATAGTATTTTGGAGGATTTTGTATCATGGCAGCACCAAAAGTAAAAGTCAGAGTTATGTACTCTACCAAAAAAGCTAAGGTAAAGACTTTCGCAAGCGCAATTGCTGAGGCGTTCAAGTGCCTCGTTAACGACGTTCCCCCCGCATATCCCTGCGACAAGGAGAGAGTTGTTTTTATCGGTATGACTATTAAGGACGCACCCGCAGATCAGCTCCGTCTCTTCTGCCGCGAGCTTACAAAGCAGAGAGCGCACAACGTTGCTCTGTTTGTTGACGGTCCTAAGAAGGAAGACAACAAGGGCGTTCAGACCATTATCGAGGTTTTGAAGGAAGCCGGAACCAATGTTCTTGAGGATGATATTTATTATGTAAACGGCGGCCCTGCTATATTCGGCGGCAAGAAGATATCTCTTGAAGAGCGCACCGACATCGTTCGTTGGGCTGAGAGCGTAGTTGCTAAGGTTTCCGAGTAATTTATTAATGACCTACATAACATACCGTTTGCCAACTGGCAAGCGGTATGTTTTTTATTTTCTTCAAAAAATCAAAAAAACTATTGACATAGGGGCGCCGCAGTGGTATACTGTGTAAAGTAATTTGCTTTACAGGAAGTGATGAATGTGTTCCAAAAGGATATGCAGGTTTCCCTGCTTCTTGACTTCTACGGAGACATTCTTTCCGAGCGGCGTCGCGAGGTGACCGGACTGTATTATAACGATGATCTGTCTCTTTCCGAGATTGCAGAGATCACCGGAATATCTCGTCAGGGCGTAAGAGATGCAGTACGCAAGAGTGTTGACGAGCTGCATTCCCTTGAAGAAAAGCTGGGGCTTGCAGGGCGCTTCAGTGTCCTTCGCGGTGAGATAGAGGCTATATCCTCAGAGCTGTCCGCTATTTCCAAAAATGAACCGTCCTGCGCCGAAAGGCTGTGCTGTATTGCAAAAAAGCTGTCCGAACTGAACATCTGACGGAGGTTAGCTATGTTTTCAAGTCTCAGCGATAAACTTAATAAGGCTCTCGGAAAGTTCCGCAACAAGGGTAAGCTTACCGAGGCAGATATAAAAGAAGGTATGCGTGAAATAAAGCTTGCACTGCTTGAAGCGGACGTAAGCTTTAAGGTAACAAAGGATTTTGTTCGTCAGGTGTCTGAACGTGCTGTAGGTGCAGAGGTCATGGAAAGTCTTATGCCATCGCAGCAGATCGTTAAGATAGTAAATGAGGAGCTTATAAGCCTCATGGGCGGAACACAGTCCAAGCTTACTATCGCATCAAATCCCCCTACTGTTATAATGATGTGCGGTCTTCAGGGTGCAGGTAAAACAACGCACTCCGCAAAGATAGCGGGTATGTACAAAAAACAGGGTAAAAAGCCCCTGCTCGTTGCCTGTGACGTTTACCGCCCTGCCGCAATAAAACAATTACAGGTAGTCGGCGAGCAGCTGGGCATTCCCGTTTTTGAAATGGGGAACGCCAATCCTGTAAAGATCGCCTCTGAGGCGCTTAAGTACGCAAAGAAAAACTCATATGATATGGTCTTTATCGACACTGCCGGAAGACTTCATGTTGACGAGGTTCTGATGAAAGAGCTCTCCGACATAAAGGCTGAGGTAAATCCTACCGAGATACTTCTGGTAGTAGATGCAATGCTCGGTCAGGACGCAGTAAATGTCGCAAAGTCATTTAACGATCTGCTTGATATCACAGGCGTCGTGCTTACAAAGCTTGACGGCGATACCAGAGGCGGTGCGGCACTTTCCGTAAGACACACTACGGGAAAGCCCATTAAATTTGTCGGAACCGGTGAAAAGCTCGATACCATAGAGCCATTCTATCCCGACAGAATGGCGTCCAGAATACTGGGAATGGGAGACGTGCTTACCCTTATTGAAAAAGCCGAGCAGGCTATCGATGAGAAGAAAGCCGCAGAGCTTGAGAGAAAGATACGCGAAAGCACCTTTACCCTTTCGGATTACCTTGATCAGCTGAGGCAGCTGAAAAAGATGGGAAACCTCGACAGCCTTATGGGTATGATACCCGGTATGAACAAGGGTGCACTTAAGGATGCTAAAATAGACGAGGGCGCTATGGCACGCACTGAGGCTATAATCCTTTCAATGACAGAAAAGGAGCGCAACCGCCCCGATATAATCAACGGAAGCCGCCGCAAGCGAATAGCCGCCGGCAGCGGAACAAGCGTTGAAGAGGTCAATCGCCTGATGAAGCAGTATGACCAAATGAACAAGATGTTCAAACAGCTCAGTCAGATGGGTAAAAAAGGAAAAAAGCGAATGAAAATGCCGTTTAACTTTTAACGGGTTTTTATATAAAAAACAAACACATATTTCTGGAGGAAAGAAAAAATGGTTAAGATCAGACTTAGAAGAATGGGCGCTAAGAAGGCTCCCTTTTACCGCGTAGTAGTTGCAGACTCACGTTATCCCCGTGACGGTCGTTTTATCGAAGAGGTAGGTACCTACGATCCTATGACTAACCCTGCAACCGTAAAGCTTGACAAAGAGAAGATCTCAAAGTGGATCGCTAACGGCGCTCAGCCTACCGACACCGTAAAGGCTCTCATTGACAACTACTCCGACGCTGAATAATCGGCGGGGAGGAAGTTCAATGATCGATCTTGTTCGTCTTCTTGAGGACATAGCAAAATCCATCGTTGATAATCCCGATGAAGTTAAAGTAACACAGGAGATCAACGAGGATAGCGTTACCCTTACATTGAAGGTTGCCGAGAGCGATATGGGAATGGTTATCGGAAAGCACGGCAACATTGCTAAGGCTATCCGCACCGTTACCAAAGCTGCTGCAAAGCTCGGTGACATGAAAGTTACGGTAGAAATCAGATAACAAAAAGCACGGCTTTGCCGTGCTTTTTATATACTTATTTATCAAACGAATGCAGGCAGTAGCCCTCATATCTGCGGCAATCTATAAGCTCAATTCCAGTTGCGCGCTTTGCTTTTGCATTTATGTTGCAAATATGAGCCCTGATGCCGGAAACACTGGGTGAAGACATACAGTATGCTGCCGCAAGTTCGGGTGTAACTCTGCCTCTGTCATACATCAGAAGCATATGTACAATGAGTTTTTCCGTTCTGGTCAGATAAATACGCTTCGAGCAAAAGCGCACGCCTGTTGCTACCGGCTCAATATGCGGAACGGATACAATACCGAGAGCGAACGGCATAAAACCTTCCTCCACAAACACCTCTATTCCGCCGTACATAGACGCAAGAAAAACAGCGTCCTCGTACAAATACTGTTCTGTTACCTGTATCATAGCGCACGGCATATATTCCGGTGCGTGCTCCATATCGCTTAGCGCACAGGGGATGCCCATCTTCATATATTTTCTGTGCAGCTCATTGCGAAGCTTTCTCTTTGTATTGTCAATAATTAAAAGCATTTTTCATAAAAGTAAATACGCGGCATATAATTAAGCAAAGGTTATATGCCGTTTTATTTTTGGAAGGAGTTAATTATATGTTTGTATGTTCAGTAAAAGGAAACACACTAAAATTTGCAGGCATAATAGTGCTTGCAGTAATCGCCGCCGTCGCACTTATAATCGCCCTGCCGTCAGACGCCTCAAGCGTTGCCGCAGGCTCGCTGTTCGAGGGCGAGGACAAAGTAAATTTTGACAAGATCAAAACAAACAACGATCGCCTCGAATTTCTTGCACAGTTCGGGTGGGAGGCAAAGGAAGGCTGCATTGAAGAAACCACTGTCAGAATTCCCACAGACTTTGACCGCGTTATGAATTCTTATAACGATGTTCAGTTGGCGCAAGGACTTGATCTGTCAAAATTCAAGGGCAAAGAGGTAACAAGATATACTTACGAAATAACAAATTACCCCGATTACGACGGCACCGTTTATGCGAATATTATAATTCATAAAAACCGGGTGATCGGAGGAGACATTTGCTCCTCCGATGTAAAAGGCTTTATTCAGGGCTTTGAAATGCCTGTGCAATAACTATTTTTGCTTCAGCTCGATTACAGTAACACCGTAATCGCCCTCACCGTACTGACCGGCGCGATAGCTTTCTACGCGTCGGTCTTTTTTCAGCATAGACCAGATGGCGCTTCTCAGCGCTCCCGTACCCTTGCCGTGGATGACCGTGACGCTGTATATTCTTGCGACCAACGCTTCGTCAAGATACTTGTCAACAGTAAATACTGCATCGTCGCCAAGCATTCCGCGCACATCAAGCTCAGGCTTGAAGCTTTTGCTGACAGCGGAGCGGTATGCTTTTTGTGAACCGAGCTTATTCTTCTCGCCTATCCTGACATTTTCGAGAAGCTTCAGCTGGGAAACGTTAAATTTAGTTTTGAGAATACCCATTTGCACGGTGACATTTCCCTTTTTATCGGGATCTTCAAGCAAGGTGCCTTTAGTTCCCAAGGTTCTGTGCTCAACGTCGTCGCCTTTTTTCAAAGCGCGCGGCAGCACATATCCGTCATCAGTATTCTCCTCACTGCGGTTTTTATCGAGATAGCTTTTTACCTCGCCTTTTATATTCTTTTTTGAACGCTGCAAGGCATCACCGAAATTCGACTTGTCCATAGCCTTTTTCGCCTCGTCAAGCTGCTTCATTATATAATCGCTTGTGGCACGGGCACTGTCTACGATCTGTCTTGCTTTCTCTCTCGCCTTTTCGGCTTCAGCCTCTGCTCCGCCGAGACGGGCCTTCAGCTCATCCTCGCTCTTTTTCTTAAAAGCCTCGTATTCGCGGCGAAGACGCTCAGCCTCTGCACGCTCGCTCTCCAGCTTAAAGCGCTCCGCTTCAAGCTTTTCAATGACAGCTTCAAAGCTGCGGCTTCCGCTGTCAATATATGTTCCTGCGCGGCGAACAATCTTCTCAGGCAGTCCCAACCGCTCTGATATAGCAAATGCGTTGGACTTACCGGGCGTGCCGATTATAAGCTTATAGGTAGGCTTCAGGGTGTCAACGTCAAACTCGCAGGATGCATTGCATACGCCGTCACGCTCTATGGCAAATGCCTTAAGCTCTGCGTAATGAGTGGTGGCAGCACACAGTGCGCCGCGTTCCAGCACCTCTTCAAGAATAGACATTGCAAGCGCCGCTCCCTCAACAGGGTCAGTGCCGCTTCCCAGCTCGTCAAAAAGTACCAGAGAACGGGAGGTCATATTCTTAAGAACATCGACTATTCCCACCATATGTGATGAAAATGTTGAAAGCGATTGTTCAATTGACTGCTCATCACCTATATCGGAATATATCTCATCAAAAACGCGCACAGCCGCACTTTCGCACGGAAGCTGCAAGCCTGCCTGAGCCATAATGGAAAAAAGTCCTATGGTTTTAAGCGCAACAGTTTTACCGCCGGTGTTAGGACCCGTGATCACAAGCATAGACCATTCGCCGCCCACCTCAACAGTTACGGGCACTGCTTTCTCTCCGATAAGGGGATGTCGGCATTTTTCAAGGCGAACCGCGCCGTTCTCGCTTACCTGAGGCTCTACTGCATCCATCTGATATGCAAGCTCTGAGCAGGCAAAGATAAACGACAGAAGCGTTATGTTAGAGAGATCCAGCAGCAGCACACCGCTTACCGATGAAACAAGCCCGGAAAGCTCGTGAAGTATACGTTCGATCTCGTACTCCTCCATAGCCTGAAGCTCGCGCAGCTCATTGTTTGCCTGCACAACGCTCATAGGCTCAATAAACAGCGTAGCTCCTGAGGAAGACGTATCGTGAACCAGTCCCTGAACCTCGTTTCTGTACTCGCTTTTGACGGGGATAACGAAACGACCGCCGCGAGTGGTGACGATATTCTCCTGTAAATACTTAGAAAATGCACCGCCCTGCGTATATTTCTGCATAAGGTCGGCAACCTTGGCGTTTGTTTTTCGTATGCGGTGCCGTATATCTGCAAGAGCGGGGCTTGCATCGTCTGCTATCATATCCTCAGATATAATAGACTTGTATATACGCTGCTCTATAGGCTTTTCGGGAATAAGCCTTTCAAATATTTCGTCAAGGCAGGTGCTGAATTTTCTGTCGCTTTTTATATAGTCAAGCAGCGAACGTGCACATCGCATCACCGCTGCGCAGTCCAGCAGCTCCCGCGTTGTAAGGGTCGCGCCCTTATCGGCGCGCTCGCAGGCATCGCTTATATCCTTGACAGTGCCGAAAGACGGATTTCCCTTTTGCCCAGCAAGGCGCTTTGCATCGGCACACCTTGCCTGACGCAGGCGCACCTCGTCAATATCATCTGAGGGCATAAGCTCAAGCGCCATTTTCTTTGCGCCGTCAGTTGCGGCGTGGGCGGCGAGCATCTCCCTGATCTTATTAAATTCAAGAGTGTAAATATTTTTGTTATTCATAGTTATATTATAAGTGATTTGTAAAATTCAAGTGTATAAAATCCGTGTTCAAGGTGATTGGTCAGGTATTTTTCAGCGGCAACCCCTAAGTGATACAGCCCGTCTTCATCGATGTTAAATGACAAAAAGCGCTCGGCAGGTGCGCCGACAATGTATCTCATTGCCGACAGTGTATCACGGGGGACTATGAGGTACAGTCTTGCAGCTCCTCCGTCCGTCTCTGCCTCCAGCTCCGCGGCCCTCTCAGCGGCGGGCTTGCATTCGCGACAAAGCAGTCTTCCGTTCATAATGTCAAGGTACATCTCCACATCGTTCTCCTTGCCGCAAGCATCGCAGGCAGAAAGGTCGGGGCAAAATCCGATGACGGCAGCTGCGCGCAATTCAAACGCAGCCTTTACCTTAGCCGGATCAAAGCCCTTATTTATAGCGTAAAGGGTGTTGAGCGTGAGACGCAAAAGCTCAGTATCAGGTGAATTCTCAACAGATACGTCAGCGGCAACATCACAAACATATGCAGCAAGAGACAGCTTGTCCAGATCGCTTCTGAGCTCATAAAAACACTCTATAAGCTCACTGTCCTCAATATAATAGTATTTTTTGGACTTGCGAAGAGTGAAATTAGAGTAACAAAACGGCTGCGTTGAAGCCATATGCCGGCTTTTAAGACTCTTTATACCCTTGCCGCTTACAGACAGCTTGCCGTACTCCATAGTGAGCAGGGTTATTATCTTGTCAGCCTCACCGATATCAGTTTCCTTCACACAAAGACCGTGTACACTTATTCTGTCCATTATTCCAATTCTTTTGGATTAAATCCGAAGTTGTTAAGATTAAATTCGTTGTCTCTCCAGTTTTCTTTTACCTTTACCCAAAGGTTAAGGTAGACCTTTGTACCGAAAAACGCTTCAAGATCCTCTCTTGCATATGTACCTATGCGCTTGAGCATCTCGCCGCCTTTTCCTACGATTATGCCCTTGTGGCTCTCTTTCTCGCAGAATATCTCCGCTCGTATGGAGATAAGCGTGTCCTCATCCTTGAATTCCTCAATAACTACTGCACTGCCGTGGGGAATTTCCTCGGAAAGCGAGCGAAGCAGCTTTTCGCGGATTATCTCAGCTGCGATCTGTTTTTCAGGCTGATCGGTGATCATATCCTCTTCAAAGAACCAGTCGCCCTCATAAAGGAACTTTTCAGCCTCTTCCATTACATCATCAAGGTTTTTGCCTTTAAGTGCGCTGACGGGAACAAAAGCGTCAAAATCGTACAGCGCGGCGTACTGAGAGATAGTTTCAGCTATTTTCTCGCGGTTTACCAGGTCGATCTTATTAAGCACAAGCATCGCCGGAAGTCCCTCGGATTTCAGCTTTTCGCAAACGTTCTTTTCAACGTCTCCGGGAGCGTGTCCTGCGTCAGCGATAAGAATAACAGCATCGGCGCTGCCGAGAGATGAGCGTACAGTTTTCATCATATAGCTGCCCAGCTTGTTTTTAGCCTTGTGTATACCGGGAGTATCGAGAAATACGTACTGATCCTCACCTTTTGTAAGGATTCCCATAACTCTGTTACGGGTAGTCTGCGGCTTTGATGAAACTATAGCGATCTTCTCGCCGAGAAGTGCGTTCATAAGTGTGGACTTGCCCACATTAGGTCTGCCTACTATTGTAATAAATCCTGTTCTTTTCATTTAATTTCAGTCCTTGTCTCTTGTAATTCTAAGTATCGTCATTATCTCTGTCTGGCGGCGGCGCATATCCGCGTCGTCCTCATCTGACAGCTCGTGGTCGTAGCCCAGTAAATGCAGTGTCGAGTGTACGCATAAAAATGCACACTCACGCTTGAAGCTGTGACCGAATTCCAACGCCTGTTCCCCTGCTCTCTCCAACGATAAAACGATATCGCCGAGGGCTACGGGCATACTTTTATCAACTTCCTCACCGCCGGCGAAGTCGTTCAGGGGAAATGACAGCACGTCCGTTGCACTGTCTTTATTTCTGTACTCGCGGTTAAGCTCCCTGATACCCCCATTGTCAGTAAAGGTAACAGATACCTCGCAGTCGTAATCAACTCTCTCATATGTAAGCGCGGCTTTTACCGCACGGCGGCACAAGCGGCGCAGAGAGGGAGTCACCTTCACTTTACTCTGTGAGTTCTCGTAATAAATTTTCAATTTGGTTTTCGTTTTCATTTCTTTGACCATGCCTTGATGCATTCTGAAGTTTTATTAAGCCAATTCTGAACATAGCTGAACAAATGCGGCTGTATATCGGGATAAGTAAGATTATCGGGCTGCGTATCAGTAAAAACATTCTCCCCGATCTCACTGAAATCAGGACGGTCTTCAAGCTCTTTGACATCGGCAAAAAACAGCATTCCGTAACCGACACCGTCGTTGTTCTCAACAGTATAAGCAGATACGGCGCTGAGCTCAGCCGATGCAGCTCCCGTTTCTTCCCACAGCTCACGGCGCGCCGCTTCGGCTATTTCTTCACCCTGCTCTCTATGACCTCCGGGTATTTCCCAAGTAGCACGCTTTTTGTGGCGGCAGAATATCCATTTTTCCTCATATTTTGCCGCAATAACAACAAATTTTATAAGCTCGTCTTTAATTTCCGACGGATCATAAAACGATACCTTTGTCTCCAAATCTTTTACCGTCCTTTGAACTTTAAGTCACGATTTGCCTTAATTTTAGTTTTTGATGCTTCTTTTTTCTCTCTGCCGTATTTTTCATACGCGAGAATTATCTGCTGTACAAGACGGTGGCGGACAACATCGCGCTCGGAAAACTCGTGTATGCAGATATCCTCAATACCGCGCAGTACCTTTACGGCTTCAAGAAGTCCCGATTTCTGACCGAATGGCAGGTCCGTCTGCGTCAGATCGCCTGTCACCACTGCCCTTGAACCTGTTCCCAAACGTGTAAGAAACATTTTCATTTGCTCGGGAGTAGTATTTTGCGCCTCATCAAGAATTATAAAGCAGTCGTCAAGCGTCCGTCCTCGCATATATGCAAGAGGCGCTATTTCGATCGTCATTTTCTCCATAAGGCGGGCGCAGTTCTCCATACCCAGCATTTCGTAAAGTGCATCGTAAAGCGGTCTCAGGTAAGGATCAATTTTTGACTGCAGATCGCCCGGCAAAAACCCGAGACGCTCTCCTGCCTCTACTGCGGGACGCGTTAAAATAATTCTTGTTACCTCGTGAGCTCTCAGTGCTTTTACCGCCATTGCCACGGCAAGAAAAGTTTTACCCGTGCCCGCAGGACCCACGCCGAGAACTATGGTATTTTTCTTTATTGACTCAACATATTTCTTCTGGCCTACCGTGCGCGCTTTTATGGGTTTACCCTTGGCGCTTATGCAGATGCAGTCGTCTCCGTACCCGCGCAGCTCCTCTGACCTGCCATCGCTTACCATTGAAATAACATAGTCAACAGTTTGCTCTGTCACTATGTCTCCCACGGCAAAGACCTTAAGCTGCTCCAATGTTTCCGCGGCAAGGGCCACAGAGCCTTCATGCCCCTCTACCGTTACATTGTCGCCCATGCCGTCATTCTCGCCGCGATTATATATGCGGACGCCGAATGCATTTTCAATACGTCGCATATTCCTGTCAAAGCTGCCGAATACACGGTTGGTTATTTCGCTGCTTTGAAATATTACTGTTTTTTCCGCCATCAGCTTTCGGCTTCCTCGTTTCTCCAAATAATCAGCTTGTGCTGTCGCTTTGAACTTCGTTTTCGATGTGCAGCTCTGCCGCCGCCGCGATATCTGCAATGCAGTAAAGCTCGCACTTTAATACTACCTCTTTACCGTCACAGGTAATTTCGGTAGTCTTTGAGAGAAGCTCGCTGTCGCCCATTTGCTCGCGCAGCTTTTCTCGGTACATCAGCGTTGCCTGAGCCCTTGCCTCCTCCTCGGTAATGGTACACACCCTGTTTTCGTATTCCTCGGCGGAGCTTGTAATTATCCACAACGGCAGATATACCTCATCAAACAAAATCATCTGCTTCTCCGATACTATTGTATCATAAAAGTCATATGGAATTCCACTATTTCTGAAAAGATTTATATCAAAAGCAAAAAATCTAACGGTTTTATTTACTTTTTTATTGCCTGTCATCATTTTTCTTTCACTTTCCAGAGGAACCGTTACTTCAAAAGAACGGTTTACCTTTGCGAAAACGCTGCCTGATGCACTTTCAAGACGTATTCCGCCCTCATCGCGGCTTACAACACCGCTTACAAGCAGCTCGCCCTTTTGCACGGTGTCGAATATCTTTACCTGAGGTTTGCCCTCTACTGCGGCAACGCGCTCTATCTGTCCGTCCTCAGTTGCTACAAGATTATAGCATTTATCATCATCCTCAAGCATATCTCCCGGCACAGTTTCCCGCACCTCAACATTTGCGTGAGTACCGTTCATATTTACGGATATCCAGCCGATACCTTCGCTGTCTATAAGAAACCTGTTGTGAAGGCTGTCAAATTCTACTGTTTTTATACGCGTGCCCACTCCGAAGCCTTCACTTTTCAGCATATCTATGATGTATTTGTCGCTTATGTCCCTGTTGCCGTCAACATTCACGCACCAGACAAACTGACCTGACAGCCATGTGAGCAAGAAGAAGATGCAGGCTCCCGCCGCTATTCCCCATCTGCGCCTGTATCGCATTAAAAGAGACGGCAGCCCCGAGCGCGTAACGCTTATACACTCCCGTTCAGCCTCATCTACGGCTGACATGAGCTTTTTCAGGTCAGGCAGCAGGATCCTTATTTTTGACAATCCTTCGTCTCCGTCAAGAGTATGAAACCTGATGTCTAGCGCCGCGATCTTATTCATTATTTTCGGCATCATCTTTTCCGGAAAAGTAAGTGCGGCACTGCCGAGAATCAGTTCAAGCATCAACTGCCTCACCCCCGAAGCATATCATATGGAGCTTTCCCTCGATCGACAGCATATCTCCCCTGAAAACTGACATTGTAAGCCCGCTGCCGCACATTGATACCTTTCCCATCATAGTGTCTACAACTATTTTTTCGCGTGAGTAGTCACATATTCCAAGACAGCCGGACAGAAGAAGCTCTCCTGACCCGTGTATTTCAATAAGCGGTGCCATTCCCACCGTATCTGCAAAATGCGACACAAGCTTTTCTCTTTGTTCTCTCAATCCCAAATTGATCTCCATTCTGCCGCCGCAGCGGCGATGCAAATTGTAATTAAAATCATATTCCCATATTTTTTTGCGCTGACGGCGCATATATTTCAGTAAACTATATGAAAAAGGGGAGCAAATAATGAAAAAACGAAGTACGGCTGCAGTTACTGCGGCACTGTGCATTTTTTGCGCGGTGCTGACCGTATTTTCCAAAGCTGCCACCAACGCCGCAGCCACATCACTTACTATGTGCCTGAAGTGCCTTATACCGTCACTGTTTCCGTATATGGTTGCCTCGTCAATGCTTGTATCCTGCGGTGCTGCCGAAAGTCTTGGAAGGGTATTCCCTGTCGCAAAGATTTTCGGAATAAACAAAAGAGCATCAGGAGCCATAATACTGGGTGCGTTGTGTGGATTTCCTCTCGGCGCAAAAATTGCTGTCGATTTTTATAAACAAGGCGTTGTATCAAAAGAAGAGGCCGAGGCGCTTATATCAGTCTCCAACAACACAGGGCCGTCATTTGTTGTGGCAGTCATAGGCGCCGGCTTTTGGAAAAGCGCAGCATTTGGCTGGAAACTGTATTTTTTTCAGATCTTTTCAGCACTTGTCGCAGGACTGATAGTAAACAGAATAGTTATGCCGCCTAAAAAATGCGGCGAATTTGAAATGTCGTCATCCCGACGCGAGAGCTTTTCCGTTGTATTTACCAAAGCCGTGACTGACTCTGTAAGTGCAGTTCTCTCTGTATGCGGTTTTGTAATGTTTTTTGCCGTTTTGGGTGCCTATCTGAAGGTGCTTACAGATGCAGTCTCGCCTATGCTTACAGGCACTGTTTTTTCTGTTCTTGAGCTTACAGGCGCTTCGGAATATGCTGCCATGATAGCTTCGGGTAATTTAGCGGCAGGCGGCTTCTTAGCTGGCTTCGCTGTTGGATTTTCAGGACTTTCAGTGTTCTGTCAGGCAGCGTCCTTTACTGTGCCGTCATCCCTTTCGATGAAACGTACCTTTGCCGTAAAGTCAATTCAGGGCGTTATCTGCGGCGCTCTTTGCGCCGCCGCTGCCGTTTATGAAGATATTCAGTTCTCTCAGACTGCCGCAAGCTTTGAATTTGCAACGGTTCCTGCAGCACTTGCCGTGGCTGTTTTTATACTATTTGCATTAAAAAACGCACGAAGAGCATAAAAATGCGAAAATATCTTGATTTGTGCGTGAAAATTTAATATAATAATATAGAATGAGTGCGAAAGGCAGGGTGCGAAGTGAAGATCGATAAAAGTGAGCGCATTTGCGCTTTTTGTGAAGCTGCAACACCTTTATATGACGATGACCTTATGCTGTGCAACGATAAAGGCATAGTTGACTGCCGATACAGCTGCAGAAAGTTTTCGTATGATCCCCTGAAACGTAAGGTCAGACTGAAAAACGCAGCCCCCGCTCTTGAATACGTAGATATAGAATCTGTTTGATAAGGAACTACACCGATGATTATTGAGATTGAAGAAGCAAAATATAAGCTTACAAATTTCAGAGCCGACCTTGATGAGCTTGGAAGCGCTCTGAGAATTGATGAATTAAAAACTGAGGCCGAGGAGCTTGACAAAAAAGCTCTTGAGCCTGATTTCTGGAACGATCAGGCAAACTCCGGTAAAATACTCCGCCAGACAAAGCAGATCAAGGATAAGATAGAGCGCTATGAAAAGCTTTGCGAAAAGCTTGAAGACGCAATCACTCTTTGTGAGCTGGCAATTGAAGAGGGCGACGAAAGCACAAAGGACGAAATACTCGTTGAGGTAGCCGAGATCGAAGCGGAGGAAGAAAAGCAGCGAATCGAAGTGCTTCTTTCCGGCGAATATGACCACAATAACGCTATTCTTTCATTCCATCCGGGTGCCGGCGGAACCGAGGCACAGGACTGGGCGCAGATGCTTTACCGTATGTATACACGTTGGGGCGAGAGCCACGGCTATAACGTCAAGCTTATTGACTGGCTTGACGGCGACGAAGCCGGTATTAAGTCCGCTACTATAATGATAGAGGGACTTAATGCATACGGATATCTGAAAAGCGAAAACGGAGTACACCGTCTTGTGCGCATTTCCCCCTTCGACGGCTCAGGCAGAAGACACACATCTTTTGCGTCTGTTGAGGTACTTCCCGAATTTGAGGATGATAACTCGATCGAGCTTAAAGACGAGGATCTTGAGATCACTGCGCACCGTTCCAGCGGCGCTGGCGGTCAGCACATCAATAAGACCGACTCTGCTATCAGAATAGTTCATATACCTACAGGTATCGTTGTAGGCTGTCAGACAGAGCGCAGCCAGCTTCAGAATAAGGAAACCGCGCTTAAAATGCTGAAATCCAAGCTTATGGAGATCAAACAGCGCGAAAAGCTGGAAAAGATCGAAGATATTCAGGGCAACAAGACAAATATTGAGTGGGGCGCTCAGATACGTTCTTACGTATTTATGCCCTACACTCTTGCTAAGGATACAAGAACAGGCTTTGAGGACGGAAATATACAGAGCGTTATGGACGGCAATATTGACGGATTTATTAACGCATATCTGAAAATGAACGCAAATAAATAAAATTAAAAAGAGGGCTTTGCCCTCTTTTGTCAATAAAGGTAATATATTATGAAAAAAGAAGCTTCACGGCAAAAGGATTCCGTAATATTCGAAGGTATGACCTCTATTTCCGCCGTTATAAACGGAGAAAAGCGAAAAATAGAACGTGTGATAATCGACCGCGAGCGTGTCGGCAAGAAAGCGCGCGAAATAGATTTTCTAAAAAGAAAAGCCGCTGAATGCGGATATACTATAGAATATTCCAACGCGGCAGAGCTTGAAGAAATGACCACTGGAACATCTCACGGCGGAATAATTGCCGTATGCTCCGACAGGGAGATACCGAAGCTTTCGGAAGAGATACTGACCGACAAGGGCTTTTACGTAATGATCGACGGCATAGAAGACCCGTATAACTTCGGCTATGCCCTCAGAAGCATTTACGCAGCCGGAGCTGACGGCGTTGTTCTCACACCCCGCAACTGGATGAGTGCAGCCGGCGTTGTTTGCCGCTCGTCCGCCGGTGCATCTGAGCTTATTCCGATGTTTACTGCTGATGCAGCGGAGGCAGTTGATTTCTTTAAGGCGCACAGCATTAAAACTGTCAGTGCGGGCATACGCAACTCCGTTTCTGCCTATGATGCCGATCTGTCCTTTCCTGTTTTTCTCATCGTCGGCGGCGAAAAGCGTGGAATATCCGCCGCAGTGCTGGAAAAGACCGATATGACCGTACGTCTCGAATACGGCAGAGAGTTCCGCGGCTCTCTTTCGGCAGCATCAGCAGCATCGATTTTGTCATATGAAATTCTTCGTCAAAATCTCAAAAAATAATAGCTTTTCCCTATATTTACAACTATAAACTTCTCTCTTTTGAAAATAATATTAGTGTGATAATTTCACTTAATAAAGAGAAAGGTTGAAAGTATTATGTCAAAACACAACGATCAGATGTCATGTATTGCAAAGTATGTTACCTGCGGTATGGTAGTAGGCAGCGCCATCGGTACTGCTGCTGTAGTAATGATGAAGACAAAGCACTCAATGAAGAAGAAGTCCCCCGTAAATACTTTGCGAGATAAGGCAGCAACAGCTATGGACACCGTAGGAACGGTTATGCAGAACCTTGCAGATATGACGAGATAGTAAAAAAGCTTGCAGTTTTTCTGCAAGCTTTTTTATTACAACACTATATGTACAGGCAGACCCATATCGTACTTTACATCACGCTCTCCCTGTATCATAGGAAGAATATACTTGAGGCATTCGTCAGTAACATAGTTGCCCTCAGCATTTATCATTTCTCTCGGCACGCTTCTTACAGCGTTTGCAATGCCGGCGATCTCCTTAGGGACAAAGCTGATATCATATTCGCCGCTGCGCTCCATTGCCATCATACAGCCTGTCCTGCCGCTGTCAGCAGCGAGAACAGCCGCCTCGCCGACACCTAAAGATTCAATGATATCCGCGCCGGACTGCAAATGCGCTGCACAGCGCTGACTGAGATTCAGTTCAACAGACCGCACCTTGCAGCCAAGCTTTTCCTTAATAAACATTTCCAGCGCTTTTCCCGTTCCTGCCAGGTACTTATGGCCGAAAACGTCAGTCGATCCGCTCTGCGCGCCCTCGCCTGCATATTTGCCGTCCTTATCACGAATACCCTCAGATACTGCCACAACTACGTTGGGATGCACCTCGAGGGCTTTTTTTACATCCTCGAGAAATGCGTCAAAGCTGAACGGAACTTCAGGTAGATATATAAGGTCGGGAGCCTGTCTGCCCAGAAGCTTCGGCAGACCTGCCGCCGCGGTAAGCCAGCCGGCGTCGCGTCCCATTATCTCTACTATCGTTACCGCTTTTACGGTGTATACCGCGCAGTCCCGTATTATCTCAGAAACGGTAGAAGCTATGTATTTTGCCGCGCTGCCGTAGCCGGGAGTGTGGTCTGTTGCCGCAAGGTCGTTATCAATAGTCTTCGGCACGCCCATTACACGCATTTCCCAGTCGGAGGTCTTCAAATACTCAGTAAGCTTTGCGACCGTATCCATTGAGTCGTTACCGCCTATATAGAAAAAGTAACGAATATCGTATTTTTTGAACAGTGTTATCAAATTATCAAAAAACTCTCTGTCCTCTTCGGGCTTCGGGAGTTTTTTTCTGCATGAGCCGAGAGCCGCCGCAGGAGTCTGACACAAAATGTCAAGCTTTTCCCGGTCTGGGGCTCCGTCATTATCGGAAAAGCTTTCCGTCAGGTCAATAAGCCTTTCGCCGAGAAAGCCCTCGATACCGTTTCTCATACCGTAAAGCTTGGTTATGCTCTCTGCACTGAACGAGCCGTTAATAACGCCTGCAAGAGTGGCATTGATAGCAGCGGTGGGTCCTCCGGACTGCCCGACAACGGCTGCCCCCTTCAAATGTGACATATCATTTCTCCTTTTTCGCATATTCACGCGCATTTTACATTAATCTTAGTATAACATTGCAAAACCTGCAAGTCAACCGCAAATATATTTTTTGCCGCAGTGTATATGACAATTTTTTCAGTACTTTTTATATAAAATAACTGTATCAGGCATACGGAGGTTGATTATGGAAGTTAATAAAGCGGAAATCAATTTTATTGAAAAAGGCGCCAGCCTTGTTTGCTGCATTGCAGGCGAAATAGATCATCATTCGGCAGTAGGGATCAGAAACAAAATAGACTCAAGGCTGCTCATCGATCCCCCGTCAAAATTGGTTATTGATATGAGCGGCGTAAGCTTTATGGACAGCTCAGGACTCGGTCTTGTACTGGGACGCTACACAAAAGCCACAAAGTGCGGGATAGAATTTGCTATCGGCAGAACTGCACCCGCTGTTCAGCGTATGTTCGATATGGCAGGACTTGAAAGAATGATAAAATATGAAAATACAGACGAGGTAAAAGTTAAAAATGAAAAAAAGTGAGAATATTCTTAAGATCCAATTTGACTCGCTGTCACAAAACGAATCGCTGGCGCGCTCCCTTGCGTCTTCATACTTGATGCAACTGAATCCTACGGTTGCAGAACTGGCAGACGTGAAATGCGCCGTTTCGGAAGCAGTGACAAATTGCATAGTTCACGGCTACAGAGATACCGTAGGTACAGTTTATATGACGCTTCGAGATCTGCCTGACAGAAACGTAAAAATAGAAATTCGCGATAAGGGAAAAGGAATTGAGGATATTAGGCAGGCAATGCAGCCGCTGTTTACCACAGATCCCGAAAGTGAGCGCAGCGGTATGGGCTTTACCGTAATGGAAAGCTTTACCGACTCGCTCAGAGTCATAAGCAAACCTGGCAAAGGGACAAAGGTCACCATGATCAAAAAACTTTCTCCTTTGAAATAGCTTCTACATAGCAAAGGAGTGATATAGTGGCTTCATACAACGATAACATAAACAATGTCGTTCTGTCGCAAAGTGGTGACGAGGCAGCGACAGAGGAGCTTATAAAAACAAACTACCCACTTGCCGCATCTTTGGCGAGACGCTTTCAGGGACGCGGCGTAGAAAATGAGGATCTTATACAAATTGCACTTATAGGTATGCTGAAGGCAATAAAGACCTTTGATACCTCCAGAGGAACTGCATTTTCAACCTATGCCGTACCCCTTATAATCGGAGAAATACGAAAATTTCTCCGCGACGACGGACTGATAAAGGTCAGCCGCGACAACAAGCGCAACAGTGCGATACTGCTCAAATGCCGCGAGAGCTTTTGCGAAAAGCACGGCAGAGAGCCGCATATAGACGAGCTGTGTCAGGAAACAGGTCTTGACGAGGAGACTGTTACCGATGCGCTGAACTCTGTCCGCCCGGTAGCGTCGCTTTCTGATCCTATTGGTGACGATGCGGAATTTACTGTTGAGAACACACTTGAGGATCACGCGGCTTCTATGGACAAAACTATTGATCACATAGCGCTCAATGATGCGCTGTCAAGTCTTGACGAGAGAAGCAGAAAGCTTATAATTCTCAGGTATTTTCGCGATATGTCCCAGCAGCAGACAGCCGACATACTTGGGCTCTCTCAGGTTAAGGTATCAAGAGAGGAAAAAAAGATCATAGCGTATTTGAGAAAAAATATAGTTTAGAACATAACAAAATCGCGTATAGGGATATAATTCCTATACGCGATCAGACTGTTAAAAAACTAAATGGCAGTAGCAAAATTACTAAAAGTTTTGGTCAAGCTTTTTCAAAAGCTTGCGGATCTTTAAGGCGGAGCCTTAAATCGCGCTCCGCAGAGCGCGAAATCCTAAGACTGACCGGAGTCCAGAGGGTTACCTCTGGTCGCGGCTCGCAAGCCGCGAAATTTCTTTTGTTCATTTTGCTATTTCTATAGGTTTTTTCGACAAGCACACGCGTATAGGGATGATATTCCTATACGCGTTTCCTTTATTTTACCTTCATATCATTATACTTTTTCTTTGTTGCCTGCCCTCCTCTGAGATGTCTTTCCGCCTTATTCTGAGAAAGCACTGATCGCACCTTCAGATAAAGCTGTCTGTCCGTTTTTTCCAGCTTCTCCGTTACGTCTTTATGTACCGTAGACTTGCTGACCCCGAATTTCGCCGCTGCCTCCCTCACTGTTCCCTTTGTTTCTATTATATATTCTCCGAGCATTATACATCTTTCCTTATCAGCCGAGTCTTTCCTGTATTTTATAGAATTTGTGTAAGCTTTGTTCATATAGGTTCACACACTTTCTGAAAAATTACTTTGATTAAATATATGACAGACTCTTAAAACCTATGTATCGATCTTAACAACAATTATTTCGGCTTCATATAATGGTAATGTGTACAGATGCCATCCGGCATTTGTAAACAAAAGGAAAGGCTTGGTCATAGAAATGGACATAAAAAGAAAACTTGTTTTTTGCGGAGGTGACCGCAGATTGCTTGACTGCGCCGCTCTATTTGTCAGAGACGGCTGGGACTGCCGGATATGGAAAGGAGCGCCCGGTGACAGCATGGGCGCCGAGCGACTCAGAGAGCTGAGAGAGGGCACTGACGGGGCAGCCGCATTGATACTCCCTATTCCTGCCTTTACGACAGGCGGCAAGCTCAGCTGCATATGCGACGACAGAAGCTGCACTGACAGCGATTACATTTTTGCAGAAACGCCCCCTGATTGTCTTATAATGGGAGGTAAGATATCTGATATAATTCATCGGGTAGCAGGTGAATACAATCACAAAATAATAGATTACGGAGAGAGGGAGGAATTCAGCTTATTAAATGCGGCGCTGACCGCTGAGGCAGCCGTATTTACGTCTATGGCACATCTTGATACGTCACTTTGGGGCGGAAGCTTTACGGTAATCGGATACGGAAGAATAGGACGTTCGCTTTCGCAAAAGCTGAAAGCTCTGGGCGGCGATGTTACCGTAGCAGCACGCAGTGCAGCGGCACGCGCTGCGGCTGAAAGTGACGGAATGCGTGCGGTGAAGCTTGCTGATATGCTGGTATCTCCCCGCCATTTTGATGCTTGCTTCAACACCGTACCCAGCCGTATAATTGACGACGAAAGCATTGCCGACAGCGGTATTTATATTGATCTCGCATCTGCCCCCGGAGGATTTACCGACGAAGCACGAGCGCTTCTCAGCGAACGCCTTGTCACTGCGCTTTCTCTACCAGGAAAATATTGCCCCGCAAGTGCAGGAGAGGTAATATATAAAACGGTCAAGGGAATCCTGTCTTCAGCGGAGGTAGCAAAATGACGGGGTTTGCCATAACAGGATCATTTTGTACGCATTCGGCTGCTCTTGAGCAGCTGAAAAGGCTGGTAGACAGCGGCGTTGAAACAGTACCGATATTAAGTGAGACAGCATTTTGTACAGACACGCGCTTTGGCAGTGCATCAGAGCTGCGTTCAACGATGGAGGAGCTTTGTAAGAATAAGTGTGTGCACACTATAGTTGAAGCCGAAAAATTCGGACCTGCGAAGCCGCTTGATGCACTTATAATAGCGCCCTGCACAGGAAACACGCTTGCAAAGCTTGCAGCGGGCATTACAGACACGGCAGTCACCATGAGCGCAAAAGCGCACCTCAGGTGCAACCGTCCTTTGCTTATAGCACTGGCGTCCAACGACGCACTGGCTGCCAATCTGAAAAACATAGGAACACTGCTGAACAGAAAAAGCATATATTTTGTTCCTATGTGTCAGGACTCCCCAAAGGATAAACCGCATTCTTTGGTAGCAGATTTTTCCTCTATAGAAGATTCATACAGAGCAATGCTCGACGGACAGCAGATAAGGCCTGTATTTATATAAAAAAATCCTCGGAAAACCTTGTTTTCCGAGGATTTCACTATGTCATCCTATATTGTATTGCATTGCCCTTTTTACCGGCTATCTCAAGAATGCCTATATTTGTAAGAAATTTTACTGCCATCCACAGATTTCTTCTTTTTAGTCCCAATGCCTTTGATATATCGGCGTTTGACAAAATATCGCCGGAATCAAAAGGCAGCATAGACCGTATATCGCAAGCATTACTTATATCGGTTATCTTTATGATATCATCTGTCAAGGTATCCGCCTTTGTTGCGCGCTTCTTTTTATCTGCGCCGTAGCCGTCCAGCAGCCGCACTTCGCTCGCACGCACCTCACAAAGCTTTACGGTCAATTTAGGATCGTCAAACTGCTCTGAAATATACAAAAGCTCGTACAAAAGCTTATAGCGTGCCTTTGCATATGATCTGTATCTTCCATCTTTTATGTCACCGGTCTCCGTATCGCACCAGCAAATACGCTTCAATACAGCGCACGGATAAACCACGGTAACACGCTCATCTGCAAGAAAAACCTCCAGCTTTGCGCGAAGTTTGCCAAAGTTGGAGGTTTGAATTTCGCATATACCGTCAGAGTTATATATATCCGCAATATATCTTCCGACCTGAACCTCGTGCAGCGAGGCGTTCGGTTCAAAATAGTTTTTCAGCACAAGGTGCTGTGTACGTTCCTTATATGTACCGATATTGTATCTTGAATGCTCGCTTTGGCACTGTTCTCTGAGAGCCGAAATTCTGTCGTCTGCCATAAACTCAATATTTGGATTTAAGCCATTCGAGAAGCTCGTCTATATCGCTCTCAGATAAGCTCTTTTCTTTGTAAAGCACATCCAGAAGGTGCACAAAAGAACCGCCGTGATAGTGCTGCACAAAATCAGCGGTTACTGCCTGCATATACTTATCTTTTTCGGCAATCGGAGAATAGTATCTCTCCTTGCCCTTCTTTTCAGATGATATGTAGCCCCTGTCCTCAAGTCTTACCAAAAATGAAATAAGTGTAGGAGCCTTCCAACCCTTACTCTTACCTACAGCCTCCATAAGGTATGCAGTATTTACAGGCGGATCGCCTGCCCAAATGGCTGCCATGACGTCAAATTCCGCGTCGGGCAGCTTTTTTGAATAATTGATCGTGGCAGTCTCGGCAATATCCATGTTACCTGACATGATTGACCTCCGTTCAAACAAACTTAATTTCAATATTAACAGAAAAGAAAAGTGACGATTGCACTATCGCAAGCGTCCCTTATAAATGCTATAAACATTATACATTTGTCTAAGTGATTTGTCAATATGTAATTTCGTCAAAAGTACATAAATTATTCTTTTTGTTGACCTCAACTTGGCCTAATAGTTATTTATTATAATAAATCAAGTCTTAATTATTAAAATGTTTTAATAATTCATTGACAACGCCGGATACGGGCGTTATAATGTCTATATAAGAAAGGGGTTGTTATAATTTGAAGGAAGAATTCGGAACACTTCGCAGCGACACTGTTATACAGGTATTTAAGTCTTCCCTTTCTCGCCGCGGAACAAATCGCGCGGAGATAGCAGCCGATGTAGGATCCAGCGTTATGACTGTGGGCAAAGCTGTGGATGCACTTGTATCGCTCGACATTTTATGCCAAAGTCACTCTGCCGATGCAACACCCGGACGCCCTGCGCGGGCGATCTACCCGTCAAGACACAAGTGGATAGCCGTTTATGAGGTATCCGAGACACTGCTGTCCTTTTATATGCTGGATCTTTCATTGAAAGTTATAGACAGCTTTGACTATGAGCCTGCGTCCACCTCCTTTCCTGATGATGAAGTGAAATATTTTGCCCATCTTGCAAGAATTTTTGCTGCATCGCGCAGAAAGAGTCCGGAGTGCATCGCCTGCGGCATTCTTGTTCCCTGCAAATATGATTCCGAGCACGACAGGCTGCTTTCCGATAGCACGTTTTTGTCTAGAATACGTCCTGCTGCGATCTTTGAAAACTATACCTTTAACAGAACTCCGAGTATCGGAAACCTGCGTATTTTCAACACAGCACGCATTGGCAGCGTCCTTGAAGACGGCACATTTGCCATGATTTTATATTTAGACCGCGGGGACATTAAAAGTGCCCTCATATCAACAGGTTCTCACGTGTCAAGTGAAATAAAGCTATATAATTCCGGTGCGTTTCGTCTGCCAGGACAAAAAAACCTGAGCGAGCTGTCGATGTCTGATGAGAGCATAGAAGCTTTTTGCTTCGAGCTTTGCGAGCTTATTATCACATCGGTATGCTCTATAGGAATCAACACAGTGATATTGTGCGGAACCTTGTATGACGACATCGGGCAGATCAGAAATGCTGTCGGAGATATTATTTACCGCCGTTGTGCCGATGACAGAATTATGCCGCCGCAAATTATATCCTGCAATGCAGGAGAGGAAAGTGCCAAAGGTATTTCCGAGGAAATAAGAAACAAATGGTTTTATGAGGAAATGATCGATACTTATTGACAAACGACTTATATTTGCTATAATATAAAAAGATTATTTTTAATTTGAAAGGATATATTTTTATGGACAGCGACAGTATATTTATGCTGCTTGCCATGATATTACTTTGTGCATTTTCAGGCTTTTTCTCTGCAACAGAGACTGCCTATACATCATTCAACCGAATCAAGATGAAAAGCCTTGCAACGTCAGGTGACAAAAAGGCTGAGAGCGTGCTGAAGCTTGACGAATCCTACGACAAGCTTATTACGGCAATACTTATCGGTAATAACATTGTTAATATTACCCTTACCACCGTAAGCACTCTGTTTTTTATGCATACGCTTACACGCCTTGAAGAAGACGTTACAGCAACCATATCAACAGTAGTTGTTACCGTAGTCGTTCTTATTTTCGGAGAGATATCGCCGAAAACGATCGCCAAAGATCATGCCGACGGCTACGCCAGAGCTACCTGCGGTATAGTTCGCTTTATCGTTACTATCCTCTTTCCCCTCTGTGCTGTTTTTGGCGGTCTTCGCGATCTGCTGAAAAAGATATTCAAAGCCAAGGAGCCTGAGGCTACCACGGAAGATGAGCTTATTACAATGGTAGACGAGGCTGAGCAGGACGGAGGACTTGACGAAGACGAAAGCGAGCTTATACGCAGCGCTATTGAATTCAGCGATCTTACGGCAGGAGAAATACTGACACCCCGTATCGATATAGTTACTATCACCGAGGGCTGCGATCCCAGAGAAATAATGATGATGTTCTTTGAGACAGGATTTTCCCGTCTTCCTGTGGTCGGTGACTCCGTTGACGACATAAAGGGCGTTTTGCATGAAAAAGACTTTTTCTATGCTTATAACGCAGGAAATACTGACTTTTCAAGCGTTTATCAAAAGCCTCTTTACATATCGAAGCATCATAAGGTCGACGAGCTTTTGCGCGATCTGCAAAATGAAAAGTGTCACATGGCGTTTGTCATTGACGAATTCGGCGGACTTATGGGCATCGTTACTATGGAGGATATTATAGAAGAGCTTATCGGCGACGTTTACGACGAGCACGATGAGGTTGAGACCCTGTTTATACAAAACGCGGACGGCTCGCTTACAGTTGACTGCTCTGCCGGTCTTGACGATATGTTTGACTACTTCGATTTGAAGTACGATGACGATGAGAACGAAAAGCCGCTGACAGTAAACGGCTGGATACAGCTTAATTTTGAAGGTATTCCCGACGAGGGCGAAGCTTTTGTATATAATGAAATTCTTGAAGTTACCGTTACAAAATGTGACGAAAAAATGGTCAAGGAAGTCATTATAAAACGCGTTGAGGCTGAAGAGGAAGACCAGCCCAAGGATAAGGAAAAAGTAAAGGCATAACAAAAAGCCCGCGTCTGCGGGCTTTTTACATAATGAAGATCAATATGAATAAGAAAAAATATCCGTTAAAAATGAAACCGTATTTCAAAGAAACTGTATGGGGAGGCAATTCCCTGCATACGCGTTTTAATAAGGAATGCGGCAATACGACAGGCGAGTCATGGGAGATAAGCATTCGCAGCGGATGTGAATGCGTTATAGCAAACGGTGAATATGCAGGTATGACTCTCGGCGATTACCTTGAAGCTGACGCTTTTCCTCTACTGATAAAATTTATAGATGCAGCAGACAAGCTGTCTGTGCAGGTACATCCTTCTGAGAAAAACGAGCTTTGGTATATCATAGACGCGGCTCCCGATGCCGAGATCATATACGGAACAGCTGAAAATGCAGATATTAACAAAATAAAGAACGCAGGCGACGGTATTGAAAAATATCTGCGGCATATTAAAGTAAAAGCGGGCGATGTGTTTTACATTCCCGCGGGTCAGATACATGCATTAGGTGCGGGAATACTTATAGCCGAGATACAGCAGAACTCCGACACTACCTACAGACTTTATGATTACGGCAGACCACGCGAGCTGCACCGTGACAAAGCACTACAAGAGATAAAGCTGCGAGGGCCTGATGAGATACACGGTCTGCAATACAGCCGTGGAAGCGGCGGCATTGCAAACTGCGAATATTTCAAAATAACTGAGCATTTCGGTGAAGCTGATCTTGACATAAGGGACAGCTTTTCCGCTATTGTGGCTGTTGGCGGAAGCGGAGCACTTTTATGCGAAGGCAAACATTACACAGTCAGTGCAGGAGATACATACTTTATTCCGCAAGGCTGCGAACATATCCGGCTTACGGGAAGCTCTCATATTCTTGAAGTAAAACCGTCCTCCGTTTGAGCGGAGGACGGTTTTTCAATTCTGTATGTTATGATGCGCGCCGTCAGAATACGAGGAAAGTCCGGCAAATGCATAACCGTTAGCTAAGCCGAAATCTATTATTCCCTGAAGTGCATCAGCAGTAGTTCCCTTTGCGTTGGTATCGTGCATGAGTACAACGTTACCTCTGCCGTGGCGCAAACCGCCTGTCACGTTATTATAAATATTCGCCGCGGTAACATAGCCGCCTGCCGCGTCACCGCTGGAAACATTCCAGTCAAAATATGTATACCCCATACTTTCCAAAAGCGGACATAGACGGCTCATTATACCTGGGGTATAATGTCTGCTTACCAGATTTGAAGATCCTCCCGGAAAACGTATAAGATTGGTACTGTACCCGAAATCGTTTATAAGTCGCTGACGCAATGTTTCGATATTGTTGATAAAAGCGTCGACCGACGAATATATAGAAGCGTAATCATGAGAATAGCCGTGAATGCCTATAGTATGTCCCTCAGCTATCATACGGGATATAAGCCATTTATTCTGATCGGAATAATTTACTATAAAAAATGTTGCCTTTACGTTATTATCCCTGAGAATATCAAGAACTCTCGGTGTAACAAAATTTGACGGGCCGTCGTCAAAGGTAAGATAAACAGTAGAGTCACTGACTATACCGCCGCCGTTGACTGCACCCTCCACAGGCTGGGGTCTTTCATAAACTTTAACAGTTCGCACTGCCTGCGAAGTATTTCCCTTTGAGTCTGATGCCGAATATGTTATTACATATTCTCCCGCTGCATTTGTGTCGGGCATACCGCATACGGATATACTTCCGCTCACGTCACCTTCAAATGCATCGATAGCAGAGCAGCCTGGGTCGGTGAATGCGTCTCCTACGCAAATATACATTACAGAGCTGCCCGAAAGCCGTATTTCAGGACCGTGAACGTCAAATACATTAACTGTGCGCAAAGCCTCTGATGTATTCCCGGCAGCATCCGACACAGTATACTTGAACGTAAACTGACCTACTGTTCCCCGCTGATAGTCAGTGGATACGGTAATATTCCCGCTGATATCCCCATCAAGATCATCCGCAGCTGTACATCCGGGGTCTGCAAAGTCAGGCGAATACACTTCGAACACCGCATCCCCGTTAAGCGTCAGCAGCGGCGGTACGATATCCTTTACGGTCACTTTTCTTTCAACAACAGCAGTATTACCGAAGGAGTCGGAAACCGTATATGTTATGATACATTTGTCATCCACCGTTTCGCCTACTTCAACCCTAACGTCAGTGCTCAGATCCCCATCATAATTATCTGTTGCGCTGTATCCGGGCTCACTGTAAAACTTCATCGCGGAAACTATGACATCTTCTCCCGATAGGATGATCTCAGGCGGAGTAGTATCGACAACTGACACGTTTCTTTTCAAAGCATATTCTTTGCCGTGATGCTTTAGCGTATATGAAACGCTGTACTCTCCGAGCTTTGACACATCAACGTCGCTTTTAACGCTGACCTTATCCGACAGATCAAACCAAAGGTATTTTGCTGTACAGCCCTCATCCACATAATCAGCAAACACCTGAACAACTGTGCTGTCGCTGCCTTTTAAGTTAATATCCACCTGCACGCCGAAGTACAAAAAAGCAACGACTGCCGATAAAATGCATACAACAGCCGCAGATATGACAATTATTATGTGTTTCTTTTTCATTTTATTTTGCTTCCTCCGATACTTTTTTCTTAATTTTACCACATATATCGACATTTTTCAACAGGAAACAAAATAACTTTTGAATGCTTTGAGCGTGTCAGTTAGTTTTCTGACAGTCAAAACAGAGCTGACAATATTATCAGCTCTGTTTTATATTATTTATGATAAACAGCAATGCTTTGACAATTCATAATACCGTATGCAGTATTAGCCGCCGATTTTGAATATCCGATATAGTTTGTGCCGTTACCTGTATTTTTAGGATCATTAAAATAATACTTATCGTCATCATAGCCTACAAGAAGCATACAGTGAAGCCTTCTGTTATATGTAATCTGCTTACCGTCAACAGTTGTCCAATTGACATAGTATTTGGATGCACTGCTATCGACCATATTTACGGTAACCCATACTACAACCGGAATACCGTTGTCTATATATGTCTTGCACAGGCTGTCCAGACTAACACCGTATGAATGCGATATATTGTAACTGTCTCTATCGACAAACTTATTCATTGCATTGACGATAACAGGTGAATTACAGCCCCATCCGTCGTTGCTCTTGGGATTACCTCCGTAGGCAACATCAATATCAGGTCCGGTCTTACCCACCGTAGGCTTTGCATCCATATTCAGATAACTGTCTATAAATGTGTCTACACTTATGTCAATGCCTGCGTATCGAAGCGCCATAACTGCGCTTACACTCTCACAGCCATTCGGATACTTGCCGTTTTGCGTGATATACGTAACATTCAATATTACAGGTCTGCGAAAAACTATTACCTTTCTGCTGACAGCTGCACCGTTGCCGTTTGAGTCCTCAATATAATACTGAATCTCATAAGTGCCCACTTCGGAGGTATTCGCTTTTCCAGAAACAAAAATCCTTTCGGAAATTTCCCCGTCAAAGGCGTCGTTAGCAGAGGCTCCGGAATCAGTAAAGCTCTCGTTCAGACCAACATATACTGTTTTATCTCCGATCAAACTGATAGCAGGCGAGACGGTATCTTTAACGATAACTGTACGCTCTGCTTTGGCAGTATTCCCTGCCGTATCGCTGACGGTGTATGTAAAGACAAAAGTACCTTCAACACCGCTTTCATAGTCGCTTTCCACGTGAACTCTATCACTTATATCACCATCAAGGTCATCAACTGCATTGTAACCGGGCTCCTTGTAGTTCGGTGTATTTATAGTAATTTCGCTGTTTCCGCTTAGTGTCAGAACCGGGGGAGTCTTGTCCTTAACGACAACTGTTCTCTCTGCCTTTGCAATGTTTCCGGAAAAGTCACGAACAGAATAGATGATCTTGCAGCTTCCGCCTTCTTCATCATTTATATACTCGACCTTAACTCTGCTGGTTATATCACCGTCATAGTTATCGGTTGCAGAAAACCCTTCCTCAGCATATAGATCCATTGAAGAAGCAGAAACCGTATCATTGCCCAGTATAGATATAACAGGTGCCACGGTGTCCACGACCTGTATGGTGCGCACAGTGCTATACTCCTTGCCATGATAGTTCATAGTATATTTTACGGTATATTCACCAAGTCTTGACGTATCAACATCAGATATGCATTCTACATTTTTGCCAAGATCCATCCAAAGATATTTTGCCGAAAAGCCATTGTCTTTATAGTCGGAGTACACTTCGCACGGCAAATAGTCCTCGCCGTTCAGAACAAGCGTAGGTTCAACGGAGAAATAAACTACTGTTAGTATTGCGCCGGTAAGAAAAAGAGCTGCAAAGCCTATGCAGATAGCAATTATCTTTCTGTCCATTTTGAAGACTCCTGTATTTTAGCAATCATCTTTGTAGTATATATTTACATTACAACATATTTTTCATAAATTCATCATAAAAGTGCAAAAAAATTGTAAAAAAGCTACCGAAAATCATTTTTCGATCTTCGGTAGCTCTTTATTCTTTATATTACATTATTCATTCTGCGCTGATCTCGTCCAGCATTACTACTCTGCCGCCCTCATTGCGGCTGCGAAGTCCTGCGATAACAAGCTTCATCAGCTCCACAGAGTCTTCAAACGCTACAGGTTCTTCTCCTGTACGCAGCCAATTGACAAACAGATCAAGCTGCTTTTTGAATGCATAGTATGAGTCCTTGCTGTCAACATAAACGCTGTCAGCCGTTCCTATCATAAGCATTCCCGCGCCTGCCATTCCTATTCCCTGCGGAATATCTACGCGGCAGCCGCTCTTATGCACTATGTGTACCTGAGCCTGCTCGTAGGTTCCCGTATTCTGAACAGAAACAAATCCGCTGCCAAGCAGAGGATACATCTGCTCCAGTGCGTGAATTCCGTAGGTCTCCCATTTTTTAGACATAGGCGCGCATATATACATAAGCTTGCCAAGCTCATAGGAAGTAGCATAATACGGCTCAAACTCCTTTGCATATCTCATACAGGAGGAAGTAATAAACTGCTTGCCTTCTTTTCTCCATCTTACAAATGTTCTGAGATCTTCTTCAGTATTAACAAGAGGTTTGTCAATAAACATGGGAATGCCCGCGTCAAGGAAAGGCTTGCAGCGGTCTACGTGCTCATTTCCGTCATCTGTTGCACAAATAACAGCGTCAACCTCGCCGAGCATTTCCAACGGGTCATCAACCACATTAGGTATGCATGACGCTTTTGCCATATGCTCAGCCATTTCACGTTCAGCATATCCTGTGCAGCAAATATGCGTTATTTTCGCCCCGGGAATGCCTATAGTATGTTCGGGCTGTTTGTAAAGATACTCAGGTATTACAGGAAAAGGACATTCGTCCATATATTCTTTGTTGTAACCATTGAACATAGCGCTCCATGAATAAGGATGACCGTTGCCTTCCGTCATTCCGAGAATGCCTATCTTCAATTCTTTATCTCCGAGAGGTACCGTTGCCATATTAATCTCCATTCTGCCACACTAAATCGCTTTGCGATTTAGTGATCAGCACAAAATAGTAATGAAATTCGACTGTGTTTCTTTTGAAGTGGAATTTGGGCGTGAAATAACTGTACAAAAAGTCTGATCTAATGTAATTTGCACGCTAACACCTTTTTTCAGTCTTTCGGTCTTGATAAAACCTTCATGATTTCAGGGATATTGACGTCCATAAAAGTCTCCCGTATCATCGCAGTAGTTTTTTCGCTGAGCGACGGAGCTTTGAAATACTCCGCATTTGCCGCTACCTGTGCGCTTGTATCCGCCCCCAGTACAAGGCTTGTAATACCGGGAACATCGCGCATAAAGGAAATTGCAAGCTCTGCAATGCTCATTCCCTCGCTTTCGGCAAATTCACGCAGTTTTATGATCTTCGGTTTTGCATATTCAACAAGGAGAGGATCGGTGATCTTTTCGGGATCAAGGAAAAATACGCCCTGCAAAAATACGCTTCTGACAAACACTGCAAAACCGCGTTTTCGCAACTCGTCTATAGTACCGTCGGCAATAAGCTGCTGATCAAATATGCTTACAGGTATCTGTGTCGATGTATAGCAATCATATTTGAATATCTCTTTTACATCAGCAGAGCTGTACACCGAAGCACCAACGGTATCCGCATATCCGCGCTTGACAAAATCAGCCATAACACGCGCGCAAAGATCTCCCTTGAATGTAAGATTTGACGCGTTGTGCAGCATAAGATTATCCACTTTTTTTACGCCCAGCGTTTCAAGAGATGTTTCCACATACTCTATCATCAGACGCTCGACCTCTGCATCACTTTCAGCAGTTATCTGCGGAACCTTTGTAGTTATATACGGCAAATCACAGCCGGACGCCTTGAAATATGCGCCAAGCACATCTTCTGAATTTCCGTAAACTCTTGCAGTATCAAGGCTGTTTATACCGGCTGCCAGCGCAGCGGAAAGCATCTCAAAGCTTTGTTTCTCACACGGCTGTCCCGCATCGTTGGCAATGCCGTAATTCATTCCGAGCTGAACAGTACCCAAAGACATCTTAGATATCTTCTTACCGGAAAATTCAGTATAGATCATTACTTTATTGTCCTCCCGCTGATCTTTTCGGCTATATCTCTGTAATACTCCCAAAGACCTACCACGTCTGCACCTGCGGAAATAAACGTATAACCCATATCAACAAGCTCGTCAAAATTGCCGACGCCGCCAACTGTGCCTGCCCATTTGCCATGCCGCCTTGCACACTCAGCAACCCTTTTGCGTGTTTCAATAACCTTAGGGTGCGACATATCATAGGGACTGCCTATACCCTGGCTGAAATCGCCGGGTCCGAAGAATATCATATCGATACCCGGAAGTGCGCAGATCTCTTCAAGCTCATCCAAGGGCTCGGGATCTTCTATCTGAACAACAACAAATCTCTGCTCGTTAGCGCATTTTACATATTCATTCTCGTCAACAAGACAGTATTTACCGTCAGCGTTGCCGCCGTCAATAGGTCTGCGTCCTATAGGATGAAATTTTGTATAATAAACAATCTTTTTTGCTTCCTCAAGACTCATTAAATGCGGAACCATAATACCCGACGAGTCGCCCTCAAGAGGACGTACAAGATCGCTGTAGCAGCCCTTTGAAACTCTTGTAAGCACGTCAACATCATAGCACTTTGCACTTCTGACAGAGTTTTCTATAAAAGAATAGTCGTTGGGAACGTGTTCCATATCTACCCAAACACAATCAAAACCGCACATAGCCGCGATCTCCACGTCTCTCTGATCGCTGAGATTGATCTTTACGCAGGTTGCTACCTTTCCGGCACGCATTTGCCGGAGCACCCTGCTTTCTCTCATGTGAAATTCCATATATACTGTCTCCTATCTTGCGGTATAGCCGCCGTCAATGTTCAGAGATGCTCCGGTTATATATGAGGACGCATCTGACGCAAGAAAGACTATAGCTCCCTGTATATCGTTTTCATCAGCCATTCTGCCCATATAGGTCATCTTTGCATATTTCTCCAAAAAATCAGGATGCTGATTATTAAACAGGCCTCCGAGATTAAGGCAATTTATGCGAACACCTGCCTTGCCATATCTTCCTGCCATAAATCGGGTAAGATTTACCATACCGCCCTTATGGAAGAAATAGTCGGGCGCGTCTATTGCGTCCATTTCGGGATGTCCCTCATACAGATAAGGATTTGAGCCGCATATACCCATATAAGAGCCGATGTTTATAATGCTTCCGCCGCCGTTTTTCTCCATATGGTTGCCGAAAGCTCTTGTTATTGCAAAAAGTCCCGTAGCATTTACAGCCATTGACTTTGCAAAATCGTCAAGAGGTCCGTCATACTCATTCATGGGACGGAGAACGGAATTGTTAATAAGAATATCAACCTTGCCGTCACGCGCCACCATTCTGTCAAGCAGCGCCTTTATGCTCTCCTCGTCCTCCTGATCGTAGCAGTCAGCGTAAACCTTATCATAGCCCATAGCGCGCAGCTCTGCAGCAAATTCCTCGCATTTTGCAAGACCTCTGGACGCGCAGCAAACAGTCGCGCCGGCATCTGCAAGCGCTATTACCATCTGCTTTCCGTAATATCCCGAACCGCCTGTTACAAGTGCGACCTTGCCGTCAAGGCGAAATCTGTCGATAATGTTAGCTTTATTGTACATAGCAATATACCTCGACTTCTCAGAAAAGTTTTTTTATGGTCTCAACTATTTTTGCCCCCGCCTCACCGGTGAAAATAGATGTTCCAACCTCGTAGCCGCCGTCGTCTACAGCGTCAGGTGTGAAAATATATCCGGGCAGCGCGCCGTTAGTAACTTCAAAAACAAAGGTCTTCTTGTACGGAGACGCAGCCTTTAATTCAAGTCCGTATTCTACAAATATCTCGCCCTGTGTTGCGCAGATCAGAGTATCACCCAATACCAGAGTATTTACCTCACACGGCAGCTCTGCATCGGTGATATCTCCGTTTTCAGCCGCGATCTCAGCATAGTAAAATTCGTTCTCTTTGCCGAACATTGCAAGCTCGCAGTTGCGCTTTGCAATATAATCGTCGTCAGGCATCTCACGGAATGCTTTGCGGGCTTCTTCCATTTCACGGAGTGCCACCTCAACAGGCGGATATTCTCTTGTAGGCAGATCTGTCTCAGCACTCTTAAAAGAGATCTCAAGATCTGTAACAAATTCCATATTCTCAATAGTGTGGAATATTTCAACACCCAGTGTCGAGCCGACACGTGCAGCTTCCTCAAAATTCTGGCCTACGCGGTGATATCTTGAAGACTGGTTTCCGCTTGTTCCCTGCGCAAACATAAATTTAGCTTCAGGGTGTGAGAATGAAAGAAAACGGCGGATATATGCGGGATAATCCGCGGTTACATACAGGTTTTCAGCATGGAGATATGTAGGATGCAGCGCATAATTCAAAAGAATTCCGCGAACGGTATCATTCATATCCTTGACGCATATAACATTTACGCTGTCGTCCTGAACACCGTTTTTAACACGTCTGTTGCCGCCGACGCCCTGTTCTTTGCCGCAATGTCCGACGCCTGTGCCGAATTTTGCTTCAAAGGTGTTCTCTCTCGCCTCACGAATGACTGCTTCAACCTTGGGCAGCAGCTCTGCTATATAATCGGGATCGTCATGAAGTCCCTCTGCAAGCTCTGACGCAAGAGGTGTAGACGACCACGGACCCGAATGAGTATGCGAGGTGGTAAACATTATATTTCCGCCAAGCTTTTCCCTCATCTCTCTGCAATAGACTTTACCGAAATACAGTAGGTCAAAGGTCACAAGAGTCACGCTCTCCTTGCCGTTGTCAAGATGCATTGCTCCGCAGTACAGCGGATCGTGAATACCGATATTGGGACGGGGACAGTGGGGATATCCCGCCATCTGAACCCCCGGCTTAGGTGAAATATCAACAAGTGCTACACCTGCTTTAAGCATAATATATCAATCCTTTCAAATCAGCGCCTCAGCGCTTATATGTCATATTGGGTAAAAGTGCGAAGCACTCCGAAATCACTGTCAAGCAAAACAATATCGGCAGCCTTACCCACCTCAAGCGTTCCTGTGGTGGAGTCTATGCCTAACAGTCTTGCCGGATTTGCAGAACAGAATTTAGAAACAGTCGGCAGATCATAGCCGAGTGCAGCAAAATTCTTTGCTGCGAGATTCATTGTCAGCTTCGAGCCCATAAGCTCTTCACCAAGGAAATTGACGTCCTCACCCTCGCCGCCACCGCCGCACGCGTCGGTTATAGCAATAATATTGTCAACTCCCGCAGCTTTTACAGCCAGGCGCACCATTTCAGGTCTGACATGGACTCCGTTTTTGTCACATATGATCTCATATGTAACACCGTCCTCGCAAAGCGCGGCAAAGTTAAAGTCTGTCTCTATTGTTCCGTCCCATCGGGTAGGCTCAATTGACGCTCCAGTAGCATCGAACAGATGCGTAACATTTTTTGCACCTGACGCCACTGCCGAGGCAACCTGCGACGGCGACGCGGCGCTGTGACCGATAGACGCTACTATGCCTCTCGCTGTAAGCTCGCGTATAAGCTCATCGCTTCCCTCAAGCTCGGGAGCAACCGTTACCTGACGTATAATGCCCGACTCAAAAAGAGAAAGATATTCTTCCCTTCTGCAAACAACAGTCTCGTCAAGCCGCCCTGAACCGTATTTCGGATTGAGATACGGTCCTTCAAGGTGTACTCCGCAAATTGTGGGACACTCCGTCATAGCATCTTTTATTTTTTCCGTGGCGCTGATGATCCCTTCAATGCCGAGATCTCTATAGAAAGTAGCGCACATTGTAGTCGTTCCGTGTGCCAGGTGGAAATCGCATGCAGCCTTCGGATCGTCATAAAACCAGATATCATTGCCTGCGTGGCAGTGAATGTCTATAAAACCAGGCATAATAATATCGCCTTCAATGACTTCTCCGCACTCAGGCGCATTCTCACCGACACCGGCGTACACAATTTTTCCGTTTTTCACGCAGACTGCCGCATCGCGGACAAGCTCATCCCCGATAACGGCAGCGCCGCGCAGTGTATATTCAGTCATTTTCTATCAATAGCCTACTGTCTCGTAGCAGTCAAAGGGCTTAGCGATCTCCTCTGATACGTAAACGTCGGTATCCATGAGCTGAAGCATTGATGAAGGAACAAGAGGTGTTACCTCACCGTAGCAAACAAGACGGGATATCATTCTCTGCCATGCAGAGTAGGTTCCCATAGTACAGATACCGTGCATCTCCAAACGGTTCTTTGAATTCTTAACATCGAGAGGACCGATGGTAGCAGCCTTCGGAGGAACGTTGGCTATATCGCCCGAGCAGCCGAAGCAGCCGTGCAGAGAGTTCTGCATAATAGTCATAGGATTGAGTGTAACGACTCTTGCAGGCATCTCAAGATATTCGTCAATGGGAGGACAGCCGAACTCAGGCGTGCAGGGATCGATAAAAGCAATGTGTCCTGCCCAGCCGGGACCCGAATAGCAAACATCCGCGCCGCCGTCACCGCATTCTGCGATCATCTTGGAATAATCGTTAATATTCTCATTGGTAAAGTGATGCATCTGAGAAATAGGCATACGCAGATCTTCTCTTATCTTACCGTAAAAATACTTGTAGTTGCTGTGTGCAAAGCCTGCGGGATAGTCAAGAGGTGCGATATTACCGTCCTGATCTGCCCACTCATCCATCATAAACACGTGAACATTACGGCAGTTTATATTAAGTCTGTTAATGCCCTCGGCAACGCACATATATTCAACAGGACAGGGGTTAGGAAGTATCATAACCACTTTTTCGTCCATCATATCGGAACGGGCAATTCTTCCAAGCATATCTGCAACCCATACGCCGTCGGGACTGGGCACGATATGAATGCGGAAATTCGGATTAGGATGCTTCTCCATATCCTCACGCTTAATATTTCTGCATTTCTCGAGAACTTCCTTATTTTTGTAAGGTACGAAAGGTGCGGGATCAAAAGTAAACATAATATTTCTCCTTAAAAATAATTTTTGTATTTAATGTCTTATGATAAGACTTTTTTAACCTTTGCAGGAGGGATACGCCCCTCTGACGCAAGCATTGCCGCTCCGAGAGAAGCGGTCTCGCCTGTTTCAAGAATTTCAACTGAAATATTGCATATTCCTTGAAGTATGCGGCACCATATCTCGCTTTTAGCACCTCCGCCGAAAACTTTCAGCTTTTCGGCACCGCCGAGTGCCCGGACAGCATCTGCGATATCGTGAGAGACACCTTCATACAATGCATACACAATATCTGCCGCCGTAGTCGACAGAGTAATTCCGCTTATGGATCCGCCGACAGACAGATCGCTTTTGAATACAACGCCGCCTGCCCCGGGCTCCGACTGCTCAGCCAAGGCGTCCATATCCTTATAGCTCATAGAGCCGTAAAGCGTGCGTGACAGCCAGCGGAGCGCCGCTCCTGTAGTCATAAGAGCCGTTTCGGATATATATTTTTCCCTGTCAAATCTGAAAAGTGTAGCATCAGGACATCTGTCTGTAAATTTTGAGATCGCGGTAGCAGTTCCAAACGAAACAGTGCATACTCCGTCAGCTATTCCTGCGCCAAGTGCCGCAAGCTTCTGATCCTGAGCACCGAGATACACGGTACAGCCCTCATCAATTCCGCACAAATCGCACACATCAGGTGTAAGATACCCGAGCTTATCGCCCATGCATCCCACCTCAGGCAGCTTATCCGTATCAATTCCGACAGCCGACGCGATCTCACTGCTCCAGCATTTATTGTGTATATCATACAGCATTGATCCGCCTGCAATAGTGTAGTCGCAAACGGCTCTGCCACACAGCTTCAAATTCAAAAAGTCAAGAGGAAACAGAAGCTTATACGCCGCGTTGTAAATTTCGGGGCGTTTTTCCTTGAGCCACATAAGCTTCGGTAATGAATAATCAGGCGAACAGAATATGCCTGTAATATCGTATACCTTTTGCTCGCCCACGCAAGCCTTAAGTGTCTCGCACTGCTCAGCAGCGCGCATATCAAGCCAGCTAACGGCATTTGAAAGCGTGTTTCCGTTATTATCTACAGGAACAAAGGATATGCCCTGCGTACTTGCAGATATGCCTGCAATACGTGATATTCCGGTCTCGCTTACTACGTACCGGATGCCTTCAAGCACCAGACGCCACCACTCATTGGCATCCTGCTCCACAAACTCTCCGTCAAAGATCAGTTCATATTCCTTGTTATATTCGCACATTGAGCTGCCGTCAGCATCAAACATAACGATCTTGCAGCCGGTAGTGCCGAGGTCTATTCCAATATACATAAATTTCCTCTCAAATTAGTGCTGTTTTTATTATAAATAAACAAACGCCGTTTGTCAATAAAATATTGACATAAACGACGCTGTTTTTTGTTATTTTTTTATTGATTTTCACAAAATAATTGGTGTAGACCTTGCAAAGCAGTAAGGATCATCCATATTTGCACACAAAGAATATACTGTGTCGGCAAAATCACGCAGCTCGATCTGAGCCATTCCCTCATCAGTCAGATGTTTTTTCTCCGCGGGATTGGTAAGAACAAATATGCTGAAGCTTCCCGACCTGTCTTTGAGATAGGCGCGTCCGGTACTGTCGGCAGCAAGCAGCACCGTATACAGAGGCTTACTGCGTACATCCGGATCACTGACGCCGCAAAGAGCGAACAACGCCGCGCGGCGAAATCTTGCATTTGTATATTGCTTGGTAGCGGCAAGCGCAAGCCATTTTTCACTGCTGTTGGTTTTATCTGCGGCATTATACAGTCTGCCTGCCACTCCGCCGCCGCCCTCTGCATAGACCGTCCCGTCGCGATGGCTTCTGAAATAAATAAATTCCATATTCCGCAGTGCCTCAGGATAGACAGCAGCCGTATCAGTACGCCCTGCAAAAATACGGCGGCGAATTTCACTTGCGCTGTCGGTCGATATTCTTTTTACAGGGTGCAGCAAAATTTCAGCCCGTCTGCAATACTCAACCGCCAAAATATCGTTGGGAGAGGAAAGCACAGACTGCGGCAGTCCGTTGCACTGCTTCAGCCTTTCCTCGCGCTGTACTGCGGCTCTGCCTGCGCCAAAGTCAAAATCGCTGTCAAGAACACCTGCCGCTGCGCGAAGCGCATCAATATCCGCACATTCGCTTCCGAAATACAGATCGGTAGCGCCCACGCCCTCTGCTATTGCCACTGCTGCTGCGGCAAAAAACTCGGCTGAAGACGCAGAAAAAGGAAAGGGCAGCTCGAAAACAAGATCTGCTCCCGCTTCCACAGCGCTTTTTGCCCTTTTATACTTATCGTACACGGCACATTCGCCGCGCTGAACAAAATTTCCGCTCATAATGGCTATAACAACGTCAGAGTTCTCTCTTGCCTTGGAAAAAACGCGACGGTGCCCGTCATGAAGCGGATTTAACTCGCATATTACTGCTGAAATATGTTTCATTTTCAAAATAATCTCTAAAAAGTATTGTATTAGTTGAAAAAATGTTTTATAATTAACTGTCACACTCGGTGTTTGTATGTATTATAGCTTAGTAAAACACCGTTGTCAATCGTGTTTCAATGAATTAAAATTTTGAAAGGATATACAAAAATGAAAGTTCTTGTTGTAAACGCAGGCAGCTCATCCCTTAAGTATCAGCTGTTTGACACCGAGCTCGGAGATGTTCTTGCAAAGGGTATTTGCGAGCGTATCGGTATCGACGGAAGAATTGACCACAAGCTTCCCTCAGGCGAAAGATTTAAGAAGGACATTCCCATGCCCGACCATGCTGTAGCTACTGAAATAGTTCTGCAGTATCTTACCGACGCTGAGACCGGCTGCATTAAGGATGTAAGCGAGATCGAGGCTATCGGTCACAGAGTTGTGCATGGAGGAACCTACTTTACCAAGTCTGCACTTGTTACTGACGAGGTTCTTGAAAAGCTCCGCCTTTGCGTAGACCTTGCACCCCTTCACACCCCCGCACACATTATGGGTATCGAGGGCTGCACAAAAGCAATGCCCGGTGTACCCCAGGTTATCGTAATCGACACCGCATTCCACCAGACTATGCCCGAACAGGCATACACCTATGCACTTCCCTATGAGATGTGCCAGGAGCTCAGCATTCGCCGCTTCGGCGCTCATGGTACAAGCCACCGCTTTGTTGCAGGCGAGATGTGCAAGATTCTCGGCAAGACTGAGGGCACAAAGATCGTTACCTGCCACATCGGCAACGGCTCATCTATATCGGCTGTTAAAGACGGCAAGTGCGTTGACACCTCTATGGGTATGACTCCCCTTGCAGGCGTTATGATGGGCACACGCTGCGGCGACATCGACCCCGCCGTTGTTACCTATGTTATGAAGAAGACCGGCAAGACTCCCGATGAAATGAGCGACTTTATGAACAAAGAATGCGGATTCCTCGGCGTTTCCGGTATTTCTTCTGACAGCCGCGACATCGAGGCTGCTATTCTTGAAGGCAATGAGAGAGCTTATCTTGCTGCTTCTACTCTTGCTTATCAGGTAAAGAAGTATATCGGCTCATATGCAGCTGCTATGAACGGACTGGATGCAGTAGTATTTACCGCAGGTATGGGAGAAAACAACCCCGAGCTGCGTGAGAGAGCCTGCACCGATATGGAATATCTGGGCATTAAGATCGATAAGGAAGTCAATGCAAAGGCACATCATCAGTCAGATATCGTAGAGCTGTCCACTCCCGATTCAAAGGTTAAAGTATACCTTATTCCCACCAACGAGGAGCTTATGATAGCAAGCGACACCGAAAGCATTGTTAAAGCTCAATAAGCACTGTATAACAGATAAAAGGTTGAACCGCAACTGCGGTTCAACCTTTTTTTGGTTTTTCATTCTATCTATCAGAAGTTTATAGTATTTGGTTCCTGGCGTCTTGCAGCACTTTCAAGATCTTCACTGTAGTCAATAGCAGTTACACGGCTTACAATATGGAACACCATGGGAACAAGGGCAAAGAATACGAAAAGAACTATCATTCCGTTGCTGCGGCAGAACTTAACTGCAGGAGAAGGATCGTTGTACAGGTTGTTTCTCATTTTGCTTATTCTTGCAACCTGAACATAATCAACAACAGCTCTTGCCACCTCGAAAAGTCCTATAATAAGATAAACAACACCTATAACTGATATCAATCCGGCACCTAGAGCCAGCGCATCGTCTTCACTGAGATAAAAATCGTCGTAATAGTCGTCATAGTAATCATCGTAATAGTCATAATAATCATCGTAATAATCGTCATAGTAATCGTCAAAATATTTATCAAAATAGCTGCCGAAATCATCATTAAAATCAACTGATTTATATGAGCCGCTAACTGACTCTGACAATTTATTACCGTTGTTGTATGCGGGATTGTTCAGGTTTCCTACAATACCGGCACTCATAATAAAAACAGCAGCTAAAAATAATGACATCAACGCGCCAAGCGTTTCAAGTATGCCGTAAACCAAAAATGCGATCTTCTCATATCCCAAACGTTTATGTAATGTCTTCAGCGCCTTCTTTTCTCTCTCGGAACGGTCATACAACGGATCATAAAAAGCAGGCTGTTCAACCTTAGGCTGAACATTGATTGTTTCGACAGATGCTCCGCATTTGTTGCAGAAAGCATATCCGTCCTCAACAGATGCTCCGCATTTAGAACAATATTTCATAATAGCAGCAATTCCTTTCTTATACTGTGTTTATGTTAGCACATATTTCGATCAAATTCAAGAGTTTTTTTGCAGCAGTTTTTCCACCGCTTCCCTGTCAACAGGTACTGTAGCAGACCAGTTGGTATGGTATATAACATATCCCGGCTTTGATTCAGGCGGCTTCTTTACCTGCTTGACAGTTGTATAGTCAACATCGCAAACGGGTGAGTCTGATGCCTTGGAATATACAGCGGCTATCATACACGCATCTGTAAAATCCTCAGCAGGCGGCTCTTCAAGTCCCGCACACTCCATTATAACATGGCTTCCGGGGCATCCCTTAGCGTGAAACCACCAGTCGCCCTTTTCGGCATGACGGAATGTAAGCCAGTCATTTGCGGTATTGTTTTTTCCGCAAAGCACTTTATAGCCGTTTGTCGTTCTGAAGGTAAGATATGACGGAGCGGAATTTTTCTTTGGCGCAAACTGCTTCATTTTTGAAGCATACCCGGAGCTGTACAGCTCCGCTCTTATTTCACTGAGCTCCCGCTCGCTGTCGGCCCTGCTGAGCGCATCCTTAACGGTTGCAATATATGCTATCTCCTGCTCTGCCTTCCTTATCTGCTCTGTCAGATGCTCTCTTGCAGATTTTGATTTTGCGTATTTTTTATAGTATCTTTGCGCGTTCTGGGCAGGGGTAAGGCGGGTATCAAGGGCTATTTCCACACTCTCTCCCGTATTGTAATCCTCAAGCACCGCGCCGTCAGCTCCCCGGCGCAGTCTGTATATATTTGCAGTTATTAGATCACCGTAAAGTCGGTATCTGTCTCCCTCGCCGCATTCTGCAAGCTCCTGTTTCTGCAAGGCAAGCTTTCGCCCGCACCGCGCATCGGCAGCGGTCAGTATTTTCAGTATGTCCGATGCCTTTTGGCTAAGCTTCTCGTCGCGGCTCTTCTTCTCAAAATACGCATCCAAAAGCTCACCGAAGGTGTCATAGCTATGCGCAGAATACGCCTCTCCGTACTGTGTTATGGGCATGAAGCAGTATTCCTTAGGAACACCGGACGCATCAAAAACAGCTACGGGAGCGCCGACTCCGTTGACTATATCAGATATCACGCCGAAAAAAGTATCAGTAAGCGTCATAGCAGAGTCACTAAGCGTAGCCGCAGCGCTGCCCCCCGACAAAGCCGCTATCTCCCTTGCCACAAGGGGTGAGATGCCTGAAAAAGAGGACATTATAAACTTTTCTGTGCTTCGCTCTCCGTCACAGGCGGCACACATTGCGTTAAACTCAGCTCTGTCCACTGTCAATGGATCGCGCTTATCCTGAGCAGGCGGCGCCTCATATATCATACCGGGCAAAAGCTGTCGCTTCAAGCTCTGTGTGAAATCCACCTGACGCAGTATGTTTATTATTTTTTTATCGGCGTCGGTAAATATGATATTTGAATATTTGCCCATCATTTCTACGATAATGTGCTTTTCACATTTGAAGCCCATATCGTCGGTAGCGTCAAAAACAAAGTCAGCTACCCGCTCAAAGCCCGGCTGTACGGCTTCCCGAAGCAAAGCACCCTGCAAATGTTTTCTGAACATCATACACATCATAGGCGCTTTTGCCGGGTTTTCAGATTTTTCAAAAGTAAGCGATACTCTGGGGCAGCGGCTGCCCGCGTTAAGAAGAAGCCTGTTTGTCTCGCCGAAACGGCGGATTATAAATATAAACTCATCCTTGGCAGGCTGGTATACCTTTTCTATTCTGCCGCCTGCGCATTTTTCATTGATCTCCCTAAGTACGAATGCAAGCATTCCTGCGTCAAATGCCATTTATTGTCCTTTCCCGTGTTATTCGTTTGTAAAAAACAGTGTTTAGCGTCGTTTGTCTATTTTTTCTCATAAGTAAGTGAAAAACGAGTGCCTGTCATGCGAAATCCGCACTTTTCGGCAAGCGCAGCTGATGCAACATTGTCGCTGCTGCATTTGTATAACACCTTATATCCGCGCCCCAGCAGATATTCGCTGAGCGATGTAACACAAGCCGAGCCGTAACCCTTGCGTTTTTCTCCGGGCATTGTTTCAATGCTTATTTCCAAGGAAATGCCGTCATATCCGATATCGTTTACGCCTGCATAAGAAAGAATAATGCCGTCTTCCACAACGGCAAAAACAACGTCGTCTCCGCCGTCTATCTCTATATCACAGCCCGTGTTCTCGCATAACACAGCAAGCTCATCATTATCCGATATCATTATGCAATTGCATATTTTCTTCAATTTATTCAGTTGACAAACATCAGTTGCTTCAAATTCAAGCATTTTTTCGTTTTCACTGTGAAATCTCGCATATCCAACATTTTCGGCAAATGAATAAAGTTTATTTTCAAGCCACCCGAGAGCTTTCTCGCTTAAAAGCTCTGTGCAAAATCGCCTTTCATATTCTTCGGCTATATCGAAACAAGAGCTGTAGGCTGTTATCTCAGGCTCGCCCTCTGTAGGAATATATATTTCCACAGGCACCGCTATGCATGATATGCCGCCAAGTACAGTTTTTTCCAATTCTTTGTCTTCAAGCTTTATCATTTTTATCTCCTTTTTTGTCTTGCAGTGCCGTAATTCCTTATTAGAATATCATAATTTACACTTTATTTCAAGCACAGCGGTAAAATATATAGAAATATACTGGATTTTTGGGGGCTTTTATGGTATACTTGTTTTCGTATATAATGTCACAAATAGAATTACTGACCGCACGACCAAGAAAGGACGCAATATGCCCAGATATGTAGAGAGAGCGGAAAAGCTAACACTACCCGTTATACCCACGAGAGGACTGGTGGCGTTCCCGTCAATACCGCTTAATTTTGAGATAGAACGAGACATTTCCACAGCAGCAATAGAGGCCGCCGAAAAGGCTGACAATTATGTCTTTCTGCTTTGTCAGAAGGCTATGGACTGCGACGAGCCTGCTCCCGCAGATCTTTATGATGTCGGCTGTGTATGTAAGATAAAGCAGACATTAAAAGCTCCGGACGGCGTAACACGGGTGCTGGCTGAGGGCTGCTGCCGCGGCAGCGCGATTTCCTTTACATTCATTGACAAATGTATGTATGCCGAGATCATGACAAAGACGGTTACATTGGAGCAGGATGAGTCTGACATAAGAACCGAAGCTTTGCTTCGCGAAGCTACTCTTGCACTTGAAAGAATGCTCAAATACGCTCCGTCTGACAGCTCCGACCTTCTTTTTGCAGCTAAGGTTCTGAAAAACCCCGGACAAGCTGCAGATTTTATTGCTTCCGGCGCTCTTGTGAAATTTGAGGATAAGCAGAAGATACTTGAAATTTTCGAGCCTCTTGCGCGCCTTGAGACCCTTACTGTTATAATTGAGAGTGAGACCAAGCTGTTGGCAACGGAAATGAAGATACATAAGAAGGTGCGTGAAGCTATAGACGAGCACCAGCGCGAATACTATCTTCGCGAGCAGCTGAAGGTGATACAGGGCGAGCTGGGAGCTGACAGCGAGGACGAGGCGGAAGAATATTATGATAGGATAGATGCCGCCCATCTCCCCGATTATGTCAGCGAAAAGCTGTACAAGGAAGTCGGAAGACTTGCAAAGTCACCGTTCGGAAGCCCTGAAGCTACAGTCCTTCGCAACTATCTCGATCTGTGTCTTGAAGTCCCCTTCGGCAAGACCACTGTTGACAGAATAGATATACAAAAGGCAAAAAAGATACTGGACAACGACCACGACGGACTTGAAAAACCCAAGGACAGAATACTTGAATATCTTGCCGTAAAGCAGTTAAATCCTGCTCTAGGTCATCAGATAATATGCTTTGTAGGCCCTCCCGGAGTGGGTAAGACTTCACTGGGCGCGTCTATTGCAAGAGCTATGAACAGAAAGTTTGTCCGTGTTTCCCTCGGCGGTATTCGTGATGAGGCTGAAATACGCGGCCACCGTAAAACATACGTTGCCGCAATGCCCGGCAGAATAATAACTGCCCTAACGCAGGCAGGCTCCATGAACCCGGTCATGCTGCTTGACGAGATCGACAAGCTTTGCTCCGATATGCGCGGCGATCCCTCCTCAGCTCTTTTGGAGGTCCTTGACGGCGAGCAGAACAAGTCATTCCGCGATCACTTTCTGGAGCTTCCCTGCGACCTTTCCGACGTAATGTTCATTGCTACAGCAAACAGTCTCGATACTATTCCCCGTCCCCTTCTTGACAGAATGGAGGTCATCGAGCTTTCTACCTATACAAAGAACGAAAAACTTGCTATTGCAAGAAACCATCTTTTACCGAAGCAGCTCTCGCGCCACGGACTTACAAAGCGCGCGCTGCGTATTTCGGACGAGATCATTTGCGAGATAATAGACGGATATACGCGCGAGTCCGGCGTCCGTAATCTTGAGCGCGAGATTGCAGCTATATGCCGCAAAGCGGCAAGAATAATGATAGAGAACGGTAAAAAAAGCGTTACCGTTACCCCCGCTATGCTTACGGCCATGCTTGGTGCAAGAAAGTTTCTTGACGATGAAAAGCTTGTCTCAGACGAAATAGGCGTTGTCAACGGTCTGGCGTACACATCTGTCGGCGGTGACGTTCTGAAGGTCGAGTCTAACGTTATGGACGGAAGCGGCAAGCTGGAGCTTACCGGAACTCTCGGAGATGTAATGAAGGAGTCTGCATCCATCGCTAAAAGCTATGTAAGAGCGCACGCATCGGAGCTTGGAATACAAAGCGACTTTTATAAAACAAAGGATATTCATATCCACGTACCCGAGGGCGCTACGCCTAAGGACGGACCCAGTGCCGGAGTAACGATGCTTTCAAGTCTCGTAAGCACATTGACGGGAATACCTGTTCGTCACGATACCGCGATGACAGGAGAGCTTACGCTGACCGGACGCGTTCTTCCCATAGGCGGACTGAAGGAAAAGACCACCGCCGCGTGGAATGCAGGCATAAAGCGAGTGCTCATACCTTATGACAATCTGGGTGACCTTGACGAGATCGATCCTATCGTCCGTCAGAGCCTGTTATTTATCCCCTGTAAGCGCGCCTCTGAGGTTCTTAATGAAATACTTGTTAAGAGCAGCGAAAAAGCGAATACATCCGGGAAGGATATACCGGCGGTTGCGTCGGTCTGTGCTGACAGCATTGTACATACACACTCCGCACTCTGAGAACTTGGAAAGGCAGATTGAATTTTGAAGATCAATATAAATAACGCAGACCTGCTTATAAGCGCAGGTCTGCCCAAACAATTCCCTGCACTGAACATTCCGCAGATAGCTTTTTCAGGACGCTCAAACGTCGGTAAAAGCTCACTTATCAATACGCTGCTGCGCAGAAAAGCCCTGGCACGTGTCAGCGGAACGCCCGGTAAAACAGTTACTATAAATTTTTACAACATCGATTCAAAAATAATGCTGGTAGACCTGCCCGGCTATGGCTTTGCAAGGCGTACACTTGAAGAGAAAAAGCGCTGGTCGGGACTTACAGACGCATATTTTACAGGCAACGGTAATATCGATCTTCTGAAATGCGTTGTTCAGCTTATTGATGCAAAGGTAGGAGCTACCGCTGACGATAAACAGATGATAGATTATATGCGTCAGTGTGAAATTCCCTTTATTATTGTCTATACTAAAGTAGATAAGCTTAACGCCACCGCTAAAAAGGCGCTGCTTGCCTCTTTCGGACAGATAGACGGCGCGCTTGCCGAGATTCCGTTCTCCTCGGAAACAAAGGAAGGACGGGATGATGTCTGGAATACTATCGTAAAATACTGCGAGGATTGATTTATGATTTATGACCTTATTTCTTCTTTGCGCAGCGGAGCAGATGCGAGAGACGTTGTACCCGGTATTATTTTTACCGTTATCGTCGTTCTTTTTTCGCTCTCGTTTCATGAGATGGCGCACGCGTGGACGTCAAACAAAATGGGCGATCCTACGGCAAAAAATCTCGGAAGAATAACTCTTGATCCCACAAAGCACCTTGATCCCATCGGCACTATATCGATGCTGCTTTTCGGCTTCGGTTGGGCAAAGCCTGTACCCGTAAACAGCCGCTATTATAAAAAGCCGAGACGCGGTATGGCGATAACTGCAGCGGCAGGCCCTCTGTCAAACCTGCTGTTGTCATTCGTATCACTTCTTATACTTGAAATAATTTTCGCCCTCAGCCAGCCTGCACTTGTATTCTACTATTACGGCTTTAAGGCTGATGTAATTATGAACTTGTCTATGGGTGCAAAGGCGGTGAGCCTTATAGCTCAGCTTTTTTACTACTGCCACATTATGAATTTGTATCTCGCCGTTTTCAATCTTATACCTATTCCCCCTCTTGACGGTTCAAGAATTCTTTTTATGTTCTTGCCCGACAGAATATACTTCGGTATAATGAAATACGAGAGAATTATAATGCTGATAATGATGGCGGCGCTTTGGACCGGAGCGCTTTCCATGCCGCTTTCTTTGATATGCAGTCTTATCAGTCATGGAATGCAGTTTATTATCGAACTTATCCCGGGACTTTGATATTATATGGAAACTATAAACTATAAGCTTGAAAAATTTGAGGGTCCCCTTGACCTCTGCCTTTCTCTTATTCACAAAAATAAGATGAGCATCGATGATATTCAGATCTCACTGCTTTGCGATCAGTATATGGAATATATTCAGAGCGCGGGAGATGCGGACATCGAGCTTTCCAGCGAATTTCTTCTTATGGCAAGCGAGCTTATGCTCATAAAAAGCAAAATGCTCCTGCCCCGCGATGAGGAGGAAGAGGAGGATCCCAGAGCCGCACTTGCCGCAGCAATGCTGGAATATCAGCGTGCCAAGGAAGCTTCTGCTATTCTCAAGGAAATGTATTCCTCCTACGGCGACCGTATTGCAAAGGATACAGACGAGATCGCTCCTGATAAAACATATGTTGCAGACCACAACGTAAAGCTTTTGTCTGCCGCGCTTATCAGAGTAATGAGTGAGGTTCGCGTTACAGACGAGGAGGCAAAGGAGCGCTTCAAGCCACTCGTAGAACACAAGCAGGTGTCTGTCGCCTCCATTGTTGAAAAGCTTGCAGCGCGTCTGGGACAAGGCGGCAAGGTAAAGCTGCACAGCTTTTTCCGAAGTGCCGAAAGCCGCAGCGAGCTTGTTTCGATGTTTCTTGCCATGCTTGAGCTGCTGAAATCAGGTATGCTCAGACTTTGGGAGGATGACGGGGGCAGCGCCGACAGTGACGGCGTTATAAACGCAAATTCCGACGTCAACGTATCTCTTGAAGAAGGCGCGGACATTTCCGTGCTGTGCGAAATAATCAAGGACGAATAGACTTACCCCTACGAAGGAGGCTTACGAAAGTGAGTAACGAAGCGATCGAAGAGATCGAGAATATAGAAATAGAAAACGATGATATCCCTGAGGATATTGAGTCTGAAGATGAGGCTGTGTTCATTATAGAAGAGGCTCCTTCCGACGAGATCGATATAAGCCATTCGAGAAAAATAATAGAAGCTGTTCTTTTTGCGGCAGGATACCCCGTCAACTATGAAAAGCTGGGACAGGTCATCGGCACTACGGCAGGAGCTGCCAAGCGCATAGTCCGCGAATACGCAGAGGAATACAACAACACCTTTGACGGTATTGAGAGAGGGATAAACCTTCTCTGCTTTGACAGTACGTGCCAGCTTTCAACAAAGGAGCAGTACGGCACATATATACGTGAAGCACTCGGCATAAAGCGCGGCGGTAATCTCTCGCAATCCTCAATAGAGGCGCTAGCGATAATCGCCTACAACCAACCTGTTACCAGAGCATTTGTCGATACAGTTCGCGGCGTGGATTCTGCATATGCTATGACAAATCTTTTGGACAAGCAGCTTATAAAGGTATGCGGCAGACTTGACGTACCCGGCAGACCCAGACTGTTCTCCACAACTGATAATTTTCTGCGTGTTTTCGGTCTTACTTCGCTGGATGAGCTGCCGGAAGTCGGACTGCCGACAGTAGATATACCCGAACAGCTTTCATTTGCTGAGGGCGCCGCAAGCGAGGATTAACTTTACATATAAAACAAAAAGAAAGTGAGGATAGTATATGGTGTTTCTATATATCGTGCTGGCATTAGCTGCGCTTATCATCCTCCTTCTTACATTTTATCTTTCGCTGCAAATAAGCTACGACGGACTTACACTTAAGGTATCAGTAAGTGCCGGACCTGTAAAAGTTCAGCTTGCTCCTGCAAAGAAAAAGAAAATAAATATAAAAAAGCTTTCAAAAAAGCTGAAGAACAAAAAGCTCGGCGAAAAGAAAACCGCCGAAGCCCCCAAAAAGCAAAAAAAATCAAAAAGCAAAAAAAGTCCGGTACAAAAGCTTCGCGAGATCATATCCGAAGACGGCGAGGAGCAGAACGGTATGCAGATCGTTCGGTTTATCCTTGATTTTATACGGCGCACTGCACTTGAGTTTGACAAGAAAATGCACGTTGATATAGCCGCTCTTTATGTAGGAGTGGACATGGGAAACGCGCACAGCACTGCAGTTTGCTGCGGAATTCTGTCGCAGGCTGCCGCTTATACGGTTGAGATACTTGACTCGCATACCGTACTGAACATTAAATGCGACAAAAAAATACACATCGTGCCTATAATGAACGGCGGCAGCTCCGTATATGAAGTTGATATAAAGGTGAAAATTAGAATAGGCAGCTTGCTTCGCCATGCTATACACCTATTATTCGGAACACTGAAAATATTTATAAATAAAAAAGCAAAATACAAATCTGATATCAGAAAGGAAACAGCAAAATGAGCGACAACAAAATGAGTGAGATCATACGCGCATCTGTTGAAAGTATAAAATCCTCTTTCGACGCGAACACCGTAACAGGAGATCCTATTACTACCTCCAACGGTACCGTTATAATTCCCGTTTCAAAGCTTCAGGTCGGCTTTGCCTCCGGCGGTATAGATTACCTCGGAAAAAACGCAAAGGACAGACCCGCGGCAGCAGCAGTAAATAATTTCGGCGGAGGCGGCGGAACCGGACTTACAGTTACTCCCGTTGCATTTATAATTATCCAGCCGGACGGAACAGCCCAGATGCTAAACATCAACGAGCCCTACGTACCCGAGGATCCAATATCACAGATAATAGGAGCTATCGAGCGCTCTCCCGAGCTTATCGAAAAATTCAAGGCTGTTTTTTCAAAATCAAAGAGCTCGACCGACGAATGCCAGGACTAACACAAATTGCCTGAATACCGCCGCTCACCTTTTCAAAAGCTATAAGCAGAAACTAAAACATACAGCTTTGAAAAGGAGACAGCTTATGCAGAAATTATTCGGCGCCCTGATGCTTTGCGCCATGCTCACTGCTTTTTCAATATCGACATCTGCCGCACCGGATATAGGTGTAAGTGCAAAAAGTGCCGTACTTATGGAAGCAGACAGCCGCGATATCGTTTTTGAAAAAGATGCGCACACGCCAATGCCAATGGCAAGCACCACAAAAATTATGACTGCCCTGGTCGCTATCGAAAACGGCGACCTTGAAAAGACCGTAGCGGTATCAGATACCGCCATTGGTGTAGAGGGCTCGTCTATTTATCTGAAGTCGGGAGAAAAGCTTACGCTTGAAGAATTGTTGTATGCGGTGCTGTTGGAGAGCGCAAACGATGCTGCCACAGCCGTTGCGGTCGAGGTCGGCGGAAGTGTTGAAGGATTTGCACAGATGATGAATAAAAAAGCCGAGAGTCTCGGACTTGAAGCTACTCATTTTACAAATCCCCACGGGCTTGACGATGAAGAACACTATACAACAGCGGCAGATCTTGCAAAGATCGCCGCTGCCGCACTTGAAAACGAAACCTTTTTGAAGATCGTTTCCACTTACAAGACAACTATACCGGGCAGCGAGTATGATCGCGTGCTTGTAAACCACAATCGGCTGTTAAAAACCTATGACGGCGCTATCGGCGTAAAGACCGGCTTTACCAAGCGCTGCGGAAGATGCCTTGTATCGGCGGCAGAGCGTGACGGCGTTCGCCTTGTTGCTGTAACCTTGTCAGCTCCCGACGACTGGAGAGATCACGCGGCTATGCTTGACTACGGCTTTACGCAGTTTGAGTGCTGCACCATATGCGATGAGGACGGCGTCAGCTTTGACATTCCCTGCCTCGGCGGCGACAATGACACGATAAGAGTTAAAAGCGACGGCGCTCTCAGTATAACGCTGCCCAAAGATACCAAAGTAACCTCCTCGCTTGAGATACGCCGCTTTGTATGGGCACCTGTCAAAAGCGGAGATTATGTCGGCAAGGTCAAATATTTTGCAAACGGTGAGGAAATTGCCGCTCTTGATCTTTACGCGCAAAATGTTTGCTACGAAAAGACCCACACAAAAAGCCTGTTTGAAAAATTTTTCGAATAGGTGCGAAAATAAAACTATTTACGGTAAAACAATGGAAAAAATACGACTGCAAAAATACTTTACCGAGTGCGGCGTAATGTCACGCCGCGCAGCGGAAAAGGCTATTACCGACGGACGTGTAAAAATCGGAGAGCGTATTGCCGTGCTTGGCGATAAGATCGATCCCGAAACGGATAAGGTCTTTCTTGACGGACAGCCTGTCGTCCCCCAAAGCGCGGGGGCTACATATATAATGCTCAATAAGCCTATGGGATATGTAACTACAATGTCTGATGAAAAAGGAAGAAAGACCGCAGCAGAGCTTGTCAGCGACGCTCCGTCAAGAGTCTATCCTGTCGGCAGACTTGATATGTATTCCGAAGGACTGCTTATTTTTACTGACGACGGAGAGCTGGCAAACCGACTTATGCACCCGTCACACAGCTTCTCTAAAAAATATTCGGTCAAAATAAAAGGTACACTAACCGAAAAAGACATAAAAAATCTGACGTCCCCCATGGAGCTTGACGGATACGTTATTCGCCCAATAGAGGCGCGGCTGTCGGCTGTCGGCAGAACCGACAGAGACGGACAGCTGTATTCTACCGTTATAATTACTCTGTATGAGGGAAGAAACAGACAGATAAGAAAAATGTGCGAAAAATGCGGACTTTCCGTAATGCGCCTCCGCCGTATTTCCATAGGAGACATTCAGCTGGGGGATCTGCCGCTCGGAAAGTGGAGATTTCTTACTGAAGATGAAATTAGTTATTTGAAGGACGAATGATGATATGTTTGCTGTAAAGCCGCTACCTGATAAAGCACTGCAAAAAGAAATATGCGAAACTCTCGGCTGCGAGTATAATGACAGCACTATGGCATATTTTGCAGCCGAGCTGTCGGAAGACAGATCAAAGATCACTGATATTATAGGTATATGCCAGTTCACACTGGGCAAGGATTCCGAAATTGTTACACTGTGCCCTGCTTCAGGCCGCGAGGACGATGAAGCTATGATAGTAATGCAAAGAGCTGTTATGAGCTTTATGCACCGTTTCGGTGCAAAGACGGTGACAATGAAGAACTCAGCCGGTCCCGAAAAACTGCTGAAAGCATGCAAGCTGAGTAAGCGTGATGACGGATTTTATGCGGACCTTGATGAATTTTATAAATCTCCATGTCACTACGAGGCAAACTGAAATATGAATATATCTGAAGTATATACAACCGCTCCCGCCGATGAAGGCAGACTCCAAAAGGAGCTTGATACGTACGACATACTTTCAAAGCTTGATATACCCTATTCCCGCGTCGATCACGATCCTGCCATGTCAATTGACGCCTGTGCTGACATCGATAAGACTCTCTGCACTCCTCTTTGTAAAAATCTATTTCTTACAAATTCGGCGAAAACCGACTATTATCTGTTGCTTATGCCGGGAGAAAAGGCTTTCAAAACAAGAGAGGTAGCAGATCAGATAGGCTCTACAAGGCTTTCCTTCGGCAGTTACGAGAAAATGGAGGAGTTGCTTAATCTTACTCCCGGATCTGTTACAGTAATGGGGCTGATGTACGATAAAGAGCACAAGATTCATCTTATTATCGACCGCGATCTTCTGGATAACGAATACATATGCTTCCACCCATGCATAAATACAAGCAGCGTAAAGGCAAAGACTGCCGATATTTTCGGACGTTTTCTTGATTATACAGGACATTCTCCTGCTTTTGTAACAATATCCGAATAAAGGTTTGAATGCGCACGCAAAAAGTTTGCCAATTCCCTGCAGATATTCTCAAAAAAATATTGCAAAAGTATTGACAAATAATAGTTTATATGGTATTATAATTAAGCGCGTTTGAGATCCATTAGCTCAGCTGGCAGAGCACATGACTTTTAATCATGGTGTCCGGAGTTCGATTCTCCGATGGGTCACCACAGCAATATTAAACAAAGTCCCTGAGAAACTTCTCAGGGACTTTGTTTTTCGTTTATAAAAGCTGTGCGGCGTTTTTGATCGCCTCTTTCTTGCTTTCGCCGATATTGTGGTACGGTAAAACCTCACAGGACAAACCGTACTTTTCGCAGTACCGCTTGACGCGATCGACCTCTCCACCCTCGTTGAAGCCGGGAATTGACGGCACACGCACGGCGATCCGCTTGTCACAGGCGATCAGCTTTTGCAGGTTTTGGAGTATAAGCGTATTATCCGCACCGGTTCCCTTACGGTGAAGCTCGGGATCCAGGCATTTTATATCATACAGAAAAATATCGGTATAGGGCATGACTGTCTCAAATGCCGAAAACGGGACATTGCCGGCAGTGTCTATTGCGACGGATATGCCCGTTTCCTTGCAGTTTTCAGCAAGCTTTGCAACAAACTCAGGGTACAGCATACACTCGCCGCCTGAAAAGGTCACTCCCCCGCCTGTCGCGTCAAAGAACGGCTTATCCGCCTCAATTATTGATA
>CAZBAR010000010.1:0-64525 GCA_964490165.1 uncultured Lachnospiraceae bacterium | reverse complement strand
TTGAGAGGAGCTGACCTTAGTACGAGAGGACCGGGTCGGACGCACCTCCGGTGCATCAGTTGTACTGCCAAGTGCATAGCTGAGTAGCCGCGTGCGGATGCGATAAACGCTGAAAGCATCTAAGCGTGAAACGTACCTCAAGATTAGATATCCCACAGCGTAAGCTGGTAAGGTCACTTGTAGACTACGAGTTTGATAGGTCGGAGGTGTAAGCACAGTAATGTGTTCAGCTGACCGATACTAATAGACCGAGGGCTTGAACTACAATTGTTCAATCTCACTTGTTTGCTGCACTTCTTCTTTATTCGGTTTTCTATGGGCTTTGCATAAAGCTTAGCCTTTTATATACGATCTGCACTAATGGTGCAGATTTTTTGTCGTTAAAGGGAGGCGTTTATTTACGATAATTATGAACGATTATATCAGTCGACTGATATAGCCATGATACTTGATAATGTCAACGAAGTATTAAATAGAGTAGAAAAGGGTATGCTTCGGGGATGCCACGGCAGATATCATGCAATGTTCGTGGTTGATACGGTTGAGTATCTTTTAAAATCGCTGTCTTATGATTCCAAAATTGTCGAATTAGGCAAAATTGCAGCTTTATTACATGATAAAAGAAGTATTTGTATGTGGATACAGGAAAGAATTTAGCTTAATAACAAAAGCTGCTGAATATTTGGGATGTACCTGCAGTTACCAATTCAACGGAATAAAAGAATAATGACCCTACTATGCAGAGATCTTTGCATAGTCATGATCCCGAATTTTGCCAGCGATTTTGAAATGGTAAGTGAGGGTGTGCTGTCTGCTCTTGGTAAAGAAGAGTCGTGCTTGACAGACCTTTCGTATATATGATACTGGATAACGTTAGTAACACCCCGCTGTTTATAGGCGTGGTCGTTGACATTACAAATAGTTAAAAAGTAATGAGCTATATTCCGTTTCGGAATATAGCTCTAACTATATATTGACGTAAAATGAATAAAAGTTTTCGCACGCCTTACCCTGTAGCAGATTTTTTACTTTTATATGATTTTTTTGAAGAAATCATAAGGAATTTTTTCTTGCCGATTGTATAACAATTGAAAGGAAAACTTTCATAAGTTGTGGTTTTCAATTTGTGAGAAATTTAGGAGGGTATATCGGTGAAACGAATTGCAGCATTTCTTTTGACTCTATTTTTGCTTGCGGGATCGGCAGGCTGTGCTGCCGATCATGCAGTCGATGATGTTATGGAAGCGGAAAACGAAGGAGACATTGAATACTATACTACGGACTGCAAGGCATACGCGCCTGCTCAGTCTGCGGACCTCAGGCTTGGCTTTGACCTCTTAAGTCGTGTCGTTGCCGAGAACAAGGATACTAACGTTCTGGTGTCACCCTTGTCGGTAAAGATGGCGCTGGCTATGGCTGCCAACGGTGCTGACGGCGAGACGTTAAGTGAATTTGAGGAGGTTCTTGGTGCAAGTATTGATGATGTAAATTCATCGCTTTTCAATAGTTTGCAGCTAATGGAGAATAATCAGTTTTTCAAGCTTAGTATTGCCAATTCACTTTGGTACAGAGATCAGGGCTTTTTGCTCTCAAAGGACTTTGCTGATGTCTTGCAGGATTCCTATAAAGCCGATGTTGCTTCCGCTGCCTTTGATAGCGGAACTGTGAGAGACATAAACAAATGGGTGTCTGATAAGACCGATGGAATGATAGACGATATTATCGACAGTATCAGTGGCGATACTGTGATGATGCTTATAAATGCTCTTGCGTTTGACGCTGAATGGAGTGGGAGGTATGATGATCAAAGTATAGAAGACGAACATTTTACTTCACGTGACGGAAAAGAGAGAATTGTCTCTATGATGCATTCCGTAGAGCATACTTATATTGAGTGCAGCGGTGCAACCGGCTTTATAAAGCCGTATAAAGGGTCAATGTTCAGCTTCGCAGCGCTGCTTCCCGATGAGGGTATTGATATTTGCGATTTTGTTACAGGTCTTAGCTCCGGAGAGGTCGAGGCTGCTCTGAATGACAAGGAAATGTGCGCCGTTACCGTCGGACTCCCGAAATTCAGCTATGATTTTGATACAGAACTGTCAAAAATTCTCTCAGACCTCGGAATGCCTACTGCATTTGCTGAAAGTAAGGCTGATTTTTCAAGGCTTGGTGAAGCTGTCGGAAACATATTCGTCAGCAACGTCTTACATAAAACACATATTTCTGTTGATCAGGAGGGAACAAAGGCAGCGGCTGCGACTGCGGTAGCTATGGCTGATTCTTACTCAGCCTATGTCGATGGCGCTATTCAAAAGGAAGTTATTCTTGACAGACCGTTTGTATATATGATATTGGATAATGAAACAAATATGCCGTTGTTTATCGGCGTTGTTACCGATATTAAAAACTGATAAAAGCACCTGAAAAGGCTGTATTCCGCCCCACGGAATACAGCCTTTTCTTTATTGTTATGATTTAATAATTATTATAGTAACCATTTCAATGATAAACACCTCAAAAGGAACAAACTGTAATACAAAGCTGATAACGCCCTTTCCGCGCCTTCGAAGTATTATTGACGCTGACATAAATACAGGTGTTATTACAGGTAAAAAAATACCGCACCACATAACTGCATTAAGTATTTGTTCTTCACAAACAGTGAATTCCTGAAACGGCACACCAATTTTCATCAGCGGTGATAATAAACCGAGATATGACAGCGGTACATAAAAGATTGAAAGTCCGATATTGAACTTTTTGCCTAACTTTTCAATCGGTGTTTCCGTGTGTTCTTTTTTCGGAACAAAGTTTGACAGTATTATAGGAATGATTATGATAAACAGAGGGATATACAAATATATATATTTCATATTCACATTTTATACTGCATCTTATTTCGCGAAAAACTTATCCAGCTTAGGCTCAAGCACCTGACGCATAAGCTCGTAGCCTGCGTGGTTGGGGTGGATACCCTCTCGGCTGATGTTGTCCTTCATGGTAAGTCCGTCTTCCTTGACAAGATTTGCGTGGAAGTCAAGATACTCAGTTCCGCGACGCTCGCAGAGTGCTGCAAGCTCTCCGTTTGCACGAGCAATAAATTTGTTGCGCATTGCGGCGTTTACAACTGTAGCGCCGTGAGGCAGTATGGAGCTTATCCACATTGTAAAGCCGTTTGCCTCAGCCTCGTCAAGCATTTCGCCGAAGTCATCAATAAGCTCTTTAAGGTGTGCTATCTGAGCTTCTTCCTTGTAGTCGTCGCCGTCGATCTCATTTTCCAGAGGCCAAAGGTTGTTGCAGCCTATGAGCATAATGCAAAGCGTGGGCTCAAGCTGGGTAACGTCTGCTGCAAAGCGGCGTTTCATATACTTTGTCATATCGCCGCCGATGCCTCGGTTTACAACGTAGCCGTATTTGTGGTAGAACTGGTTTTCCTCCATAAAGTTAATGATGGAGTCGCCTGCGAATACAATGTCAACCTTTCTGTCAGTAAATACTATCTGCTCGTTTTTAATATCAAATTCGCAGCGGCGGGAGTCGGTGTCAACGCGGTTTTCCTCTGTACCGAAATTACCGGGAAGTACAAGCTTTTTTTCTGCCATTTTAGTTATTCCTCATTTTCCTTGGCTGCGGTGTGCAGCACAATTATTGTTGTAAATTGTCAAAAGTGCGCATCATAGCACTTATTACTTCGGATATTGTATCACATTTTTTTGCGTTATTCAATAATATATATGGATTTTTATTTTATAATATGTTATCATTAAAATATGAATAATAATGAAAAGCTTGATAAATCGTTTTATACTGTCGACGCTGAGCTGCTTGCACCGCAGCTTATCGGTAAATACCTTGTCAGAAAGACTGACAGCGGTATTTTTCGTTTTAGAATATGCGAGACAGAGTGCTATAAGGGCACAGGTGACACGGCGTGCCATGCGTCTAAAGGACGCACCGCGCGTACAGAGATCATGTTTGCCGAGGGCGGCAGAGCATATGTGTACCTTTGCTACGGAATGCACAATATGCTTAACATAGTTACCGGACCTGAGGAATACCCGCAGGCGGTGCTTATACGGGGAGTTGAGGGAATTATCGGCCCCGGACGGTTGACAAAAGCTCTCAACATAACAAGAGAGCTGAACGGTGAGGTGCTGTATACATCGGACAAGCTGTGGCTTGAAGACGGCGAAGCGATGGAATACACGGCGACGCCGCGTATAGGTATAGACTATGCAGAAAAGGCCGACAGGGAGCGCCTGTGGAGATACGTAGCGACCGGGTCAAAGTAATTCTGTATTCAGGAGGTGCGCTTATGAATATATACATAGACGGTGAAAATAATTCCATACGCGTGCCTTCATGCGAGATCGCACGCTTTGCCAGAACGCGCAGAAGCGGCGGAAAGCTGGCTTTTGCAGAGACAGGTAAAGCGATCGGAGAGCCATTGTCGCGGTGCGAGCTGACATATGCAGTCAGTGGTGAGGAGATAGATTTTGCTATAGTCGGCAGTGCGGATATGACGTATTTTGACGGCAGGATATGGACTGTTGAGAAGTATATGGAGAGAGTGCGGCTCTCAGTCCGTACTTCTCCTGCGTCGGACCCCTCTTTTATGGCGGACGGAGTTCTTACTGCTTATATGCTGGCAAGGGATAAGGGAGTTGAGTCCGTCAGGCTTCGGCTTACATATGCTGCGGGCAGCCGCGAAAAATCATTTGAGGTGGTGCTGAAAACAAGCTTTCTTGCCAATATGACCTCGGCGCTTGTCAGCCGCGCGGTGCCTTTTGTAAACATAGCTGCCGAAAAAAAGCTTTGGGGCATTTCTACTCTTGCCAATATGCCGTTTCCGTACCGTGAGATGAGAGGCGCTCAAAGGGATTTTATAAGCGATGCATACCGCGTTGCAAAGCGCGGCGGCAGACTGCTTGTCTGCGCGCCGACTGGTATTGGTAAAACTGTGTCGGCGCTGTATCCCGCGCTTCGTGCTGTAGGGCGCGGAGAGATAGACAGAGTTTTTTATCTTACGGCAAAGACGGTAACAGGCAATTCTGCTGCCGATGCCTGCCGTACTATGTCCGCACAGGTGACCACGCTGAAATGCATAAGCGTCATTGCAAAGGAGCGCATTTGTCCCATGAACAACGTGCGGACGAATTCTGGAGGCTGCAGAATATGTCCGCTGCTGGGCGAGGTCGGCAGAATACCGTATGAGGAGCGCAGGGACGAGGCGCTTTTAGAGCTTTTGAATAACTACAAGGTTATTGACTCGGCCACTATTGCGGGCGTTGCAAAGAAGTATGAGCTTTGCCCGTATGAGCTGTCGTTGGACGCAAGCGAATACTGTGAAGTGATCATCTGCGATTACAACTATGCTTTTGATCCGACGGTGCGGTTCAGAAGATATTTTACAAATGCCGAACGCAAAGAACGGTATATGTTTCTTATAGACGAGGCGCACAATTTGCCTGACCGTGCCAGAGAAATGTATTCTGCAAGCTTTGATGCCTCCGTATTTTTGAGGCTTTATAAAAACGCGGCAGAGCTTTTTCCAAAGAACACACCGCTTATAGAGGGCATTACGGCAGTGATAAAAAAGCTTCGGGAGATATCTGCGCTGTGCCGCAGTGAAGAGCGGCTTGATGCTGCGGGCAGAAGTGTTGGCTGTTGGCTGTCATCCTCAATGCTTGACGGACTGCCGGAAGCACTTTCTATGTTTATCCGCGCTGCAGGACAGACTGCAGCTGCCGACAGCGATGCGGCGGTGCACCTCGAAGAGGCTATGCTTGCAGGCGCTGATTTTCTTCGCAGCACGGCTCTGTTTGATAAGGGCTTTGTTATGTTCAGTGAGCAGGTAGGGGCAAGACTGAGTGTGTCTGTACGCTGCCTTGATCCGTCGCCGATGCTTGACAGTATGTTGAGCGCCGCTAAGGCAGCAGTGCTGTTTTCCGCAACTCTTACCCCTATGGACTATTTTGCCGATGTGCTTGGCTGCCGTAATGCTGCGAAGCTTGAGCTTGATTCGCCGTACGATCCGTCAAAGCTCTGTCTTTTTGCTTACGACGCCGTAAGCACCAGATATTCTGACAGAGAGGAATATACTGACGATGTTGCGGAGATCATTATGTCCGTTATCGAGGCGAGAGAGGGCAATTATATGGTCTATTTCCCGTCATATGAATATATGAGCACAGTGTATAAGGCGTTTGCCGAAATTGCACCTGAGGTGCACTGTGTTGTGCAGTCAAAGGGTATGAGCCATACTGCCAGAAACAGCTTTCTTGCAGAGTTTTCTAAGGGCGGCGGCGAAACGCTGGTAGGCTTTTGCGTTCTCGGCGGCGCGTTTGCGGAGGGCGTTGACCTGAAAGGTGAGAAGCTTATTGGCACGATCATTATAGGTACAGGACTGCCAAAAATAAGCGCGGAGCTGAATATTCTCAGCGATTATTTTGAAGCGACCCGTGAGAGCGGCAAGGATTACGCCTATACATATCCGGCTATGATAAAGGTACAGCAGGCGGCGGGACGCGTTATCCGAAGCGAGAATGACCGCGGAGTGGTTGTTCTTGTGGATGATCGCTATGCCGAGCCAGCAACCTACAGGCTGTTCCCGCGGTCCTGGCGGCATATAAAGTATACGGGCGATCCCTTTTCGCTGAATGCCGCGCTTTGTAGGTTTTGGGAAGAAGGGGAGTAGTAAGGTATTCCTTTTCTGCTCTTTTCCAAAGTAAGGGGTATCAACAGCCCCAATACCGTATGCTTGAAACGTGCGTATGCTTCACGCAGTGAAGCGTTAGAAAGTGGGATATAAAAGGGAGAAAACATAGTTGTCTCCCTTTTATGTCTTTTTCTTTCTTAATTTCTTTTTAACACTATAAAGAAATTAAATAAAAAAGTAATATCAAACCTAATATTCCGTTAAAAAACTTGATTTTTATAAATTACAGTGATATAATATTCTTTGTAGATGCTATGATGAAGACGGCAAAGCGATAATGTCAGTCAAAAGAGAGGTGCGTCGCCGGCTGAAAGCGCACCGATCGGCACGCGGAGCCTTTCACTTCGGAGCACGGCGGGTGAAGCTATGTAGTCCGTCGGGGGAGCGCCCCTTACAGCGTGCACGAGTGCCGCAGCTTTTGCGGAATTCGGGTGGTACCACGGATATGATCTTTCCGTCCCGATTATTTTGATCGGGACTTTTTTATTTGTCCCGAAAAGAAAATGGAAAAGGAGTATAGCGTGAAAAATACGAAAAGTCAAGTCGTAAATCCACTTTTTCACGCCGCTTTTGTGCTTTGCACAAAAGCCAAGAAAGAAGGCTAATTAACTATGAAAGAAAAGCTTATTCAAATCAGAAATGAAGCAATGAGCGCTCTTTCCGAGAGCGGCGCGGATCTTGAGGCTCTGCGTATTAAATATCTCGGAAAAAAGGGCGAGCTTACTGCCGTGCTTCGCGGAATGGGCGCGCTGAGCGCTGAGGAAAGACCGGCGATAGGTCAGATGGCAAATGAGGTCAGAGCAGCCATAGAAGAAAAGCTCTCTGAAATGACAGCGGCACTGAAAAGCCGCGCCCTTGACAAAAAGCTTGAGAGCGAAAAGGTAGACGTTACAGTGCCCGGCACAGAGCCTGAGGTAGGTCATCTGCATATGCTGACAAGAGTTCAGCGTGAGCTTGAGGATATATTTATCGGTATGGGCTTTAAGGTTGTTGAGGGACCTGAGGTTGAGTACGACTACTACAACTTCCAGGCGCTGAACATTCCTCCTGAGCATCCTGCAAGGGACACACAGGACACCTTTTATATAACAGACAATATTCTGCTCCGCAGCCAGACCTCTCCCGTTCAGGCAAGAACTATGGAGAAGGAGAAGCCGCCTATCAGAATAATTTCTCCCGGCAGAGTGTACCGCTCCGACGCGGTTGACGCTACCCACTCCCCCTTGTTCCATCAGGTGGAGGGCCTTGTTATCGACAAAAACATAACTATGGGTGATTTGAAGGGTACGCTTGAGCTGTTTGCTCAGAAGATGTTCGGCGAGGAGACGAAGATCCGCTTCAGACCCCATCATTTTAACTTTACCGAGCCCAGCGCAGAGGTAGACGTGTCCTGCTTCAAATGCGGCGGTAAGGGCTGTCGTTTCTGCAAAAACGAGGGCTGGATAGAAATTCTTGGTGCAGGAATGGTGCATCCCAATGTACTTCGCTACGGAAACATCGATCCCGACGAGTACAGCGGCTTTGCATTCGGTCTGGGCGTTGAGAGAATAGCTCTGCTGAAGCACCATATAGACGATATGCGCCTTTTGTATGAAAACGACGTGCGCTTTATAAGACAGTTCTGAGGGAGGTATTGGAAGAATGAATTTACCGAGAAAATGGCTGGCGGATTTCGTTGACGTCAGCGATATAAATACTAAGGACTACTGCGACAGAATGACTGATACCGGCTCAAAGGTTGAGAGCTTTGAAACTCTCGCTTCCGATATCAGCGGAGTTGTGGCAGGTAAAATACTTTCTGTTGATAAGCATCCCGATGCGGATAAGCTTGTTGTATGCTCCGTTGACATCGGCAGAGAAGAGCCTGTACAGATAGTAACTGCGGCTACAAATGTTTTCCCCGGTGCTACGGTTCCCGTTGCGACAGACGGAGCCGATCTGCCCGGAGGTGTTAAGATCAAAAAGGGCAAGCTGCGCGGTGTCGTCAGCAACGGTATGTTCTGCTCTATTGCAGAGCTTAACCTTACACTGCACGATATGCCCGGCGCAATTGAGGACGGTATACTTATTCTTGACCATGTAGGTCTGGGCGACGCTGTCCCCGGCACTGATATTAAGGATGTTATCGGTCTTGTTGATGATGTTGTTGAGTTTGAGATAACCCCCAACCGTCCTGACTGTCTGTCTGTTGTAGGTCTTGCAAGAGAGAGCGCCGTTTCCTTTGACAGAGAGCTGAATGTGCCCGAACCCGTAGTGAAGCCTCTGGGTGACGGTGACGATGTTTCAAATTATCTCAAGGTAGATATCAACGCAGAGGATCTTTGCTACCGCTACAGCGCCGCTGCCGTTAAAAACGTTAAGATCGAGCCCTCGCCCCTGTGGCTGAGAATGCGTCTTCGCGCAGCAGGTGTCCGTCCTATCAACAATATAGTTGACATTACAAACTATGTAATGCTGGAATACGGTCAGCCTATGCACGCCTTTGATTATTCCTGCCTTGACGGTAGCCATATTATCGTGCGCCGCGCCGAGGAGGGTGAGAATTACAAGTCTCTCGACGATAAGGATCATGTGCTTGATTCTACGATGCTCGTTATTTCCGACGAGAAAAAGGCGGTCGCTCTTGCAGGCGTAATGGGCGGCGCAAACAGCGAGATCACCGACAGCACCGCTACGGTAATTTTTGAAAGTGCTACCTTCAACGGTCCCAGCGTTCGTGTTTCTGCGAGAAAGCTGGGTATGAGAACCGAGAGCAGCTCAAGATACGAAAAGGGTATGGATCCCGAAAATACTATGCCCGCGCTGCGTCGCGCTTGCGAGCTTGTTCAGCTTCTCGGCGCAGGCGAGGTGGTAGACGGCGTTATCGATGTTTACCCCGGCAAAAAGGACGCTACTGTTCTCACTCTTGAGACAGAGCGCATAAATAAGTTCCTCGGTGTTGAGCTTGAGAGCGAATTTATGACAGACACCTTTAAGAAGCTGGGCTTCGGCGTTGACGGTGACAAGCTTACAGTTCCGTCCTTCCGTGCCGATGTTGAGTGTATGGCAGACCTAGCTGAGGAGGTCATCAGAATTTACGGCTATAACCGTATTCAGTCAACAGGCTTTGTTGCGCCTATGACTCAGGGCGGCAGAAGCGAGAAGCAGCAGTTCTTCGTTCGCGTTACCGATGCTCTTTGCGGTATGGGTATTGACGAAATAAATACATTCTCATTTATCAGTCCCAAATATTACGATAAGATCAGACTGGCAGCAGACGACAGCCGCCGTAACAGCGTTGTTATCAGAAATCCTCTCGGCGAGGATACCTCTGTTATGAGAACAACTGCGCTGCCCTCTGTTCTTGAAACTCTCGGCTATAACTACAGCCAGAAAAATGCAGACGTAGCGCTGTTTGAGCTGGCAACAGTATATCTTCCCACCGAGGATGCAGACGCGCTTCCCGATGAAAAGGTAAGAATTGCAATTGCGTTTTACGATAACGGTGCAAAGGGCGATGCTCCTTTCTTCCGTATGAAGGGCTATGTTGAAGCGCTTATCCGCCTTGCCGGTATCGAGGGCGTGTCATATGCAGCAGAGAGCGAGGAAAGAGCGTATCATCCGGGCAGATGCGCAAAGGTTATGCTCGGCGATAAGTGCCTTGGCGTGTTCGGCGAGCTTCACCCTGAGACTGCTGATAATTACGATATCGGAAGCATTGCCTGCGCGGCTGAGCTTGATTTTGACGCGGTATTTGAAGCAAGAAAGACTGTTTACGAATATACACAGCTTCCTAAATATCCTGCTGTTGAGAGAGACTTCTCATTTGTATGCGAGGAGGGACTGCCTGTAGGCGCTGTTGCTGCAACTATGAAGAGCGCAGGCGGAAAAACTGTTGAAAGCGTAAAGCTGTTCGATATTTACCGCGGTCCTCAGATAGGAAAGGATAAAAAGAGCGTGTCCTTTGCCGTAATGCTTCGCGCCGCCGACCGTACTCTTACAGATGAGGACGCAGATAAGGCTGTTAAAAAGATAATGAAAAAGCTTGCCGAGGAATACGGTATAGCGCTTCGTTCATAATTACTAAAATTAAGGAAGAAGGTTATCGTTTTGAAAACCGCTTACAAAATGAAAATCGCGGGGCTGGAGCGCTCGCTGCCTCTTTGCCCTCTTAACGAGAAATTAAAAATAGGCGCTTTCGTCATTTTCGGAGACCCTGAGCTGACCACCGCCTGTGCGGCGGCGATGCTTGAAAAAGCTCCCGAATATGATTATATTATTACGGCTGAGTCAAAGGGTATTCCGATTGCTCACGAAATGGCAAGACTTGCAGGCAATCAGAAATATTTTCTTGCGAGAAAGCGTCCGAAGCTGTATATGACAGGTGTGTTTGAGGTAACAGTCCGCTCTATTACAACAGAGGGCGAGCAGAAGCTGTATCTCGATACGGCGGATGCCGAGATGATGAAGGGCAAGCGAATACTTATCGTTGACGACGTTATTTCTACGGGAGAGTCTCTGCGGGCTATTGAAGAGCTTGTAAATAAGACCGGCGGTATAACTGTCGGCAGAATGTGCATTCTCGCCGAGGGTGACGCACAGAAGCGTGACGATATTATATATCTTGAGCCTCTGCCCCTGTTTAACGCTGATGGAGAGCCCATAGAATAATGGAGAATGAATAGGCAACTATCACTTGGGAGCCTGCACCTGTACCTGAGGGCATGGAGATCAGACAAGTATATGGAATTATATTTACTGACGATGGACGTGTAATGTTACGTACAGAAAATGAAACAAATCATATAAAGTATTCACTTGCAGGAGGACATCCTGAATCGTACGATAGAGATATTGAAGATACTTGCAGGCGCGAATTACTTGAAGAGATAAATACAACGATTTATAAGCCTTTGTATGTGGGATATTAATTGGTAGATGAACAGGATGGTACACCCCTATATGCTCAGGTTCGCATGACAGCAATTGTTAAATGTATCGGACCTGTCAGACCCGATTTGGATAATGGAAAAACATACGGAAGACTTCTTACTACTCCAGGTAGAGCTGCTGCATTACTTAATTGGGGTGAAGTAGGGGACAAGCAAATACAGTGTGCGGCTGAAATATTGAAAAATGAATTCGGAGTGACATTAAAAAGCACATTGGAAGAATATATCTAAAGATTTTTTATAAACAGTATAAATGGATAAAATCGAGGGATGCTTTTAATGAAAAGCATCCCTCGAAAAACTTTTTTTGAAAAAATTTCAGGATAACTAAATTGCTGCAGCAAAATAAAGAAACAGCGCACAGCTTGGCGGTTTGCCTTGCTGTGCGCTGTTTCTTTATATATCTATATTTGTGATAGGTCGTTCGGAATATGCTCTTTTGTTTCACACAATGAAGCTGTCCGCAGTAAATTTCAGCATACAAAGCTCGTTTCCGTCTGAATCTGTTGCTTTTTCTACTGAGAAGTTATCGGGATGCAGCAAATAATATACAGTAATAAGATCATAAATGTAGCATCCGGATTCGCCGCGTTGATTGGATAGCTCAACCGAACGATTGATAAATCTATCCAAAAGGGTGTTTCCGTCTGTCTGGATATCGTTGAAGTCCAACTGCCTGTTATGGCAGCTGTCCAGTGTTGCGATCATATGCTTATACTTTACACATTCAGCAAACGCGTTGATGTCCATGCCATGGTTAAACTCGTATCCGTTGTAATTCGGAGGTTGGGATATATTTCCTCCCATCAGCAAAAGAGAAAGCGTTCCGTTTGTGCTTTTCATAATGTCAGCAGTCACGGTGCACGGACCCAAACTAACGATGGTATAGCTCTCATCAATGCCCGGCAGCCAGTCTGAATATTTAATCATATCAATTTGACAGGTCACCTCAGGCGGCAGAATATCGCCGATGCCGTCTTTACCGTGAATATCCGGGAGACATTCCGCATTCTGCAAAACAGAAGATGTGTCGATCAGCCTTACATTTTTCGGAAGCTCTTCGCAGTATGAAAGGATTCTGAGTGCGTTGTTCATTGAAACTTCTAAGGGAAAGTTTCCTGCAATCGGTAAAATATCAATTTGCGCAAAAGAATCTGCGTGCTGCAAAAGATATGCGGTTGCAGCGGCGTCATCCAGACCGTAGTCACATAGCAATGCAATTTTTCTTGTAACCATAAATAAATACCTCTTTTGTCAGCTATTTCAGGAACTTTGCTGCTTCTTTTGTTATTTGGTCAAAAATCATGTTTCTGATATTGTTTGTTTCCTTCCACTGCCTATATACATTCGAGACCTTTTTCTCGATCTTTTTCAGTACGGCAGGATTGGTTTCAAATGGATACTGTTCTGTTAAAGCAAGAATGTACTCTTGAGTTACATAATCTGTGGCAACATTGGTTTTATTGCGCTCCATACGATAAAGATTATACAGCTCCTCTCGATTCTTCAACGTTATGGTACAGTATTCCTTTTGCTTTTCCAAATATTCTTCCTTTGGTTCAATCTCATATAATTTTTTATAGATCTGAAAAATATTTCTGTTTGCAAATGCGTAATACGCCAAAGCATACTGTGAATCCGACGGATTTCTGAGAACCTGGGCATCGATCAGTTCTATACACTCAAGAGCCTTATCTATAGCATCGAATAAAACCGCCGCCTTTTCATCGCCTGTCAGGCTTTCGGCATACATCTCCAAGGCTAATTCCTGTTTGTCAATGCGGAATATTTTGCACCATGCAGCAAGATCCGGATCCTGGATCTTCAATTCATAGGATATATCCAGCTCATCGGTTACGGAAATGTATTTTTCTTCGGTGAGAGGACAGGTCAGGCGCTTTGTTGTGATAAAGACGTTTATTATTGCAAGAGCGCATTTGATCACATATTCCAGATCCCTGCCATGGCAGGCATTGCTGTTTAAGATCCTGATCAACGCCTGATAAAGCTGCTCCATGGTCCCGGTGTATATTGACGCCTGCATTCCGTACAGCAATTTGTCTGCTATATATGATACGCCGTCGTAGTTAAAAATATTGCTTTTATTTTCGTCCCAGTCATCCAGAAAGTCCAGCTTATTGGTATGTATATTTGCTGACTTGAAATAACTTACAAAGCTGTTGAAGATTTCTGCCGCGATGCTGTCAAAGATCTGCTCTTTTTCTTCCTCTGTTTTCCACTCCGGCTTTTCGACTCTTTGCGACCAGCAGCCTGCGATATCACTGGGAAGTTCAGAACCGTTCATATTTATTACGAAGGTTCTTATACGATTTGATTCCGGAAACTTGTTGAGCAGGTACCCCCATTCAAACATAACATTAGCGCTTACAGTAGCGTTTTCGCTTTTTGAGGTTTTTTCAAGCAATAAAACGGCAAAATCACTTTTGTTCATCTGCTCGATGATCTGATTTCCTACAAACAGCGTGGTATCCTTACCTCCGCCGACTATCGGAGCAAATCCTATTTGTTCCAATAAGTTGCCTATCCTGATTGCAATTTCTTTATTTTCTCCGCTCCAACCGATAAAGACGTTTTTTGAAATCATGAATCTAACCTCCTTTGCTGTTTACATTATATCATCAGAAAATCGCAATTTCAACAAAAAGTCGTAAATATTTTGATTGCCGGTATGGTGCAATTGATTAATGACATCCAAGCAATAAAACTACCCGCCAAAATCAAGGATTTTGGCGGGTTACTGCTTTTTCCGGTGCGCTTTATTTAAGTGTTATACTGTTGTTTAATACGGAAGCGGAGTAGATAAACAGCACGTCCTGATCTTCAAAATCAATAAATCTGTCAAGCAGCTCAGGAGAGATATATCTTATATCCACCAGTGTTATCTTTGCGTAGCCTGATATCAGCAGGGGCGCAAGACTGCTGCCGAAGGAATCTCTGAACATAATAAGCTGTCTGTCGCTTTTTGCGCCGGGATTTTCAATAGTCAGCAGTGACTTTGAGCCTGACAAAAACATTTCGTACGGGTCGTCTGAGTCGGCTTTTTCTGTGTCATATACGGGAATATATGCGTTATCTTCAAAGTCATATACCGTACAGGAGTTGATCTGCTTGTTTTCAAGATAGTAAAGCTCGTCGGACTTCATAGGCAGTGCCGCCTGACCGTAATACACGCCGTAAAAGGGGGTGTCGATGCGCACCTCATTATAATCAGAGGTTATTTCTGCACCCATTGACTCAGCGAGAAGCGCTGCTGTGTCTGTTATCTTTTCCTGCCTCCAGTGGGTGTCCGTTTTGTAGTAATCGGAAATATCAAGAGTGTCGAAAATGTCGATATAACGGGCAAACTCCATGTCGTCGCTCATTTGCTGTATAAGATCATCGTAATCAATGTGCAGATATCCGTTTTCAGGGGCTGTAAAATAGTTTTTGTCGGGAATGACGGAAAAGTACACACGTGGGTTTTTGTCTGCCATATATTGCCTGTAAACATAATTAAAACGGTCAGATGCATGCTTTACAGAGCTTGTGTCAAGGGGATATTCGATCTTTACGGCATAGCCGTCGGCAATGTATATGCCGTTATTGTCCTGACGGTTCAGCAAATAATAATTTGAAAACGCTTTAACGCTTCTGAACCCGTCTCTCAGCGGGAACTGGTCAAGGGTGTACTTTTCAAAATCGCTCATAAATTTTCCGCTTATTATATTCGCTGCGGTTATTTCCGGCAGCTGCGTCAGCGGTCTGCGTTCCGTTTTTGAGATATCTCCGTCGGGAAGCAAAAGATTTGCTGCTGCAAAACCGAAAATAAATACGGAGAGAAGCAGGAGCGTTACAATACTTTTTATTTTAGAATTCATTTTTATACCGCCCCCTAAAATCTGAAATACAAAAACGGATTGAACGAGCCGTCAATAAGATATGCAGTGCACAGTATCAGCAGTGCGGAAAGAACGACAGGTTCGGCAATGGATACTGCTGCTGCGGAATGCTTTTTGCCGTATGCGGCATTATAAAGCTTTTTCGGCAGCGGCGTTGCGCCTATTGCCGCAATCATCAGGACAACAATAAAGCTTTTTATATTATATATTGTCTCAGGAGACATCAGCGGAATATTTCCGAAGCCGAACATAGCGGTGATCTGCGCTGCGGCGTCTTTTATGCTTGTCGCGTCAAAAATAACAAAGCTTATGATGACCAAAAGCATGACGTACAAATGATTTGCAAATCGAGCCTTTTTCAGCACAGGCAAAAGCCAAAGCTTTTCAATTATAAGCAGCACGGCAAACATAACGCCCCACAGTATAAAATTCCACTGCGCACCGTGCCAAAAGCCTGTTGCCATCCACACGACAAAAATATTGAAAAACCATCTGACCCTGCTCACTCTGTTGCCTCCCATCGGGATGTACAGATAATCGCGAAACCATGAGCCGAGGGATATATGCCACCTGCGCCAAAACTCTGTTATGCTGCCCGAAATATAGGGGTAGTTGAAGTTTTCGCAAAAGGAGAAGCCGAAAATGTGTCCCAGTCCTATTGCCATATCGCTGTAACCTGAGAAATCAAAGTATATGTGCAGTGTGTAGGCTATGGCGTATATCCAGCAGAACAGGACAGATTTTTCGTCAGACGCTTTGAATACGGCTACCAGCTCGCCGAGAACATTTGCAAGCAGTATTTTTTTAGAAAGTCCTATTACAAACCGTGCCGCGCCCTTGGATATCTTTTCCGTGCTGTGAGTGCGGCTTTTCAGCTGCGGCTCAATGTCGGTGTATCTTACTATAGGACCCGCGATAAGCTGCGGAAACATTGAAATGTATACGGCAAGGTCTATGGGATTTTTTTGCGCCGGCGCGGCTTTTCTGTAAATATCGATAACGTAGCTGAGAATCTGGAAGGTGTAAAAGCTGATGCCGATAGGAAGAGCTATCTTCAGAAGCGGAATACTGAGCCCTGTCAGTGCATTAAAGTTTTCTATAAAGAAGTCTGCGTATTTGCACCATGCCAAAAGCGCCAGACTTAGCGTTGCGGACAGTGCAAGAAACATCCGTGAAAGCTTTTTTGAATCTGAAAATTTTTCAATAAGTATGCCGAAAATATACCCCTGCACAATAGATGCAAGCATAAACCATAGGTATTTCGGCTCTCCCCAGCCGTAAAAAATTAAACTGAAAAGGAGCAAAACACTGTTTTTCAAGCGTTTCGGTGCTGCCGCATATGCTAAAAGCACACATGGCAGAAAATAAAACAGAAACGGAATACTTGAAAATAACATTGTTTTACTCCTCCAAGATCGGGTTATTAAATTTACGCAATAGGATCTTCGCTTATAACTGATGCTGATGAATAAGCTTCGGTCAGCTTATTCTTAAACTGATCTATGATCTCTTCATTGCCGAAGAAGGATACGACGTAGCTGTCTACAGAAACGATGACAAGCTTGTCGGGGAAGCCGCACATCCACTGTCTTGCCATAATGTTGTCCTTGATCTCAGACGCAAGGGTGGAAACATCGTTCTTATCCTTAACACGGAAAGCTCCGCAGGTAAAGGTGTTGGCGTTCATCATGTGAACGAGAGATGCGGCGTTGTCTATCTTGGCAAGTGAGGACGCGGGGAGACCGAGAGTGGCGTCAATAGCATCTGCGTCGTCAATGCCGTAGTTTCCGGGCGCGCTCATAGTCATATTTTCCTCGCTCATATCGCCGCCGGCAACAGGAAATTTATCGTCGTCCGCATAGCTGTTCCATACAGTGTTCAAAAGCTCCAGTGAGTCCGTGATCTTAACCGAATCGTCCTTGTCGGTGTTGTTGTCATCGGTTTTTGAGCAGGCTGCAAGGCTGAGCACTGTTACCGCTGCGAGAAGAAGTGCAAATAGTTTTTTCATGTGTACCTCCAAAATATGTTTTTCAGAACATTTGTCCTTAAATTATTATAACACATTTTTATGATAAAATCTATATTTTTTAGAAAAATTATACAGTAAGGATGTTGATTTTTAGTGAGAAATTGAGGAACATTGTGATACTTTCAGCGAACATAGGTAAAAACATAAAGGAGCTGCAAAAGCAGCTCCTTTTTTTTATACTGTGTTATGCCTGCTCGCTTACTGTTTCGGGAAGCTTTTTCTTTTTCGGAAACAGCTGGTGTCTTACGTACAGATAAACGAAAATAAGTGCTACAAACGTGAATATCCAGGATACGGGCATGGACATATACAGTACGGTAAGTGTATGGTACTTTTTGAATACGGTGAGGACCCAGACGGTACGGATACCGCAGAAGCCTATAACAGATGCGACGGAAGAAGATACGGATTTTCCCAGTCCGCAAAGCACTCCGGTAATGACCTCCAGAAGGCCGCACAGGAAGTAGGGAACAAGTACCATGCTCATTCGCTCAAGTCCGTATGCTATAGCTTCTGCCGCATTTCCTTCGTTGTTGTTAATGAATATTCTCATCAGAGTGCCGCCGCTGAGATAAGCGCCGATACCGAATACAAGCGCACCTATTACAACGCCGGTATAGCATATTTTCTGTATGCGCTTTATACGGTCAAACTTGCCTGCGCCGTAGTTCTGTCCGATAAAGTTAAGCGCGGACAGGTGGAAGCAGGACAGTACCTGATATACATATGTCTCAATATTTGCCGCCGCAGAGCTGCCTGTTATCGCAATGCTGGGGAAGGTATTGAGCGAGGACTGAATAAGCACGTTTGAGAAAGAAAGAAGCGTGCCGTGCAGTGCATTGGGTATGCCTATGTACAAAATCTTGCGAAGCTTGTCTGCGTGTATGCAAAGCTTGAACTTTTCTATTTTGTAGGGCGCGTCAGCACGCATCATATGCCACAGCATAATACCCGCCGCCATATACTGCGACAGTGTAGTTGCAAGTGCAACTCCCGCAACACCCATGTGAAATACTATAACGAAGAGAAGATTAAGCAAAAGGTTTGCAACGCCGCTGAGAGAGAGAATATACATGGGCATTTTTGTGTTTCCGATAGCCCTCAGTATTGCTGCCGAGTAGTTGTAAAACATCAGCGCCGGCATACAGAGAAAATATATTCTCAAATATGTAGCAGACATATCTATAAGGTCGGCAGGGGTGTCCATCCAGCCGAGAACTATTTTGGAAAGAAGAAATCCGAAAACAGCCAGAAACGCTCCTGCAAATATGGAGATAGTCACAGAGGTGTTGATAGTTTCCTTGAAGCCCTTTAAGTCGCCGGAACCGAAGCAGTGAGTACATATTACGCTTACGCCCACTGAAAAGCCGATAAACAGGCTTATAAACATATTGGTAAGCGCACTGGTCGCACCGACTGCACCGAGAGCCTCGTTGCCTGCAAACTGACCTACCACAACAAGGTCAGCCGTGTTAAACAAAAGCTGGATGATGTTTGTGATAAGTACGATAAAGCTGAAAGATAAGATCTTCGGCAAAAGCGGGCCGTTGATCATATCAAGCTGATTATTTTGCTTCTTTGATCTTAATTTCAATTTCATTGGCGAAAAGTGTTCCTTTCCTGTGCCCGCTCTGCTAAAGCAGCAGTATGCGAACAGTCTGAATCAACGCCTTTGTTGAGCTTCGGAAAATAGCTGTTTTTGGCGAACGCATCTATTGTAAACCAATTTATTATATATTTCAAGATGCTTTTGCTTCTTTCTCTGTTTTAGCTGATTTTATTCGCGAAAAAGCTGCACTACAAAGCAGAAATGCCGAATAAAAAGCAAGACACAAGGCTATCTCGGCTCCTACAGATCCTATATATGACGCGCCTGATAGCGCGCGGCACACGGTGCACGAGGCGGCTATAAAAACAGGCGGCAAAATTACGGACGACGGACGTATGGTGGGTCGGGTAACGGAGATCATTTTTGATATGCTGAGCAGGGCGTTTACACCTTCTGTAACATATACGCAAATAACATATCCCGTGCAGCCCATCCTCGGCACAAGGCACAGCACCAAGAGGAGCGACAGAAATGCGTCAAGTATATTTACCTTCATGCAGTATACCTGCTGCTCCACCCCCTTAAGCACCGCGTCAACGGCGCTGTCAAGATACATGACCGGAACCAGAGGGGCAAATGCCGCAATATAGTGCCCGGCGTCGGCGTTGCTGTATATGGTAACGCCGAGCTCACCGCCGTAGGCGAGAAAAATGCCGCCGACAGCTACGGAGAATATTACGCCGAATCTTACGCATTTTGCGGATATTTCGGATATTAGCTGCTTGTTTTTCAGTGCGTGGCATTCTGAAAGCTCAGGGATGAGCAGCGAGGTGAAAGCGCCGATGACAGAAGAGGGGAAGAGTATAAGTGGCAGCGACATACCGTGCAGAACGCCGTAGGCAGACAGCGCATCGCCTCCGCTGCCGCCGTAGCGCTTCAGCCCTGCGGGTATGGCTATGTGCTCCGCACAGGTCAGACCCTGTCTTATATATGAGCCGAGGGCAACCGGAAATGCAATGCCGTATGCACGCCTGAACGAGTGCGATGACGCGCCGGCACTGCCATTGCCGCATATAGTCTTATCGCCACGGTCGGTTATGTAAAAAATAAAGGACAGTATAAGCGACGCACCCTCGCAAATAGCTGCGCCGCCTACAACGGACAGGCAGGCGTATTCAATGCCGCGAGGCGCGATGATGACAAGCGCCGCAGAGGTAAGTGTTATCTTTACTGCTTGCTCGGCAAGAGAGATCACGGCGTTTTTGTAGACCTTGCGCATACCTGTAAAATACCCTGCAAGGGCGGAGGACAGGGATATCGCAGGCAGGGCGGGGGCGCACAGGCGAAGAGATGATACAGTTCTGCCATCCCCTAAAAGCTGCGTGCCTATGGGATAGGCGAGCGAATATAAAAGCAGCGCTGACAGTATTCCGAAAATAAGACTGTAGCATATACAGCCGCGCATTTCGCGACGCAGGGCGTGTTTTGTCTCGCTGCGTGACATTCCTCTGTCGCGGCAAATAGCCAGCCGCTCAGAGGTCATTCTCACTGCCGCCAAATTTACACCTGATACGGCAAGGGTAACGGCAAGATTGTATACAGTCATAACCAAGCCGAAAAGTCCGATGCCCTCAGCGCCTATCTTTTTGCTGACATATGCGTTAAAGCTCACGGCAACTGCCCGCATGGCGACGGATACTGCCGAAAGCATCACCGCGTTCGTAATATATTTGCGTCCCTTGTCCCCCAAAATTTCGACCTCCGAAATAAGCTACTACAGTATATTAGAAGGTACTGCTTAAAATTCGTCGGGGATATTGACATTTTCACGATTTGTAGTATCATAATGGTGGATCAGAACAGAGAACGCAGCGTGAAAAACGGAGGAATATATAAATGGCAATCGAAAAGGTAAGAGAGTATTTCAGAGGGCTTGGAATAGAAGACAGAGTAATGGAATTTGATGTGTCAAGTGCAACGGTAGAGCTGGCGGCAAGGGCACTGGGCTGCGAGGGCTGCAGAATTGCAAAGACGCTTTCATTTATGACGGACGATGGCGCAATTCTCATAGTTGCCGCAGGAGATACAAAGATAGACAACCCGAAGTATAAGGCGCAGTTCGGCAAAAAAGCGAAAATGCTCACTCCCGACGAAGCGGAAATCCTTATCGGTCATGCGGTCGGCGGCGTTTGCCCCTTTGCGGTAAATGAAGGCGTAAGAGTGTATCTTGATGAGTCGCTGAAACGGTTTGAAACAGTGTTTCCCGCCTGCGGTTCATCAAACAGCGCTATTGAATTGACGCTTGCCGAGCTTGAAAAGTATTCGGCATATGTATCGTGGGTAGATGTGTGCAAATTAGTATAGATCGAGTAACGATCCCCTCTTGACAGGAGGGGATCTTTTATATATAATAAGCTACAGATGATGCGCAACGCGCGTCGCTTAACAAAGGAGTGTTAAAATGCCGCCTAAGTTTAAGTTTACCAAAGAAGAAATAGTAGCTGCCGCGCTGGAGATCGCGCGTACCGAAGGACTTGACGCTGTCAGCGCAAGAAGTGTTGCAAAACGGCTTTCATCATCGTCAAAGCCGCTGTTCAGCGTGTTTGACAACATGGACGAGTTGAAAAGCGAGACAGTAAAGGCTGCGAGGTCTGTGTATAACAGCTATGTGGAAAAGGGACTTATGGCAACTCCTGCCTTTAAGGGCGTGGGAGAGAGCTATATCGCTTTCGCTCAAAAAGAGCCTGTGCTGTTTCAGCTTTTGTTTATGACGGGCAAGACTGATAAAAAGGATCCTCTGTCTACCTTGCCTGTGATCGACGATAATTTTGACAGAATACTTTTGTCGGTGGAGACATGCTACTCGCTTGACAGAGCAAATGCCGAAAAACTGTATCGCCATTTGTGGATATATACGCACGGAATAGCTGCGCTTATTGCAACAGGGGTTTGCAGCTTCGGCAGCGGCGAGATCAGTGAAATGCTTACAGAAGTGTGCATGAGTCTTTTGAAAAAGATAGTTGAGGAAAAAAATGATTAAAATCAGAAATATAACAAAATCTTACGGCACAGGGGATAATAAATTTCAGGTGCTAAAGGGAATTGATCTTGATATTAACGACGGCGAGCTTGTTGTAATACTGGGCGCGTCGGGATCCGGAAAATCTACGCTGCTTTCCGTAATATCAGGACTTGAAGCGGCGGACGGCGGCAGTGTAATGTACGACGGAAACGAGCTTTTCGGCATGACTGATAAGGAGCTGACAGCTTTTCGACGCCAAAATGTGGGCTTTGTTTTTCAGCAGTATTATCTGCTTCAGAATATGAATGTGGAAAGCAACGTCAGAATGGGAGCCGATCTTGCCAAAAACGCAGATTACCGCAGCATTATAAAGGCTGTGGGGCTTGAAGATAAAATGAAAAAGTATCCGAGAGAGCTTTCAGGCGGTGAGCAGCAAAGGGCTGCTATTGCAAGATCTCTGGCGAAATATCCCAAAGTATTGTTTATGGACGAGCCGACGGGCGCGCTGGATGAGGAAACAGGCAGACAGGTGCTTGATTATATATGCCGCCTGCAGAAGGATCAGGGCTTTACTATGATCATGGTAACTCATAATCAGAATATTGCCGAAATGGCAGATACCGTCGTCAGGCTGAACAGCGGACGAATATCTGATGTATACCGGAACGGACAGCGCAAAACTGCGTACGAGATCGGTTGGTGACGGTATGATAGTCGGTATCAGAGATACATTGAAGCTTATAGGCATAGTTATAGTAGCCGCCTGCGCGGTGTTTGTATGCACATTGTTTTTGAATTACAATATCGATCTTGCCGAGGTACGTGACAGTATAACGACCGAAGCAGGTGTTGTCCTGTATAATGCGCAGGTCTCAATGGGCAAGGTAACTTGCGCCGTTACAGGCGGATGTCTTGTTGTTACATCTGTGATCATGCTTCTGTTTTATGTGAAGAATTATATAGACTCACATAAAAGAGAGCTTGGAATACTCAAGGCGTTGGGTTACTCAAATATAAAAACAGCGCTGCATTTTTCCGTGTTCGGTGTGAGCGCTCTTTTGGGCGCGGCCGCAGGCTTTGCCTCCGCATGGAGCTATATGCCGAGATTTTATTCGGTGCAGAATGCAGACGGACTTTTTCCCGATGTGCCCCTTGAATTTCATCCCGTACTTATGCTGTATCTTACGGCAGCGCCCGCGCTTTTATTTGCAGCCCTTTCGGTTTTTTACGCTGCCGTAAAGCTTAAAATGCCTGTTATGGAGCTGCTTCGGGAAAAGACCGGCTTCAAAGGTGGGACGAATCATAAAAGCGTGCGCACAGAGCCGTTTTTAATGTGTATGAAAAAGGGAACCTTGCGGACAAAAAAGGTGCTTGCGTTTTTTATGGGTTTTTCCGCTTTTTGTTTCTCGGCTATGACGCAAATGTCCATGTCAATGACTTCTATAGCAAGCAATACTTTTGCATTTATGATAATAACCATAGGGCTCATTCTCGCATTTACCACACTGTTTATGGTGCTCGATACCGTAATAAAGTCAAATGCCAAAAGTATTGCCATGATGCGCGTATTCGGGTATAGCCGCCGTGAATGCTCCTCTGCTGTGCTGGGGGTGTACCGCCCTGTTTCATACATTGGCTTTGCTGTAGGCAGTGTTTATCAGTACGTTTTGCTTAAAATGGTAATGACTTTTGTCTTTGACGGCGTAGGCAATATGCCAGAATACAGCTTTGATACAAAAGCGCTGATAATATCGTTTGCAGCGTTTGTTCTCACATACGAAGTGATGCTATACGCGTATTCCTATAAAATAAACAGACAGTCGCCTAAAATGATAATGGCGGAGTAAAAAATCAAAATTCCAATAATAATTTCGGCGTTTGACCAAATGAAGTCAAACGCCTTTTTTATACAAAATATTTGGCAATATTATTTACAAACGAACATTTGTGTGGTAAAATATAGGATAATTCGTACAAAAATGCGCTTGCATGAAAATTAAGATGATTTGAATGGAGGGATAGTAAAGATGAACGTTATTTGGTCAGTTTTTGTGCAGGGGACGAAAACGCTGTATTATTCCCGTAAGCTGCGGTTCGATAATATGTTTTCGGGACAGTATAAAGCCCTGTTTGATCTGGATAAAAAGAAAAACTTGAAAATTCTTGAGATCGGCTGCGGTCCCGGTGCTCTCGCAGGGGCGCTTCATCGCTGGTATCCGAATGCTGAGATCACGGCAGTTGACCGAGACAGTAACTTTGTCAGCTTTGCAAAAGAGCATGAAGCCGGTATTGAGTTTGTTGAGGGTGACGCAACATCACTGCCCTTTGAGGATAATACCTTTGACGTTACTATCTCAAATACGGTAGCAGAGCATATTGAGCCATCCGAATTCTACGGCGAGCAGCTACGCGTGCTGAAACCCGGTGGAATTTGTCTCGTACTTTCCTCTCGCAAAGGAATTAACATCACACCGAGCTGTATTACTTTCAATGAATATGAGCAGCAGTTTTGGAAAAAGGTTGAGCAGTACGACGACTCAATTGATAAATACGCCGTATGCAAATATCCCATGAGTGAGGCGGAAATGCCTGCCGTTATGGAAAAATACGGATTTAGTGATGTAAGCACAGGGTATGCTACGATCAATCTTACTCCGGATGATCCAAAGTATTCAGCCGCCATGGCGCATGATATGATAAATGCGAACAGATATACCGCGCTTGACGGAATTGAATCTGTATTGCACACAATGCCTGAGCATTTTAATTCTGATGAGATAGAGGAAATGAAACGTTTGGCAAATGTAAAATACGATACACGTATAGCTCAGTATGACCGCGGCGAAAAGCAGTGGGATACAGATGTGTCGGTCATTATGGTGTTACGTGGCACTAAAAAATAACGGAGGGCTGTATGAACATATCGGACAGTATAATCAAAAATAAGCTTAAGAATGTCTATTTTGTTTGGGGGCGTGGTAAAACGACCATTGCGAATGAGCTTCATAAAAAGCATGGCTTTTATGTATACAGCACTGATGATAGCAGAGAGCCGCATATGGATCAGGCAAATCCCGAAGATCAGCCGTATATGTGCCGAGATTTTGAGAGCGAATATGGAGTAAGGGACTTTTGGGAGCTTCCTGCAGAGGTTATATGCGAGCGCGAAAAGCATTTTGTAGTAGAAATGACCCCGATGATAATTGCTGATTTGATAGCGCTTTCATCACTGCACGATACTATTATATGTGAAGGAGATATTGATTACCGTGCAGTTGCGCCGATTGCATCTCATTCTGTTCATTTGTGTAACTGCGGAACATCATTTGACTGGTTTGACCGTCCTGATCATGAAAATATTCATGACAGTATCAGTCGCAGGACTGATTTGAGTGAAGCTGAAAAGCAAGCGATTATAGATAATGCTTACAAGGCAGTATCAGGAAACGAGAGCGTTCTGCCTGACTGGGTATCGGAATTAAGTATAAAAAATATTAACTGGGATGACTCAACGAGTATTGAAGAAACTGTATCGGATGTAGAAGCATATTTCGGCTTTACAGAAAATGGAGTGAACCATGACAGGTGAAGAAATAAAGCTTCGGCGGATAACAAATCAGTATCTGATCTCTCCGGCGGACAAGCTGACAGTGGTGCGTGATCTTTGCGGTATACAGTCCCAGTTTATGGTGAACGCAATGCATTCACTTAAGATCAGATGCTCGGATTACAGTGAAGATACTGTAAAGGACGGCTTGGTAAAAAACTGGACGGTACGCGGCACTGTTCATGTGTTTTCAGAAGATGATCTTCCGCTGTTTATTCATTGCAATAACGGCGCTGACTACAGAAAAAACGAATGGAGTGGGTATACCTTTTGGAATCAGAGAGACTGCTTTGCACTTACTCCGGAGCGGCAGAAATTTTTTGCAGATATAATTCTCGAAGCTGTTGAAAAAGAACCGCGCACACGGGACGAGCTTAAAGAAATTTGCCGGGAGCAGGGAATGACAGCCGATGAAAAAGACAGTATGTTTGACCAGTGGGGCGGCGGCATAAGGGAGCTGTGCGAGCGAGGATTTATGAATTATGTAGTGCAGGAGAAAAAGGCGTTTTGCCTGTCTCCGCAGTTTACCCCGATCCCTGAGGATGAGGCAATGCTTGAGATCGCACGGCGGTACTTTACACATTTTGCTCCGGCGACGATACATGATGCGCAGTATTATTTTCACGCCACTGCCGCAAACGTGAAAAAATGATTGTCTCTGCTGCCTGTAAAGTCTTTTGAATGCGGCGGCAGAACATATTATTACATTGAAAACGGCAGGACATATAACAGTGATATTCCCAAATGTCTGTTTCTTGCAGGTTTTGATCAGCTTATGCTGGGATATGAGAAAAAGGAAAGTCTGTATCTTCCGGCAGAGCATATGAGAGGTATATTCAACCTAGCCGGAATCGTTATGCCGTCTCTTATGATCGACGGCAAAGTTGTGGGCAAATGGAAGAAAAAAGGCAGAAAGCTGACTGTTACATTGTTTGAAAACATATGCGAGAAGAACAGAAAGGCTATAAGCGAAAAAGCGGAATCCCTTTGGAGCGATATTTCGGGGATCGAGTTTTCCGAGTGAAGTCAGAAAGGGCTTAGGGGTGGTATAATGATCATAAGCGCCAGCAGAAGGACGGATATCCCGTCGTATTACTCGGAGTGGTTTTTTAACCGTATCAAAGAGGGGTACGTATATGTCCGCAATCCTATGAATCTGCATCAGATAAGCGAGATATCGCTGTCTCCCCAAGTTGTGGACGGGATCGTATTCTGGACAAAAAATCCGGCTCCCATGCTTGGCAGGTTGGACGAGCTTCGGGATTATACATATTATTTTCAGTTTACATTGAACCCCTACGGCACTGACATTGAAAAGAATATACCGTCAAAAAATGAGATCGTAATACCTACGTTTCAGAGGTTATCATCAATTATAGGCAAGGAGCGCGTAGTATGGCGGTATGATCCTATACTTCTGAACGGTAGGTACACGGTGGAGTACCATATTAAGTATTTCCGTAAGCTTTGTGATAAGCTTGCAGGGTACACCGAAAAATGTACGGTGAGCTTTATTGATCTGTATAAAAGCATTCAGCGCAGTATTTCTCCGCTGGGCATAATTACTCCGTCGCAATCTCAGATCGGGGAGCTTATGGAAAGCTTTGCTGAGACGGCACGCGAGCACAGTATTTATATCGATACTTGCTCGGAGGAGCTTGATCTGAGTAAGTACGGAATACGCCATGCTTCCTGTATTGACAGTCATCGGCTGGAGAGAATAGGCAATTATAGTCTTTGCGTTGACAGAGACAAAAATCAGCGTCCTGCCTGCGGATGCGCTGCAAGCATAGATATCGGTGCATACAATACCTGCAAAAACGGCTGTGTTTACTGCTACGCAAATTTCAATCAAACTCTTGTAAATAGCTGCTGCGGCAGGCATGATGAGCACTCTCCCTTGCTTTACGGGGATGTATCGGCAGAGGACACCGTAAAGCGCAGGGACATGAGATCCTGTAGAAATGATCAAATAGAGTTATTTTGACTATAAGGAAAGGATGCGCGCAAAAGCGGAATCTCTTTGGAGCGATATTTCGGGGATCGAGTTTGTATAACTTGTGAAAGGAACTAAAGATATGACAAGACAAATAGAGAATTATATTGACGAACTTTTGGAAGGTGAATATAAACAGACGGCGTTGGACTTTGTAGGTCACTTAAAGACTGACAATTTGACATTTTATAAGGACAACAGTGATTGCTGGAAAGATAAAGTGTATTATCATGTAAAGTACGGTACTGAATGTGTATGCTTTATTGCTATCAAAGATCCCGATGAACCTAATAACCTTTGGACTGTATGGTCTCATGACAGCTCTGCATATGAAGACTCTTCCGTAAACGATGAAATCAAGCATGTTGGCTGGAAATACGTGGATCATTGCGGAAACTGCGGTTCCTGCGGAGGCGGTAAACATAAAGTTATTTTTGGGAAAAGTTTCAAGCGAGTTTGTGGGTGCACATTCAGAGTTGATAACGCAATACAAGATGATATCCCTTTCTTGAAAGTGATGATCGATCTGCGAATGAAAGAGATATTAAACTTTATGTAGATGTATCGGTGTCAAGGACTTGATATCCTGTAGAAAAGATCAACTAAGTTTATTTTGACTATAAGGAAAGGATGCATGAAAAAATGGAACGTTTTTATAAAATGGTAGAGGCATCAAACAAAAAGTTCCCGAAGGGAGTTGAGCCGTATCAAATGGCGACACGTCTGCTTGAGGAATGCGGAGAAGTGGCGTCGGAGATCAATCTGTGGGAGGACTCCGGAATAAAGCGTCAAAAACACGGAGACCCCAAAAAAGAAAATCTGGCTAATGAACTGCGTCAGGCAATAACAGAGCTTTTTAAGATCGCAAAATATTATAACGTGGAGAAGGAACTGGAAGAATCAATTGAAAATTCACTGCAAAGATCAAGAGCCGGAGGTCTCATTGACTGATAGGGCGGAGAATTTAGATATAATTGGGGGTAAAAACATGATTTTCGGTATGCAGACTATGATAGAGATAAACACTCTTGATGAATGTGCGGCTTTGTGCAAGAAACTTAATTTAGATTTTATTGAGCTTCATATGAATTTACCTCAGTATCAGTTAAATGCAATCGATGCTGCATATTTTAACGAAATAGCTGATAAATACGGTATATTCTATACAATTCATCTTGATGAAAATTTGAATGTCAGCGATTTTAATCCTTATATTGCAAACGGATATCTGCGTACCGTTACTGATACGATTGAGTTGGCAAAAAAGTTAAAAATTCCTGTTCTTAATATGCATTTGTCCCTCGGTGTATATTTCACTTTGCCGGACAGAAAAGTATATCTGTTTTCTGAATACAAAGATCGGTATTTGAAAAGTATAGCCGAATTCCGAAGAGTATGCGAGGAAGCTATCGGGGACGAGGACATTATGATCTGTATTGAAAACTGCAATGGGTATCCCGATTTTCAAAAAGAAGCGCTGAGTATTCTTTTGGAGTCTCCTGTGTTCGGGCTTACGTTTGATATCGGACACAACCACAGCTGCGGAGGCTTGGACGAGCCGTATATATTAGAAAACAAGCACCATCTGCACCATATGCACATGCATGATGCTTTGGGTAAAAAGAATCATCTTGCTCTCTGCACGGGCGAGCTTGACTTAAACAGATATCTCGCTCTTGCCAATGAACAGAATTGCAGCGTTGTATTGGAGATCAAAACAATAGAGGGATTAAAGCAGTCTGTAAAGCGCATGGGGCTTGGAGATGATACAGCACCTGACGTTATTTTCTTTGAGAATTAAGGGTAACTATATGAACATTACATACAAAACAGAAAAAGACCTGCCGTGTGATCAACTGCAAAGAATATTTTCGGCGGTAGGCTGGTCGGATGATAATAAGCCTGTGACTGATGCCATGCTCGAAAACTTCAACAAGCCGTTTATCAACTCAACTATAGTAGTCTCCGCATGGGACGAGGATAAGCTGGTTGGCTGTGTAAGAGCATTAAGCGATACAATGTTCCGTTCTGTAATATATGATCTGGCGGTATTGCCGGAGTATCAGGGGAGAGGGATAGGCTCGTCTCTTGTGAAAAAATGTATAGAATTCTATCCGAATTCAGAATGGTCGCTGGAGACCATACCTGAAAGAGTCAGCTTTTACGAGGGACTTGGTTTTGAAATAAATCAAAGTCCCAATTTGAGAATTCCGTGTAAGTGGTTTTAGCTGTTTGAAGAAAAGAGGATAAAGATGAGATGTAAAATGTGTGATCATCAAACTGATATTCAAAATGACCCGTATTTCATTATTGAGTTAGAAACAGGATATGTTATTTTGGGATGGTATCAAAGATTTCGCGGTTATACTGTTTTCGAGTGTAAAGAGCATGGACCGGAGTTGTTTGACCTTGACCGTGATTTCAAATTAAAGCATCTTGAAGAAATGATTCTTGTGGCACAAGCGGGTTTTTAACGTGTTTCGGCCGGATAAGCTGAATTATGAGCTGCTTGGAAACGGATGTCAACACATTCATTGGCATTTGTATCCGAGACGTAAAGGCGATACGCCTATAGTCAGTTCTGTATATCAATTACCGAATAGTGAACTGTTTGATGAATCTACACGCCCAACTGACGAAGAACGAGAAAATTTGAAAGCAAAGATCAAAAATGAGATCATGCATCTTTTAGATGCATAAAGGTGTTCGGTTAATATATACAGATTCGGATAGGAGAAGAAAGGGGAATTGAAGAATATGCTGCTGCATATTCTTGAAATTTTATATTCAGAGTTTGACTACTGGAAATCTGTTAAGGGATTTGACTATGATACAAGAGTGCGTAAGGAATTCCTTGAACAGTATATTTTCGATAATTTAATGGAATAAGGAGACAAAAACATGATCAACATTTTACTTGAAGGCTACGGCATAGACAAGCTATGGCTTTATGATGAACTTCGGGAATACATAATGCCGAACCATTCGGTTGCGGTAGTTGCACTTTCATTCCGCGATGAACGCGTTAAAAATCTGTCCGACTGGAATGAGTTGTACGGAAAAGGCGGAAAGTATTATACAGGTATTGTAAACGGACTTTGCGCTTACGGCATATCTGAGGATAACATATCGTTTATAAATTACTTTACCGATACAAAGGACTCTGTGGCGCAGAAGATCAAGTCGGCAGACATTGTTTATTTTACGGGAGGTCTGCCTGACAGAATGATGGAGCGTATTAAAGAATTTGATCTGTACGATACTCTGATGAAACACGAGGGGATCATTATGGGCTACAGCGCAGGTGCACTGATTCAGCTTAACGAGTATCATTTAACTCCCGACGAGGACTACTCTGAGTTTGGATATTATAGGGGATTGCCGTATCTGAATGATTTCTATTTAGAGGTTCACTACGAGGGTGAAGCTGTGCAGAATGAGTCTATCCGCCGTGTAATAAGCGAGCGAGGGAAGACCGTGTATGCTACAGATTTCGGCAATGGTGCGATAATTGTGCATGACGGAAAAATCAAGTTGCTTGGGGATGTAAAGGTTTTTGAAAAGTAATATGATAATTATTAAACTTGGTGAATTATATGACCATACATGAAATGCAAAATCTTAACAGAGCGACGATCGAGTATATCTCATCTGTTATAGCTCCGGGTATGTCACTCATTGAGCTGCGTAAATTATGTGAAAAATATATGCTTTCTCACGGTGCTGATTCTTTTTGGTATTGGGATATAGGTGCTTTTGTATTCAGCGGCAGCAGAACGGCGATCTCCGTATCAGGAAGAGAGTATAATACTGACAATGTTTTGATTGCGGACGATGATATTATAACAATTGATTTAAGTCCGCAGTGCGGTAACATTTGGAGAGATTACGCAAGGACGCGCTGATAGTTGAAGACGGGAAAGTAATCAGCGATATCGGCAGCATACAAAACATGGAGTGGCGCAGCGGTCTCGAAACGGAAGACTGTTTGCACGAAGCCATGATGCGTTTTGTTAATGAAGATACTACTTTTGAGGAACTGTTCTATTTCATAAACAATGAGATAACAAAACGTGGATACATAAACCTTGATTTTCTCGGAAATCTCGGGCACTCCATTGTTAAGGATAAAAGCCAACGAATCTATATTGAAAAAGGTAACACGGAAAAACTGTCATCGGTAGAAGCATTTACTTTTGAGCCGCACATCAGTCTGCCGGGCTCTGTCTATGGATTCAAAAAGGAAAACATATACAGCTTTGCCGATGGCAGGCTGATTGAGCTGTAATATTGGTATATAATGTAGATTGATGTATATTTAAAGGAGGTAGAATATGCCTGTAAAAACAATTGAAATTCACGGCGCCAATGAACATAGTACTATTTCAAAAACGCGTGTCGGGTGCAGAGGCGTTGCGGTAAAAGGTTCCCGTATGCTCATTTCACATGAAGTGAACACGGATTATTATTTAATCCCGGGCGGAGGTTTGGAAGACAGCGAAACATTTGAAGAATGCTGTATTCGCGAGGTTCGGGAAGAAACAGGGTATATTGTAAAGCCTGTACGTCATTTTCTTACAATAAACGAATATTACGAGAATTGTAAGTACGTAGGTCACTATTTTATCTGCGAGGTGACGGGTGAGGGTGAGCAGAGCCTTACAGACGCGGAGAGGGAACGAGGACTTGTTCCGGAATGGATAGATATAAACACGATGCTCGAACTGTATTCAAGGCATGATGACTTCGCAGAAATCGACGAGGATAAGCGCGGTTCGTATTTGCGTGAATACACAGCGCTGAGGGAGTATTTTGAGCAAATATGCGAAAATCAAAATCACTGAATGTGTTAAGGAACGATCAAAATGAGCAAATTACTTATAGTTGACGGAAGCAACTTGCTGTTTCAGATGTTTTTCGGTATGCCTGCAAGGATAGTAAACGATCAGGGAAAAGCTATTCAGGGAACTCTTGGCTTTGTCGGTGCATTATTGAAGATCATTCGCAAAACAGAGCCGACGTATGTTACGGTGCTGTTTGACGGAGAGCATGAAAATGACCGATCTGCTCTCAATTCTGACTACAAAGCAAACAGGGTTGATTACAGTAATACACCGGAGGAAGAAACTCCGTTTTCTCAGTTGACGGATGTATATGCTGCACTTGATTATCTCGGTATAAAGCATACGGAAACCACCACATGCGAAACTGATGACTGGATCGCAGGATATGTTCATACATACGGTGAGAATACCGAAATAATAGTTGCATCCTTTGACAGCGACTTTTTTCAGCTTATCACCGATAAGGTCTCAATACTCAGATATCGGGGCGACAATACCGTTATCTGCACGCCTGAATACATAAAAGAAAAGTTCGGCATAACGCCTTTGCAATACGCTGATTTCAAGTCGCTGACGGGTGACGCTTCAGATAATATTAAAGGAGCAGACAAAGTCGGTCCGAAAACGGCAGCTTTGCTGCTGAGTGAGTTTGGAACGCTTGAAAATGTAATTGAAAATGCTGAGCTGATAAAGAAGCCATCTATAAAAGAGTCTGTTATCAGAAATGCTGACAGACTCAGAATAAATTACCGATTGATAAAACTCGCAGGGACTGAACCGCTGCCGTTTGGCATAGACGAGCTTACATATCGTTACAACGGAATAACCACTAATGAGGTGCTGAAAGGGATAGGATTAAGATGAAGCTCATTGTTTGTACCAAACAATGCACGATTATAGACTGGAGGTCTAACAAAGATGGAAAACATATTTGAAAAGGTTGAAACTAATATGAACGGTCTTGTAGATGACCAAGTATGGTGGTCAAATTGTGCAACTTCAGAGCAAATGAAGGCTGCCAAAGAAGGGAAACTCGAGCTTACGCTTGGAATCAGCAAACCGGTGCCTCAAGAATGGATAGCAAATATTTCCGGTAAAAAGGTTTTATGTCTTGCGGGAGCAGGCGGACTTCAAGCTCCGTTACTTGCGGCTGTGGGCGCAGATGTAACCGTGATTGATATATCGCAGAAAATGCTTGAAAAAGATATCTTTATGGCTCAAAAATATGATCTAAACATAAAGGTTGAACATGGAAATATGATTGATCTAACAAGTTTTGCAGACAATACATTTGATTACATTATAAATCCTGTGTCCTTATGCTATGTACCGAGTGTTCTTCCGGTTTTCAAAGAGTGTTATCGTGTACTGAAAAAAGGAGGCACGCTGACAATAGCAGCACCAAATCCTATAGCATATGTTTGTGATTTTGTTGAGGATGAAAATGGCGGTTATTATAAGGCGGTTAATCGGATGCCATACTCTTCAGCTGAGCACTCTGATCAAGGAGATTGGATAGAATTCGGACATACAATGGCTGATTATATTGGCGGACAGATTTCTTGTGGCTTTGTTATTACCGGATATGTAGAATATCAACAGGAAGACATTACAGATCTCCCCTTTATGACGAAAGCTATAAAGCAATAGGGGGACTATAGTGTGAATCAAATCAGATTGCAAGATTATATTGAAAATCCATGCAAGTCTTCTTCTTTGCCATATTGGAAAACAAAGAGTATATCTGTTCCGGCTGATATGTTGATTGTTCATGACGAACAGTATAAAACCGGTAATTTTGATGAGTATGACGACGAGCGTTATTTTAGGTTGCAGCATAGCATGAACGCATTACTGAAACCGGAACTTCCTTATGGCTATGATATTGTTTATGCTACGGCAAGTGAATATGTGGTTCATATAAACGATTGCTATTCAGACCTTTCGGTAACAGGTGATCTTATCAGAAGTTACGCCGATCATGCCGTTTATGATGCAAATTTGTGGGTTGCAGTTGCTGATGCTGAAACGAAGCAAATTGTTGCTTCCGGAATTGCCGAGTACGATCCTGAGGTAAGCGAAGGGGCTTTGGAGTGGATTCAAGTGACTGAAGCTTATCGTGGGAAGGGTTTAGGAGAGTTCATTGTAAATGAACTTCTTTGGCGAATGAGAGAAAAAGCCGCTTTTGTAACAGTTTCCGGCAAAGTGGATAACAAAACGAATCCGGAACGGCTATACAGAAAGTGCGGCTTTACTGGGTCTGATGTATGGCATATACTTAGGCGAAAAAGATACTCTAATATGGCTGATGCTGTTATCCATCACTATGACTTGCTTATTGAAGAAAATAATGATCCTGTTCATGATCCGAAACCCTTGCAGGATTATATGAATAAATGGGACGGACAAGCCTTTATTGACAGCATGGAACCGGGCAAGGACAAATCTGTTCTTGAAGTCGGAGTGGGAACCGGCAGACTGGCGATGCGCGTCGCGCCTTTGTGCGGACAGTTTTGCGGTATTGATATTTCACCTAAAACAATAGACCGGGCAAAAGAAAATCTTTCAGAGCAAGCAAATGTTGTTTTGCTTTGTGATGATTTTCTGTCTTATCAATTTGACCGTTCTTTTGATGTGATATATTCTTCTCTGACCTTTATGCATATTGAAGATAAACAGAGAGCTGTAAATAAGATTGCTGAGTTGTTGAACGACGCAGGCAGATTTGTTCTTTCGATTGACAAGAATCCAAGCGATTTCATTGATAACGGCACACGCAAAATTAAAATATATCCCGATACACCGGATTCGATGTCAGGATATATAAGAACCGCAGGATTGACTATTTTAGAGCAATATGATACTGAACTTGCAACTGTGTTTGTTGCACAGAAAGACAGGTGAAATAATGAACCATGATAAAAGAATTGCAATAACAAACATTCCTGCAATATCGGCAATATATTTTGCATTGCTACAATGCGGATATGACTACTATTCGTTTGAGCGAGATGCTGAGCATGTAAATACTGTGAAATCATTTTATCAGCCTAATATTTCATCATTTTTCTTTTCATTAGCAAGGCAAAATACATGCGATGTGTATCCTTATTGGCCGAGAGCTGCAATGCTGGAAACAGCTTCTTTCCATCTTCGTCCGGATATGACCGACTTTGCAGATTTCGAGACTTATCAAAAGCTTGTTATGTCTGCCGGAAATATCTCCGACGTAGAAAGAAATCAATCATTTTGGGAGTGGATAGATTTTTTTCCCGGCGAGTTAAAAAAGATACTTTTAAGTGATAACTTTAGAAATTACATGGACTGGGAAAACCAATGGATTAAACAACAGAATATAATTCATAAAGATGAACTGTTGATTTTGCAAAACTGTTTGGACTTCTGCGTTAAATCTTATCATTCTCCTGTAAAAAACGTGAAGCTTGTACTGTCTCCGATAAAATGTGCATATTCAAACGATTATCATATGGTTGGCGATTGCTTTATATTCAGCTCCGGTGTGTTTAAGGTTGAGTCTGTAATACACGAATTCTTACATCATGTGGTTCATCCCGTGGTATTAGAGAATAGAGACATGATTGTTGCAAGCAAGAGAAGATATGCTGGTATTGATCTTTCTTATTATCTCTCCGGAGAGGATGACGGACAGTTGAATGCCTTTGAAGAATTCTTGGTGCGTTCGCTTACTAAAACTTTTATTGATAAAACTCCTCATGCCGATTTGGATGTATATATAAATAGTTTTTTAATTTTGGAGAGCTAGATATGAATTTAATAATAAAGCCTTTATCCTCAGAGCTTATAAACGATTACCTGGATTTTTTCGACAATCGTGCGTTTACGGACGGTAATCCCAATGGCCCGTGCTATTGTACCTCGCCGAACCAGACTCAGGAAGAAATCAAAGCGATGGTAAGTGAGTTTGCGGATAACGGCGTAAAAGAAACTGTCAGGAAGTATGCTGTAGATATGCTGAAACGTGGTAAGATACGCGGCTATCTGGCGTTTGACGGAGATGCTTCTATTGGCTGGTGTAATGCAGCTGATATTGATAGCTATACAGGTTTTGTACCTGACTTTGCACGGCAGATCGTTTGCGGAAAGACAATTTCTATTGTTTGCTTTGAGCTTGCTCCGGAGTATAGAGGCATAGGAATTGCTTCTGCATTCATTGACCGTGTATGCGCTGACGCAAAGATTGCAGGTTATTCAGCCGTGGAGGGGTATGCCTGCGTTAAAGATAAACGAGATGATTTCGATTTTACCGGACCTATCCGATTATTCGGCAAAGCCGGCTTCACAGAGGTGGCACGCCAGAACGGTCAGATCATAATGCGAAAGGTAATATAACCTGCAAGCAGAATGGAATTGCATGAAAATTCAAATTTTAATATCATTTTTCATGCGCGCTTTTCGGTGTTTACATTTCGCTCGGAGAAATAACCACAAATCCAAATGAAGTATGGTGACTAATATGATTTACAGAATTGATGATCTGACAGAAAACAGAATAAATCCTGTTACAAAGTGCGAATACGACAATTCGTGGATTGTCTTAATGCTTACTGACAGTAAAGATTATCAACAGATGTGTGGCAGCAGCAACGGTTGTGCCTACACAATAAAGATCAGTCGCTTAAAATGTGCTGATTGGAAGATGGCTGTTTGTGATTTTATTGAATTTTGCAAAGCAAGTGAGAAAAACGCAATTTTAGTCATGACTGAAGCAGAGCTTGATGATGCAAAAAAACATTATGACGGTCACAGCTATAATGAATCCATACTACGCGAGAACGAACCTACCGTTTTAATTCATAGTACCTCTATGAGCAGTTGGGAGCAAATTAAGAGGGACGGAATGCTAAAGAGTTGGAATAGGCTAAAAGCTGAAAAATATATTACTGAGGAACAACCAATCGGAGTACAGCTTGGAGATCCTACGGATTTTAGCGATTATATAATGTTCGGTGGCGGTGTTACCGGAGAAATTGTTGTGAATTCGCGGCAACAAGGTAAAATTTTAATGGATACGAACGCAGAATACCTTACCGGAGCCAGATTGTATTTTGATGCTCAAAAGATGGCTCAAGACGGCCTGTTGGTTCGTGATGGAACTCATATTAAAGTAAAGGATGTTTTACCGCTTAAGCCTTATTTAATATGGGCGGCAACATGGGACAAGCTTGGTTTGGAGAGTCCTATATCTACACCGAAAGTGTTTGCTGAAACAGCGGACAAACAATTTTCTTTGCTTCCCATGTCACATAATATTGACTTTACGACCATTACCGCCTGCGGTGAGTGCTGTGTGGGATGCAAGAAAAAAGAAAAGGGAATTTGCAGGGGCTGTATTGAGTCGGACGGTCACTGTGAAGAATGGGCGCGGTCAAAAGGTTGTCCTATATACAAATGTGCAAAAGAGCATAAAGTGCAGTTTTGCGGCATATGCGAGGAATTTCCGTGCAATGGCTTAAAAACTAAAATACACTGGAGACCGAATGTAATCGAGGAGCTGAGGGAATTGGCGGAGTTATACCGTAAGACCGAAGGGAAGTAATGAAAGGGGAAACTGAAAATATTGAAAAAGATCATTACAATACAGCACACGCAGTCCGAACAGCACCTTAACGGAATGATAGGCTCTCTGCAGGATTGGGATCTTACCGAGCTCGGTGTCCGGCAGGCGCATAATATAGGCAGCAAGCTTTGCCGCGAGATAGACTGTGAAGAGTATTCATTATATTCATCAGATCTGCTGAGGGCAAGACATACATCAGAAATATTATCCGATTATCTTAACATAAAACCGATATACAGCAGTTTTTTGAGAGAATTTGACTTAGGTGAGGCTGTCGGAAAAACTAAGAGCTGGGCAAAGGAAAATGTCAGATGCCCCGTGTGGGCGAATACTGTTGACTGGGCAACGACAAAAAATGACAGGGTTTTCGATAAAGCAGAGTCAAGAGCAGATGTGTGGGAGCGAGCCGTAATGTTTTATGAGCAGTATGTAAATACGTCGGATAAAAATGTGATTATTGTCTCACATGACGGATTTTTAAGCATATTTTATGCGATGTGGCTTGGGCTTGATTTGGACATCCTTGACAGATGCAATATATCCGGAAAAAGCGGCGGTGTGTCAATTCTGACGGAAGATAGTGAGGGTCACCGTATTCTGTCACGTTTGAACGATATGACATACATTCAAAACAGTAGTGCCGGTCAATAAAAAACGGCAGAGAAAAAATAATTGTCTCTGCCGCCTGCAGCAACAGCGTGTTGCTTGCTATCCCATAATGGTTGTGATATACTGTTTTCGGAGGTGATCATATGGAAACAAAGGACGTTATACTTGAACTGCGTACTAAATGCGGGCTGTCGCAGGAAGATCTTGCCGAAAAGATTTTTGTTACAAGACAGGCGGTATCGCGCTGGGAGACCGGTGAGACTGTGCCCAATACGGAAACTCTGAAGCTGCTGTCAAAGCAGTTTGATGTTTCAATAAATACGCTGCTCGGCTCGCCTAGGCAGCTTATTTGCCAGTGCTGCGGGATGCCGCTTGAAGATTCTTCTATCAGCCGGGAGCCTGACGGCGCATTCAACGAAGAATACTGCAAATGGTGCTATACCGACGGTAAATTTGTTTATAAAAGTCTTGATGAATTAACAAATTTTCTTGTAGGTCATCTGTCAAACGAAAACTGGCCTGCAGAGCAGGCGAGAGCTTTTTTTGAAGCGCAGCTTCCGCGGCTTAACTACTGGCGGAATTCAAGCGACGGCGCAGACAGCGTATAAGCAAGCCGATGTTTTGCTGCTTGTGTTGCATTTACAAGGTACAACAAAGCAATTATATAAATGGGGCATAATTCACCCGTCTGAGTTCGCGGCGAATTATGCCCTGTTTCATTTTTAGTTATGATTCGTTTTGATATAAACGATCATTGTGAAATTAAAGACAATATATCCGATCTTTTGGATAAGACAGGGCTATTATCTGTACTTATCTAAAACTGCGGTATAAGCAGGGTTCTTTAACAGCTCTGCGCGTCTGCCTTCGGTGACATTAGAACGGCAATTCAAATTAAATGTCAAAAGGTTTTCTTGTGCTTCTGCGGAATAACGATCAAGCGAATGACGCAAAGATTCATTTTTCATTTTGAGTTCCTCAAGTTTTTGCGTGGCATATAAATTTTTATCCATAACCGCGATAACTTGATTATCTGTTCCGCCTCGGTAACAAAGATCGTTCTCCATTCTTCCGAGAAAAGATTTTGCGAGCATAAGGAAAAAGGCTTCTCCTGTTTCTTCAAATGCATTTAACATCAGATCGCCATATTGTAATGCACGCTTTGTCTTTTCCTCTATGGAAATCGAAGGATCAAAAAATACGGTTCTGCCGAGTTTATCTGCCGCAAAATCAACAAGCTCATACATATTCTTTTGCACGTGGCAGTAGTATTCGCTCGTATCTTTTGCAAACAACTGCTCGGTCTTTTGCCCAACGGTAGTGAACCAGTCGGAAAACTTGGATTTGTAAATTTCCAACGCTTCCTCCGTCTTTCCTTCTGCATGAAGAATTTTTGCACGCATATTCCATGCACCGAGACGGAGATTATCCTCGGTGCATCCTTCAAGAATTTTTTCACATATGGCAAGAAATTCATCCTTGTGCGCAATCAGAACGGCAGGATCGTTGTCTGCTAAGTCTCCGCCAATATTCCACATATAGTAGCTCATAATTCGATAATCGTTCGGATAATCGTGGTACGCCTTTACAATAATTTCGCGGTCCCGATTCTTTTTGTAGAGAGCAATTATATTGTCAATATCGGCTTGGATCTTTTCTTTGCCGTATCCCATAAGCTCATCGAGGGACACGCCAAAGTAGTAAGCCAACGGTTGCAGAAGCGTAATATCAGGATAAGTTTCGCTTCGCTCCCATTTACTGACTGCCGCACACGTAACATTCATTGCGACAGAGAGTTGCTCCTGCGTGATGCTTCGTTCCGCACGCAAACGTTTGATATTAGCTCCAATATTCATTTTCATAACGATACTTCCTTAAGATTAAAAGTAAGCCGACGTCTGCTTCTGCCTATATTATATCAAATCCATTGATGAAGTACAGGTATTGTTGGGAATATCGTTATTAACTATAAGTTGAAAAATTATAGCAATGCTGCAATTGCGTGTTTCAGTGCCTCGTCTCTCGGTTTTTGTCTTATCGACTCATTAAAGCTCGCATAAGAATTCTTCAAAGCATATTCCGTCTGCTTCGGGAATCTGCATTTCTACGGCTCGTCTTAAAACCTTCGCGATAAAGGCAGAGGCGTGGCAAACGCTCTCACCGAAGTCAATGCCGTTTACCGCGTCGGCGGCAATTATTGATGAGAAAACATCGCCTGTGCCGCTTCGGCAGGCGCCCACCTTATGCTCGCATATTTTCATGGGGGCTTTTCCGGCAACAAATACGAAATTGACCAGATCGTCGCCGCTTTCCAAGCCGGACACTACGATCTTTTCAGGACCCATTGCCGACAGCTGACCGCAGATATTGCACAGCGTTTCGTCGTCCATATCGCGGCGGTACGGAGTGTCTGTAAGAATGCACGCTTCCGTGAGGTTGGGAGTCAGTATTTTAGCGTATGGCAGAAGCTCTTTCATTCGCGCGGCAAGGGCAGGGGAGAAGGTGGAATACAGCTTGCCGTGGTCACCCATAACAGGGTCAACTACGACCTCGGCATCCTCTGCAAACATATTAAAGAAACGAATTACAATATCAAGCTGTTCTTCAGAGCCGAGAAATCCGGAGAGAATACCGTTAAAGCGAAGACCAAGTTTTTCCCATTCTTTCATATATGTGTCCATATGTGCGGTAAAATCGGCGCAATAAAAGCTTTTGTAGCCTGTGTGGTTTGAAAATATTGCAGTCGGCAGGGGACAGCACTGTATTTTCATTGCTGATATTATAGGCAGCGCAGCGGATATAGCGCACCGTCCGAAGCCGCATATGTCGTTTATCACGGCTATTTTCTTTTGATTGTTGTGTGACACAGTATCAGTCCCCGTTTCTAATATTGGTATAGTGAAAGTATACTGCATTTTTGAACAGGTTGAAATATCCAGTAGAGTATATTTTTATAAGACCAGATCAGGGATGGCAAGGGAGAAGCGGAAAAGATGTACCTCATCCCCTTGTTACAAACGAAAAGCACCGCATGACTTCATGCGGTGCTTGGATATTCAGGACGGGGAAGATATATTCGGCGGGGTGATGTGGGAGCTTGAACTCTTACATACTATAAAAAATCAACTGAAAATCTCAAGCAGTTTATCAAGAGTATCAATTGTTACGTCAGGTTTTTCTTCAACGGAACGGACAACATAATATTGTCCTAAACCCTGCTTTATCCATACAGATTTCATACCGATTGCATTTGCAGGAACAATATCATTATCCAAACGGTCTCCGATCATTACCGCCTCACAAGGTAAACAGTCAGCTCGTTCTAATGCCAATTCAAAAATACGGCGATCCGGTTTTGAAACTCCTTCTTCTGCAGATGCAACAATAACGTCAAAATAGGATAAAATACCGTATTGCTTCAGTCTCTCATCAGTACCAAGTGATTGATTGGCAATTACCCCCAAACGGTAACCTCTTGCCTTTAGCGTTTCTAACACAAAGCACACGTCAGGGTATAGCCGTTCCGATTCCTTGTGCCATTTAGGTATGGTAAAACCGTATTCTTTTGCGGCTTGATGATCACCTTTAAGGTTCATACGAGAAAATGCAATCACCTTTTCACGAAATTCTTCACATGAAACAGAAGTGCCTGCAGTTATTTCCTTGTAACGTTTTTCGTAGCAAAGAGTTTCATCTACAAGGGTAGAGCCGGTATCAAAGAACAACCACTTTATATCAGGTTTCATTACAGACAGTTTATCATTTTTCATTATACCACCGCCTTAATTTTAACATATCACAGCCAATTTATTTTTTTATGAAGCATTATGCACTCCAGTGCGCTTAATTGAAAAAACCTCGTCAATGACGAGGTTTTTTTATGGGGTGAGTGATGGGGGTCGAACCCACGGCCTTCAGGGCCACAACCTGACGCTCTAACCAACTGAGCTACACCCACCGTATTATGGCGTGCCTTGGGGGATTCGAACCCTCGACCTACTGCTTAGAAGGCAGTTGCTCTATCCGGCTGAGCTAAAGGCACATCCTTGGAGCGGGTGATGGGAATCGAACCCACGTAGCCAGCTTGGAAGGCTGGAACTCTACCATTGAGTTACACCCGCATAAATCAGCTTTAATATAATACCATATAAGCAGAAAATTGTCAAGTGTTTTTTGAAAGTTTTTTTGCCGCAGCTCAACAAATAAATTACCTTTGAAATTTGTATAATTATTTACAGAATATTTATTGTTTTTCTTTCTGTAACATTGTATCATATTATAATAGCAATAGACAAGGAGGAGATCTATGTTCGGATATGTAAAGCCATATGTGCCCGACCTCAGAGTGCGCGAAAACGAGATGTACCGCGCTTTGTACTGCGGTCTGTGCCGTTCTATGGGAATACACACCGGATGCGCCTCCCGATTTACATTGAGCTACGATTTCGTGTTCCTTGCTGCCGTCAGATGTGTAATAGAAAAATGCAGTGTTAAGGCTGTGCCGAAAAGATGTCTTTCTCATCCATTTCACAAGCGCCTGTCTGTATGCGACAACAGCGCCCTTGCTTACAGCGCTGCCGCGGCGGCTGTGCTTGTAAAGGCAAAGCTGGAGGATGATATTCGCGATTCCGGGAGAATGAAGAAATTTACCTCCCGGCTCGCTCTTATTCCCGCAAAACGTATGGAAAAGAAGGCATTGAGAGCTGCCGATGTGCCGAAGGACGCAATATACGATTGCCTTGCAAGGCTGTCCGCTCTTGAAGAGAGCGGCTGCACATCTCTTGACAGCGTTGCCGATATTTTCGGCGAGCTGCTTGCCGAAGTCTTCTCGTACGGGCTTGACGGTTCTGCGGCGCGGATCGCCGCGGCCCTTGGCAAAAGCGTAGGCAAATATATATATGTTATTGATGCTGCGGACGACGCGGCTGACGACAAAAAAAGCGGCAGCTATAATCCGCTTAATCTTGCGCCGATATCGCGAGACGCTCTCAGTGCTGCCGTGCGTCTGGAGCTTGCCGACGCGGGTGCGGCGGCGGAGCTGCTGACCGATCCTAAATATCCGGAGCTGTGTGAGATAATAAAAAATATTGTTTATGAGGGTCTGCCTAAAAATGCAGATAAGATCTTCGCCGAAACTGACAATAAACAGGAGAAACAGAAATAATGAAAGATCCTTACGAGGTGCTGGGCGTTAGCCGCAGCGCTACAGATGATGAAATTAAAAAGGCTTATCGCGAGCTTGCAAGAAAATATCACCCTGACAATTACCGCGACTCCAACCTCTCCGATCTGGCTGAGGAGAAAATGAAGGAGATAAATGAGGCGTACGACGCTATTCAGTCCGAGCGCAGCGGAAAAAGGTCCTCCGGCTCATCCTCTTACGGCTTTGGCAGCGGTACTACAAATGATGCAAGATTTATTGAGATCCGTAATATGATAAATCAGCGCAGATATTCCGAGGCGGAGCTGCGGCTGGATTCTATGTCAAATGCCGACAGAAACGCCGAGTGGAATTTCTTGAAGGCGTGCGTGCTGGCGCAGCGCGGTCACTTTTTTGATGCGCAGAAGTATATAGAGACCGCGTGCTATATGGATCCGGACAATGCGGAGTATCATAATGTCCGCGCGCAGATGAATAACCGCGCCGGCGCTTACGGCAGAGGATACAACACTGTATATAATACATCAAATCCGTCAGATTGCGATATCTGCACGGTCTGTCAGGCTCTTTGGTGTTTGGACTGCTGCTGCGAATGTATGGGCGGAGATTTTATCCGCTGCTGCTGAGGAATATATGTCAATTAACGAAACGTCGAAGAATGTGCGCCGACTTGCGGCTGCGTCTATGATAACGGCTCTCAGTGTTGCGCTTATGTATGTCGGCACGCTTGCTGTGGTATTTGACCTTTGCGCCGTGTTCCTCGGCGCCATTGGCACCGCCTTTGCGGTCATAGAGCTGAAAGGGTATTGGCCGTGGCTTATTGCCGTCGCTTGCTCGGTGATATGCCTGCTTATTCTGCCTGATAAATTTGCCGCTTTTGAATATATAATTCTCGGCGGGGTGTATCCCATAGTAAAGTCATATATCGAGAGGGCCCCGCGAGTTTTGCAATGGATATTGAAAATTGTGTATTTTAACGTGCTTCTCACAGGGGCTATGCTTATGGCTCAGTATGTGTTAAACATCGATGAGGATTGGGCGGTGCTGAGTGTTGCAGTTTATGCAATGTCAAATGTTACGTTTGTAGTTTTTGACATTGCACTCACCGTGTTTATATCGGCATATCTGACAAGGTTCAGAAAAAGAATGAAATTTAAGTTTTGAAAAAACGTCCGTGCGAATCTTCGCACGGACGTTTTTACATTTCAATATCAGAATAAATCATCAACAGATACACCTAAAAGCTTTGCTATAATATAAATTTCTTTGTCAGTTGCAATACGGATCTGCCCTTCAAGCTTTGAGTAGCTGGTTGGGTTAATGTCAAGCCCCATAGTTTGCAGCTTGGCAATAAAATCTTTTTGCGAAAGTTGTTTTTCTTTGCGAAGCTTTTCTATTTTTTTACCTACAATGTTTTTATCACCGTATTCTTGCTTCCTGATTTTCACTTTTTGTCACCGCATATATCCATTACCTATACTTATCCGCTTCGCCCTGCGCCAAAGTATCGCAGCGCTCGTTGTACGGGTGGCCTGCGTGTCCCTTTACCCATACGAATTTTACCTCATGCTTATCGCACAGAGTAAGCAGTCTGTCCCAAAGATCCGGATTCAGAGCCGGTGACTTGTCTGCCTTTTTCCAGCCGCGCGACTTCCACGATCTAGCCCAGCCCTTTGTAATTCCGTCGGACACGTATTTAGAATCCGTAGTAAGAGTTACAACGCACTTTTCCTTCAATGCCTCAAGGGCGCTGATAACCGCCGTCAGCTCCATACGGTTGTTGGTGGTATCAGCCTCGCCGCCGCAAAGCTCTTTTTCAACGCCGCCGTACACAAGAATCGCCGCCCAGCCGCCGGGACCGGGATTTTTCTTGCACGAGCCGTCTGTGTATATTTCAACTTCTTTCACTGTCAGTCCTCTTTCGTCTGATTTACTGTAACAGTATACCATATTCCTGCGCTTATTTCAAGGCTGCGGCGCGCGTTAAAAGAGTTTTGGAAATTAAGTACGGCAGCCGAAATAATATAACACACTTAAAGCTGTTTCTTATTCATAACGGGAATACTGACAGCAACGCATACGACACATAAAGTGACAGCAACAACAATCGCCTTTATATATGCGTCCGTTCCCTCAGCGCCGCTCAAAAGCGAACCCGTATCCATTAACATTGCGGGCGAATATGCCTTTGCCTTGGGTATGATGCTGAGTAAATACGCAAAAAGCACTGTTCCGCCGGTACACAGGGTAACACCCGTGTTATTTTTAAGCAGGGAAGAGAACAGAACGATCAGGCACATCACCCATACGCCGAACAGCCACCAGACCGCCGCTGATGTAAACAGGCTATTCACAATACTGTTGTCCCAGAAATAAGCATTGTAGCTGTAGGTAACGGCAAAGCAAAGCCCGTAGCCTAATGTCCAAAGCGACAAAAGCAGCACAGCTTTTGCAAGCACGACCTTGTATCTTGCCAGTCCTTTTGTCAGCACAAGCAGTAATGTCCCCGATCTGTACTCTTTGGTAAATGTATCGCAGAAGATCAGTACAAAAGCGATTAGGGCAATAGGAATGTTCTTGAAAAACTGTGTCCACGAGGTCATTGCGTCCACCTGAACATCAGTGACGATAAGTCCGCTCTCCGCCATTGTCTCGGACATCATTTCCATCATCCACGGCGTCAGCTTTGCGATCGCAGGATTCATAATGCCGAACAGCGCAAACAGCAGTACGAGGATGATGAGCTTACCTGTCCGCGCAGTCTCAAGATATTCTTTTTTTATAAAGCTGAGCATAGACTTCATTTTGTCACCTCCAAAAACAGCGATTCAAGCGTCGGCTCTATTCGCTCAATTCTTTGAATGGGTATTCTGTTTTCGGCGACATATTGCATTATGGCAAAGAAGCGATCCTCGCTGCCCTGTAAGACAAGTGCATTTTGCTCTCCGTGTCTGAGATCATCGAACGCTTTTATAAGCGTATCGGCGGTCTCTTTCTGTTCTGTCTCGATTATAAATCCGTCGGCGGAGCGATTATTTCGCAATTCTGCAATTGATCCCTGCATGGCAATTTTGCCGCCCGCTAAAAAGGCGGCTTCGGTGCAGATACGTTCCACATCCGAAAGAATGTGCGTGGAAAAAAGCACTGTGGTATGCTCTCTGGCTGCAAGAAGTATATCCAGAATTTCCTTGCGACCTGTGGGATCGAGCGCCGACGTTGGCTCGTCGCAGATAAGAAGCTTCGGGCGGTTCAGAAGCGCCTGTGCAATTCCCAAGCGTTGCTTCATTCCCCTTGAAAAGCCTTTTATACGGCGGCGTTCCTCTCCGAGACCGACCAGCTCCAACAGCTCTTTGCTTCTCGCCTCAATGTCAGCTTTATTCATTCCGCTTACTTCTCCGCAGAGCTTCAGATATTCACGCGGCGTCATATAAGGATAAAACTCCGGCACATCGGGCAGATAGCCGATGTAACGGTTTGTACCCGTCTGCCCGAAATGCACCTTTTCGCCCATGACACAGATCTCGCCGCTGTCCGCTTTCAGAAGGCCCAGAATCGCTTTCATCGTCGTTGTTTTTCCTGCGCCGTTTTTACCGATAAAACCGAAAATGCTGTGTTTGGGCACAGTCAGATCAAGTCCGCAAAGCACGTCCTTGCTGCCAAAGCTTTTTTTCAGGTTTTGAATTGTCAGCACATCCATATTTAATTTTCCTCTTTACCAAGCAGAAAGTACAGGACCGGACCGATAAACTCCATGCCGACGATAGCAACAACGAGCCACAAGGCGCGGTTGCCTCTTTTATAGTTTTTGTGGGTAAGAATGTGATAAAGCGTATAACCCAAAAGGGCAAACTCAACGATCATCAGCGGAATTAAAAACGGGAGAAACTCTATGATCTTATCCATTTTTATTTTCCTCCTTTCCGTAAGTCTCTACACAAAAGCCCTTATGCCCGCAGTGGGGACAGGTCAGTTTTCTGAGCGTCGGGGTGTGCTTTGCCCAAAAAGCCTCTTTGAAATTGGGCTTGAATACCTCGTGACACTGCGGACAGATGTACGCAACCTGCCCAAAATAGAATTTTGATATCCAAACCGCCCACGGAACGGCTATAACAGCCCAAAGGGCAAAAGGCCACCATATTCCCGTGGAGATCCACAGAATGATAGATGCCCACTGAAGGATGCCCATGGGAATTCCTGTGATCAGCAGGATAGCGTGCAGCTTTCTCATTTTCTTTTTGTTTTCCATGGCATAAGCTATATCACCGATAGATTCAACGGAGAAATTTTGGACGTTCTTAAGCTCCCTTTTTATCCCGGCAAGCATATCAAGCTTTGCCTGCCTTTCATTTGCTTCTTCGCGAAGCATTTGCTCCTGCTGTTCGATCAAAACCGAAATAACGCTTCCCGGGTCGTCCCCGGACAGCAATTCTCCGATACTGTTGATGGAGATACCGACATCACGAAGAAAGCATATTATCTTCATTCGCTTGAAGTCGTCCTCTGAATAAAGCCGTCTGCCGCCCTCGGACAGCTCGCTGGGCGTCAGGATGCCGCGGGTATCATAATACTGCACCGTTCTGACGGATACTCCGCAGAGCTTTGCAATTTCTCCGGTTGTGTATATATTTGAATTTGCATTCAAATGTGACTGTGACATAGATTTCGCATCCTTTCACTCTTAGTTTACTTCATTACGCTGCGTCACAAGCAATACCTTACGCAGGGGGATTTTTGAAATATTTTGGTTTTTATTCGATTTTATCTGATCTATTCCGTTCTATGTTTATTCTCAGACGCGCATCGCGGCTTTTGCGTCAGCACACTCTTTATATTGATTATACCCTTAATTCCGTTTTTACCGACGATTGAATTTCAGACAAAAGGGAACAGTCAAAATTCATCAACTGTCCCCCTGAATGTATAAGTAGTATACTTAAATTTCACCGAAATGTCAATATAACAGCGATGTAATATTACATATTCGAAGCACGTTGGAAAAAACACTGTCGTTTTTTCAGCAGCGGGGTTACACTGTCGCAAAGTGCAGGGCTTTCATATAATATAACAGGCGCAGGTGCGCCTAAGGACAGTTGAAGAAAGGAATATTGAATGAGAACGAACTACAAGACAGAAAACAGAACGCCCCGTGACAGGATCGCGGGAGAGCTGTTTTTTAAGGAATACGGTACAGGCTGTGCTGTTTGTCAGAAGACCGCGCGTGATGCCTCTGCGTCTCCGCTGGCGTCAAGACCGTGCGGTGGCGGCAATTGTGTAGATGATTTCCCTCTTGCCATGGCTTATGTGCCCATGCAGGAATGGCGTGAGCTGTTTGATCCCGAAGAGGCTCTTGCACACGGCACTCTGTTCAAAGAGCTGATCTTCCCGTGGTATCCTACCAATTGCAGAGGGAGGGAGTGCAGATGATGAACGCATCGAATAACGGCGGAATGAGCAGAGCGGCTCTTATGAATAAGCTGAGCGCTCTCGGACTTGCTGCTCATGAGGCAGCTTTGTATTTAGACACACACCCGAACTGCCGCGAGGCTTTGGCATATTTCAATGAGGCGAGAGATGCAATGAACAATGCCGCCTGCGAGTATGAACGGCGCTTCGGACCTCTTACGGCGTTTTCCACCGATACGGAAAACGGCTGGAACTGGATCAAGAGCCCGTGGCCGTGGGAATCAGACAGTACAAAAATGTGCTGAAAGCCTGAGCCGAATATTAAAAAGGAGACAGAATAAATGTGGCAATATGAAAAAAAGCTTCAGTACCCTATAAATATTAAAACACCAAATGCGACCTATGCAAAGATTATTATTTCTCAGTTGGGCGGACCCGACGGCGAGCTGGGAGCATCGCTCAGATATTTGTGCCAGCGCTATACCATGCCTTACGACGAGATAGTCGGCATTCTTACCGATATCGGCACGGAGGAATTGGCGCATGTTGAAATGATATCCGCCATAGTGTATCAGCTGACGAAAAATCTCTCGATGGAGGAGATTAAGCGCAGCGGTTTTGACACCTATTTTGTAGACCATACTACGGGTATTTATCCTATCGCGGCAAGCGGTGTGCCCTTCAGCGCAGAATACTTCGGTGTAAAGGGCGATGTGTTTGCAGATCTCAACGAGGATCTTGCAGCAGAGCAAAAGGCGCGGGTAACATACGATAATATCCTCAGAATGGTCGACGACCCTGATGTTTGCGATGCAATCAAATTCCTACGTGAGCGTGAGCTTGTTCACTATCAGCGCTTCGGCGAGGCGCTTCGTATCGCTCAGGAAAGAGGAGACTATAAGAACTTTTACGGATGGAACCCTTCATTTGACAAAAGTGTAAGACAGCAGAGAATGGCTCGCTGAATCATCTTGAAAATTACGCGCCCTCAGAAGTATATCCTGAGGGCGCGTTTAGCTGTTTCGTACTAGGCAAAGCCTTCGCCGCGAGTGTATGGCTCTTTTCGCAAACTCGGCGGCAATAAATGCACCGCATGAATTGTCGGAGCTATGTGGCTTGCAATCAAAATGTAAGGGGAAAACAAAAAAACTATTTACTTTTGAATAAAAGTGTTGTATAATATGATAAGTCTTTTAGCTTGATGCTGTATGACAATTAAATATTTCGGGGTGTGGCGCAGTTGGTAGCGCGCTTGCTTTGGGACTGTGAGATAAGTCATTCAAGTAAATTTCCGGATACCGCAAAAAAGCCTTTAACACTGCGATTTTTCCACTTTCCTATTTTTCAAAAATGTGCTATAATAGCCTTACGACCACATAGTGTCCCACAGTTGCGGAAAATCTACTAAAATCCGAGCCAAAAACTGAATAAATCGAGGTGTGGCGCAATTGGTAGCGCGCTTGCTTTGGGAGCAAGATGCTGCAGGTTCGAGTCCTGTCACTTCGACCAAATTTTGACCGAATTTAGAGGCTTTAGTCTCCACTTTCGGTCAATTTTTATACCTTTTTAGGTATTTTGCCGCCACTTTTTGAAAACTCATATTTTTCTGACCACATAAATAATTGTGGTCAGAGAAAATCCCTTTTCTTTGATTACTGCGGCTCATAATTTGAACAATATAAAGAGTTCCGGCTAATCTACCATTAGAGGTTAAATCAGCCGGAGTTTCTTTTTATGCGGTTTGCTCTGCCTTGAGCCGTTCTTTCTCGGCGGCGATCTCCGCATTCATCTGTGTAATTAACTCGGCGAGTTTTTCTTCGCATTCTTCTCTTGTTTTTGCGTATACATTTTTCGGTGTGCGCTTGCCGTGAGCATCGGTCGGCGAGTATCTGCCTTCAAACAGGCGGTCATTGATCTGCGTGATGCATCCGGTGCCGGGGCGGCGAATTTTCGGCTGTTTCGGCTCAAACACCGCTCTCTGTGGCGATTTTACCGTTTGGGCGGGTGTTTGATCCACCTCGCTCAAACTGCCCTCATTTCTGCCGAAACCCTGCTCAATTTTGTTGGCAGCACTCCGCTGCATATTGTCGGTGATATGGGTGTATATATTCAAGGTCGTTTCTGAGGAAATATGACCTATGATCGCCGATAGGGTTTTTACATCCATACCGTTGGCAAGGGCGGTAGTTGCGAAGGTGTGCCTGAGATCGTGGAAGCGAATATGCTTGCACTCGGCTCTTTCCAAAGTTCTATCGAGTATCTTCCGTACAGCAGAAGGATGGCGAGGTGCATCCACTTTTACAGGCGACGGGAACATCCACCGTGAGTTTACCTTTTTCTTATACTCCGCAAGGATTTTTACGATGTCCGATGGAAGTATCACGGTGCGGATGGAGGATTTTGTCTTTGGCGCAGAAATATGAATCTGTCCTTTTACCGTTGTTGCCTGACGGGAGATGTGAAGCTCTCCTGTCTGCATATTAAGATCTTCCCATTGCAGAGCCACGATTTCACCTCGGCGCATTCCTGTGCAGAGTTCAAGAAGGAACAGTTCGAAGTATCCGTCTGCTTTGGCTTGTAATATAAACCTCTGCATTTCCTCACGAGTCAGTACTTGCATCTCTTTTGCCTTCTTCGGCGGCAGTTTGCAACCAATCGCAGGGTTAATGCGTATGAGACCGTCTGCGACCGCCTTTCCCAGACCTTTGCGACATACGGCGTGACAACTGCGTATCATACGGTCGGACAAGCCTTTGCCGTATAGTTCGGTTCGCACCTGCCTGCCGCCGTTTTTCAATCGGCTGTAGAACTGTTGCAAATCGTTTTGCGTTAATTCGCTCAACGTTAGTTTGCCAATTTCCGTCACTACATGATTGTATATTAAATTTTCATAATGGGCCTGTGTTGTCGGTCGTATCCGCTGTTTTTCATACTGCTGATACCAGAAATCCATCCAATCACCGAATGTCATATTTGATTTAACCTTGCCGGTGAGCTGCACGCCGCATTGTTCTTTTAACTGCTCTAATTTTTCAAGACATTTACCTTTTTCCATCGCAGTGACATTCTTGGTGATAGGGAGACCTTTTTCATCGTAGCCGATGACGATGCGAGCTTCCCATCGACCGTCTGCTCGTTTTCGCAAGGTGCCTTCGCCTTGCTTTCTTCTTTTACTCATATTTTCAACTCCTCTCCGAAGATATCATTCATAAAGCCGCCGACGATATTCGAGGCTCTCTGTTGCATATCGGTTGTCACGTGGGTGTAGGTGTCGAGTGTGAAGCTCGCATTGGTATGCCCAAGAATTCCCGATAGCGTTTTGGCATCCACTCCGCTTGTGAGTGCGTGGGTTGCGAAGGTATGCCGTAGATCGTGGAAGCGTATATTAGGAAGCCCTGCTTTTTGGAGCAGTTGTTTCATCTTTCGATATGCCGCTGGTGGTGCTACGGGAAACTCGGGGCGAAGCGGATCGGTGAAAATCCATTCCGTTTTTGTATTCTTTTTTCGTTCTCGTAGCACATTGGCTGTGCTGACGGGCAGATAGAAGCTTCTCTTGCCTTTGCCTGTTTTGGTTTCGCCTTCGACGATCACGCCGTTTTTCAAATTGATACTGCGGTTGATGTTCAGTTTGCCTTCGGATTCATCGAAGTCCGTCCACTTGAGACCGCATATCTCACCGCGCCGAAGTCCTGTTGTTAGCTCGGTGTAGAAGAAGTCCCGCCAGTGTTCCTCTGCATCGACCAGCTTCATGAATGATGCAAGCTGCTCGTCCGTCAGCACCTGCATCTCCTTTTTTATAACCTTTGGCACGGTTGTACCGTTTGTCGGGTTCTTGGATATGAGGTGTTCCTTTACTGCCATATCCAAGGCTTCGTGAAGCATACAGTGTATCCGCACTATCGAGGCATCTGACAGTCCTTCACCAAAGATATGCCAATGTTTAATTCTGCCGTTCTTTCTCAAATTGTTATAGAATTTCTGAATGTCGGCGGTTGTGAGGAACGCCACCGGCTTTTCTCCAAGCACAGGCTTGATATACCTTTTTGCGTAGGATATATAGCTGTTCAGCGTACTCTCCCGCACCGTGCCGGTCATATACTCGGCGATCCACTTATCAAGCCACTCGCCGAGGGACATATTGCTTTCCTCGGTCAGCTCGGCATCTCGGAATTCGTCGATTTTCTGATGAAGCTTATCGATCAGATCCTTTTGTGTTTTTGCGTAGACATAGCGGAAGATGGGATCGCCGTTTTCCTTATGACCGACAACGATACGACCTTCCCATTGTCCTTTCTTCTTTTGGCGAATCATTCCTTCGCCTGATGGTCTTCGTTTTGCCACGATAATCACCTCCTTGCAACACAACACAATACCACATACTTTTTTGAATATCCAGCGATTTTGCATCGGATGTTCGAATAATTTTTAGTTGGTCGAAGTTGCGCATAAAATGTATGCGCAACCTCATTTTTACATCGTCTGCGTTGGCTCATTGTAGTCGTATGCCACACCCTTATCCGTTTTCAAACCGTGCGCCGCCTTCTTTGCTTCGATGGCAGACATCAGCTTTCTGTCGATCTGTCTGCCGAGACGATTGGCGTGTCTGTTATAATTGTTTTGGAACAGTTTTAGGAAGGAACGGAACACATTTGTGAACAGGAACCCAACCTTTTGCTCGGTGGAGTAACCGGTGTTTACAAGATAATTATCCATCTGCACCGCCGCCCTGATGATGTCATTCTTCAGACTGCGGAACTCTTTATTATCTTCCAGAGGAATATCGGGTTCTTTCTTTTCGTAATACAGGGAGAGCTTCTCCCGATTGATTTTATTCCACTCGGCATAGAGTTCAGCAACATCTTCATCCTTTGCAAACTCAGCTACGATTTTGTTTACCGTTTCTTTAATATCTTTCGGCAGATAACCGTACACCTTTTTGCCAGAATGGTTTTTAAGCTGCTGACGGAGAGCTTCAAATAAATATTGCGTCTCCCAGCTTACCGGATACATAGAGAACATATCCTCCAGCAGATCCTTCACGCGCTCTTTAACCAAGTCACGCTGCTGTGTTTCCATTTCGAACAGCTTGTATTGTTCGTTACGAAAAATATCGTTGCCAAACAAGCGGCGCATATCTTCAATGGTTTTCTTGGTGATCCAACCTTGTTTGCCGTCTTTCGAGTACACCACCAAGTGTATATGCGGATGGTGATCCTTGTTGTGAAAACCAGCATACCATCGGAGGTTAGAGAGGCTGATGTTGTGCGCTTCGGCAAGCTCAGTAACATTTCGGCGGACTAAATCTTTCCAAGCCTGCGCGTTGTTGTATCCGAGCCGTTCTGCATCCTCACGGCGAAGGCTAATGATGTGAGAATAAACGATACCGCCGTTGGCGTTCACCTCATCTGCAACCGCATCCAAGTCTATGGCATCATCGCTCTGCGAGAACAGACCGTGGGAGCCGATTTTCTCAACACTGGGACGCTCTGCAATATACGAAACCAATTTATCAAGGCGGCGCACATCGTCACGCTCTATCACCGCATTGATAAAATTTGTTGCGTTGGATTTTGTAGAATCGGTTTCATAATTTTTATACTCTACATACTGACGACTGTGAGGAAAAAATTTTACCACCTCTGCGATGAGTCGCTGCTGCCTGACGGTTGACGGCGAGTGATCAATGCCGGTCGGAAGTTTTTCAACGCTCTCGCGCGTTCCGATATACCGGAGCAATTTTCCTGTGTTAGTTCGCGCCGGGTTTTTATAATAGTTGCAAGTGAAAAATATTTTTGCCATCATTCATTACCGTCCTCGTCGTACTGATACCGATAGGCATTTTCGAACTGAACTCTACCGTTGTTGGAAGCAACATCACGGCAGCACATATCGTTGAGGCGGTACAGTGTATCTTCGTCAAGCTCGCCTCGACTCACCGCAATATGATTTTGTTTGGCAACCTCAACTGCCAATTTGAAAATTATTTCGGATAGGTTCCTCTCGATATCCACCATCTGACTTTTCATCACGGATGACAGGATCGGCGCGATATAATCGATATTCTTTTCGTTGCGCAGATAGCCGATATAGAACTCAATCGCTTTGTTTATAAAATCGTTTTGCGATTTAGCGTATCCGTTATCCACGAACTTGTTTACTTCCGCATCCTGTTCCGCCGTCATATATAGCGGAAATCTACGTTTTTTGCTTGATTTTTCAGCCATTTTTATCTCCTTTCTGCAAGACCCCATAACAAAGGCATTGACTTTTTCGTAAAATCCCCCAACGGTCGGCTCTGCCGTCCGAAGTAGGTGGTGCGGGATGACCCCGCACTTTAACCTGCTTCGTTTGATGACGGCATCAAACCGCTACTTTGGGATGCTTACGGTCGTATTCAGCCAGTTTTGCCATCGTGGCTTGCCGACGCATTTCCTCGTCCAAGCGTATCATCTGCTGCTCGTAGTGATACGCAACCGCTTCTTCAATCGGATGTATGGTATAGAGCAAATTACCGTTGCGCTTTTCACCTTTCTTCGTGATGACGGAGGTCGGCTCGGTTGTGATCAACCGCTTCTCGACCAGACCGTCCACATATTTTTTGACGGTGTTGTTGCTCATACCAACCGCTTCGCCGATTGTTTTATAACTTGGGTGGCACTGAAATGTTTTCCGATCTTCACGATACATGAGGTAGGTGTAGACCAGGATTTCACCACCGCTGAGTCCCAGCGAGAAGATTTCATTCGGCAGAGGAAAATAATTTTTCACTGCATCTCTCTTTGGGTAGCGGTTGTATTTCAACGGTTGCCTCCTGACTGCGCTTCGATCCACTGACGGAATTTTTCCTTTTCCACGAACTTACGATTGCCCACCTTAAAGGTTGGGAAATCCTTTTCTTGCATCAACTCATACGCCGAGGAGATGGCGATGCCCAGCGCTTTTGCTACCGTATCTGCATTAAGGAACAGCGGCAGCTCGTCATAGTTTTTAAACATACATTCTTTCATAGCAATATTTTCCTTTCATTGTTTTTGCCGTGGTTTCAGAACTTACGGCGCGTTCTTTGCTACCGCCCCGAGCCTTCACTTAAGGCGGCTTGACTGATACAATCATCAGACCACTCCTTTCTTCAGTTTTATTTATGATCTGCTCACATGAAAAGTGGGAGCAGTATTCATATTGCGGAAAATACAAAAAGGCTCGCACATAAAAGCCACTTGCCATAAGTGACTTACTATGTACGAGCCTTAACTTTATAAATCAGTTTTCAGCTACCGTAACAGAATGATCGGCTGCTCCCGGCGTTTCAAAAAATAATCTTGAAACCATTTATGTTTTATTCAGTTGTATACCGAATTTTCGTTCGGTAATTTAGTATAACACAAAATCAACTTTCTGTCAATATTTTCTGCGCTGTTATGTATATTTCTTTTCTGTTCGGGGAATAATAATATTTTTTCTTTGACTACAGCAACGCAATTTTGAAAGCTAAAAGAGGTTTCGCATACATTCTAGCACAACCCTCTTTTGCCGGTTTTATCTTGATTGCTAATGCGCAACCATACTACATTCAAATATCTTCCACCGTTTCAAGGCCTTCCATCGCTTCGACCATGATCCGTACCGCCAGGATGAAGCCGTCCCTGAATGCATCGCGCTCGGTCAGTCCAGACAGCTCGCTTTGGCAATCCTTGAACTTTTCAAAGCTTTCTTTCTGCTGTTCGGTGAGCGTTGCCGTCAATCCTCCTTCATTTTTGCACAGCAGCTTTACGAGCTGATCCACTCTTGTGCCGCGCTTGATGTACCTTTCGTGCGGATTGATATTACCGTAGTACAGATCTTCAAGTGTTGTCATATGCATCCCCCCTCACATAAGAAGAGGACGACTCGGCATCGGTCATTCCCGATATCGAGTCGCCCTCGTTTCTCATTTTGTCCGCTGTGATCAGCGCGTGCTTGACAAGAAGCATCTCCACCCAAGTCCGTTCATCGTACTCTGACGGACGGCCATTCTTGAGATAGTCTGCCATCGCTGCACTCATCACATCATACTTTTCTCCGCGGTAAACTTGCTCTACTGTTATCCGTGCCATTTGTAGCACCTCCTTTGCAGTACAACACCATACCACAAAGGTTTTCACAAGTCCAGTTAAATTTAACTTTGTCTGTGTTCCCGCGATTACTGTTAGTGCTTAAATTCAATATTTGAATAGATCACTCATCATTTTCTTGCATTTTAAGAACATCTTCCAATGTTCTTTTAGCCAAATCATACGCTGAATCTGAAGACAAGGAATCCAACACAAGGAGACCACCAGCCTGATTGATTTTAAGAAAGTATTGTCTAATACTATTGCGCTTCAGTTCTCCATGTTCTTTTAAAACTTTTAGGGCAGATAGCAATAATGTTTTGTTTCTCGCAAGCGATCGCTCGGTTGATACGGCAAAAATATCTTGTTTGCTTAAAAAGTATTCAGTATATTCATAAGGGTTATTTGGATTGTTATCATCATAAGTCAAATAAGCACTCCAATAAAGTCGTGCAATGCCTTGACGAACAAATGCTTTACCTTTAGAAGCTTTAAAAAAATAGCGTGAACCTATTCTTGCGGCTAACTTATTTGATTCAGCACCGTCATCATCTTCCTCTGATGGAATATCTATAGCCCATCTTTCTCTCATGTAGTCCCAATAATTGTTATGCGCCAAATATGCCCAAAGTCTAAGGTCACTAGCTTGTACGGGATTTAAGAATTCTCGGAATGAATCATAAATCTTAACAGCATTCTTAAAATCTGTTTTGGAATCACCTATAGTTAACTCAACATCCGGAACACTTATCATGGAATTAAAGCAATAGTTACCTATCCCTTTTGAATCAAAATATTCGTCAATCCACTTATCCTTTAAATCATAGCGTTCAATATTATTGGGTATATCAGACATAAGCAGAGAAAGAGCATCGTTTTTCATGAAATTCAACAACATATCTTCTCCCTCCTTCCTTATTGCTTGCTTGAATTGCCAAGCAATTCGAGTGATGTTGACGCATTATCATTTAATAATAGTTGTGCAAGTTTAACCGGATCACCTAATAATTTTTTATACTTTGCAGAATCGTTTTTTGCAATTTTTTCCGTTAAAAACTTCAATGTCTTATACCACGCATATTCCGAAAGCGAGTTATCTCCATTTTTGCACTCATCTCGATATATGTATGTTAACGCTTCAACAATAACAGGGGTAACATATATGGCATTTAATAACGGAACTTTCCACGATTCATACTGACCCATATGAGTGTATAACGCATATTGCTTTGTCGGAATATGAATTTGAATAATCGGATTATCCCACTCGCAATACATGATGTCTGCTTTGCTATCATCCTGAAAATGAACAATTGACTCCGATTTTTTAATTATATCATCTTTGTACAGTGCCTCGAATTTTTTTCGTTCTCCAATGGCAATAACTTCACCTGTATTAATTTGAAAAAGAATGTTTTTGTATTCTTCAGAAAAATCATCCGAATAAAATTCCTTAATATTATTGCAAGCAACTATACAAGGGCATAAATCCACACGATCATGTATCATATCCGATGGCAAGAATATTGTTTGTTCATCAGAATCACTCAACTCCAATCGCCTATACCAGGTAGAAATACATTGAATTTCTAAAGCAAATGAGACATCTCCTTTTTTGAGCAAATCAATCACTTCTGCATTGTTAACATTATACTTTACAAATATTCTATATCCCTCGGTTGTCGGATCAACTGTTACATTGGCATAAAATATAGATTTATCATAATCTTCGAGATTAGTTCTCAACACAGGATATGGATAGTTTATTGTACTATTTAACATATGCACTCACCTCCAAGGGACATCTCTTGGCATTTTTCAATTCAACACGAATAATAATCTTTTTGCCTTTTTCAAAGCAACCGAATCTTATAAATTCTTTATACAGCTCCAGTTGGTGACCTTCGTAGATGGCATTCCTTATTTCTGCATTCCTCTTATCTTCATCATCAGAGCCTATCCTAAGCCTAATAAATACATCATCACAACTCCTTTGCGGCACAAAAGAAACAATAAATGTTTCTTCCTTCGAATTGAATGGAGTTTTAATATTGGATAACGGAACATTATGTAGTGCAGTTTTACCGCTATTCGTTTTATTGGTCTTATCAGTCGACCCTGAAATTTGCTCTGGTCCTTCAGGGTTAGGATCCGGCTCAGGTTCAGGCTGAGGCTTGGGTTCGGGCGGAACAGGAACTGGTGGAACCGGAATCGGCGGCACAGGAGTAGGCGGAATCGGTGGTTCTTCTTTCACTTTTCCAGTATTTATTATTTCATCACCATCCGGATCAGGAATAATTACTGATCCGGGTTGCTGCTTTTTATCGCCAATGGAAACGCTAATATCAGAAATGCTTCTTGTGCCTTTTTTGACCTTTACAGCGGCGACTTCAAGCGGCAACGGCTCAAAACTTGCATATGCTATTTCTTGCATATCCTCTTCAGAATCGCCAAATTGGTTAGGTAATAAATCGCTTAACCCATAGGCATCAACCTCAGCCGCTTCCTCTTTGGGCATAACGCTTTTTACTTTCTCCAGGATCCAAGAATGAATTTCTTTCAGCGTTTTTTTGGCTTCTTCTTGATTTCCGTCATATTCGCTTTCACTCCAAGTATCGTGAGCCTGATTTTCACACTTGCGCAAAAAGCTGTTGATATTATCTTCCGGATTATCAGATTTGCTACCTTTACCTGTTGCTATAAATATTCCATGAAAATAGGCTCCAATTCTAAAGGCAGTATCCTCTTGAATTTTCATACCTGCTTTACGCATTTGCAAAATTCTTTTATCATAGAAATCTGAATCGACGCACAAATAAAGTTCAACCTCTCCTTTATTGCGGATAGTTGCTGTAAACTTTTTGGTTTTTCCAGATGTATCGTTCAATACCTCCCAAAAGATAGGGGCATCAAAGTTTATATCGTTTTCTTCGCAATAAGCCGTATATTTTGCCATGAGCTCAGGCAAATTTTTCTTGTTAATGATTATTTCCTTATTGACATCTTTAATGATTACTTCCAAATCATTTTGATAAATTGTATAAAAGAAATAGTCCAAGACGCATAAAGCAATTTGATCCATCCAGTCCTGATCTTTTTTTACCCCTAACACAAACAAATCAGTTCCAATTTTGTTTTTATCGCGTCTATATATTTCGGGTACATCATTAAAGTCATATACAGCCTTGCTGTCACCATCCTCTAAAAATCCAAACAATCCAACATTTTGTTTGACTTTACCATCAACGTCACGAAAAGCAGTTAATATGGTCTTTCCTTGAAGAGCAGTGTCACCGTCTTTATTCGCTGTTGAGTAAATAATTGTTCTAATAGAAGAAAAATTAAATGGTGCAAATTTACCAACGCCAAAAGAGCCGCTTTTTCCATTTCCTTTGTTTGTAGCTCCAACTTCTCGGATGAGACCAGTCCAGTTTGAACCTTTTTCCTCTTTTGCTCCGGTGAGACCAAGAGTGTTATAGTCGCTAATTTTAAGTACGGGAACAGGGGCAGTGCCATCCAAAAATTCTTTGGCTGCATCTTTGATAAATCCCATTTTTATTCCGTCATCGCCATCATGGTAATAATCATAACAACTTTTTATCACTTGCGAAAGCCGTTCTCCATCAGGAATATCTTTGCGCTCAATATTTATTATTTCAAAGCAAGCTTGAGCAGGTGCATCAATGGTATGATCCTTGGCATCAATTACATTTTGCAATATTTCTTTTGCTAAACTTATGTACGGTCGTTTTTTAAAAATACCAATACCCGCATCGTTAACACCGACTTTGGGACCAGATCCTAACGGGCTAAAACACCATGATAATTTTTCATTCCAGCTTCCCATACATTTGCCTCCTTATCGGCCAAGCTTAAATTTGGTAGTCTTATCCTCTGTAGGATTAAACTTGATTTTTGCTATTTTTAATTCTTTTTCGATAGCACTAAAGATATCCGCAACATCTTTTTCTGTATATTCGTAACTTCCGGGGTTTGCACAATTTCCAAGCAACTGAATCATTGAAATAATTTTATTTGTGCGTGCCTCAGCAATGCGAACAAATCTATCTCTTTTAGTTTCTGTATTTGGCATATTTTTCATCCCTCCGATTTATTTCGACTTTATTATACAGCCAAAAGATGCTCGTGTCAATATTATTTTTATAATATTTTTCAAATAATTTCATTTTCAAGTAATTAAATCTCATTATTCGATGATTGTAGATGTGAAATACCGCAAATTATTTTTGAAATAATTTGCGGTATTTGTAATTATATTAAATTTAAGATTATGTTAGCTATACCTCGTGCAAGTTTTGGCGGAACAGCATTGCCCACCTGTTGATATTGTGAATCTTTAGTTCCAATAAATTTAAATTCATCGGGGAAGGATTGTAGTCTTGCTGCCTCTCTTACGGTAACCGCACGATCCAGCGTAGGATGTATCCACATTGATTTGCGCACATTAACTACAGTTCCACTCGGCTCATTAGGATTAAGCCTAAGATATATAGTGTTTTGTGTTCGCGTCGGATCAGAATATGTGGTTTTCAGTTCGGCATCAAGACTATGAAAGTTCTTGCCTTGCTCAATTGCCTTAAATCGTTCCATAGCGGTTTCCGTTGTTTTAGTCGCAATATGATTCTTAACCGTTGTGCTATCACGCCTCATTTCACGAGCATATTCTGATATTTGATCATCAGTATACGGGATGTCATCGCATGTTTTTTCAAGGCTAACCGGATATTCGGCTAAATCCATTATAGCATCAGCTACCGTGTAATGCTCATCACACACACTTTTCGTAGGGAATAATATTTCGATTTCCTTTTCGCCATCTTTTCTCAATCCTACAACTATGTGGCGGCGTCGCTCTTGGGGGACACCAAACCATTCTGCATTAAGGGTAGCACCTTTTTGTATATATTGATTACCTAATATTGCATTTATATAATCAATTACAGAATAAGACTTGGCAGCGAACACTACATTATTGTCTGTATCTTTTTGATAAGTACCTATTAACCTGTTTTGATATATCTCTTTTATAGAAATTAGGTTTTTTTGCAATTCCACTAGTAAGGGTAACTCTGCACTCTCTTTTATTGCTTCTTCTTTGGTTAAAACGCTCTTTATTGCAACAAGCATTTCACAAATTCGAATTTTGTGTATATCCTGACTATCAGCAATTTCTATATACTTATCGATTTGCTTTATCAATTGAATTGTGTTTTTTTTCAAGAAATTTGGAAGTCTTTTTTTATTGTTTTTATTCTTGTTTAGCACACGAATAAGGACATAGAGTTCATTGGGCAAAATCATTGTTTCAACTGTTTCTATATGCATAGCAATGTCAAGCATATCAAAGCTATCAAAATTGTCCTTTGATATAAATATATCATCATCTCTTATAGGTATATCATATCCTTCAATTCGCAATGCTTCTATTTCATTATGATCATTGTACGAATCATAGAATCGATGTGTATCCGATTCAAGCATACTCACGTTTTCCATGACAAATGCGATTGGGCGGATCTCTTTTATCGCTCTGAAATACTCCTTGACAAGCGCATTATTCATATTAATAAGTTGATTTTTTTGCCTATTTGCATTTGAGAACCCTTGACAAGGTGGGCCTCCGATTACAATTTCTATACCTCCGAGTTCATCGCTCAAGGCTCTGAAATTGCAACCAATTACATTATCAATGAATTTAAAGTTTTTAGGATCAGTAGGTATGTTTGCTTTATATGTTTTTCGCGCATTAGGATTGATTTCTGCCGCTGCAACTAATTCAAACCGTCCTGTTTGTTTGAATCCAAGGCTCAGACCGCCTGCGCCAGCAAACAAGTCAATGGTTTTATACATCTTTATCATCTCCTGTCGCTGTGCCTACGCCAATTCGTTTAGTTTTCATCCATTCGTCAACTTCGCTTATTTTAAATTTCCATATTTTATTATCCGGTTTATAAGCGGGAAGTCCTTGCTCTTTAATTAACTTTTTTACGGTATCTTTTCCAAATCCAAGATGATCGCATATTTCCAGCATGGATACCCATTTTTCCGCCTTATTCATCACATCACCCCACGAAATTATATTATACCGCAATTTATGTCGAATGTCAATCGGCGCAGGATCATTTTTCGCTGTTATCAGCTATAATCTGCTATTATCTACGAATTTCAACTCCTCTCCGGCAATCACACACATTACCACCAACTGCCGAACAAGTCCAGTGAAAATACCACTTTTTTACAATAAAAACGGTGATTTTATCATGCGACAGGGTTTTATTCTTTGTCTACTGCGGCTCAAATTATGACGGTGAAAAACGACTTGATATTTTTCCGTTTCAGAGTTACCATACAGATAGAAAAAAGCTCCTCGAACAGCGGCTTGTTCGGGGAGTCTTTTTACGACCACATTCCATCCCACAGTCATTTTCGGATTACATGGAAATAGTGGAGACAAGAGGCTCAAAGAGCGAGCGATTTCCAGACGAAAGGGCTACAAAGCGCTTGAAATGCCCTGAAAAATAATCTATTATATATTTGGGACGTCGATGCCGCAGGTTCGAACCCTGTCACTCCGACCATAACGCGGCTACAAAAAAGATGTAGCCCACAAAAAAACCGATTTTATCGGGGGTTTCGCCGTCTTAGGCGGCGAAATTTCGAGAGTCAAATCGTAGATGTAAAATGGGCGTTTTCTCTTTGCGGATAGATTTGAACTCTCACAACAACAGAATAGCAGCTATGACAGGCAGATAGAAGTAAAAATCTATCTGCCTTTTTTGCTGCCCGAAAGGAAAAAATGAATGAAAGCACAAACCGATCTGCCGAACCTCAAAAGGTTGGCACAAACATTTTTAATGATGGATATAAAAACCACCCCGCATAGTCCACTTATTGTCGTTCACACGTTTACCGATTCGGGATTCGTAATCGACCGCAAACTTAAACGGATCATCGATGAGAAAAAGCAGGCGCACGGATTGAAACAGGGACAGAAAAGCCTGCGGACAAAAATCCGCAGGCAAAGCTTTATTGATTATAAATGCTTTT
>CAZBAR010000009.1:0-64973 GCA_964490165.1 uncultured Lachnospiraceae bacterium | reverse complement strand
CCGTGTCCTCTTGGCTTAAAGCCGGGGATGGTGACCATCATCCTTTCAAGGGAACAGTCACCGGGGGATTCTGAAAATATGGTCATTGTAAATTCCTCCTTTTCATTAAATACAAAATGCCCCCGACTTTTGCTGAAAGGATAAACAAAAGCTGGGGGCAAATATTGGGGTGTCAATCATTATTAAAGATTTAACAGACTCCTTTGTCTCAGATGAGTGACGTTTGATCTTTATCTTTCAGCTCCTTTCAGAAAATAAAAAAGGCAGATAGATTTTTTACTTCTATCTGCCTATCTTGCTGATATTTTGTTGTCGTGAGAGTTCAAATCTCTGCGCAAAGGGAATTTGCCCATTTTACATCTACGAAACGGACTCTATAAAAATCGTCGACTAAAACGGCGAAAACCCCGATTCTATCGGGGTTTTCTGTGGCAATATCTTTTTTGTCGCCACTTTATGGCAGCCGAATAGGGATTCGAACCCCAACATACAGAGTCAGAGTCTGCTGTGCTACCGTTACACAATTCGGCTATGCTCAACTGCGAGAATTATTATACCAGTTTACGGCTCGCTTGTCAATAGTTTTTTCCAAATTAACAAAAAATATTCTCAAATTCCGATTTTCTATTTACAATGCGATATTTTAATGATAAAATTTAGAAAAAAGCAGTCATCGGAAGGAGAATATATATGATCTGCGAAAGTATTTATCTGCGCGAGGGTGAGGGCGATATGTCCGTTCGTCTTGACACCTATGTCTGCAAGACTGAGGGGGATATGAACTGTCCTCCCCGCGATGCCATGCTGATATTGCCCGGCGGTGCGTACAGCTTTCTTGCTGAGCGTGAAAGCGAGCCGCCTGCAAAGGCTTTTCTTGCTGCCGGTTTTAATGTTTTTACTTTGTACTACACCATAGGCGAGCCTGCGAAGTTCCCCCGTCCTTTGGTCGATGCGTCTCTTGCCATTGCTCACATACGCAGAAATGCCGACAGGTACAATATAGACCCCGACCGTATTTTTGCTTGCGGATTTTCCGCAGGCGGACATCTTGCCGGCTCTATAGGAACATTCTGGAATCGCGATTTTGCCGCATTTGAGGGCATGGAGAAGGGCGAGAACCGTCCTCACGGAGTAATTCTTTCATATCCTCTTGTTACCCTTGACAAGGCCCTTGGACATGAGCTGTGCACTCAGCGTTTGACAGGCAGCGAAGATCCTACAGATGAGCAGCGCGAGGCGTATTCACTGGATAAACAGGTTACGGAGGACACTGTTCCTCACTTCATCTGGCAGACCGAGGAGGACACGTGCGTTCCTGTTGAAAACTCTCTGCTGCTTGCGTCGGCACTGATGGCAAAAAGAGTTCCCACCGAGCTGCATATCTACCCCAAGGGACCGCACGGAATGTCGGTTGCAACCGCAGAGGTATCTCACACCGGAATGGGCAACGTTGATCCCCATGTTGCATCATGGGTAGACTTTGCTATTCAGTGGACTAAAATAATATAAATAATGAGGAAAGCGATATTTCAGTCAGTTGACTGAAATATCGCTTTTATAGTGCGCTCGGTATGCGTTACAACTTGGTGGTGAAAGTCCACTACAGACTTGGCAGTAGGAACTGTTAGCCGAAGACAAGGGCGTCCGTCGCGAGGCGTAGTCTGAAGGAAGTCGGATGTAACGGCTGAAAAGTGCCTTTGCGGGCAAAAACTCGGTCTGACGAACAGAAACTACATAGAAGGCATACTAAAAAGGGATGAGTTTGCTATACAAAACGAAGTCCCATACTGCCCGAATTTCAAGGTGTAAATGTAGCAGATATATGAGGTGAAGGTGGTAACGCTTACCCGAGGAGGTCTTGCAGACGGAAAAGAAATCCGTAGTAACAACGAACTGTAAGAAGTCAGCAGAAGCCATAGTACCAAGGAAAAGAACTTGGAAAGGTCTGAACAATCGTAAGTCTTAAGTAATATGCTTACTGCAAAGAACGCCGTCAATAAGCGGCTTAAGCTCTGAATCCTCAAAATTTCTTCCCTCAAGGTAACTGTCTGCTCGTCTTGATTCGATTTCAATTCCAGCCTCTTTCAAAAGAGAAATGTTCCGGCCGATTGCTTTCCGTTCAATAACTATTCCATAGTCATTTTCAAGATATCTTGCGATATCGTCTTGAGTAAGCGGATGGTCATAGTCACTATACTCCTTTAATATCTGCCAGATTCGAATCAGTGCCAGTTTTTTTGTGGCTCAAAGATCTCCATAATCGTTGCTCCTTTGCGGAACAGGTTATTAATTAAAGTATCTTTTCAAATATTTTCGCTTAGTTTCCGACATTGCAAATATTTCTGAAAAATCTTTCGCTGAAATATATGCCATTTGGAAACTTGCATTGCAGTTATTATCAAACAGCCTCGGCAGACCGTTTTTGTGATCCATCATAATAGAGATAAACATATGTGCTTGGGATCGTTCTTTATCAAGCCTTTCTATATATTTGGTTCTTGTTTTGGTATCAGCAATCCATTCTTCAGGCACTTCATTTACAACGTTTAGAAGAAAGATATTGTTAAACAAACCGGCAATAGATTGAATATTTCCTTTTTTGAAGTTATTGACGGATTCCTTAGTAACTGCGGAAGTATAATTGTAAATTGCGAGAGTATGCTTTAGCATCTGCCACGCATCATAAACATCGAACATGGAAACAAGTATGTCGTGATCCTTTTTATTGGGATCTGGCTTTCTTGATGCCGTCATTTGATCAATCAGTTTTTCAAAAATTGAAAATGCTTTTTCATCACAACCAATTTGTTCATGAGCTGACTTGAAATAAGAGTTCTCATCAAGATATGAGTCTTTAAGTGTTCCTGGTTCTCCGAGCCATTCGAGTGTTTTCATTTCGCAAAAAATTGCAGTATTAGTAGCCTTGCAATATAGAAAAGCATCAAGATTTGCTGGATTGCTGCCTTTGTTCACAGTGAAGAATTGTTTTTCATACCGAACAGTATATGTTCCTGCCGGAATTACATGAGGAAGAGATTCGTTGGTGCTTGGAATTGTGTAGTCTTCTGGGATGACAATCGTTTCATTTCCAAGCAAATTAAACGTCATTGCCGATGACGAAACGATACTTGCCATCTTGGGTGGTTCAGTCCATACAACCCCGTTTTTTTCTTTTACAGTTTCCTTCGTCTCTCCACCACTTCCGTTTTTATAAGCAGCAAGAGCGTCATCGCCTAAAGCACAAAACAAATTGTCGTTATAATCCTCATAATAGAAACTGTATTTGGAATTGTGATATTGTTTTGCTTTTTCTATCGGAAATCTTTCCAACAGTTCCTTAGTCACCTTATCACGAAATGTCATCATTTATTCTCCAATACTATCTTAGTAGCATTATTCTTTTACAATATGCTCCTATGATATTGTATCATATTTAGTCGGCCAAAAATGGTATATTATTTGGGAAACTATATTGCTTTTAATTTCCCCCAAATTTTTACCATCGCAAAGGTATCAAGTCCACAGTATTTCAATAACTGTCTTCTTGCCGTTTCGAGTTCGTCTGGCTGCATGGTGGCCATTTTTGAAAACATATCCGAAGCTTCACCGCCGTTATGAACTCCCTCAAGATTATGATAATCAAGCGAGGGATCATCCGGAAACAGAGCAGAGAGAACATATTTGATAGAATAGTAGGCAATAGGGGATAATTCTTTTCCGACCACTCGGCGGATATCTGCGGAAACACCGTAGCAAGGTCATTAAATCTCTCCAACACTTTATTGTGGGAGCACTATGGACAGCCTGTACCGTTTAGGTGAGAATGTACTGCCTATTTTCTCGCTCGCAGACCCTTGGGATAGTGATTTTTCAGCGTTGTGCCTACGAGCTTTCCGCCGCCCACAGAGCATCCGCAATATGTGACGGCACACCATCCGCTGCCGTTCCATCCGTTCTGTCGTTCAACAGTCTCGCCTCTGAGATATGCTTCGATCTCATCTGAATTCAGCTCGGCTATGGTATTGAAATTGCTTCCGTAAGCCGAAAACAAATGGTGATGCGGTTCAAAGCGTCCCTTGGTCAGCTGACCTGCGGCAACGCCGCAGCAAAGCGCGTAGTCTGGGCAGGGAAGCCCGTCTGTAAGCATTACCGTATCGCGCAGCATCACTGCGTTGTCGGCGTTTACATTGCCGATAGCAGAGCTCAGAAAATCAGATACTATCTTTCGATCATTTTTCGACAGCGGCGACGCCGCGCTCTTCCCCGAAAAAGAGCCTCTGTCTCCCGATAAGTCTCTTTTCATAATGCACACAAACTGTCCCTCACCGGGAGAGATATGAGGATAAAACCGTCTGCATTCACTCATATCTTTATGACATCCTGCAAAGCTTATTCCGTCGGAGGTAGCAGCTTTAACGGCGTCAGCGGCGGGAACAATAGAATATTCGGGGTGCAGCGACAGAAATGCATCCACCGTCATTTCGTTTTCTTCGAGAGAAAATGTGCAGGTGGAATATATCAGATAACCGCCGGGTGCAACGCAGCGCTCTGCATATTCCAGTATCTCCTGCTGACGGCGGGCGCACATCAGAACATTTTCCTCGCTCCACTCCCTTGCCGCTTCCTCGTATTTTCTGAGCATTCCCTCGCCGGAGCAGGGAGCGTCTGTTATGACAAGATCAAAGCAGCGGGGAAAATCCTTTGCTATTTTTGCAGGCTCGGCACTTGTAACAACGGTGCGCCGATGTCCGATCCGCTCTGTATTCTGCCGGAGCACACGGCTGCGCTTGAAATCTATTTCGTTGGAGAGCAGCCAGCCGCCCTCGCCTAAAAGTGAAGCAGCCTGTGTGCTTTTGCCGCCGGGAGCGGCGCACATATCAAGCACTGCAAAATCGGGTTTGATATACTCTGCAGCCGCAGCTACGGCGCACATTGCAGACGGATCCTGAACATAGTATGCCCCTGCGTGATGCAGCGGGTCGGCACCTATCTTTTCCTCGGTAAAGGAGTAGCCGCCGCAAAAATCAAGGCGCGACACAGGGAAAGCGGAGCTTTTTTCAAAGTCAGCCGCCGAAATTTTAATATTGTTTGCACGAAGCGCCCGCACAGCGGGCGCTTCAAGTGCGTTTATAAAGCTTTTAAGCTCGTCGGCATAAAACAGCGACGCAGCTCTTTCTAAAAATCTTTCAGGTATCACAGCTCAGTCTACAAAATCAAATTCAATGTCAAACATTCTTACGGTACAGCCCTCGACGCAGCCCGCATCGCGCAGCTTGTCTATAATGCCTGCGTCGTTAAGGGATTTCTGGAAGTACATCAGCGACTCTCTGTCGTCAAAATAAATTCTGCCGCACAGCTTTTCAAGCCATTTGCCGCTGCAAACAAAAGCGCCGTCATCATCTCTGGTGATCTCCGTGTCCTCGGGCAGGGCGTTTTCAAAGCGCTCGCGCTCCTCGTCCTCCTCGGTGATCTCGCTTTCATAAACCTTTACGGGCGGCAGCTTGGCAAGCTCGTTCTCTATCATATGCAAAAGGGCGTCAATACCCTGCCTTGTAGCCGTGGATATCCGTACAACAGGATATCCTGCGGCAGAAGCCAGCATTTCAAGACGGCGCAGCTCCTCGCTGTCTCCGTCGGGCAAAAGATCGCACTTGTTGGCGGCTACTATTCTCGGAAGTGAGGCAAGAGTATCGGAAAAGCTTTCAAGCTCATCGGAAATAGTGTTGAAGTCGTCGCACGGATCTCTGCCTTCTATTCCAGATGCGTCTACCACCTGCACCAGCAGACGGCATCGCTCTATGTGACGCAAAAAGTCGTGACCCAGTCCCGCACCTTCGCTTGCGCCCTCAATAAGACCGGGAATGTCAGCCATTACAAAGCCGCGCTCCTCGCCGGTGTTTACAACGCCGAGACTCGGCTCAAGGGTGGTAAAATGATAATCTGCCACCTTGGGTCTTGCGGCGGAAACGCTTGCAAGCAGTGAGCTTTTGCCTGCCGACGGCAGACCTGCAAGGCCTACATCCGCTATCATTTTAAGCTCCAGCAGAAGATTTTTTTCTTCACCGGGGATACCGTTTTTGGCAAAGCGGGGCACCTGTCTTGTGGGGGTGGCAAAGTGTTTGTTGCCCCAGCCGCCGCGGCCGCCCTTGCAGACTATAAAATCCTCGCCGTCGGACATATCGTGTATGATCTTGCCGCTGTCGGCGTTGCGGATAATGGTTCCGCGGGGCACCAATACAATAAGGTCGCCGCCGTTTTTACCGTGCATTTTGCCGCCGCTGCCGTCGGCGCCCGCCTCGGCAAGAAATTTTCTCTTGTATCTGAAGGCAAGCAGGGTGTTTGCACCCTCGTCGATCCGGAATATAACGTTGCCGCCGTTGCCGCCGTCGCCGCCGTCGGGGCCGCCCTTGGCAACATATTTTTCACGTCTGAAGGAAACGGAGCCGTTGCCGCCGTTACCTGCCTTGACGTATATCTGAATTTTATCTATAAACATATGTTAAAACCTTTTTCTAAAGCTATTTCGATGCAAAAAGCTTTTTGTAATTGTCTATTGCCGCTGCGATTATTTCTCTTGCCGCTTCGGGGCCGTCGAGATCGTTTACGGCAGTTTCCTTTTCTTCAAGCTGCTTGTATACCTTGAAAAAGTGGCTCATTTCGTTGAAGATATGCTTAGGCAGCTCGTATATCGATTTGTAAATGTTATAGCTGGGGTCGCTGAACGGGATAGCTATGATCTTCTCGTCAAGCTTTCCCTGATCTATCATTCGTATAACGCCTATGGGATATACCTCAACCAGCGTCATGGGCAGTATAGACTCCGAGCACATTACAAGAACGTCCAGCGGGTCAAGGTCATCGGCATATGTGCGGGGGATAAAGCCGTAGTTTGCGGGGTAGTGGGTGGATGTGTACAGGATGCGGTCAAGCTTCATCATTCCTGTTTGCTTGTCAAGCTCGTATTTATTTTTGCTGCCCTTTGATATTTCTATTACGGCGGCAAAGCGGTCGGGCGTTATGCGCTCCTCAGCCATATCGTGCCAGATGTTCATATATCAGTCCTCCTGTAATTTTATTCTGCAAGCATTTCGCGGACCGTCTCGCCCAGCAGGCGGCAGCCTTTGACTATCTCCTCGTCGGAGGGTGTTGAGTAGTTAAGACGAACGGCGTTTATCTCGCCTTCGGTGTCGCAAAGGAATGTGTTGCCGGGCACTACCGCAACCTTCTTTTCAAGGGCACGGGTGACAAACTCGCTCATCTTTATTTTTTCGGGCAGGCTGAGCCAGATGAACAGACCGCCGTCAGGTCTTGTGTAGCTGACGCCCTCAGGCATTACCTCGTCAAGAGTGCCGAGCATAAGATCGCACTTGGCGCGGTAAAGCTTGTTGATCGATGCAATGTGCGCATCAAGATCGCATTCCGTCATAAAACGGTATGTCAGCATCTGGAAGAAGATGTTTGTGTGTACGTCCTCGCTCTGCTTTGCAACGACCATTTTCTGAATAACAGGTTCAGGACCGCACATATATCCTATACGCATACCTGCCGAAAGGATCTTTGAGAAAGATGAGGAGTACAGCACGATTCCCTCAGTGTCCATAGATTTCAGCGTGGGGATGTTCTCACCTCTGAAGCGAAGCTCGCCGTAGGGATTGTCCTCCAGAATCATAATTCCGTGCGCCGCGGCTACCTTGTATATAGCCTTTCTTTTTTCAAGAGACATAGTAAATCCGCCGGGATTCTGGAATGTGGGAATAAGATATATAAGCTTTGCACGGGGATCATCCGTAAGCATTTTGTCAAGCGCGTCCGCGTCAATGCCGTCCTCGCCTACAGGCAGACCTACGGTCTTTGCGCCGCAGGAGCGGAAGGAGTTGAGCGCGCCGATAAATGTGGGATCCTCGCAAATGACGGTATCGCCCTCGTTGCAAAGCGCTTTGCAGGCAAGCTCTATGCCCTGCTGACCGCCGGAGGTGATAATAGTCATGTCGCCCTCGCGGTCTATGTTAAACTTTTCCTTCATACGGGCCCGTACAGCCTCGCGCAGCGGGGGATAACCCTCGGTAACGCTGTACTGCAGAGCGGCGGTCGATGAGTTTTCAAAAATATCCGCGGATATCTTCGCCAGATCCTTTACGGGGAAGGAAAGAGGAGAGGGATTTCCCGCAGCAAAGCTTATCATCTCGGGGTCGCCGAGACTTTTGAATATTTCACGTATTGCGGAGGGCTTCAGCTCTCTCATTTTGTCTGAAAAATAGTATTCCATAGTATAAACCTCCATATACTGCATTTTCCTGTTAAGTATCAGTATACCACAATTTCCATATGTTTTCAATGATTTTGAATGTTAAATAGTAAGAACGGGAGGTTTAATCAACATTATAAATAGTATAGTAAAAAATTGTATATGTTGCATTGTGATTTGAATTATAATATGTTACAATATATTTGCAGTTTTTATAAACCGGGGGATGAAATCATGGAAAAATATTCACTTATACTGCCAAACGAAAGCTATGCGGAGCAGATCAGCGCATATCGCAGTGAATTTCTTGAAATCGGAAGCTCCATGGACGGCTGCGGACCGCTCAGAATTACAGACGATCCGTTTGTATGGCTTAACATAACAAAACAGCATTTAAATAGAGAGACGGTACCCGAGGGCAGGGTTCAGGCGACGCAGTTTTTGTATGTACGTGAAAGCGACAACAAAATATGCGGTATGATACAGGTGCGCCACTATTTTAACGAATATCTTGAAAAATACGCAGGTAACATCGGCTACAGCGTACGCCCGTCCGAACGTCGCCAAGGCATTGCCAAACAAATGCTGAAGGACTGCCTGCCATTTTGCAAAAGCATAGGACTTGACCGAGTTTTGCTCGCCTGTCTTAAAGAAAACGAAGGAAGCCGCCGCGTTATTCTCGCAAACGGCGGCGTATACGAAAGCACAGTTTTAGAGCCGAACAGTAAAGTCGAGCTTGAAAGATATTGGATAGAGGTGTGAAAACTTGATCCAAAGAAAGGTTTGCTCATAAATATGATTTTATCATTGCAGGGATGTATGGCTGTCGGTAAAACTACAGCGGTAAGGTATTTGCAGCAAAACGCTCCGTATATAAATATAAGCTATGAAATAAATACAGATATTGTTGAAGAAGTAAAACGCCGTCAGCTTGATAAAAACAGATTTGAGGATTATATTGAAATACAAAAGCTGTGGTTAAATAAAGAAATCGTTCGATGGGACAAAGCAAAAGATCATCCTTGCAGTGTTATGGATTTTGGCGCAGAAGAAATTGAATTCTACACACTCAATTATCCAAAAACAATAGGGGAGAACTGGGATGTTGAAAATGCTCTGAAAGATGAACTGGCGGCAGTCAGGCAATGTATGCCGACAAGAATATTATTTTTAGACGCATCTAATGAAACATTAGCACAGCACAAAAACAGTGATCTGACGCGTACAAGAAATTTTTTTGAATATCATTTGCAGCATCTTTTGCCCTTAAAACGCGAATGGTTTTATGGCAGAGAAAACGTAGATATCCTTTGTGTTGACGGATTGAATAAGGAAGAAGCAGGAAAAAGAGTAAAAGAATGGTGCGACGAGTGTATAGGTAGGTATAAATGAATGCTTTGATAATGAATTGCAGTCCAGTAGCACAAACAGCCGCCCATCGGGCGGCTGTTTATATTTATTCCTTTGACAATTTATTTATCGTAAGCAGTACGTCCAATATAGTTGACAGCTCTTTTTCATCTTTCTGCTCAAGCATATTTCTCAATTCCGCGCAGCGGCTCAGATCAACATTCTCTTCGGTCTGCATCAGGCAATATATCGGAACGTTAAGTGCGGTGCTGATGTTCTTTATCAATTCCATGGACGGAAATTTCAGCGCGTTTTCAATTTCTGCAATATAATGCTCAGTCACATCGATCAATTCGGACAACTGCGCCTGAGTCAGACCCCGCTTCTGACGGTAAGATCTGATACGGTCAGGCAATAATTGCTCAATATCTTTAACCTTTTCCATAGCCAACCTCTCCGCGGATCTCAATTAAATTTTAATGACTTACACGATTCAAGGCTTTCGCAAACAGCTTGCAGCTCTTCGCCCGGCGTCATCATGATCAAAGCTATGACGGCATTAACAAGATACTGCTTGTCCTCGTCCTTGAAATACACATCCATTGGAAAGTTGAGACCGTTTGCGATCTTCAAAAGTGTTTTAGGTCTCGGAGACTTGCCGCAGCTTTCCAACTGACCATAGTAGTCGTTTGAGATCCCTGTTATACTCGCGACCTCTTTCCTTGTCAGATTGCGCATATTTCTTATTTTATATACAATTTCATAAACTTCCATATTCACCAAATCAATTATATTCTGTTACTATGATATTTCCTATAAGATGCATAAATTCAACTTATCAGCATAATAATTATATGATATATACATTATGCATTGAATTTCCTCTAAAATTAGAAAATCTAATGATATAAGAAAAAACAATTCAATCAAATCGACAGAAATTGACAAAATAACGGTATATTAGGCTTTATAATATATCCGGTAAGCTTAAAAAAATAGATTTTATAAGATAGGAGCGCGGGGATATGTTAGAGGGAATAAGAGGAGTAGACAAGCTCGGCAGGATAGTTCTGCCGCCGGAAATACGGAAAGCATTGGATCTCAGAGCTAAAGAAAAGCTCTATATTTCTTACGACGGGAAAGAAATAGTAATAAAAAAGCAGGAAAAATTATGTGTTTTTTGCAGAAGCGATGAGATATCAGAAGAGCTCGGCGGCAAATATATCTGCCAAAGCTGTATAAGCAAGCTGGGGGATCGTCCGAAGCTGTAAGAGCACGGTATTATATTTAATCAGTCTGTCGAAAAAGTCCGCAGAAATAGCAAAGTGAACAAAAAGGGTTTCGCTCTCTGCGGAGAGCGACCAAGTACTTCCCGCCATAGGCGGGAAGTACGTCCCTCTGGACTCCGTGAAGTCAGCACTTCCGCATATCGGAAGTGCGAATTTCGCGCTCTGCGGATGGGCGTGTACTTCCCATCTTCGTTGGGAAGTACGGCGCTGCCTTAAAAATCCGCAAGCTTTTGAAAAAGCTTGATCAAAACTTTTACTTATTTTGCTACAGCCATTTAGTTTTTCTACAGTCTGATTATATTTAACAACATTTTTCTGAAAAATCCGTAAAAACGTTGACATTTCAACTTCTCTGGTGTATACTTTTGTAAAGTTGAAGTACCAACGTTTTTTGCTTATAAATCGGGGTGAAGAATAAATGATTGACAGATTTGAAAGGTTTTCCTGTGCAATAGCCGAGATTTCAAAGTGTTGGCACAAGGTTGCCTCCGAGGAATTGGCGAGGTACGGACTTAAAGGACCCCACGCAACATATCTTACCGTGCTTTACAGACATACCGACGGGATAACCGCTCCTGAGCTGTGCCGCCTTTGCGGCAAGGATAAGGCTGACGTATCCCGCACTATGTCACTGATGGAGAAAAAGGGACTTGTAAAAAAAGAGGTCGTAAATCAAAGCCTGTACCGCGGACTGCTGAAGCTTACAGACGAGGGCAGGCAGATAGCATGCCACATTTGTGAAAGAGCTGCTCTGGCAACTGAGCTTGCAGTCAGAGACCTCAGCGATGAGGAGCGAAATATTTTTTACAAATCGCTTCAAACTATTACAGACAGGCTTCGCGAGCTTTGCGAGAAAGGAATTGTTGAAATATGAACATTATAAAAAAGCTGTATTGCCGTATTTATCAGTGCTGCTTTTATCTGGCTATGCCTATCCTGCCCTACAGAAATCCTAAGCGGATTGGAAGTATAGCGGAATTACCCGATGTGCTGAACGGTCTCGGCATAGACTCGGTTCTTTTGGTCACGGACGGATTTTTGCGCTCCTCCGGCGCAACAAAAGGACTTGAGGAAGCTCTCAGGGACGGCGGCATAAAGTGTACCGTGTTTGATGAGACACGCGCCAATCCCACTGCGATCAATGTAGAAGATGCAGTTAAGCTGTACAATGACAGCGGCTGCAAGGGACTTGTTGCTTTCGGCGGCGGTTCGTCTATGGATTGCGCAAAGGCTGTGGGCGCGCGTATTGCCTATCCCAAAAAGAGTCTGAATAAGCTGAAAGGACTTCTTCGCGTTCTCAGGTCGATACCCACCCTTGTCGCTATTCCTACAACCGCGGGCACGGGCAGCGAGGTAACGGTTACTGCTGTTATTACCGACAGCGAGAAGAATTACAAGTATACCATGAACGATTTTACTCTTATACCTCACTACGCTGTGCTTGACCCGGCTGTAACGGTAACTCTCCCGCCTTCACTTACTGCCACTACCGGCATGGACGCTCTTTGCCACGCAGTGGAGGCGTTTGTTGGACGTTCTACTACTAAGGAGACGCGCGCTCTGTCGCTGGAGGCTGTAAAGCTTATATTTGAAAATATCGAAAACGCCTATAACAATGGCGGAGATCTCACCGCGCGCGCCAATATGCTGCACGCCTCTCATATTGCCGGAATTGCCTTTTCAAAATCATATGTAGGCTACATTCACGCTGTTGCTCACTCTTTGGGCGGCCAGTACAATGTTCCTCATGGCTTTGCCAACGCCGTAATAATGCCTGTAGTGCTTGAAAGCTACGGTGCGGCAGTTTATAAAAAGCTTAAAGCGCTGGGCATTGCCGCAGGTGTTGCCGGCGACGGCGACGACGAAAAAACGGCGGCTGAAAAGTTTATTGCCGCAATACGCGCTCTCAACAAAAATATGGGTATCCCCGAAACTATTGACGGCATAAAAAAAGAGGACATTCCTCTTATGGCGTCACACGCCGACCGTGAGGCAAATCCGCTTTATCCCGTGCCCGTGCTTATGAACGCAGGGGAGCTTGAAAAGTTCTATTATATTGTGGGAAATATTGGAGATTGAAAGGAAATCTATATGAGTAATATAAATATAGACGAGATTCTTGAAGAGCAGAGAGAATATTTTGCAAGCGGTGCGACACTGCCTGTTTCATTCCGGATCGAGATGCTGAAAAAGCTGCGCGATGCGGTCCACCGTTATGAGGACGATATTGCCGACGCACTTCTTGCTGATCTGGGTAAGAGTGATTTTGAGGGCTTTATGTGCGAAAGCGGTCTTGTGCAAAGCGAGATAACCTATATGATAAAGCATACCCGCCGTTTTGCAAAAGAGAAGACCGTGCCGACACCGCTTACGAATTTCGCATCCAGAAGCTATAAAAAGCCGTCGCCTATGGGCAATGTGCTTATTATGAGTCCGTGGAACTATCCTATACTTTTAACTCTTGACCCGTTGGCAGATGCAATTGCCGCAGGCAACACCGCTATTGTCAAGCCCAGCGCATATTCACCTGCTTCAAGCGCTGTTATAGAGAAAATAATCTCAGAGTGCTTTGATCCGAAATATGTGGCAGTCGTAACAGGCGGAAGGAAGGAAAACGCCGCGCTGCTTGATAAAAAGTTTGACCTGATATTCTTTACGGGCAGCCAGAACGTAGGCCGCGAGGTGCTTCGCCGCGCGGCAGAGCATCTGACCCCCTCTGTGCTGGAGCTTGGCGGAAAAAGTCCCTGCATCGTTGACGAAAGTGCAAAGATCCCCCTTGCGGCAAAGCGCATAGTTTTCGGCAAATACCTGAACTGCGGTCAGACCTGCGTAGCGCCCGACTATATTTTGTGCCACAGCAGTGTAAAGGATCGGCTGCTTGAAGAAATAAAAAAACAGATCAGGCTGCAATACGGCGAAGATCCGCTTTCAAACAAGGATTACGGCAAGATAGTAAACGAAAAGCATTTTGACCGCATTTTGTCCCTGATCGACAGTGAAAAAGCTGTAGTCGGAGGCAATGCAAACCGTGAGACCTTGCAGATCGCCCCCACTGTTATGGACAACGTAACATGGGACGACGCAGTTATGCAGGAGGAGATCTTCGGACCCGTGCTGCCTGTCCTCACATATAACAGCACAGATGAAATATACGGAATGCTGAGGGATAAACAAAAGCCGCTGGCGCTGTATATCTTCTCGCAGAACAAAAAGAATATTAATGCCATAACCTCACGTATCTCCTACGGAGGCGGTTGCGTCAACGATGTTGTTATACACCTTGCCACAAGCGAAATGGGCTTCGGCGGCGTAGGTGAGAGCGGTATGGGCTCGTACCACGGCAAAACCGGCTTCGATGCATTTTCGCATACAAAAAGCATACTTGATAAAAAAACGTGGCTTGATCTGCCCATGCGCTATCAGCCATACAACAAAGGTCTGTATGCAAAGCTTTTGCATATATTTTTGAAGTAAAAGTAAACGGAGGTTAAAATGAGCGTAAGAATAGTAGTAGATTCATCGGCAAATGCCGCTCCCTCAGTCAGCAAGCGGCTTCACATAATACCACTTGTTCTTCATTTCGGCGAAGATGAGTATATTGACGGTGTTACCATAGACAATAAAACGTTTTATGAGATGCTTGAAAAAAGTCCCGAATTGCCGGGCACCAGTCAGGCAACCCCCGCAACCTTTGAGGCGGTGTTTGATGAAATAAAGGCGGCAGGCGACAGCGCGGTGGTAATTCCGCTGTCATCAAAGCTGTCCGGTACATATCACAGTGCCGTGCTTGCGGCAGAGGGATATGACGACATTTACGTTGTTGACAGCCTGAGCGCGTCTCTCGGCACAGGTGTGCTGGCAGCGCGGGCGCTGCAGCTTGTCGATGAGGGCAAGACTGCGGCGGAAACTGCGGCGATACTTGAAGAAGAGAAGAAAAATGCGCATATTATCGCTATGCTGGATACTCTTGAGTATCTGAAGCGCGGCGGCAGAATATCAAAGGCTGTAAGCTTTGCAGGCGAGCTTTTGCATATAAAGCCCATAATCAGTCTTGACGGCGGAGAGGTGCAGCTGCTCAGTAAAGCGCGCGGAACAAAGCAGGGCAACAGTATGATCGATGCGGAGATAGAAAAAAGCGGGGGCATAGATTTTGAAATGCCCTGCATTTTGGGATATACAGGCGTTGAAGATACTATGCTTCAGAATTACATAGCAACAGCATCCGGCGGAGATGTGTGGGAAAAGCAGCCGGAAGAAATGGAAACAGCGCCCGTGGGCAGCATTATCGGTACACATATAGGCCCCGGCGCCATTGCAGTGGCATTCTTTTCAAAGAATAAGGCGGAGGACTAAAATAGAAATGGCTAGCGCGGCGGTTTTGGGAGTTTCGGCACCTGCGGGTGCCGCCTAGAGGTGCCCTCTGGACTCCGGTGCGGCTTAGGAGTTTCAACCGCTGCGGCGGTCGAAGAGGGCTACGCGCCCTCTACTGCGCCGCCTTTTGAAAAAGGCGGGCGAAAACTTTTGTCATTTTGCTACAGCCATTTAGTTTTTCAACAACAGGAAAGCGACCGAGATCGGTCGCTTTTTTATTTTTTATTCTCCCTTAACTGCGCGGCGAACGTCTTCCATAGGGAATTTTTCGCGTCGGTCAAAGGTGAAAATTCCGTTCATCTCCTGCATAACGTCTGTGAACTGTGTATAGCAGAAGCCGCAGACATCGGGATTTTCACGCAGGGCAGAGCAAAGCGCGCCAAGTCTTTCCAAAAATGCGGCTGCGTCGGCAGGCGCCTCTCCGTATCCCCACGGATTTTCAGACTCCCATGTGTTTTCGCCTGCGTCGCCCGAATTCTTATACACCTTATCTGCGTCAAAAAACGCACCTCCGAACTCGGAAACGAAGTAGGGGGATCTTTTATTATATCCGAGATTTCCGTCAAAGACGTTTACAAACGGCTCGTCTCCGTGCAGGTCTGCGTAATGAGCGGCGAATGCTGCGGGATCCTGTTCATAGTCATGAACATCGTATATATCAGGCTCCATTGTGTGCGTCCAGCCTGATGAGTCTATAATAAGGCGTGTGTCGTCGTACTCCTTTGCAGCCGCAACAGCCTTTTCGACTATAGCTCTGTTATTCATGGGAAAAGCCTCGTTAAAAGGACACCAGCCGATAATAGACGGGTGGTTTACGTCGCGGCAAAGCGACTCCTTCCATTCGGGCAGCATAACGTCGTCCGCCTCGGGGCGCGCTATGTCAAGTCCCCAGTTGGGGTATTCGCCCCACAGCAGATAGCCCGCCTTGTCCGCCTCCCATATAAAAAGTGGGTCGAATATCTTCATATGCATTCTTGCGCCGTTAAAGCCTGCCGCCATAGACATTTCGATGTCGCGTCGAAACTCGTCGGCACCGGCGGGTGTGTAAATGCCGTCGGGGTAATAGCCCTGATCCAGCACAAGGCGCTGAAACAGTTTTTTGCCGTTCAAAAGTACATGATTTCCCTCTGCTTTTACAGAGCGCATACCAAACGGAGCGATCACCTCGTCCTCATTGAAGCTTACCCGTGCCTCATACATTTTTCCGTTGCCGACTTCCCACAAAACAGGGTCTTTTATTTCGGGCGAAAGGTGTGCCGTACCGTTTTGGGCTGTTGCCGAAGCACGTGCTACCTCATTGTCCTCAAAGAAAACAGCTACGCTGACTTCTCCGTCGCCCTTGACGCTTACCGTAATATCAGCTTTCTCCTCTTCGGGGCGGGGAAGTATTTTTACATGGTCAATATAGCTTGTCGGAACGTATTCGAGCCACACGCTCTGCCAAATTCCGGTACATCTTGTATAAAAACATCCGTAGGCTTCCTGTCTTGCAGTTTGCTTGCCCGAGGGCTGCAGGGGATTTTCAACGTCATCAAAGCAAGTTATGCAAATGTCGTTTTTGCCGTCGTTCAAAAGCTCGGTTATGTCAAAGCAAACAGGCGTATAGCCGCCGCGGTGAGTGCCTGCGGGCTTTGCGTTGATCCAGACCGTGCATTCATAGTCTGCCGCGCCGATATGGAGCAGTACGCGTCCGTTTGCCGTGTCGGTCTTATCAGGCAGGGTAAGATCCCGACGGTACCACACGCGCTTCATAAAATCAGTGTCCTCAATGCCGGAAAGCTTTGACTCCGGTACAAAGGGAACGGTTATTTTGCCTTGCAGCGTTTTCTTTTCAAAAAGGCGGCGGTCAGTTCCCGTATCTTCTCTGTCTATTTCAAAATCCCACTCGCCGTTCAGGCAAAGCCATGTGTTTTCCCACCGGCGCATATGGGGTCTGGGGTACTCATTTCTGGGTATATTCATATTATTTGGGTCCTTTCTTTGCATTTTCACGTTTTTCGTGCGAAAAAATGCAAATTTTAAGTAAATAATTCTTCAAAACTATTCAAATTTATCGCTGTATATATTATAATATAATGAATAGCTAAGTCTGTAGATAATATATGAACGCGGTGTGCTTTATTTCAGTTAAAAAAGTCCGTTTGTTATTTACAGGTGCGATTTCCTATATTATATAGCATACTACATATGCATTTCAAGAGGTAAAATTAAAAACATATAATGCTGAAATATGCAGAAGTGAGGATTTTATGGACAAGAAAAAGTATGACATTACGATCGCAGGTATAGAAATGTCTATCCTGTCAGATGAGAGAGAGGAGTTTGTTCAGCGTCTTGTTGCAAGCCTTGACGAGGATATCAATGCAATAACTCATCAGAACAAGCGCTGCTCTACAATTGACGCTGCCATACTTGTGGCGCTTGACTCAAGAAGTGAGAGACTTAAATCTGAAAAGCGCATTCGGAATCTTGAAGCGCAGATCGCACTGTACGATGCTAACCTGCGCCGTATGAGAGAGGAAAACATAAAGCTCAAAAGCGCACTGCTGGGCAAGCAGGATGCAGATTTTGCCATCGGCCCGGACGAGAGCGAGACTGACGAAGCAGAGAAAAAATCAGAGAAAGCCGGGGAGGCAAGTCAGCTTACAATAGACTCCGGTGAGTCGGATTCTGCTGCTGAGGCAGAGCCTGCTGCTGCATCCGAGTCAGAGGCTGCAACGGCAGACTCCTCGGACGCATTACATGATAAAGGGGACAAGCTTCGTCAGATAGAAAATCTTTTGCGCGGAAAGAATTTCTGAAAAATAAAATGAAGTCGGAGCAGATGAATATAAAACGGCCTGAGCTGCTTGCTCCGGCAGGGAGCAGAGCATCGCTGGAGGCGGCAATAGAGGGCGGAGCTGACGCGGTCTATTTCGGTGCGTCGGAGTTTAACGCACGTATGCGTGCCGAAAACTTTGATGATGCTGCGCTTCGTGAGTCGCTTGCGCTTTGCCGCGCCTATGGCGTAAAAACATACATAACGCTTAACACCCGCCTTTTTGACGATGAGCTGTCAGGCGCGCTGTCGCTTGCGGCGAGACTGTGGGAGTGGGGCGCAACGGCTCTTATCGTTGCGGATATGGGTATAGCGTCGCTTATAAAAAAGCATATTCCCAAGCTTGAAATACACGCAAGCACCCAGCTGTCCGGTCACAGCCTCCTTGGCGCACGTGCTCTTGCCGATGCGGGTTTTACCCGTATGGTCTGCCACAGAGAGATAGATGCGAGGGCGCTACGAGAGCTTTGCCGGCTGTCTCCCATTGAGATAGAAATGTTTATCCACGGCGCATATTGTGTGTCGTTTTCCGGACAGTGCCTTATGAGCTCAGTGCTGGGCGGCCGCAGCGGCAACCGCGGCGAGTGCGCGCAGCCATGCCGCCAGCCGTATTTTATGAACGGTAAAAAGGGCTATCCCATAAGCCTTAAGGATATGTGTCTCGGCTCTCATATGAAAGAAATATGCGAAATGGGAGTGTCGTCCCTCAAGATAGAGGGCAGGCAAAAGCCACCGGAATATGTGTACGGCGTAACCAAAATATACCGCCGCCTTATTGATGAGGGACGCAATGCCGACGACGGAGAAATAGAGGCGCTTCGGCGCATATTCAGCCGTGACGGCTTTTCCGACGGATATTATACTTCAAATGCCGCAGGAATGCGCGGCGTGCGGACGTATGAAGATTTTCTTGCAATGGACAAGTCAAAGTTCGAAGGACTTCGCCGGAAGGTGCCTGTCGATATGACACTGTATGCCTTTGACGGCGAAAAGGGCAGACTTGTTGCAAAAACACCGTATGCCGCTGCTGAAAGCGAAACTGAAGAGACGCTTTGCGGCGGATCTGTAGCTCCGCTTTCTTACGAGGGCGCGCTGAAAAATGCATCGCGGCTCGGCTCTACTCCGTTTGTTTTGAACAGCCTTGTGCTGAATGCCGATGATATGGCTCCGCTTACCCTGTCTTCGCTTAATAAGCTTCGCCGTGCGGCAGCAGAGAAGCTTATGGGTGCAGAACGTGAGGAAGTATCGGTTCCCGATATTGCTTTTGATAAGAAAAAGCCTGAGGGCGGCGTCATATATACGGCGGAGTTTTTGAGCAAGGCTCAGATAACTCCGGTTGCAAAAGAATTTTTCAGCCGCATATATCTGTCGTACGGTATTGACGGAGCTATGGACTATGACATAACTCTGCCGCCGTATTTACCCGACGGTGCAGCAGAGGACGTTATGAGAAGCATTGCGGGCAAGCGTGTGCTGTGCCATTCCACGGGACAGTTGGCTGCTGCAAAAAAGTGCGCCGCCGAAGCTGCGGGATCCTTCAGAATGAACGTTCTGAATTCACAGTCTGCCGGGGTATACGGAGAGGGCGCACCGTTTATTACAGTCTCGCCCGAAGTTCGGCTGTCAAAGATACGTGATATGTCCTGCAATGTGCCCATCGCTGCAGTAGTATACGGCAGGCTGCCGCTTATGCTCACGGTGCGCTGCGCTCTGTCCGACGGCGGCGAGAGATGCCCGCGTCACTCTTGCGGTATGGCTTTGCCGGACGGCGCTGCAAAGCACGGAGCTGTGTGCCGCGGTGAGATCGCAGACAGGCACCGCGTGGCTTTTCCGGTATTCGGAATGCCGGACTGCACAAATATAATATACAACAGCGTGCCTGTGTATATGGCAGACCGTATAAAAGAGATAAGAGCGTCGGGCGTCGGCGTATTCCATTTTATATTTACCGACGAGACGCCTGAGGAATGCGACAGAATAATAGATGCGTATAAAAACGGCATCCCCGCGGGGGACGGTGCAAACATACGCAGACTTAAATAAAAAACAAAGCGAAAGGCAGGGATAACCGTGCTTGAGTATAAATACGACACTCAGCTTCTTATAGAGGGTGAGGGACTTGACGAGGACGAAATATACGACTATTTTGTTGAGAATTTCAAAGGCGACTGCTTGCTGGCGGTCGGTGACAACGACTTGATAAAAATACATTATCATACAAATGAGCCGTGGCGTGTGCTTGAATACTGTGCCTCTCTGGGCGAGATATTCGATGTGGTTATTGAGGATATGGACAGACAGTCCCGCGGACTGAAAGGTTAGGATAGGTTAGGATAGGTTAGGATAGGTTAGGATAGGTTAGGTTAAGATAGGAGAGAGCATTATGTCAGACAGTGTAAAGCTGAGAATAAAATATCTTGTTCCGGATATGCCGAGACTTTGCTATATAGACGGCAAAAGCGACTGGATAGATCTGAGAGCAGCAGAGAACGTCACTATGAAAAACGGCGAATTCCGCCTGATACCTTTGGGTGTGGCTATAGCTTTGCCTGAAGGCTATGAGGCACACATAGTTCCCCGTTCATCAACATATAAAAATTTCGGTATCATTCAAACAAATCATATGGGCGTTGTGGACGAAAGCTATTGCGGCGACGGCGACCAGTGGTTTATGGCAGCCTATGCGCTGAGAGATACGGAGATAAGCAAGGGCGACCGTATATGTCAGTTCAGAATAATGCGCCATCAGCCGAAGATAGATTTTGAAGAATGCGAGATACTGGGTAATGCCGACAGAGGAGGCATAGGCTCTACAGGTAAAAAATAATGACTGAAAATAAAAAGCTTGTACTTGCGTCCGGCTCACCGAGACGGAGGGAGATTCTGTCAATGGCAGGATATGATTTTGTGCAGATATCGCCTGACGCCGATGAGGTCGCAGGCGGTATGGAGCCGTCAGAGCTTGCAATGGAGAATTCCCGACGCAAGATCAGGGCGGCATTGGCTCTTGAAGGTGGAGTTGTAGTTTGCGCAGATACCGTTGTTGTAATCGACGGTGAGATACTGGGTAAGCCGGGCTCTGAGGACGGCGCGCGTGATATGCTTAGCCGCCTTTCCGGCAGAAGCCATACTGTTATAACAGGCTGGGCAGTCTCCGACGGAGAGAAAGAGGTGTGCCGCTCGTCTGTCACCGAGGTGACTATGCGTGAGATCCTGCCCTCTGAAATAGACGCTTATGTTGCTACAGGCTCTCCCCTTGATAAGGCAGGAGCATATGGCGTGCAGGATGCAGGCGGTATGTTTGTATCGGGAATCAACGGTGATTTTTATACGGTAATGGGGCTTCCGCTTTGCGAGATATCGCAGGTGCTTCGCGAAGAGTTCGGCATAGTACCGTTTGAAATATAAATAAGGCAGCATAAGCCAGCAAAGGAATAAAAGTCTGAAAACAAAGTGCGTCGGGGACGTTTATCTGCTGTTTTCAGCCCCGATTTGTTTCTTTTTGTTCCGAGAAAAACAAAACAAATTCAAAGGAAGCGATGGTCAAAATATGAGTAAATATATAGGTATAGACCTTGGTACGGCAAATACTATAGTATATGTCAAGGGCAAGGGTATAGTAATGCGCGAGCCGTCAGTGGTGGCGGTAGAGCAGCGCAGCAAAAAGGTAATGGCTGTGGGCAACGAGGCAAAGCTTATGCTGGGCAAGACCCCCGGCTCTATTGTGGCAATGCGCCCTTTGAAGGACGGAGTTATTGCAGAGTTTGACTTTACCTCGGCTATGCTGCGTGACTTTTTCAAGAAAGCGTCGGGCAACACTATATTCAGCCGTCCTAAGGTCATTGTGTGCGTTCCCTACGGCGTTACCGAGGTTGAAAAAAGAGCGGTAGAGGATGTTACGCTTGAGGCGGGCGCTCAGTCTGTTGCACTTATTGAAGAGCCTATTGCAGCGGCTATCGGCAGCGGACTCAGAGTTGAGGACGCAAAGGGAAGTATGATAGTAGATATCGGCGGCGGTACTACCGAGGTTGCTGTTACGTCCCTGGGCGGTATCGTGCTTTCAACATCACTGAGAATTGCGGGCGATGAGCTTGATGAGTCCATAGTCAGCTACATAAAGAAAAAATATAATATTCTCATCGGAGAAGTAACTGCCGAAATGCTGAAAAAGAAGATCGGCAGCGTCCACCCCGGTGTTGACCGCGGCGTAATGGAAATACGCGGAAGAAATCTTCTCAACGGCTTGCCTGCAATAATCACAGTAAGCTCTGCCGAGATACGTGAGGCTATGCATGAGCAGGTGGTACATATTATCGAGGCTATAAGAACTACGCTGGAAAATACACCGCCTGAGCTGTCCAGCGATATATACGATAACGGCATAATGCTGTCGGGCGGCGGCGCTATGCTGGGCGGACTTGACGCACTTGTCACCCACGTTACGGGCATACGTGCAACTGTTGCAAAAGCACCTCTTGATGCGGTAGCCGTCGGTATCGGCCACGTTATAGAGGGCAGCGGCGAGAGCGGAGACGCGGTGCAGTACCGCAACAGAGGCTCAAGATAAAAAGATGTTACATACTTTTGAAAGGAGTGAAGCTATATGCGTGATTTTTTCAGATCAAGATTTTTCACGATTCTTGTTATTATTATGATGATCGCGGTAATAGTGCCGTCTGTTTTCGGCGTAATGGGACTGGGCGGTGTTTTACAAAACGGAATAAATACAGTGCTTACTCCCGTTCAAAAGCTTTTTACATACTTTACCGATGCCGTAGAGGGCTTTACCGACTACTTTACGGAGTTTGACCGTATTGTTGACGAAAACGATAAGCTGAGAGAGCTTAACGGAGAATTACAGGATAAAATAAGTGCCGCTGAGGAAACAGAGCAGATGAATCTGTGGCTTTTCGATTTTCTTGAATTGAAAAGAGAGCATACGGACTACAAATTCCAGCCTGCCACGGTAACAGGCAGAGAAAGCGGCAGCTATAAAACCGTTTACGTGCTTGATAAGGGCACGGCGCAGGGGGTAGAGGTAAATATGCCCGTTATATCTCCCGACGGTATTATAGGACATATAGTTGAAGCAGGAACCGACTGGAGCAAGGCGCTTACAGTGCTGGAGTCAGGCGTTTCCATTGGCGCATATGTTGAGCGCAGCGGAGAGATAGGCGTTGTATCAGGCAACTACGACCTTGCCAAAGAGGGACTTTGCGAAATGAAGTATCTCAGCGCCGACGCTGATATTCAGGTGGGCGACAGAATAATTTCCAGCGGCTACGGAAGCGTTTATCCCAGAGGGCTTGTTATAGGCTTTGTAGAGTCCGTGGAGAAAAACGATGCAAGCCGCGCTATAGACGTAACTGTCCGTCCTGCTGCCGAGCTTGGAGATATACCGAGACTTATGGTATTGACTGATTATGAAACCTACACAGAATAATAAGGGCGGGGGGCCGCGGTGGCAGGAGCCGGATCCCGGCAGCGCGCAGAAATTTATTACGCCTGAGGCTGAAAAAAGTATGCGTGAGGGCGCCGGTCGGTATCGCGTGGTAAAGGCGGACACCTCTCAAAGGCCTAAGAAAAAAAGCCCTGCTGCTTCTGCACCGAAGCCGCAGAAGCCTCCGAGCCTGTGGGGCGCGGTGAAAGCCGAGCTTGGCGAGCGCTTCGGCGTTGTCGGGTTCGGTGTTACGATCAATTCCGAGGATATTATAAAGGGCTGCATAATTGCAGCGTATATGGTATTGTTTGCACTTATGCAAACAACGTTTTTTGCCCGTCTTGCGCCCTTTGGCGCTGTCCCAGATCTGATGATGGCGATGACAGCCGCCGTGGCACAAAGCGAAGGCGAAAAGTGGGGCGGCGTTTGCGGACTTATAGCTGCGATCGTCATTCAGTCTTTGGGCGGAATCGGTACATTTCCTCATCTGCTGCCGCTTTTATATGTGCCCATAGGCTATGTTATAGGCATTCTGGCGAGCTATTATTTCAACAGCTCACTGCCTATCAGGGGTGTGTATATTTTGGGCTGCGGCGTTATAAAAATGATATTTACGGGTGTAACTGCCGCTCTCAGGCTTGATGCGAGCGCGGCGCAGATCATCGGCGATATAGTGATACCCGAATTTTTCTCAACGGCGCTGCTTACTCCGATAGTGTACTTTTTAATGTATATAAGCACAAAGCCGTTCCATAAGACAAGGGCAGAGCGCACGGAAGGCTCACCGAACAAAAATTAAGCTAAGAAGGGGGTGGACCTGCATATTATGAGCAGAAAAAGAGATCATCTTGAAAGATATATAGCCGTAGGCGTGCTGTTTTGTGCGGTCTGCCTTGTTTTTATAGCGCGCCTTATTAACATACAGATAGCCGGTCAGGACTATTATACCGAGGGGCTTCGTACAAAAAGCTATACAAGAACTGTAAAAATACAGGCGCAGCGCGGCTGTATTTATGACAGAAACGGAAATCCTCTGGTGACAAATACATATTCATACGATATGTTTCTTGACGCAGGCAGCATAGGTGCGTCAAATGACGAAAAAAACGAAACGATCCTTAACTTGCTCAGCGTTGCAAGGTCTATGGGAGAGGGAGAGTGCTTCACTTTACCTGAATTTGCTTTTGTCGGAAAAGAGGACAGCCGCAGTTTTGACAAGGACTACCTTAATACCGTATATGGACGCAGGCTTATAAAGCTGGTCAAAGATATGAATTTTGAGCCGGACGAAGTAAGCGATGACGGCGAGGAGACCTGGGAGAGCGAGACGGTAGGTGAGATCTACAACGCTCTGAGATTTCGCTACGGTTTTACGGATAAGGATCTCAAAGAGAATTTTTATTCCGTCGAGGACGAGGAACTGCTGTTTTGTATCCGCCTTGATATGGAGCTGCACAACTTTTCTACGGTTGAACCCTATACTATACTTGAGAACGTGTCAAAAAAGCTTATATCTGCGGCAACAGAGGGCAGCGTCCGCGGTCTCGGCGTAAGCTGTCAGGCGGAGCGGGTCTACAATTATCCGGGACTGGCTTCGCATATGCTGGGCAGAACGGGTAAGATCATGGCGGAGAACGCAGAGTATTATACAGAGCAGGGCTACAGCCTTGACGCTATAGTCGGCACATCGGGCGCCGAAAAATCATTTGAAAAGTACCTGCACGGTGAGGACGGCACGCTGGTCATCGTTGAGGATGAGTACGGAAATACAGTGGATCAGTATGTGTACAAAGAGCCCGTGCCGGGGCAGGATGTTTATCTTACCATAGATATTGAGATGCAAAGATCGGCAGAGCAGGCGCTTGCAGGTAACATAGACCTTATAGTATCAAATGCCATTTCAAGCGGAGTCGAGCTGTCCGGAGAGGATGCAAACGCAGGTGCGCTCAGTCTTGTAGAAAGAAAGACGGGTGCCGTGCTGGCTCTGGCTTCCTATCCCACCTACGATCTTGTTACATTTAATGAGGATTATAAGGATCTGGCGGCTGATACCAAGAATACGCCGCTGCTCTTCCGTACACTGGACGGCATATATGCTCCCGGTTCTACCTTTAAGCCGGGCGTTGCAATGGCTGCATTGCAGGAAGGGGTTATCACTCCGTATACGGAGATCTACGACAGCGGTGTGTATGATTTTTACGAAGATGTCGGATTTACTTTGGCGTGCTGGATCCATGCGGCAAAATACGGAAACGGCCGTCACGGAAGCATCAATGTTTCGGAGGCGATACAGGTGTCCTGCAACTACTTCTTCTGCGATCTGGGCAGACAGCTTACTATATCAAAAATGAACAGCTATTGCAAAAGCTACGGCCTCGGTCAGCCGACAGGTATAGAGCTTGACGAAAAAACAGGTACGCTGGCAGGTCCCGAGGAGAGAGAAGCAAGCGGTGCAACGTGGTACGCAGGCGACACCTGTCAGGCGGCTATCGGTCAGTCTGACAATATGTTTACCCCCTTGCAGATAAGTATGTACATTGCAACACTGCTGAACGGCGGCGATCGCATAGGTGCTCATATTTTGTACGAGGTACGCGATTATCACGGCAATACTACTTATACTGCCGAGCCTGAGGTAATTGACTCAACTTCCCTCAGTGCCGACAACGTAAGAACTATTAAATATGCAATGAAGGACGTTACTGAAAACGGAAGCGCGGCGCGAGTATTTGCAAATTATCCTATTACTATCGGCGGTAAGACAGGTACTGCACAGGGCGGTGCGGCTAATACGTCGGATAACGCGCTGTTTACGGCGTTTGCACCCTTTGACGATCCTGAGATCGTCGCTACCTGTGTGGTAGAGCACGGTGCAAGCGGTACAGATGCAGGCTTTGCTATCAGAGATGTTTTCAGCACATATTTCGGACTTGACAAGGAGCCGGAAGAATGAAAAAAAGTGAAAAAATAACCCCCGAGACAAGGGCGGCCGAAGCGGAACGCCGTCTGAGAGAGCTTTATCCCGATGCGGCATGCTCTCTTGAAGCGTCGGACGATCCGTGGAGACTGCTTGTTATGGCACGTCTCAGCGCCCAGTGCACAGACGAGAGGGTAAATATCGTATGCCGTGATCTGTTTCGCGTATATCCCTGCGCTGCCGATATGGCAAATGCTCCCCTTGAGAGTATTGAGGAGCTTATACGTCCCTGCGGACTTTACCGCGGAAAGGCGAAAAGCATAAAAGAGGCGTCGCAGATCCTGTGTAAAAAATACGGCGGCAGAGTGCCGGACACTATGGACGAGCTGTTGTCGCTGCCCGGAGTCGGGCGAAAGATCGCCAACCTTATACTCGGTGATGTGTATAAAAAGGGCGGTATTGTGGCAGATACTCATTGTATGCGTATTTGCGGAAGACTTGGATTTTATAAAAACGGGCAAAAAGATCCGATAAAAACAGAAAAAATAATGTCCCCGCTGCTGCCGGCAGAGCTGCAAAGCGACTTTTGCCATAGGCTGGTAATGTTCGGCAGGGATGTGTGCACAGCTCGCTCTCCTAAATGCGGTGAATGCAGCCTCAGTGATATATGTGAAAACAGTCAGGAGTTTATGTCTGAAAATGAAGTTTAACAAAATCGACAGTATACCATTTTCAGACACGATCTGTGTCTTGTACCCGAACAACGGGTACATTTCGCCAACGGCGAAAACGACCCTGATCCAAAGAAAGGAATGGTCATAATGATGAACAATAAAGAAAAAAATCCGCGTCTCGGCAAGGTCGGCGGTCAGGCGGTGCTTGAGGGCGTTATGATGAAAAGCGGGGACAATGTGTCCCTAGCTGTCAGAAAAGAGGACGGAACTATAGAACTCAAAAACTCCGTGTTCCGCTCGCTCCGTAAAAAGAATAAGCTTTTGAATATTCCGCTTTTGCGCGGCTGCGTAAATATGGTGGAGACCCTGAAGCTGTCCTACACCACTCTTGAGGACAGCGCAAATATGCTTGGTATAGACGACGCCGAGCCTGAGGGCAAGTTTGAAAAATGGCTTGATAAAAAATTCGGCGATAAGCTGATGAATGTCGTTATGGGCGTGGCTATGGTGTTGGGCGTTTTACTCAGCGTAGGACTTTTTATGATATTGCCGAACGTGGCAACTATGGGTATAAACGCGCTTGTAAAGCATTTCAGCGATGCGGTTCTGCCCAGCTTTGTTCAAAACCTTATTGCAGGCGTTATAAGAATAGTTATCTTTGTAGTCTACCTGTCTCTTACCGCTCTTATGAAGGATATGCGCCGCACCTACGAATATCACGGTGCAGAGCATAAATCTGTAGCGTGCTACGAGGCGGGGCTGCCGCTTACTCCCGAAAACGCGAAAAAATGCTCGCGCTTTCATCCTCGCTGCGGCACAAGCTTTATTTTTGTAATGCTTATAATTTCAATTCTTATCACTGCGTTTATCAACTGGAATACATGGCCGAAAATAGCTATTATTCTTACAAAGCTTGCAATGGTTCCCGTCATAGTTGGCGTTGGTTTTGAATTTCTTATGATAGCAGGCAAGCATCCTAATATTGTAACCCGTATTCTTTCTGCTCCCGGTCTTTGGATGCAGAGAATAACTACAAAAGAGCCTGACGAGAGCCAGCTTGAGGTGGCTTTGGCGGCGCTTCGCTGCGCAATGCCCGATGAGTTCCCCGATGCAAGAGCGGAATTTGAGAAAAAGCCAGAGGCAGACGACACGGAGACTGCGGCAGATGAAGCTGAGAGAGATAACACAGATACTTCGTCAAGCGGGGATTGAAGACGCAGCCTTTGAGGCGGCAGAGCTTGTGTGCGCCGCTACCCAAATGAGCCGCGCGTCTGTTATGACCGGCGATATCGACTACGGCAAGGTATCCCCGTATATAGAACGGCGTATCAGCGGCGAGCCGCTGCAATATATACTCGGTCAGTGGGAGTTTATGGGATGCCCTGTAAAGGTCAGTCCCGATTGCCTTATTCCGCGCGCTGATACGGAGGTCCTTGCCGGACTTTTGATAAACGAACTGCCGCGCGGCGGTAGGTTTGCCGATCTCTGCACCGGCAGCGGATGTATTGCAGTGGCGGCGCTTTATCACAGACAGGACGCAACCGGAACAGTGGTGGAGCTGTATGAGGCGACAATGAATGTGGCACGGGAAAATGCAGTGCTGAACGGCGTAGCTGACAGACTGGAGCTTATTCTTGCAGATGTTACAAGCGACTGCCTCGGCAATGAAAAATACGATGTTATCGTGTCAAATCCGCCGTATGTTACCGCAGATGAGATGAAGGCGCTGGACCGCGAGGTGCTGTATGAGCCGAGCCATGCGCTTACAGACGGCGGCGACGGACTTTCAATTATAAGGCGAATAATCGAGCTGTATCCCGCGCATCTGAATAATGGAGGCGTGCTGGCAATAGAGATAGGCTGGCAGCAGGGGAATGCAGTTCAAAAAATTGCCGCTGAAAACGGACTTTGCTCAGGTATTATAAAGGACACAGCCGGGCGCGACAGAGTAGTGCGCATAGTTAAAGAAAAATAAAAAGATAAACCGGCATCAGCCGGTTTATCTTTTGCTTTCAAAGGCCGAGAAGGTTCATAATGCCGGTTATTATCCAAAGACCTGCCCAGCCGGTGAACCACAGAGCCGCAGCTCCCGCAAGAGTAAGTACCGCGTCAGTAAGCTTTGTTTTCATTTTTTATCCCCCTGTATTATGTAATTTCCTTTTTTCTGACTACATTATATCAAAGCGAGAGTCCCATAAATGGGACTCTCGACGCATTTTGACAGTATAACACAAAAAACAAGTCCCAAAAACGGGACTCTGTATTTACAAACGCATTTGTGTATGGTAAAATGGAGCAAAGGGGTGAGATCATGGCTGCGTCAAGTGAAAAGCTGAAGCTTTTGAATATTCTGAAAATGCTTACTGAGGAAACTGATGAAGATCACCGGCTGAGTGTGGCTGAGATAATAGAGAGACTCGGCAATATCGGAATTCAAGCCGAGCGAAAATCCGTGTACAGGGATATTGAGACTCTTGAGGAATTCGGATATGACATTTTGAAGGATCGTTCAGGTGTATGCCTTGCTTCGCGCACCTTCGGCTGCGCTGAGCTGCGGATGCTGGTGGACGCGGTTCAGGCATCAAGATTTATAACCGAGAAAAAAAGCGGAGAGCTTATAGAAAAGCTTGCCGCTCTTGCAGGAAAATATGAGGCGAAAAGCCTTCGCCGAAATGTATATATTGCCGACAGGATAAAAGCGGACAACGAGACCATATATTACACGGTGGACGCCATACACAGCGCAATGGCGGACAATAAAATGCTGTCCTTTAAGTATTTCGACTGGACTCCGGAGAAAAAGCAGGAGCTGCGCCACGGCGGGGCAGAGTACCGTGTCAGCCCGTGGGGACTTTTGTGGGACGACGAAAAATACTACCTTATTGCTTATGACAGCGTGGAGAAGATAATAAAGCATTTCAGAACAGATAAAATGATAGGCGTTACCGTGGTTGATAAACCGCGTGAGGGAAGCGACCGCTTTGCCCGCATCGATATGGGTGCGTATTCCAAAAAGGTTTTCGGTATGTATGGCGGCGAGGAGTGCAGCGTCACGCTGCGGTGCCAAAACAACCTTGCAGGCGTAGTTTTTGACCGTTTCGGTACGGACATAAGTGTCTATCCGAAGGATGACGGTACGTTTACCGCTTCTGTCAGGGTACAGATAAGCAACAACTTTTTTTCGTGGGTAATGCAGTTCGGGAGCCGTATGACTATCACCGCGCCCCATGACGTCCGCGAGCAGATGGCACGCCTGATCGGCGAGATAGGAGAGATGTATAAATGAGTGCGAAGATCACAACACTTTGCTATATAGAAAACGGCGGGCGTACACTTATGCTGCACCGCACAAAAAAGAAAAACGACCAGAATGCCGGCAAGTGGATAGGTGTCGGCGGTCATCTGGAGCACGGTGAATCACCGGAGGATTGCCTGATCCGTGAGGTCATGGAGGAAACAGGACTTACCCTTGAAAGCTATGCTTTTCGCGGAATAGTCACCTTTGTTCTGGGCGATGAGACAGAGTATATGTGCCTGTATACTGCATCGGCGGAGAGCGACAGGGTTGTAGAGTGCAGCGAGGGTGAGCTGCGTTGGATAGATGATGATGAGCTTGATACCCTGCCTATGTGGGAGGGTGATAAAATATTTTTCGATCTCATACGCCGCGGGGAGCCGTTTTTCTCTCTGAAGCTGTGCTATGACGGTGATAAGCTTGTTTTGGCTGTTCTTAACGGCGTGGATATGAAGATATGAGATATGATGATAATGATGATATGAAGATTTAGTAAACGCGGCAAAAAATATTAAAAAACTATTGATTTTTCAAAATGTCTGTGATATAATATTATAGCTGTCTGGGACAGCACCAAATACGACCATGGAGAAGTCGCGTAGTTGGTCGAGCGCGCGCGATTGGAAATCGCGTAGGCCTTAACGGGTCTCAAGAGTTCGAATCTCTTCTTCTCCGCCAAAAAGAAACGACAATTTTCGACAGAAGATTGTCGTTTCTTTTGTTCTCTTCGCTTTTCTCTTTTCGTTCTTCTTTCTTCACTGAAATTGTCGTTTCCGTGAAAAAACAAAGAGATAAAATAGAAAATCGGTAGTTTTGCTCCGAAAAACATTTTAATGTAAGGGTTCAAATTCGAAAATAATTTATTGTAATTCTAGTAATAGTTGAGAAACAAGAGCACTGGTTTATTGAACCGAATAAAAAGCTATGTTAAAATACAATTACAAAAAACGAAAGAGGTGTGATCATGAAAATAGGAAATAATATTAAATTTTTACGCAATAAAAACCAGTTCACACAAGAGCAGTTGGCAGAACGCTTAGGGGTATCATATCAGGCAGTATCAAAATGGGAGACAAACTCAAATACACCTGATATTTCGCTTTTGCCTGAAATTGCAGCACTATTTAATGTTTCAATAGATACTTTGTTTGCCGATAATATATCCGATCGCCCTGAAGATTTTCAGGAGATAAAAGATGACAATGTAATACGAATTGTTCAAATGAGAGGAAAGCAAATACTTAAAGTGACATCTACTTTTTCACAAGATGACCCGCCGATTGAAATTGCTTTCCCACATGATTGTGACGTCAGTACACAAAATTTTAAGGTTGAGATTTTCGGTCATGTTATTTCTCTTAATTCTATTATTAGCGGAGAGGTCATTTGTCATCAAACCATAAAATGTTCTACAATAAATGCAGAGAACATACAATCAGATGGGGATATAAGAGTAAATGAAATCAACTCAAGCGGAAAACTGACCTGTAATAATATTTTAGATTGTTATCGTCTGCAATGTAAAAATATAGAATGTGCAGGAAGTGTCAATTCTGCCAATTTAACCTGCGATCAAATTATTTATAGAAAGTGAATGATTGTTAGGATTCACATACCACCAATAAAAATGTTGAAAACACCACTGCAATCCACCCCCTATGCTTGGACCGGGTGGTGTTTTATTTTTTCGTAAATAAGCAAAGAAAAATGTCGGTAATGATATTGATGAGTTGAACTGTCACTCTGATTATAGTATAATATATATAATCAGATACGACTCAAGATAAAATTATGTTGGTGATTGCGTTATGTTTCAAAAAACAATCGTTATAGGAAGTCCCGGTTCGGGGAAGAGCACGTTTTCCAGAAGGCTCAGAGATGCCACGGGTCTGCCGCTTTATTACTTGGATATGCTGTGGCACAAGCCTGACAAGACCAATTGTTCAAGAGAAGAATTTGACGAAGCATTGGGAAAAATCATCTCAGGTGACAAGTGGATAATTGACGGGAATTATCAGCGGACGCTGGAAATGCGACTGAAAAGCTGCGACACTGTTTTTTTTATGGATTTTCCCCTTGATGTGTGCTTATCGGGAGCGGCATCAAGAGTCGGCACAAAGCGCGAGGATATGCCGTGGGTGGAGGATGAATTTGACGCGGAGTTCAGACAGTGGATAATTGATTTTCCGGAAACGAAGCTGCCGCAGATATACGAGCTGCTTGAGAAATACAAGGACGGCAAAACCATTACGGTTTTTAAGTCACGCGAGGAAGCGGACGGGTATTTAAGGTCACTTGATATTGACAAACATATCCGACAAGTGTAACATATATTAGTAAACAATATTGTATACTGACAAAGGGAATGATAAAAATGAATAAAACTGCTATTCTTACTGCGGTCATGTTTGCAGAGGTGCTGATCATACCTGCTTGCTTTGTGTTTTCTATACTGACAGGATATCAGTTCATTGTAAACAACTATCCTGTTTTTCTGCTTATCATGTCTGCAATATTTATCGGTACGGGACTGGCTGCCATATTTTCAAAGCAGACTGATATCGGCGCAGCACCGCTGATATTTACGGCACATCTTCTGCCGCTTGTTGAGATATGCTATTTCTTCTGTATGTTTGATTCTCTGAAGACGGTAATGTGCATTGCAGTTTTCGGAATCTGGGCGGTTTTTGCTATATGGGTGACAGCAGTAGTATATAAAAAGTCAGCAAGGCTTTGGGGCTTGAAAGCAATTTCGTTCGTCATATCAGCGCTGATGCTTGTGCCTTTGATGTATTTTTCGTTTATTATATTTATTTTCGGTGATCTTGGTGAAAACACGGTAGTTGTTGAAGCGACTTCGCCTGAGGGTACATATACAGTACAGGTGATCGACAGTGATCAGGGAGCGTTGGGCGGAGATACCCTTGTATATGTTTACAGCAATAAAAGACGCATTGATCTCGGATTTATTGAGTTCGGAAGGGATCCTGAATGTATTTACAGAGGCGCGTGGGGGGAGTACAAAAGCATGAATGCGCACTGGGTATCGGACAATGAGCTGGCTTTATTTGACCGAGTGCACACTGTAAACTAAATAAATGTGAATATAAATATAAAAAACACCTGCAAGCAGCGCTTGCAGGTGTTTTTAGCTGTTTTAATTACTTCAGCATATCAGCGATCTCTGCGCCGAAGTTGTCTTCCTTCTTCTCAAGGCCTTCGCCCTTTTCGTAAAGGTAGAAGCTGTCGATAGCGATGCTGCCGCCGAACTCTTTAGCGCTTGCTGCAACATACTGACCTACAGTCATCTTGTCATCCTTAACGTAAGCCTGGTCAACAAGGCAAACTCTCTCGTAGAACTTGCCGATCTTACCGGTTACCATCTTTTCGATGATAGCGTCGGGCTTGTTAGCGTTCTTCTCGTCGTTCTTGATCTGAGCTATGAGAACCTTCTTCTCTTCCTCAAGAGCCTCAGCGGGAACCTCGTCACGGTTTACGTAAGAGGGAGGTGAACCTGCCGCGATCTGGAGAGCGATGTTCTTAGCGAACTCAGCAAAGCCTGCGTTGTTTGCAGCAGCGTCGTCAGCGTTGAACTTAACGATAACGCCGGTAGTGCCTGCGCCGTGGATGTAGTGGGACATAACGCCCTCAACTACTACAAAGCGGCGGATGTGCATATTCTCACCGATAGTGAAGATCATATCCTTCAGCTTTGCATCAACGGTGAAGCTGTCATCATAGTTAAGAGCGAGCAGAGCGTCGATGTCTGCGGGCTTGTTTGCAAGGATAACCTTTTCGATACCGCGAACGAATTCCTTAAAGGTCTCGTTCTTAGCAACGAAGTCAGTCTCGGCGTTAACCTCGATCATAACCGCGGTGTTGCCCTCTACCATAATATCTACAACGCCTTCAGCGGCAATTCTGCCTGCCTTCTTGGCTGCAACGGAAAGTCCCTTTTCGCGGAGAAGCTTAACTGCCTCGTCAAAGTCGCCGTTTGCCTCGGAAAGTGCCTTCTTGCACTCCATCATGCCGACGCCGGTCTTTGCGCGCAGATCAGATACCATTTTTGCAGTAATAGTTGCCATTTTAACCTCCATTCAGCCGCTATGCGGCTGCGCAAATAAAAATGAAATTCGACTGTGTTTCCACCCGGAAACACAAATGGGACTGATCCCATTTGTAAGGAGAATTTTGGCGTGAAAAATCGAACAAAAAGTTTGATCTTAAGTTGTTTTCACGCCGTTCCTCCTGTTATTCTGAAAAATCGGAAATTCGGGATTACTCAGCTGCTTCCTCAGCCTCGGTCTTTTCAGCCGCAGCCTCTTCGGTAAGCTGCTCGCCCTGGTTGCCCTCGATAACTGCGTCAGCGAGAACGGAAGCGATAAGACGGATAGCGCGGATAGCGTCGTCGTTACCGGGGATGATGTAATCAGCATCATCGGGATCGCAGTTAGTATCAACGATAGCAACTACGGGGATACCGAGCTTCTTAGCCTCGAGAACAGCGTTGTGCTCCTTGCGGGGGTCAACGATGAATATAGCGTCGGGAAGACCGCCCATATCCTTGATACCGCCGAGGTTGCGCTCAAGAGTGCCCATTTCCTTCTGGAGGGCTGTAACTTCCTTCTTAGGAAGCATATCAAAGGTGCCGTCAGCCTGCATCTTTTCAAGGCTCTGGAGTCTTGCGATGCTGGTCTTGATGGTCTTATAGTTGGTAAGCATACCGCCGAGCCAACGAACGTTTACATAGTACTGACCGCAGCGCTCAGCTTCCTCACGGATAGCGTCGGACGCCTGCTTCTTAGTACCTACGAACAGAACCTTACCGCCGTTAGCAGCAGTGTCGCGAACGAACATATACGCTTCTTCGAACTTCTTGATAGTCTTCTGAAGGTCGATGATGTAGATACCGTTACGCTCGGTGAAGATGTACTCAGCCATCTTAGGGTTCCAGCGTCTTGTGTGGTGACCGAAATGTACACCGGCTTCAAGAAGCTGCTTAATTGAAACAACAGACATTTTAATGTCCTCCTTCGGTTTTTTCCACCATACGGGTAAATAGATGCAGCCGCAAAGCGGCACCGGCACTGTTATTGACCGTATGTGTGATATAATTTTTTGCGCTTCTCGCGCACATTGCATTTTACCATATTCTTTATATTATTGCAATACAAAAAATGGTATTTACAGAAAGTTTACAATTTATTGCTACTCTGTTATGTCTATAAATATGAGGGCGTCAAATTCGGGGTAATCCGCCCTGTAAAAATAATAACTGCTGACATCATCTATTCTGCTGCTGTATCTCATTTCGTCCTGCAGCTGTTTATATTCATCGTCGGTAAGCTTATCGGTTATAATACAGCCCAGATCGGTTCCGCTCTCCCGCCATGACCGTATAATAACGTCGTTCATAACGGCGGCATTGCCCTTGGGTATGTATTCTCTGTCCTTAAACAGCGTGTCTCCCGTACATTCGGGCATTGCTTCGGCATATACGGGTATATACCTTTTGTATTTGTCCGAAAATGCAAAACCGTTGAGCGCATTTGATAAGACGCTGTCCCAGTCAAGCGAATGATGAAAGGTAGCATCCGCGTTATACCACACTCCGTCTGCGCAGAAGCAGTCCCAAGTGTGTCCCGAAGCGTTTTCATCTTCGGGTGAATACATTTTCTCGCAGCAGGGTATGCCTGCAAGATTATACAGCAGTGACAGTGCGTTTGAAAAGCCGTCGCACACGGTCTCTCCTGTAATAAGCGCGTCGTACAGCTGCTCTGTTCTGTCGTTTTCACCGTAATCCTGATATGTGGTGTTCCGGCATAAATATTGGTACAAATACTTTGCCTTTTCCATATCCCCAAGTCCGGCAGGCATTCCGTTTACGATTTCAGAAGCCTTTTCGTATGCGGCATCGCATTTTTCAGGGTGATATGTCCGGAAATTTTTTACGGTTATAGCATAGCCTTCGACGTAATAATTGTTTTCCATGCCTTTGCTGTCTTCGTATTTATAAATAGCGGTTATATATCCGTCGTTGTTGCCGATCACGGCGTGGGAGAAGGTCTGTCCGGTCATCGGTGAATCCAGCACATACAGATACAGTATCTTTTTTAAGTCAACACAGTCGCCGACAGTGCTTTTATCAAAAAATATATTGTTGTAGGAATGGTCAAAGGCGTACTCATAGGCGCGGTATACGAGCTGTTCCTCAGGTGTTTCAAGCGTTGAGTACAGGGTATATGAGTTGCTGTCCGGATACTTAGGAGTATAGCTTTCTACTTCAGATATCTTGACTGCAGTCAGAGAGTAGACATCGTATTTTTCTGAATTGTCAAAGCCTATGCAGTCGCTGTACTGTATCACGGCTGCCTCGGCTTCGTCGTCGATCTTTTTCTGCCGGTGCTCCTTTATAGCATCGCTCAGTACATATACGACAATGAATACTAAAAACGTGTAGAAAATATAGAACAGAAGCTTATAAAGTGCTTTTTTTATTTTCATTTTTATATCTTTATATCAAGAAAAATCAGTTAATTTTTTCGGAACTCTTTTTATCATTATATCCGCGGCAACTCCGACCAGCACGCCTGCGACAGTACCGCTGATGCACAGAACGGGCAGATACGCCGCGATCTGGCTTACTCCCGTAACAGCAACGGCAACAGCTATTTGTGCCGCGTTGTGCGACAGTGCACCGGCAACGCTTACGCCCAGAGGGGAGAAGATCCCGGTGCGGCGCAGCAGTGTCATAACGATAAGGCTGAGCGCCGCCCCTGCAAGGCTGTACCAAAGACTCATAACGCTGCCGAAGGTGATCGCCGTGAGAACACAGCGCACAAAAGATACAGACGCCGCCCTTGGCGTGCCCGTTCGGTAGAGGATAAAAATAATAAATATATTGGGCAGTCCAGGCTTTATGCCGGGCACGCCCAGATGAATAAAGCTTTCAACATATGAAAGTATCATTGCCGCCGCTACGGACATTGCAAGAAGTGACAGCAGCCGAATGTTTATTTTTTTCAATGCTGTCTCCTCCTATCCTGCCATATCTATTCCGTCCTCGCCGCCGACGACTGTGACGACGACCTTGTTCGGCAGGCATACTATGCTCTCTCCGCTGCGGCTTATGCTGTGCATTTTTTCGCAAAGCCCGTCGGGGCAGGTAGCGTCCGTTACATATGCTCTGCCGTTATCAATAACAAGAGTGTTTGATCCGTTTTCAGAGGGGATGACCACCGTAATATCCTTATCCAGCAGGTAGTGTCCCACTTCCTTGCCGTCAACGCTTACGACGACAGCGCCGCCGTCATCTGATAACAGCCTTACGGCAAGAAGTGCCGCTGCGGCAGCAAAAAGGCACACCGCAATAAGGATAATATCGTTTCGTTTCTTTTTATCCTTCACGGTGTGCCTCCTATTTTAATGTATACGGCTATTACTGCCCTGAAGCTTCGGCGGTGCGAATGCAGCCGACAGGGCATACCTCGCCGCACTTGCCGCAGCCTGAGCATTTGTCATAGTCTATTCTTGCAAGATTGTCTTTTACGGTGATCGCACCCTCAGGGCAGTTCTTCGCGCACTTGCCGCAGCCGATGCAGGCATTTTTGCACTTTTTACGCGCAACAGCGCCCTTTTCGGTGTTGCTGCAAGCCACCACCTCGCGGCGGCGGTCGGGCATCATAGTAATAATACCGTTCGGGCAGTTTTTAGCGCATATGCCGCAGCCTATGCACTTTCTTGCGTCAACTCTTGCAATTCCGTCGTCAAGACAGATAGCGCCCTCAGGGCAGACTCTCGCGCAGTCTCCTCTGCCGAGGCAGCCGAAGGTGCACATTCCGTCGCCGCCGAAAAGCATTTTTACAGCCGCGCAGGTCTCTATGCCGCTGTAGTCAGTCTTTTTCTCTGTGTTTTCGCAGTCGCCGCAGCACACAACGCAGGCGACTATTCTCTCGGTAGCTGCAACCTCACGTCCCAGAACCTCGGATATCTGCTTTGAAGCGGCAGCGCCTCCGGGGACGCAGAGATTTGTCTTTGTCGAGGGATCCTCAGCCAGCGCTTTGGCATAGCCGTCACAGCCGGTAAAGCCGCAGGCTCCGCAGTTTGCACCGGGCAGACATTCGCGCAGCTTCTTTTCCGTCTCATTTTCCTTAACGGACATAAATCTTGCCGCGATAACAAGCACGGCGGCGCATATAAGTCCGATAGCCGTTACGCATATAGCGGAGGTCAAAATAGCATTTAACATATCAGCACCTCCGATTTACGCAAACAGATTTTCAACGATGCCCGCAAAGCCGTAGAAGGTCAGGGCAACGATAGAAGCGGAAACAAGAGTTATGGGCATACCCTTAAAGCACTTAGGCGGGTTGGCGTTTTCAACACGGCTTCTGACGCCTGCAAACAGCACCATAGCCAGAAGAAAGCCGAGTCCGCAGCCAAGGGATGACGCCATAGATTCTATAAAAATGTAGCCGTCGGTAATGTTGTTCGATGCAACTCCGAGCACGGCACAGTTTGTTGTAATAAGAGGCAGATAAATGCCGAGGGATTTGTGCAGCGACGGAATATACTTTTTCAGTATTATTTCCACAAGCTGCACAAGCGATGCAATTACCAGAATAAATACGATTGTTTGCAGATATTCAAGGTTAAAGCGCGCAAGCAAAAAGTAGTATATGGGATAAGTCGCCGCAGTGGCAAGCAGCATTACAAAGGTAACTGCAATACCCATTCCGCAGGCAGGACCAACTTTTTTGGAAACGCCGAGAAAGGGGCAGATGCCGAGAAACTTTGTCAGCACATAGTTGTCCACGATAATGGAGGTGAGAATTATCAGTATAAGTCCTTTTACCATTAGTTTGCAGCCTCCTTTTCTTCAGCCTTTTTCTCGCAGCTGTGAGTGCTGCAAAATGCCGCTCCGGGACAGCCGGCGCAGCCGGTGGTCTCCTTCATTTCACGGTTTGTAAGCTTGTTTACTATTGCAATCAGTATTCCGAACACGAAAAATCCGCCGGGGGAATTTACAAGTATGGGCACGGTAAAGTCCTTGATAAACGGAATTTCAAAGCCCATCCATGTGCCTGCACCGAATACCTCGCGCAGGGTCGCCATGCACAGCAGTGCAAGAGTAAAGCCCAGACCCATGCCTACGGCGTCAACTGCCGAGTCGAACACCTTGTTTTTGCTGGCGTACATTTCGGCTCTGCCGAGAATGATGCAGTTTACAACTATAAGGGAAAGAAATACGCCCATTGCATCATAGAGATCCGGCAGATATGCGTGCATTGCCATTTCAACTACAGTAACAAAGCCTGCGATTATAACGATATAGCAGGGAATGCGCACCTTGTCGGGTATGACGTTACGCAGCGCTGATATTGCCATATTTGAGCATATAAGCACCAGAGTTGCGGCAATGCCCATACCGAACGCTTTGGAAACGCTGTTTGTCATTGCAAGAGTGGGGCACGTGCCGAGAAGCAGCACCAGGGTGGGGTTTTCTTTAATTATTCCTTTTATGAAGTTCTTCCATACAGACATCAGTGCTCACTCCTTTCTGCCGCCTCAAAGGCGCTGAATGCATCCGTCGCCGCAGTGTTCACAGCCGATGATGTTATCGTTGCGCCGGATATCAAGGCAACGTCCTCGCCGTAGCTTTCACTGTTAAAGCCCTCAAAGCCCTTCGTGTATTCGGCCTCGTCAAGAGTGTATGAGGAATAATATTCAGACTCCTGAATAAGCTCGGAGATATTTTTCATCTGGACTATTTTACCGTCAGATCCTATTTCATAGGCTACGGTCATAGGTTCTCTGTAGCCGTAGGGAGCCGCAATAAATACATAGCTGCCGTCGGTCTTGTACGCTCCTATAAGCGTGCCGAACTGATCCGAAACGGTAATGCGTTCAATGTCTTCGCCGCCTGCAAGCTTTTCGGCAGCGCTGTCTGCCTTTGTATAGTCAAATACAGCTTTTTCAAGAACGGCGCTGTATTCATCGGGTGTAAATTCAACGGTGTCCTCTCCGTTCAAGCCGTATGCTGCGATGCCGCCTGTGGCGCTTACGCATATTATGCGTTCTGCGCCCGCATCGCCTATGCAGAATACATAGCCGCATCCGTTTTTAGCCTTGTAGCCGAGGGTGTATGCGTCGGACGCTTCCAATTCGTCTACCTTAGCGTTTCCCGCAGCGTCAAGCGCTCCGGGCAGAATTTCAGGTATCATTTCAAGAACCTTTTGCTCCGAGCTTTTTTCTCCTTCGCCTATGGCTCCCATGGAGATAAGCGCTTCAAACGCGTCTGAAACAGCGTTTTTGAACGCCGTGGAGGAGTAGGTCACTCCGGCAACAAGGTCGATGCCGTTGAGAGCCGAATCGGCTCCGATATAGGTTTCGGGATATGCTGCGCCGAAATCCTTTGTTTCGGCGTAGTTGGTTATCTTAACACCTGTAATTTTTCCGTCAGTTCCGATACCGAGGGTAAAGGTCATAGGACTGCCGGAATAGTTTGAGGTGGCGGACATTGCAACGGCAAAGCCCTTGCCGCCCTTGTCACGGTATATGGCGCCCACGGTCTCCGCCGCGTTTTCGGGAATATCGATCTCTTCAAATTCCGTCGCGCCCTCAAGCACCTCTGCAAGAGACTCCTGCACGCGCAGCGCCGCATTTTCTGCAATTATGGGGGCGGTAACATAGTTTACCGCCGCCAGCACCACTGCAATAACAAGGCATATGGAGCCGAGAACTATAACGCTTTTTATATAATCTTTTTTCATCTTACGCGACACCTCCTACCGGACGTCTGGCGGTGAGCTTAGAGATATAGGGTGTAAGGATATTCATAAACAGAATTGCAAAGGATACGCCTTCGGGATACGAGCCCCATATGCGGATAGCAACGGTTATAATTCCGCAGCCGATACCGAATATGATCTTACCCCATTTTGTGGGAGGGGTGGTGGTGTAATCTGTCGCCATAAATATCGCGCCCAGCAGCAGTCCGCCGCCGAGAACCTGATATACTGCGTCAAGAAGGCTGAAATCTCTGACTATAAATGTAAATATAAATACAGTGCCCACAAAGGCTACGGGTGTATGCCATGTGATGACCCTGCGGCAAAGCAGATATACAAAGCCGATAATAAGCGCAATTGCGCAGGTCTCGCCCATAGAGCCGGTGCGCTGACCGAACAGCATCTTGAATATAGAGGGCAGATCATCTGTATTTCCCTCTGCAATAAGAGCAAGAGGAGTTGCCTCGCTGGCAAGATCGGCACCGCGGGGAGCGGTGAAGGTAGTTGTTGCCGTGGTGAAGGAAAGCAGCATAACAACTCTTGCTGTCAGTGCGGGGTTTGCAAAGTTAAAGCCTATACCGCCGAAAAGCTGCTTAACAACGACTATCGCTACAACGCAGCCAAGCACTGCCTGCCATTCGGGGATATTTACGGGCAGGTTGAAGGCAAGCAGCATACCTGTTACAACTGCTGACAGATCGCCGATAGTCAGTTCTCTTTTTGTTATAAGCTGGAATATAAGCTCGCTCAGCACAGATGCAAGCACGCATATTGCAGTAATATAAAGAGAGCGGACGCCGAACAGCCATACAGATGCAATAAGCGCCGGCAGCATTGCGATTATAACGTCAAGCATTATGCCGGTGGTGGTAGTGTTGCTTCTTATGTGGGGAGAAACGGAAACATTAAGCTTTTGCATTTCTTACACCCATACCTTTCTTTGGATTTGTATCGATTTCGTTGACAATGAAATTGATACAAATCGGGTCTGAAAGAAGCAGACCTTCAATTTTGTATTTATTCATCTTTCAGACGCTCCTCCTTATCCTTTTTTGCTTCTTCTTTTTTTGCGCGAAGCCATTTTGCAAGCTCAGCCTTCGCCAGCTTGTTTTTTTGTACCAGCGGTCGCTTTGCAGGGCATACATAGCTGCAGCAGCCGCATTCCATACAAAGATTTGCCTTATATTTTGCCAGTGCTTCGTGATCGTTATGCTCGTATGCCGCGCCTATAGATACCGGCGCAAGTCCAAGCGGGCAGATGTTGGTGCAGCGTCCGCATTTTATGCAGGGGGTCGTGCGAACGGGTGCTGCTTCGCTGCCGCAGAGTGCGATAAGTCCGTTTGTCTGCTTCAGAACGGGTGCTGAGATGTCCGCAACGGAAATGCCCATCATAGGTCCGCCGTACAGCACCTTTTCAGGCTCTGCCTTAAAGCCGCCGCAAAACTCAAATACCTCGCAAACAGGGGCGCCTATGGGGGCAATAACGTTTTTCGGCTCCTTTACTGCGTTGCCGTCAACGGTAATACACTTTTCAACAAGGGGCATACCGGTGGATATATAATTGGATACAGCGGCAAGGGTAGTGCAGTTTATAACAATAACACCGCTGTCAATAGGCAGCTTGCCCTCGTAAACTATTCTGCCTGTGGTGTTGTAGATAAGCACCTTTTCGCCGCCCTGCGGGTATATGGAGGGCAGCGCTTTTACGCTGACCTCAGGTATTTCCGCTGTCGCCTCGCGCATTTTCTTAATGCACTGCGGCTTGTTCTTTTCAATTCCTATAATAAATTTCGGTGCGCCGAGATATTTTTTCAAAAGCTCTATGCCGTGTACTACCTCGTCGGTGCGGTCAAGCATAGTCCGTGTGTCGCCTGTAAGATAAGGCTCGCATTCAGCACCGTTTACTATTACGTAGTCGATCCTTGAAAGATCCTTCACGTCAAGCTTTACGGCAGTGGGAAATCCCGCGCCGCCGAGACCTACCACGCCGCTGTCGCGTACTGCAGCAATAAAGCTGTCAAAATCGCGGACCTCAGGCGCTTTAAGGTGCGGGTCGGGGGTCTGATTGCCGTCAGGCTCAATAATAACAGTTGTAACATATGCGCCGCTTGATTGCAGCATCGGTTCAAGCTTTGTAACCTTGCCGGAAACACCGGAATATATGGGAGAGGATACATAGCCTCCTGCCTCGGCAATAAGCGTGCCTACAAATACCTCGTCGCCTGCTTTAACGCATGGCTTTGCAGGTGCGCCGATATGCTGGGTCATAGGATAGTAGGCAACGGTGGGCGCGCCCATTTTTACAGGGGGCAGCTTTGCCGTGCTTTTTTTGTGCGGCACCGAAACGCCGTGCAATTTTGACATCGATCAATCGTACCTTTCTTTTAATAATAAGATCACAATATACAAATTTAATTATAAACCATAAAACGGCAAAAGTCAATTTTCAGTATGCCTAAATTTTGCATTCTGCTCTATATATTTTACCGTACAGTATTATTTTCCATTCAAAGGTAAGAATATTCTTGACAATCAGACGGGAAGTATATATAATTTTAGTATACAATTTACTTCCGCCAAGCGGAGAAAGGCTTACTATGTACAATATTGGCATTGACCTCGGCGGCACAAATATTGCTGCCGGTATAGTTGACGAAAATTATAAAATAATCAGAAAAGGCTCTGTTCCCACTGCGGCTGACAGAAGCGCAGACGATATCACCGCTGATATTGCAGCGCTTTGCAAAAAGCTTGTCAGCGAGGAGGGCATTACCCTTGCCGATATCGGCGCTATCGGCATCGCTACCCCCGGTACTGCAAACTGCGAGACAGGCGAGATAATCTACGCCAACAACCTGCCTTTCAAGCATTATCCCATGCAGCAGAAGCTGTCTGAAATGCTTGGAACAAGCAAGAGAGTTTATATTGAAAACGATGCTAACGCAGCCGCAAAGGCAGAGTCCGTTGCAGGCGCGGCAAAGGGCAGCGATTATTCCGTTATGATAACCCTGGGCACAGGCGTCGGCGGCGGAATTATAATTAAAGATAAGGTGTATTCCGGCTTTAACTTTGCAGGCGCAGAGCTTGGCCATACCGTCATCGTTAAGAACGGCAGACAGTGCACCTGCGGCAGACGCGGTTGCTGGGAGACCTATTCCTCTGCTACCGGTCTTATCCGCACTACACGTGAGAAGCTTGAAGAAGCAAGAAAGAGCGGAAAAGCTACGATCATGGAGGACATGATCGGCGGCGATCTTGATAACATTTCAGGTAAGACTGCTTTCAAGGCAATGCGAGAGGGCGATGAGCTGGGCAAAGAGGTCGTTGACGAGTATATCTCCTACCTTGTTACGGGACTTGTCAATATCATCAATATTTTCCAGCCGAACGTATTGTCTATCGGCGGCGGCATCTCCAACGAGGGCGATGCACTTATCGATATGCTCCACGATAAGGTGTTTGCAGAGACCTATTCAAGAGAGGGCACACCTCAGTGCGAATTGAGAATAGCAACACTTAAGAATGACGCCGGTATCATCGGTGCGGCTGCTCTGGGGATGTAATAGAGAGTAAGCAAGCGCGGGGTGACTTTTTAAGGAAAAGTCACCCCGCACCCCTTCAAAACCTTTTTGAGAAAGGGAGAATTAAGGGGAAATTACTAAAAAGCTTGACCAAAACTTTTAGTCATTTTGCTACAGCCATTTAGTTTTTCTACAGTCTGAAAGCTGACCTGTAAAAAAGGTCAGCTTTTTGCTTGTCGGGAAACTTATTTATTCATTTTTTGTTTTTGTATTTGTTGAAAAAACTTACGTCTGTAAGTAGGAGAAACGACTAAATAGCCTCCCCTTGCACAGAGGAGCCTTGGTTTGGTGCTACTTGTTCTTCACTTTACAGACATTTGATGTTGTATTTGTCTGTTCTTTGATTCATTCGTCAATAATAATTACAGTTACCTTTTTGCCTATCTTTTTGCAGCTTTCAATAACGTGGCTTGTTCCGTGCGACATCCCGTCCCAAAAGGCAATGACTTCATCGGCATAATCAATTATCTGCAAATTCCGGCGAAGCGGCGCGCCGCGCCTGTACTTATCGTACTCCGGCAAAAATTCCGTAAGCTTCAATCCATTGTTTTTTGCATATAACCTCGCACAAGTATCAATTCCGCGTGCGCCGCCGGACACGATCTCGTCAGTTCCCTCAGGCAAGTATTTTCCCAAGTCTTTTACAAATAGTCCTCTTGATCCGATTACTGCTGTTTTCATGCTTATCTCCTTTTATGTGTGCGTCAATATGATGTCATTATACCACCAATTTTGTTATGACGCAATAATTCCACTATAATTTAACTATAATAATGTTATTATGGTGTAAAGAGGTATTGATATGGATGATAAGCTTCTCAGGTATACACTTAGGGTAGACCGTCTGCTTTTCAAAAAGTTCAGGTATATAGCAGAGGCAGAGGGGCGCTCTGCAAATAAAGAGATAGAGCAATACTTAAAAAGGCGCGTCGCAAAGTACGAGAGTGAGAACGGAGAAATAGACGTTTCAGAGAATTGATAATGAAAAAGCTGACCTGTAAAAAGGTCAGCTTTATGTTTGTAGAAAAAATCTGAAGAAACAGCAGAGTGAACAAATAGGGATTTCGACCGCTGCGGCGGTCGATTTAAGTCTCCGGTCGACTTCCTGTCATTGACAGAAAGTCGGAAAATCCGCAAGCTCCCCCAAAAGCTTGGCCAAAACTTTTTAGTATTCTCCCTTTCCAAAAAGGTTTTGAAGGGGTGCGGGGTGACTTTTCCTTAAAAAGTCACCCCGCTTTTTTTCTCCGTGTTTTTAGCTTCTTTATTTTCCTATCTTCTCTCCCCGCGCACCAGCGCGGCTGCGTCGGCGGCGAGTCGTTTTACCTGAAATGCTACGGACTTGCGTTGAAAATACGGGTCGTCCGGATCTGAGGGGATGCCGCTTGCAGGCAGTTCTTCCACCAGTCCCTCAAATATCACTGCGTCCTTAAGATGACGCTCAAGATCGGATATAGTCATAAACCGTTCAATGCCCAATAGATATAAAACAAATTCAAGGCAGGTAAATGCTGTTTTTTTGTTCCACTGCCGATGAAAAATATATGCTCCCGCACCGAAATAATTGTACCTGTATTTTTCCGGCTCGGCTATAAACGGCGCAAGCTTTTCTTCAAAGGCAGCATATTCATCGTCTTCAAGAACAAGACGGCATATCTTAACAGGGGTCGCTACCGATCCCAGGGTATACCTTGAAAGATTTTCACATACAAATCCGGCAACAAAAGGAGTATTACGGTAGCGGCGCGCAAAGGAATACATTTTCGATATATCCTCTGTTTTCGAGATAACGACGTGGCTGTAACGCTGGCGCGTTATCTTTCTTATAAATCTGCCGGTTTTATAGTTCGACGCGAGAAACGCAATGTATATATACTTCACCGCCATGCTCCTTTGTTATTCTCTGGGGGTGTCCTCATCAAGAGTTGTAAATTTAGTGTACTGACCGAGCCAGCCCATTTCCACCTTACCTGTAGAGCCGTGACGGTTTTTAGCCACTATGACCTCGGCGGTGCTTTGAGGATTATCCTTATCCTTATAATATTCATCACGGTACAAAAACATAACTATGTCTGCGTCCTGCTCGATAGCACCGGAGTCACGAAGGTCTGACAGCATGGGGCGCTTGTCCGTTCTTGATTCAGGTCCGCGGGAAAGCTGTGCGCAGCATATTACGGGTACCTTAAACTCTTTTGCCATAAGCTTCAGGTTTCGGGATATCTCCGATACCTCCTGGACCCTGTTGTCTATGCGTCGCTCGGATTGCATAAGTCCGAGATAGTCGATAACTACCAATCCGAGATTTTTAACGCGTCTCAGCTTTGCCATCATTCCGGCAACGGTCATACCTGTTGTGTCGTCAATAAGTATTTCGCATTCGGAAAGCTCGCTGGAGGCGTGGGCAAGCTTCTGCCAGTCATCGTCGGAAAGCTCGCCGGAACGCAGCGCGTAGCTGTCAACCAGCGCTTCACTGGACAAAAGACGTGATACAAGCTGCTCTGCCGACATCTCCAAAGAGAACACGCAAACGGCTTTCTTTGTGCGCTTTGCGGCAGACACGGCAACATTCATGGCAAAGGAGGTCTTACCCATACCGGGGCGTGCGCCCACAAGCACAAGGTCGCTTTTACCCATACCGACAAGCACGCGGTCAAGACCTGAAAAGCCCGTTTTCATACCGAGTGTCTCTTCTTTGTTTACCTGCAATTCCTGTAGGTTGCTGTATACCTGAAGCAGAGCGTCTCTGATGTGCACAAAGGTCTTGCTTTCCTTTTGCTCGGCAATGGCGTATATTTTGCTTTCCGCCATTTCAACAAGACGCTGCACGTCCTCTTCCTCTGTGTACGCTGCCTCGCTGACCTCGTCGCAGGCGCCGATAAGAGAGCGCAGCGTTGCCTTGTCGCGTACGATCAGTGCATAGTCCTTAATGTTTGACGCAGATGGAACTGTCTCTGTTATAAGCCGGATATACTCCTTGCCGCCCGCTTCATCATATACACCCTGATGCACCAGCTCGTCTATCAGAGTAACAACGTCTATATTTCTGCTTTTCAAATACATTCCCTGCATTGCGGAATATATGCTGCGGTGCTCTTCAAGATAAAAATCCTCTGCGGTTATTATTCCCGTAATAAGGTCAAGCCCTGCGGGATCTATAAGTATGCCGCCCAGTACCGCCTGCTCCGCATCGCGGGAGAAAGGCATTCTTCTGTCAAGCTCGGATATCATTTTACACTTTTTCCTTACTTACTGGCAAACAATAAGGTTGATCTTGCCGTTTATTTCAGTATAAAGCTTTACGTCAAGTGTGTATGAGCCGAATGCTTTGATAGCGCCGTCGCTCTGTATCTTTCTTTTGTCGACCTCAATGCCTGCCTGCTCTTTAAGAGCTGCTGCTACATCCGCAGTAGTTATGCTGCCGTACAGTCTGCCGTCGGCGCCTGCGGTCGCCTTGATCTTTACCTGCACGCCCTCAAGACGCTCTGCCAGCGCCTTTGCGGCAGCCTTGTCCTGCTCTATCTTGAATTTCTTTGCATCTTCCTTGTTCTTGGCATCAGCCAGCGCCTTGGCGTCAGCCTCTACAGCAAGCTTTCTGGGGAAAAGAAAGTTTCTTGCATATCCGTCGGAAACATTTACTATCTGGTCCTTTTTTCCCTGACCCTTAACATCTTTCAGAAGCATTACTTTCATCTTGAAACTCCATTCTGCCGAATACGGCAATTGATTTGTTAAATATTTTTATTTTTCTTTTTTCTGTGTCTCGTCAAGGTAGCTGTCAATTGCATCCTTGAGGAGAGCTACTGTCTCTGCAACGTCCACGCCCTCAAGACGTGTGCCCGCAGAGTCAAAATGACCGCCGCCGCGCAGCCGCTCAAGCAGCAGCTGCACATTTATCGTACCTGTGGAGCGGGCGGATATATGCACCTCGTCTCCGATGGGAACTATGGCAAAGGACGCCTTGACTCCCTTGACTCCCAGCAGCTTGTCGGCTGCTTTTGCCGCAGGCACCTTGTCCTTGATTGTGCAAGGCTCCGATGTGGAGGCAATAGCGGTTATGCCGCGGTATATTTCAACGTTTGAGTGAAATTTAAGCTCGCGCTGAAAATCGAAAAGCTCAGTTTTGAAAAATTCCTGCACCTCGCCGACGTCTGCGCCGTGGGCTCTGAGATACAGCGCGGCAGAGAACGTTCGGGTTCCCGTGTTTTTCGTAAACTGGTTGGTATCAAGCAAAATTCCCGTCATAAGCAGGTCGGCCTCGCGGGGCAGAAGCTCGTCGCCCGTCAGCACCTGCTCCAGCATCTCGGCTACAAGCTCGCTGGCGGCACTTGCTGACGGCTCTATGTAGCTGATAAGGGGAGTGCGGTCAAAGTCCGCGGTCTTTCTGTGGTGGTCAATAACAACAAACCGCGGGCAGCGCTCTGCCAGCGCGGCAGACTCATACTGCGTCTTGTTGTTTACGTCTGTTATGATAAGCAGCGTGTCAGGCTCTACGCTGTCCAGTGCGCTGTCGCTGTCAATAAACACGTTGCTGTATTCGTCTCTGCCGCGAAGCCACGAACGGCAGCGGTCAAGACTGGTGTCGTCCATATCGGAAACGATATTTACCGGCACACCGCAGTACATACAAAGTCTTGCCAGTCCCACAGATGAGCCGAAGGCGTCAAAGTCCGCGTATCGGTGTCCCATAATAAGCACGTTTGACGCGCTTGAAATAAGGGATATAAGCTCTGTTGCAATAACTCTTGCGCGTACAGTCGTGCGTTTTTGGGGCATTTTTGTTTTGCCGCCGAAAATGTCAACACCGCTGTCTGTTTTTATAACAGCCTGGTCTCCGCCGCGCTGAAGCGCGGTCTCCAGTGCACTTGCCGCCTCTTTTTCGCGCTCGGTCAGCGTGTTGCCTCCGTCAGAAGCGCCGATGGATACCGTAACGGGGATATTCGTGTCGCCTACGCGGACGTTGCGCACCTTGTCCAGTATATCAAATCCGTTCTTTTTGAACTCTGCAAGCTTACCTCTTTCAAAGAAAAAGATAAACTTGTCTTGCTGATATTCTTTAAGCACTCCGCCGTTTTCCGCCGCAAACCGCCGCAGGACCGCTTCTGTCTCACCTGAAGCGCTGCGGTAGTCCTCCTGCTCATAGTTCAGAAGCTCTTCAAGGTTGTCTATGGTAATATAAGCAACTGCGCACTCGCGTCCCGTCAGAGCAGACAAACGCTTGTCGTTGTCAGTAACGTCGTTCATCATAAATACTCTGTAGCTTTTTTTGTCGCTGCCCTCGCCCGTGTATATTACGGGCATATATCTGCGCTCCCCGGCGCTCAGGCGCAATTCGCCGTTAAAATCGGGAAGTGTGGCAAAAAGCTCGGAAAACGCTACTTTCTTTTTACCGAAAAGCTCGGCGGCACATTTGTTGTACCATATTACGGTGTCGCTGTCCTCAGGGCAAATTACGCAGGGGCAGGGCATATTTACTATTGTTGACGCCAGCACGCCCAGAGTTTCTGTAAGAGGCTCGTTTCTTTTCTTTGAAGCGCTGTTTTTTCTTATAAGAATGAAGGCGCAGATCGCGGCTATATACAAAGCCGACAAAAAGCAAGCCGTTACTGCGGGGGATATATCGCCTGCGATGCAGATCGCCGTTTGCAGAATAATGAAAAGCACAGCAAGCACTGCACTGAACAGCACGTCTGAAAAGCTTTGGGTATTCTGTTTTTTCATGGCTTTATCCTTTCAAAAAATAAACTTGTCTGAGCTGTACGGAAATACATAAGAACTCGGAAAAATGTTCAGAAGCTGTCGTTTCCGCCGTCGTTTTTTTTGTTTCTGAAGTAATTGCGTACACCGTCAAAGGCGCCCCAGAACGACAGTGTTGCAAGAAGAAGAACGGGGCTTATAATAAGGAATACTATACAGGTGGTAACAAGCATTATCCTTGTGCCCTGACGCGGAGTGTTGCGGAAAACGCTGCCCTCGCCGAACATTGCGTGGAAGCCTGATATTGAGGTAAGGGGCATAAGTATTGCCATAAGGTTTAACGCACTGTAGAAAATAACGCCTGTGCCGGAGGAAAGTATAAAAACAAGGTAAGACAGGGCAAACACTACAGAGGTAGCTGTTGCGGTGCGAAGTCTCCACGGGCGAAAGATAAGGGCGTCGTCCTTGAATATGATGCAAAGAAGTAAAAACATCTTTGCGGTGATGTAAGCCAGCGCTTCGCAGCAGATGACTGCAAACGCAGGAAGTATCATCACAAACATCTGCTTAAGCTCTGCTATTATCTGATCCGTAAAGATTATATATCCGGCATCGTCAGTCAAAGACCTGAAGGGGCTGAATATTTCGTTGAAAATTGCTTTCATATCGGCAATATAAAGCTTAAAGCCCTCAACGACGCTTCCGTATACCTCTGCAACAGTTGCGGCAAACAGCGCTGCAACTGTTGCTGCCACAGCAAGAGTAAGCACTGCCACCGTGACAGACAGGGAAAAACGGCGCTTTATGCAGAACGCCAGCGGTACGGCTATTACCAAAAACAGCAGAGAGGTAAGCGCAAAAACGGGATCTCCCATAAATAAGAATGAAAGAGCGTAGGCTACGGGTGCAGCCGCCCACGATGCAGCAGTGCCGCGGCACAGCAAAAAGGCGAAAAGCACACCGGAAACACATATGAACAGTCCCGAACCGATAAGGGCGGCAAAGGCTGCCGCGAGGGCTGAAAGCGCTGTCAGCAGCAACGACTGCCAGGTCGGCAGGGAAGCAGTATTTTTTATTTTATCAGTCACTGTAATACACCGCCTGTTTATAACTTTATTTCAATAAACTCTAAAACCAAAAAGTAAAATATTTTCAAAGCAAGGTTTCTTTTGAATATTATATCATCTACTTTCTGTTTTGTAAAGATAATTTCAAAACATCAGTATTCTGTTGCAAAATCGCAGTAAACATTGTATAATATTAAAGAACAATATTAAAGCTTGGAGCTGTTTATGAACGACAGAATTGAAATGCTCAGAAAAAAGTTCAGCGGCAAGCGCTGCGTTCTTCTCGGCGCGGGAGTGTCCAATATGCCGTTGGCAAAAATGCTGACGGAGCTTGGTGCTGCTGTTGAGGTAAGAGATAAGAAAACAGAAGCCGAAATGGGGCCTCGCGCGTCAGAGCTTCGTGAGCTCGGCGCAGAGCTTGTTTTGGGTGAGAAATATCTTGACGGCATCCGCGGTGACTATGTTTTCCGCTCGCCCGGTTTTCGCCCTGATATGCCCGCGCTTGAAGCGGCGAGGGAAAACGGCTGCACTGTAACTGCGGAAATGGATCTGTTTATAGAGCTTGCTCCGTGTACGGTGATAGGCGTTACGGGCAGCGACGGCAAAAGCACTACCACAACGCTTATTTCAAAAATACTTGAAGCCGAAAACAAGGCGGGGCGCCGCGTTTTTCTCGGCGGTAATATTGGCGAGCCGCTTTTGAACCGCATCGGAGAAATGAGTGAGGGTGACGCGGTGGCGGCAGAGCTTTCAAGCTTTCAGCTTATGAGTATAACCGCCCCTGTTGATGTGGCTGTTATAAAAAATGTGACTCCGAACCATCTTAACTGGCACACCGGCATGGACGAATATATTGAGGCGAAGGCGAGAATTCTTAACGGCTGCAAGCGCGCCGTGCTGAATTATGACGATGATGTATGCCGATGTCTGGCGGACAGATGCAGCGCGCCTGTAATGTGGTTTTCAAGAAACGAAATACCGGCGGAGTTTTTGAAAAATTACGCAGGCGGCGTATATCCCAAGGGCGATGATATAGTTGTGTATAACAGTGGAAACGGCAGCGAAAGTGTTGTTATGAAGCGCGTCGATATCCTGCTTTGCGGCGGGCACAATATGGAAAACTACTGCACTGCCATTGCCGCAACATTAGGTATGGCGGGGAGCGAGGCGGTCATAAGTGTGGCGCGCACCTTCGGCGGTGTGGCTCACAGACTTGAGCTTATTCGCGAACTGCGAGGCGTTCGCTACTATAACAGCTCTATAGATTCGTCTCCCACAAGAACAGCGGCGGCAATATCGGCCGTAGACCGCCCTATACGCATTATTTGCGGCGGATACGATAAAAATATTCCCTTTGAGCCGCTGGCAGACGCACTTATTTCTCACGGCAATATAAAGACCGTAGTGCTGACAGGCGCTACAAAGGATAAAATAGAAGCGGCGCTTTGCTCAGATCCCCGATTTGAAGCAAGCGGTATAGAGCTTGAAATACGTCATGAATTCCGCGACGCGGTCCTGCTTGCGGCAGAATATGCTGAGAGCGGCGATGCTGTTTTGCTGTCGCCTGCCTGTGCAAGCTTTGACGCGTTTGCAAACTTTGAGGAGCGGGGAAACTATTTCAGAAAAATAGTGGAGGAATTATAAAAATGATAACAGCATTCAGACCATCGGAAAGATCGGTTTCAGGTGCGGCACTTCGCGCAAATATAGACAACTGGATGACGTCCGCGCTCAGAGATAATCCTGGAATCATCGCACATCTGCATGGTTACAAGGGCGAGCGCCCCGTGCCGACTGCCGACGATAAAAAGCTTGTGCCGTGGTATAACGAGTTCACGGGTAAGCTGCTTTGCGGTATGGCGCAGAGCTATGCCGCGATGCCGTCTGATCAATTGAAAACGGCAGGCGACGAGCTGTGCGCGGCGCTGAGAGCGGCACAGTGCGACGACGGATATCTGGGAATTTACGACGAGAGCGAGCGTTTCGGTCAGGACGGCGAAAACTGGGACGTTTGGGGACACTATCACATTATCAGCGGACTTTGGGCGTGGCACGACGCGGCGGAAAACAGCGAGGCTCTTGACACGGCTATGAAGGCCGCCGAATGTGTCTGGAACTATTTTGTCGGCAGCGGACGCAGCTTTGACTCGGCGGGAAATCAGACTATGAATCTTGCGATAAGCCACGTTTTCGTTGAGCTTTACCGCACTTTCGGCATAAAGAAATATCTTGATGCCGCTATTGAAATAGTAGAGACGGACTGGCCGAAGTCGGGTAACTGGATGAACGAGGTCCTCGGCGGCAAGGAGTATTATCAGTCCAGCCTGCCACGTTGGGAGGCACTGCACACTGTTATGACTCTCGGCGGCCTTTGGGACGCAACGGGCAATAAAAAGTATTATGACGCGCTTGAGGCAATATGGCGCAGTATCCGTAAGACTGACGTGCACAATACGGGCGGCTTTTCCAGCGGAGAGGCTGCCGCGGGCGATCCCTTTGCAGAGGGAGCTATTGAGACCTGCTGTACTATTGCGTGGATGGCGCTGTCATGCGAGTATCTCAGATATTCTCATGATATAGCGGCGGCAGACGCGCTGGAGAGAGCGCAGTACAACGGTATGCTGGGCTCGCTTATGCCCGACGGAAGATATATTACATATAATACCGATATGTGGGCAGAGGGCAGACACCGCTCTCAGCACGTAATAGGCTTCCAGTATAACAGTGCTTCAAAAGAATTTAACTGCTGTCAGGCAAACGGCGCAGCAGGACTCAGCCGTTTTACCAAATGGGCTGTTACCGCCGACGGAGACAGCGTTTTTGCGGATCTTTACTGCGACGGACAGATCGAGCTTGACGGTCTTAAGGTGAGTGTCGGCACAGATTATCCGAAAAACGGAAAGATCAGCATATCGCTTGAAAACAGGTCGGGCAGAGAGCGCCGCGTAAATCTGCGTATTCCCTCATGGACAAGCGGCGCTCGTCTTACCGTGAACGGGCAGAGCGTGCCTGCATCGGCAGGCAAATATGCGGTGTTTACCGTTGCCGGCGGCGAAGTGGCATCAGCAGAGCTTGATATTGAAATGAACATATATACAGAGGCGGGCGCAAACGCCCTTGAAGGCGCAGTGTCAATATACCGCGGACCTGTACTGCTTACTTCGGACGATATCGGCGAGGTCGGATCTGTAAAAGAGCTTGACTGCACACTTGACGACATAAAAAAGTCTGCTGTCAGCTTTGAGGGCGAGCATTTTATCACTCTCGACACGGGCAGCGAAAAGCTTTACGACTTTTACACCTGCGGCAGAGGGTGCGCGTACACCTCATGGCACAAAATAGGAGAATAATTTATGGAAAACAATAGGATCGCACCGATTTCGGCGTTTGTAGAATACACGGGGCGGTGGGAAATATGCGATGAATACGCAGCCGCTACAGCCTGCGGCTCAAGCTTTCGCCTTGGTTTTTGCGGCGACGGCGTATTGCTTTGCTTTGATACCTCCCACTGTCAGCCGGCTTTGCCGCACATATACGTGTCCGTTGACGGCGGCGCCGCCTGCGAGTGCGTAGCGGAAAGCTATGTGCGCGTGTGGGCGAAGGACAGCGGCACGCACGAAATATGCGTTACTATTAAAAGCGCTGTTGAAACACAGGACAGATGGTACGATCCCGTTGCGGCGGTCAAGTTTACCGGCGCTGTCGGCACCGGCGCGGCGCCCTCCCCCGATACGCGCCCGATAATTGAATTTGTGGGAGATTCTATAACCGAGGGCAACTCTGTGTTCCCTCATCTTACCCCCATACAGGGCGCACGGTGGATAGAAAATCTTGTATATACCAATGATATTATGTCCTCATATTCCTATCAGACTGCTAAACGATTGAATATGCGCGCCGTATTTTTCGGCTACGGCTCCACAGGCATAATGTGCTCCGGCGGAGGCGGCGTGCCTCGTGTTGCCGACGCATACGGCTTTATCAGAAACGGAGTGAAATACTGCGGTACGGCTGATTATGTGGTTATTAACAGCGGCGCCAATGACAGGGGAGAAGATCCCGCCGAGTTTATCCGTCAGTACGGCGAAGCTGTTGACGCGATTCGCGCGCACAATCCCCACGCAGTAATTTTTGTTGTAGTGCCGTTTTGCGGCGCATATCGGGAAGAGCTGCGCGAGTTCTGCGCTGCGTATAATGAAAAAAATTCCGACAGAATAGTCTTTGTGGATACCGACGGCTGGGCGCCGCCCGAACCGCTGCATCCTTTATATGAAACAGTTCTGGCAATCGCAGAACATCTTTCCGAAATAATAAAGAACGCGAAATAAAAAAGCAGCATAGGAGAATCCTCAGTAAGAAAGTCAGCACTTGCCGGGGATTCGTATTATAATAAACTGACAGACAGATTAAAAATGGAACCGGGCCCGTTTTTGTTTCCAAGAGCAATCGAATTTCATTACTATTTGTGTTGAGCACTAAATCGCAAAGCGATTTAGTGTGGCAGAATGGAGATTTTCATGAAACAATATATTGTTGATGCTTTTACAAACAGAGTGTTTAGCGGTAATCCCGCCGCTGTTTGCGTTATGGATAAATGGCCGGATGAAATATGGATGATGCAGCTTGCTGCCGAAAACAATTTATCTGAAACCGCTTTTATCGTAAAGGAAAAAACTGGATATCATCTTCGTTGGTTTACGCCGGGGACAGAGGTGGAATTGTGCGGTCACGCTACCTTGGCGTCTGCGTTTGTGATTCTGAATTATTATGAACCCGATGCAAAACAGGTGGAGTTCAACACTTTAAGCGGTATGCTTACGGTGGTTCGCAAGGGAAATTTGTATGAAATGGATTTTCCGACCTACGAACTAAAGGAAATTCCAGTCACAGATGCTATGGAAGCGGCATTTGGCAGCCGCCCGATCAAAGCGATTCTGGGGCTTGATTTGATCTGCGTGTTTGAAAATGCCGAAACCGTACGAAATATGAATCCAAACCAAAGTCTGCTTATGAACATTGAGGGCAGAATACAAAATGCTACTGCACAGGGAACAGATACTGATTGCGTTTCCCGCAGCTTTTGTCCCAAACTGTCTATACCGGAAGATCCGGTTTGCGGATCTGCTCATTGCCAGATTGCCGACTATTGGTCAAGGGAGCTTAATAAGGATACTATTATTGCACATCAGGCATCAAAACGCAGCGGTACTCTTTATTGCCATATATCAGGGAACGGTAGAATTCAGATCAGCGGCGAAGCTGTGCTGTTTGCAATTTCAGAGATACAAGAATGAGAATGAGAATGAGAGATAAATTCCTGTCCGTCGCTCTCCCAGCATAGTGGTTACACAGTATAAAAAGAAAAAAGGCAGCTGAAGGGGCACTTCACATAAGGAAGTGCCCCTTCAGTATTGTTACAGACAAGTGGATTGAGATTGAAGGATGAAATTCTTGACGTTATTTTCTGCCACAGCAGAAAAAGTCATATCGTTTTGCTATAATGCTATAATATTCAAGAAAAATTTCAGAAAGACCTATCCGTTCTGATTTTTCTGCACTATATAGGTGTAATCATGATTACATCCTGCTAGAAAGGAGGGAGTTATTTGGACGAGAACAAAATTATTCCATATATCGAGCCAATCTTTCGCTTCTGTTGTAAGAGATTGAGTAATAGATATGATGCTGAGGATTTGGCAAGTGAAATCGTTTGCCATGTTCTTGAGGGAATGAAAAAATACCGAATTGAGTCTTTGGATGCCTGGGTTTGGAGAGTTGCTCATAATCGTTATGCGAGATTCATAGATGCTCAAAGCAAAATGAAAATGATCCTTGCAGAAGACGATGCAATTTTCGATACAGCAGAATCTGATTACTGTTATGTTGATGAAGAATCAGCCGAGCACAAATACGAGACTGTGTTTCGATATCTTCATACCCTTTCTTCTGAGTATAGAAATATTTTTGTTGACTATTATATCAGTGAGATGTCAATCCGAATGCTTTCAAAGAAATACTCCCTCCCGGAAACAACAGTCAAATGGCGTTTGAATACAGGACGCCGGAAAATCAGAACACGGATAGGAGAGAATAACATGGATAAAGTATATCGTAGGATAAATTGGAACACCACTTGTTGCAACGGACTTATGGAGTCCGACAGATATTTGAACACACAAATAGCGCGAGCTATTTGTAGAGCAGCATATGAAAAGCCCCTAACGGTAGAAGAAATAAGCATTGCTACAGGAATTCCGGCAATGTATATTGAAGACGAGCTTCCGCGCCTCGAATATGGCGATGCAATATGTAAAATTGGGAATAATAAATATGCAACAAATTTTATTGTATTTAGTTTGGAAGACAGAAAATATACTGAAGGAGTTTCGGAACCCTTAGTAAAAGCTATTTCAGATAAATTTGACGTTCTATTACATAGCCATGCGGCTACGGTTAGCCAACTCGATTTTTACGGACATGATTTCGGGATGGAAAGATTGGGGTATCTGTTGATCCCATATATTTTAAGACGCAAGATTGGAACACTTAAAAGTTCACGGTTAAAACTTGAAAACGGTCCGTTTCCTCTTCGAAAAGATGGTGGATACGGATGGTTTACTGTAGAAGAGACTGTCGATGAAACTGAATCCTGCGCAGAGTACAATACCGGATGCAATGTTGCCGGTGATGATAGTGGGAGCAAGAGTGAACTGCTGTCTCATATTTACTATTATTGGATTTCAAAGTATTTTGATAATGATATTTATCATGATCGAGGAACTCGTTGGCTATGTGCAAAAAATATTCCTCAAAACAGCGCGGATGGTATAGTTGACAAAGATGATCTGTCAGACGAAGATGCCGCAAAACTTATTCAAAGTAATCTTATTGTAAAAGCAGAGTGTGGCTATCGACTGAATTTCGCTTGCTTTTCCGAGACACAGTTTGCGGAATTCATTTCTTTATTTGATATAGAAGATGAACATCTTGATGATCTACTTGCAGAATGGATCGTTACAGTTAGAAAAAACTTTGAAAAAATCGTTCCTGCACGTCTTGATGACCAGATCAATCAATGGGTTTCCGGTTATCTGTTTCAAATTGTGGGATATGTGGTAGACGAGCTTATTCGACGTGGAACACTGAGAAAACCGGATTTGGATAAACCACTTACTGATGGCGTATTTTACGTAGCCGGTAAGTATATTGATCCGTGATAGAAAATGCTGCCGACGGAAACTTGGTTTTCCCGGCGGCATTTTCGTATTTTATTCGGTTCGGAGAGAGCAATGTGCTTTTGATGGACGCAGGCTGTCAAAAGTGCCTTTGCGTTGCTTTCGCTGAAAGTAACAAAGCAGCCTTCATTCCACTTACTTCCCTATGTTAAGGGAATGAAGGCTGCTTTATTTATCGTTCTATATTTTTACATCATCAGTGCTGCAAGGGCGAAGAACGCAAGAGTTGAAATTGCGCCTCCGATAAGAAGCTGTGAGGGTGTATGTCTGCCGAGCTTCAGGCTGCTCCATATCATAAGTCCGAGCAGCGCAACGCCCACTGCAAGGTACTGCCAGCCTATAAGGTACGAAAGCGCTGCCATAGGTCCCATAATGCCGCAGGCGTGTCCGCTTGCCTTGATCTTAAACAGCTTGTTTACTACAAGCAGAAGCATTCCCGAAACAAGGTAAGTGAGAAAGACCGACAGCAGTCCGTCATTTACTTCAAATACAAGTGAATATACAATACTTAAAAAATAACCTACATTGCTCATTATAAGCGCCAGGTTGCGCTGTCCGTTTCTCTTTTCGTCATACTTAAAGGGCGGTATAACGCTTTGAAGCGGATATGCAAGAGTGGGCAGCACTGCAAGGAAGAAAACCGCCGCAATGTATTGAAAAATATTAGTAAATACTCCGCCGTGATAAAGCAGTGCGGAAAACATTGCAGTTGCCATAACAGGCGGTATGGTCGCGATTCTGATTATCTTTGCCAAAACATTTTCGGCGTTTGCGGATTTCTGCGCGAGCTTGATATTTTGATTTGGTGTGTCCATTATAATCCTCCGTGTATTTGCTTGGTTTGCTTTTGTTCGTGAGATTAGTTTACCACGAATGCGGGCATATGTCACCCTACTTGAATTGCACTGATATATAAAGCCGAAAACGCCTCGGTAGAGTCGATTTTTTTCGACTCTACTCACAGTAGAAGCCAGCAGTGGCGGGGCTTTTCGGCACATTTTTGTGTTGACACACCGTTTTTTATATGTTAAAATAAATGGGTAGTAGAGTTAAAAATCAGACTGTATAACGGAGGTCTACAGGTGGAGCTTAAACAGATCGTTGCCAAAAATATAGCCGAGCTTCGGCGCGAAGCCGGATATACACAATTGCAGCTTGCCCAAAAGCTGAACTATTCGGATAAAGCTGTTTCAAAGTGGGAGTCCGGCGCGTCTATACCGGACGCAGGCGTGCTTCTTGAAATTGCCGGGCTTTTCGGCGTCACTGTAGACTATTTACTTTCCGAGGATCATAAAATACACGTCCGTGCCGTTGTAAACGGCACGGTAAAGGGCAGAAAGCATCTTATCATCACTCTTATGTCTATAATGCTGGTGTGGCTGATAGCTACAGCTGCATTTGTCGTTCTGAATATTATAGGCATTGAAAAAATGACATGGCTGACCTTTGTATGGGCACTGCCTGTAAGTGCGATACTCTGCATAGTTTTCAACTCAATATGGGGCAAGCCGAGAATGAATTATGTGTACATCTCAGTTCTTGTGTGGTCGATCCTTGCTTCGATATATATGTCGCTTTTGCCGCTTAATCTTTGGCTCATATTTGTTATCGGCATACCGGGTCAGACAATAGTCTGTCTTTGGGCTGGTATGAAGAAAAAAGATGAGTGACGGGACGGGGATGAAGGCATGAAAAAAACGGCGGAAAGCGTTGCAGCGCAGGAAAAAAAGCTGACGCTGCACAGCGAGACTGTATATGTTCTTGCAATTTTAATACTGTCTTTCGCCGTGGCAATGGTGTCCGCCGCAGATTTCGGCGTTTCCATGATAGTCGCACCGGCGTATATACTCAGCCTTGCGGTCGACGCATTGACCTTCGGGCAAAGCGAATATATTTTGCAGGCGGCGCTGTTTGCTGTATTCTGTATAGCAATGCGCAGGTTCCGTCCGATATATCTCGCGTCTTTTGTCACTTGCCTGATATACGGTGCGGTGCTTGATCTGTGGCGCGCGGTGATCCCTGTTTTTAATCCCGATATAACGCCGCCGGGAGAAATTCCAATGTACTTAAGGGTGATATTTTTTGTCGTCGGAATGCTGCTCACTTCCTTTTCGGTTGCTCTGTTTTTCAAAACCTATTTGTATCCGCAGGTTTATGACTTCTTTGTAAAAGGCGTAAGCGGTCGGTACAGTATTGATATTACCAAGTTCAAAAGAATTTTTGACGCCTGCTGCCTGGCAGCAGCTGCTGTAATGACGCTTGTAATTTTCAAGGGGTTTCGCGGAATCGGCGTGGGTACACTTGTAATGACCGCTTTTAACGGCGTTATAATCGGAGCGTTCTCGAAATTATTTGACAAATATGTAAACATAGTCCCCGCAATACCGTCCGCAGCAAAAATATTTGAATTAAATTAAAAAAAACGCCGTCAGGCGTTTTTTATTTTATCGATTACCTCGCTCAGAATATCTTCGACATTTCGTATTTTTACGTCTACGGTGTCGGGATTTACCCGTATGGCGTTCTTGTAGCGCCTAAACCATGTCTGCTGACGCTTGGCGTAGTGCCTTGTGTTCAGCTTTATCTGTGCCGCAACATCGCCGAGACTGCATTCTCCGTTGAAATACGGTACAAATTCCTTATATCCTATTGCCTGATATGCAGGCTTTTTTTCGTTGAGAAGCCCTGCGTCAAACAAAGCGCGCACTTCATTTTCAAGTCCTGCTTCCATCATAAGGTCTACTCGCTTATCGATGCGGCTGTACAGCAGCTCGCGTGAGAGAAAATCAAGCACTATAATTTTTGCGTCGTAGGGGGAGTCGGCGTACAGCGATCTTTTATCCCACTCTGTCTTTGTAATGCCCGTGGTTTCGTATATCTCAATAGCTCTTATGACCCGGCGAATGTTGTTTGGATGTATGGCATCGGCTGATTCCGGGTCAACCTGCCGCAGCCGCTCATGCAGAGCTTCTGCTCCGCATTCTTCAGCGAATGCCGAAAGAGAAGTGCGCAGCCTCTCATCCTTTACGCTTTCGGAAAAATTGTCTACTGACAGTACCGCGTCAAGATACAGTCCCGTTCCTCCGCAAAAGACGGGAAGATGACCGCGACCGGATATTTCATCTATAATCGGGCGTGCCGCGGCGGCATAGTCCGCGCAGGAAAACTCCGCATCAGGATCAATGCAGCCTATCATATGGTGCGGTATACCGTTCATTTCTTCGGCAGTCGGCGCGGCTGTGCCGATCTCCATACCTCGGTATATCTGCATAGAATCGTTGGAGATCACCTCGCCTCCAAGTGCTTTTGCAAGCCCTATGGCGAGGGCGGTTTTTCCGGAGGCGGTAGGCCCTGCCACTGCAATTATTTTAGTTTTCATTATCTTTATCTTTGCCTTTGAAAATATCCCTTAGCTTTTTTCACGGCAGGTCATGTCCTGCGGCGCGATATATTTCATACCACTGGCTGCGCGTAAGCGTAATGTCACTGGCGGCGCATATATCCGAAAGGTGGGCAGTATTCATTGTGCCTGCAATAAGCTGCATTTTTGCGGGGTGACGGAGTATCCATGCTGCTGCAACCGCCGTTTTGCTGATGCCGCATATCTCACCGATCTCGGCAAGCTTTTTGTTAAGAGAGGCAAAATCGGGGTTGTCTACAAAGTTTCCGCCGAAAAATCCGTGCTGAAAAGGCGACCATGTCTGAATGGTCATATTTTTAATACGGCTGTATTCAAGAACGCCGCCGTCGTGCATAATGGATTCCGCATTTTTCATGTTGACGTTTATGCCTGATGTTACCATGCCTGCCTCGGTTATTGAGAACTGAAGCTGATTTACCGTAAGCGGCTGCTTTACCGATGTTTTCAGAAGCTCGATCTGGTACGGATTGTGGTTGGAAACACCGAAGCAGCGCACCTTTCCGCTGCCCTCAAGTATATCAAAGGCTTCGGCAACTTCTTCAGGCTCCATAAGCGTGTCGGGGCGGTGCAGAAGCAGAATGTCAATATGATCGGTCCCCAGCCTTTTAAGGCTTCCGTATACAGAGGACAGGATATGCTCTTTTGAAAAGTCGTAATAACCGGGACATATACTGCATTTTGTCTGTATAACGATCTTGTTTCTTGTGCCGGGGTGGCGTTTCAAATACGCGCCGAATAATTCTTCCGATCTGCCGCCGCCGTAAATATCGGCGTGGTCGAAAAAATTTATGCCGTTTTCAAGGGCGCAGTCTATAATCTTATCGGTTGCGTTGTCGTCAAGTGCGCTCATGCGCATACATCCCAGCGCTATCTGAGAGCATGGAATTGCCCCGCCTATGTTGATTTGTTTCATAATATTGTTACCGTACCTATTTATAGATTACCTGCTGTTAGCATAATTCAGTATCAAAAGAGCTCTGAAGGTTATATCACAAGCTCGCCGAATTTTGGATTTCCAATCAGTTTCAAGCTGCAAACCGAAATATGGACTCCATCCTCTGAATTCTTTTTCGTTAATATCTAACCTACATATGCCATTTATATCAACATTGTCGATGATATACTCAACTTCTTCTTTGAGCTTCGGAATATGGTTATATAAACCACATCGAACCATCCATTCTACTTTATCTAATCTTACAATATGGGAAACATCCGTATCTGTCGAAATAGAAAAACCTTCAGAATAATACATAGCAGGACCAACCGGATGACCAACCCAACAGGCAACACCCGTGTTCATGATTTCGGGACGATCGGTTCTCATTAACTGTCTAAATGACTCGCCCAGCATTGAAATATTGTCTTCATTTTTCCATGAATCGGTAAATGCTAATATTTCGAGATGATAATGACATGGCCACCTTTCGTTTTCATTAAACAGTCTGATATTTTTTGTCGGTCGCGAAACATCAAGAATAGAATTAACTTCCGTTACTCGTCTGAATGATTCAAGAGCAATGCCTATCTGCGGTTCAATATTGATTACATCATCATAATGTGCTCTTGCAATACAAGCGCAACGAGTTATATTCGGACCATAAGCAGGGACTGTAAATTCATTATATACTTTCCCTTTTGCTTCGTAGCTCAGGTCGGAAGGCTCCATAGATGCAAAAGCGTCCATGGCACCATTGAGCAGGGATGTGCCTTTCAGTCCTTTTTCGCCCAAATATTTTGTTGCGACTTCCTGATTGTCATATTGTCCTGCATTTTTGCTTGAACCGTGAAAGCCGAGACCGATCCAACCGTTGGGCTGCTGCTTTTCAGCCAGAAATCGGGGAATCTTTTCTTCCAGGATTTGCATTTGCAAATCTTGTTTTTCTTCGCAAGTGATATTTCCGAGTACTTCTTCTTTAACACGCAGTTTTATAGAAGGGTTGGCGTTTTCCAGCAGAAAGTCGATCATTCTATCCTTCATAGAAGCATCCCCCTGAGTTACCATGTTCTTTATTTTATAAACATACTGTCGTCGTTGTTTACGGGATATAAGACGATAACATTTATTACTGATTGGTAATGTTTCGATCGTTAACAGTTCCGTATTCCCGTTTCATTGCTTCTGCTGAGACCACCCATTGCTTACCGAATTTGCAGACATCAACTCCGTTGACGAGCTTTCCGTAAGTGATCGCTTTGCGAAGCGTGCTTTCATTTAACCCCCAAAGTTCTGTAGCGTCACTAAACGCCATGAGTCCGTCAAACGGGGTATCGACCTGAACACCGTTCTCCCAAAGCTCATCACAGGAAAGGTCGAGGTCATCATTCCAGACGATACCGTATCCGCCAACATCAACAACCACACAAGCAAACTCCTGTAGGTTATCTTTCAGATCGGCAAATACAGGCACTTTTTCAAACAAGGGCTTTACATCATAAATTTTGGTTACGCCCTCCGAAAACTGTACGCTCAATTTGTATTCAGAAAGAGCGGAAACATTTTTTATTTTGTGAAACATAACTCTTCCTCCTTATTCAAGCGGCGGGATCTTCTTAAACTCCTGAGTTTTCCAAATATCCATCAAAGTATCTTTGTGAAGTGCAATCCACTCCTGCACCATATCCATAGCTTTCCTCGGAAGATGACCTTCAAGCACTTCGCCCGTCATAAAATCTATCGCCGCAACGTCCTCATTGTAGATAGCGTGAATGTGCGGCGGATTGTGTTCGCTTTGCAGAAAATACATTCTGATAATGATTCCGTAAAATCTCGATAATACAGGCATTGT
>CAZBAR010000008.1:0-68606 GCA_964490165.1 uncultured Lachnospiraceae bacterium | reverse complement strand
TAAGCTCTGTTTCCACGTTGTGGGAAACTGCTTCAAGGAACTTGTCGCGGTCGGTGTTGATCTCCTCGATATCCATTGTTGCGATAACGAGACGGAGCTGACCGAAGATAATGTCCTTTGCAAGCTCCTGAATTTCAGCGAGACTCAGACCGAGAAGTCTTTCAGCCGCGTTCTGAATAACGCCCTGCTCTACCGATATACCGACGGTAAAACGGGAGGGAACGTCTACACGGATGTTCTGATGTGACAGCGCATTTGTCAGGTCAACGTTGATCGACATAGGCGTCAGATCCAGATACTGATATGACTGGATAACGGGCCATATGAATGCCGCGCCGCCGTGGATACATTTTGCACTTCTTGCAGTACCGTCCTTGTTTGTGCCTACCTTACCGTAGATAACAAGCACCTTGTCTGAGGGGCAGCGACGGTAGCGCGCCAGCACTACCAGCAGCATTGTAAACAGAAATACAGCTGCTACTACTACTGTGATTAGAACTGATGTGGGCATTTGCATAATATACTCCTTTTCTCCGCCGTTTCGGCGACTAAAAAATTAACTGTTCAAAGGGTCACTTTACAAGCGGGCGGACTATAAGCTCTCCCGCAGGGGTGACAGACATTACCTGCACCTGTGTGCCGGTGGGAATGGGTCTGCTGTCGTCGGTGATAGCGTCAAGCTCTACAAATCTCTCCTGCAGGATCATTGTGACCTTGCCTGTTCCCCCGCGCCCGGCGGGGATCGGTATGTAGACTGTTGCGTTGTGCGCTATGGCATTTCTGACGTTGATGTTACCGCTCTCCTGCATTTTCAGCGAGTAAGCTATAACAAGCGCCGCTATAAGCAACGCGGCAAAGCCGCCTGCAAGCGCTATGATCACGCTGAGCGGTGAGGATACTCCCACATCGCACATTGCGATGCCCAGCCAGCCGCCCACTGCAAACATTGCAACTATCCCGCGCAGGGTGAACAGCCTGAGTCCTGAGCCGTGGTGAGCGCCGTCGTGATGCGCTGCGTACACATCGTGACTGTGGTCAAAAATATGGTCAACAGCGTGGCCGCCCACGTCATGATCTGCCATGTCGTGGTCAAAGCCATGGTCGAGGCTGTGGTCAAAGTCGTGACCGAAGTCGTGGTCGGCGTCGGCATCGTGATCGAAATCATGATCGCCCTCGCCGTGGTCGGCTCCGTGTCCTCCGATACCGAACAGCAGCAAAAGTGTTTGCATAAACAGTATCACTGTTGACGGGACCGCAAGTATTGCAAAGCATTGCTGCAAAAACGACAGTGAATTCCACCAATCAGTAAGCCAAGCCATAATCACCGCACTCCTTTCCGGTCTCTCTTGCTTCCTCGTTCTCAGATTTCATTTCGGCAAAATACATATCTGCTTTCTGCTTAAGAAGTCCTGCGTGATAGGCATTGACCATGGTAAGCAGCGCCAGCGTCAGCCGCCGTCTTGCGCCGCGGGTCGGTCCGATGTAGTCCGACGTTACCTGTTCAATAAGCTGCTGCACTCCGTCATCGGAGGGGTGCGTATCAAGCAGACGCACTGTTTCGCAAAGGTAATCGTACAGCCGCTCCTCGGATATAATATCGTCAGAGGTATCGGACACGTCTCCGTTTACAAGCTGCATAAGCTCGCCTATCTCGTCTATTTTCATAGAGTCCCGCAGCATTGATATTATAAGTATGCGGGCGAGGTGTATCTCATAATACTTTTTCTTCACGGGGTGCGCTACAAATCCGCGCTTGACCCAGTTTTGTATAGTGGAATACTCAAGTCCCGTAATGGCTGACACCTGAGCGAGTGATAGACCGTCTGCTGCGCGTATCATAGGTCGGAAGGCAGCGAACATACCGCCCTCAAGCCCTGCGTACGGCACCACGGTTCCGGGAATAAGCTTATCTGTCATAATTGTTATATCCTTTTCTGTTGATAATTTTCACATTTTCTGTTACCCTTTGTTGAGTTTATTTGATTATATCACAGGTTCATATGAACTTCAAGAGTTTTTTGAAAAATTTTTTAATTTTTTTGGAATTTTCTTTTTTCTTTCTTAACTTTCTTTTGCTACCCAAAAGAAAGTTACAAAGAAAAGGGTATCAAAGGGAACGGAAAGAATTCCTTTCCCTTTGAAATCCCATTCCTTCTTTTGCTTCTGGGAGAAGCACACGTTAGTATCAATCAAACAATATTGGGGCTATTGACCACTAACGCCTTGCTGTAAATCTTGTTATGCTTCCTCCGGAAGCAAAAAGGAAAGTGGGATATTTAAGGGAGAAAACGCAGTTGTCTCACGCTGCACTTTGCATTAACGGCGGCAAGCCGTTAATGGGGCACAGATCAAGAGTACTTACGTTTTTGGCTTTTTATATGATCTGTGCGTTTCTTGCCAAGCATTCTTTTTTTCTCAAAAAAGAATGCGGAATAATAAAGAAAGAAAGTGATAAAAAATACCGTGATACAAATATTCCTCAAAAAGAATTTTTTGTCAAATGTTGCAAAATGACGTTTATAGGTCAAATGCGAAAAAGAGATTTTCGCATTTGCAATTTTTTGTTGCCGTTCCCCTTGCAAAAGACATTTGTCAGTGTTATAATTCACTCTGAGGTAAGTTATTTTTTTGCAACAGGCGATACAGCGTATCACAAAAAGAAGTATCAGGAAGTATCAGGAAAAGAAAATGAAAATTATTGTAGTTGGCTGCGGAAAGATCGGCACGACCGTAATCGCAAGCCTTGTGGCAGAGGGTCACGACGTTGTAGCCGTTGACATGGATCCCGACCATATCCGGGATATTACTAATATATATGATGTTATCGGTGTCTGCGGAATGGCTACCGATTGCAATACCCTGCGCGAAGCAGGCGTTGAAAAAGCCAACCTTTTTGTTTCCGTAACAGGAAGCGACGAGGTCAATATGCTGGCGTGCTTTTTTGCGCGCAAAATGGGTGCAAGACATTCCATCGCCCGTATAAGAAACCCCGAATACGGCGAGCAGAGCGCTTCATTTTTCAAGCAGCATCTTAACCTTTCAATGTATGTAAACCCAGAATACCTTGCAGCGCAGGAGCTTTTCCATATACTGAAGCTTCCCGGCGCTGTAAATATAGAAACATTTTCACGCCGCGACTTTGAAATGGTAGAGCTGCGTTTGGCCCCCGATTCTCCTCTTGACGGAGTTTCTCTTATGGAAATGCGTCAGAAATATAACGAGAAATTTCTTGTGGGCGTAGTTCAGCGTGATAATAAGGTCATTATCCCCGACGGTAGCTTTGTGCTTCGCGGCGGAGACCGCATAGGTATAACCGCGTCCTCATACGAGGTGATAAAGCTTGCTAAAAAACTGGGAATATACAAAAAGCAGGCTAAAAATGTAATGATAGTCGGCGCAAGCCGCACCGCCTATTACCTTGCAAGAATGCTTGCTGCGGGCGGAAGTAATGTAAAAATAATTGAAAAAGACAAGGAAAAATGCGATGAGCTCGGCGAATCTCTTGAGGATGTCGTTCTCATAAACGGCGACGGCGCCAAGCAGGAGATGCTTCTGGAAGAGGGACTTGACAGTATGGATGCTTTCGTTTCTCTTACAGGAATGGACGAGCAGAATATACTGCTTTCGTATTTTGCCAAGGACGCCGGAGTGCCTAAGGTCATTTCAAAGGTAAACAGACCTGAATTTGCACTTATGGCTTCTAAGCTTGACCTTGACTGCATCGTTTCTCCCAAAAAGATAATCGCGGATATTTTCGTCCGCTATGCCCGTGCACTGAGAAACTCTCTCGGCAGCAAGGTGGAAACGCTTTATCAGCTTATGGACGGCAAGGCGGAGGCGATAGAATTTATAACACAAAACGACTTCAAATATTTTGATATACCGATCAAGGATATGCAGCTTAAGCCCGGCATCCTGATATCGGGAATAATCCGGGGCAGAAAAATAATAATTCCCTCAGGTGACGACCGGATCCAGCCCGGAGACAGAGTTGTAGTGCTCAGCTCAGAGGCGAGAATGACCGACCTCTCTGACATTATGAAATAAGGGGCGGTGGCACTGTTATGAATCGCAGAATGGTTTTTCACACCCTCGGTCAGATGCTGCTGCTTTGTGCAGCCCTGCTTGTTTTGCCGCTTTTGGTGGCGGTGGGCTACCGCGAGCATTGCGCTTGGGATTTTTGCATAACTATCGGTATATGCGTGGCTTTGGGTGCTGCAATGATGCTTGTTTTCCGCACGCAAAAGCGCGTTATTTATGCAAAAGAAGGCTTTGTTATAGTCGCGCTGACATGGCTTGCATTGTCGGCTCTGGGTGCGCTGCCTTTTTGGCTCAGCGGAGAGATACCGTCGTATGTTGACGCGTTTTTTGAAACTGTCAGCGGCTTTACGACCACAGGCGCGTCAATACTTAATAATGTAGAAAAAATGAGCCGCGGACTGCTGTTCTGGCGCAGCTTTACTCACTGGATAGGCGGAATGGGCGTGCTTGTTTTTATAATGGCGATAGCGCCTAACGTCAGCGAGCGCTCTATGCATATTATCCGCGCCGAGATGCCCGGACCTATTGTCGGCAAGCTCGTACCCCGTGTTAAGGATACTGCAAAAATTCTTTACCTGATATATATAGTAATGAGTGTGGTTGAGGCTGTTATGCTGCTTTGCGGCGGTATGTCGCTGTTCGACAGCGTTGTTCATACCTTCGGTACGGCAGGTACGGGCGGCTTTGGCATAAAGCTTGACAGTGTTGCCGGCTACTCGCCCTATATACAGTGGGTCATTACAGTGTTTATGCTGCTTTTCGGCGTAAACTTCAATTTGTATTATCTGTTGCTTATACGCAGGTTCCGCTCCGTTTTCCGAAGCACGGAAATGCGCACATATTTTGCTATCATAGCTGTCGCTGTGGTTACAATAGCGGTAAATATTTATCCTATGTACGACAGTATTGAGGAATCTGTAAGACTTTCCGCCTTTCAGGTGTCGTCTGTTATAACCACTACCGGTTATTCCACCTGCGACTTTGATATGTGGCCGGGACTGTCCAAGGCGGTGCTGCTGGTGCTTATGTTTATAGGCGCAAGCGCAGGTTCTACCGGCGGCGGTCTTAAAGTATCGCGCCTTGTGATCCTTGCAAAAATGGTAAAGAACGAGCTTAAATCTCTGCTTCATCCCAGAAGCATCAATGTAGTAAAGTTTGAAGGCAAAAAGCTGGACAGCGCCACGCTTCATAACGTAAGCAATTATTTTTCATTGTATATTGTAGGATTTTTTATAATATTCCTGATAATAAGCGTCGATCACTTCAATTTTGAAACAAACTTTTCAGCCGTGGCGGCGTGCTATAATAATATAGGTCCCGGCTTCGGCGCAGTAGGCCCTGCCGCAAGCTACGCGGGATATTCGGTGCTGTCAAAGCTTACACTGTCCTTTGCAATGCTGCTCGGCAGACTGGAGCTTTTCCCCTTGCTGCTGGCATTTGCACCGTCAACGTGGACAAAGAGATGATGTTTGAGTGAAAACTTCAATAAAAAATATGACCCCCATCGCTTTCGGTGGGGGTCATATCGTAAAAACTATATGTCTGCATCAAAAACCTTTTATCCGAAAAGGTTTTCGGGGGCATGGGGGTGCTTTTGCTTAAAAAGCATCCCCATTTATATATTATATTACTTCTTCAGCGAGTCCAGCTCTCCGTCGGGAACGAATTCGCCGCCGAGATAGGGACAGCCGTCTGCTACCTTGTAGCCTGTTTCTGCGGGTGCAGCCCAGTATACGGCGTTCTTTATGATGCGCTGAACATATCCGTTGTGATAGGAGGGAACAGTCTCATGTCCGGGCTGGAAGTAGAATACCTTGCCCGCGCCGCGCTTCCAGCAGCATCCGCCGCGGAAAACGTAGCCGGTCTTGTACCAGCTCAGGAATACGATCTCATCGGGATCGGGTATCTGGAAGGGCTCGGCGTAGATCTCCTCAGCCTCAAGCTTGAAGTGAGAGGGGATGCCTGCCGCAATGGGGTGAGTGGGATTGATGTTCCATACTACTTCCTCAACGTTGTCGCCCCATGTAAGATTTCCGGTTGTGCCGACGACGGCTTTGAATACCTTGGAGTGGTGTGCAGAGTGCAGGCAGATAAGACCCATGCCGCACAGATATACACGCTGGCGAATTCTCTCTACAAGAGCGTCGTCTACCTCATGGTGCGCCATATGACCCCACCATACAAGAACATCAGTGGTGCTCAGTACCTCTTCGGGCAGACCCTGCGCCTCGTCGTCAAGGGCAGCGAGACGGATCTCAAAGTCGTCGCAGCCGATAGCCTCGGCGATAACGGCGTGCAGACCGTTGGGGTAGAGCTTTGCGACCTCTTCATTGCTCTTTTCATGTCTGTATTCGTTCCATACAGTTACGTTGATCTTTTTCATAATAAGCAAATACCTTTCGTGCTTAAAGTATATTCAGAGTATATCACAGATTTATGCGTTTTTCAAGACTTTTGAGAGCCGCCGGCGCAATATACCGTCATTGATACTCCGACGTCTTTTACAAGTATGTCCTTGGGAAGCTGTGAAAATTTCAAGGTCACAAACAGATCGCCTGCCGCTCCCGAAACATTCATTATCTGAATGATATATACTATCCAGAACCAGTCATCAGGGACAAGGCAGTTGACGATAAAGAGAACCACCCCAAAAATAACGATAGGTGCAAGAGCGATGATTATGTACGGCATTTTTGCAAAGTATTCGTTGCATCCTGCATAGGCATAAAGTCCCGTAAAGCCGTACTTTACCTTTTTGGCACCGAACAGCTTCATGGTGACGCCGTGAACCAGCTCGTGCAGAAGCATATATATGACCATGGAAACGCATAAAACGATAAGCTTTATGAACGTCATACGGTAGTAAAACTCATCTTCGATCTCAAACAAAGAGAAAACAGGCATTACGGCGTTGCCGATAAAAAACAGAATAAGCATAATGGCGACGGCAGCGCCGTTAACTATCAGCGCAGTCTTTTTGTCCTTTTGCAGATCGAGACTGTATATTTCGCTGTAATCCGACGGCAGTGTGTCTGTGCATTTTTCCATGATCGTGTGCCCTCGCTTTCTGCATTTATCGTATATTTGAATTATAAACAGATTCTTTGACAAAGTCAATATTATTCAACGCAATACTTTCAAATGAACCGGAACAATTTATTTTCTGAATTTTTTCGGTACATTTCCGAAGAAATGTTGAAAAACAGAAATTAACACAGCTTAATTTGCAATTTTTCCGAAATTCGTTATTTACAATGAAGAAAAAGAGTAGTATAATACTTGTAGTATGCCGAGACTGTGACGAGGCGCGGCATACAATGCTTAACAGTTAAAAACTAATTCATATAATTCAGGAGGATTATTCATGGCAAGAAGAAAAGTTTCCATGGACGGTAACACCGCCGCCGCGCACGTATCATATGCGTTTACGGAAGTTGCCGCAATTTACCCCATCACCCCTTCCTCTCCTATGGCAGAGGTAACAGACACCTGGTCCGCTACGAATAAGAACATATTCGGCGAGCCCGCAAAGAATATTTTCGGCGAAAACGTTAAGGTTATGGAGATGCAGTCCGAGGCCGGCGCAGCTGGTGCTGTTCACGGTTCTCTTGCAGCAGGTGCGCTTACCACCACCTACACTGCGTCACAGGGTCTTCTGCTGATGATCCCCAATATGTATAAGATCGCAGGCGAGCTGCTTCCCTGCGTTATCCACGTTTCCGCACGCTGCGTAGCGTCCCACGCGCTGAACATCTTCGGCGATCACTCCGACGTATACGCTTGCCGTCAGACCGGTTTTGCTATGCTGGCTGAGACTAACCCCCAGGAAGTAATGGATCTGGGCGCAGTTGCTCACCTTGCTACTATCGAGGGCAGAGTTCCTTTCCTCAACTTCTTCGACGGCTTCCGTACCTCTCACGAGATCCAGAAGATCGAAGCATGGGACTACGAGGACCTGAAGGAAATGGTAGATATGGACGCTGTTGACGCGTTCAGAAAGCGTTCTATCAACCCCGAGCATCCCGTTCTCCGCGGCTCCGCTGAAAACGGCGATATCTTCTTCCAGCACAGAGAGGCTTGCAACCCCTACTATGACGCACTTCACGCGATCGTTGAGAAGTACATGGATAAGGTAAACGCTAAGCTGGGTACAGACTACAAGCCCTTTAACTACTACGGCGCACCTGACGCTGACCGCGTTATCATTGCTATGGGCTCTATCTGCGACGTTGCAGAAGAGGTCATCGACTACATGAACGCAGCAGGCGAAAAGGTAGGTCTTGTTAAGGTCCGTCTTTACAGACCTTTCGTTGCTGATAACCTTCTTAAGGCTATTCCCGAAACTGCAAAGAAGATCGCAGTTCTCGACAGAACAAAGGAGCCCGGCGCACTGGGCGAGCCTCTGTATCTTGACGTTGTTGCTGCTCTTGCTTCCAAGGGCGTAACTGACAAGACTGTTGTAGGCGGCCGTTACGGTCTCGGTTCTAAGGACACAACCCCTGCTTCCGTTTTCGCAGTTTACGAGAACCTCAACGCAGACGCTCCCAAGAACAACTTTACTATCGGCATCGTAGACGATGTTACCGGTCTTTCTCTTGAAGAGAAGCCCGCTCCCGATACCGCTCCTGCCGGCACTATCGCGTGCAAGTTCTGGGGCCTGGGCGGCGACGGTACCGTTGGTGCTAACAAGAACTCTATCAAGATCATCGGCGACCATACCGATAAGTATATTCAGGCATACTTCCAGTATGACTCCAAGAAGACAGGCGGTATCACAATTTCCCACCTGCGCTTCGGTGACAAGGCTATTAAGAGCCCTTACTACATCAACAAGGCAAACTTTGTTGCTTGCCATAACCCCTCTTACATCCTCAAGGGATATAAGATCGTAAACGATGTAAAGCCCGGCGGCACATTCCTGCTTGACTGCCAGTGGACTCCCGAGGAGCTGGACGAGCATCTGCCCGCTTCCGTTAAGTCCTACATCGCAAATAACGATGTTCAGTTCTATATCATCAACGCTACCGCTATTGCTAAGAACGAGGTAGGCAATCCCAAGGTTAAGAACACCATTCTCCAGTCCGCATTCTTCGCGCTTGCAAAGATCATGCCCCTGGACGAGGCTGTTGAATATATGAAGTATATGGCTACCAAGTCCTACTCCAAGTTCGGCGAGGAAGTCGTTGCTCAGAACCATAAGGCTATCGATATGGGCGCAGGCGCGCTTGTAAAGGTAGACGTTCCCGCTGAGTGGAAGAACGCAGGCGAGACTGCTCCCGATGCTCCTGTAGTCGGCGAGAGAGAAGAGCTTGTTAAGTTTGTCAACACTGTTGTTACTCCTGTAGGCAAGATGGACGGCGACAGCCTGCCCGTTTCCGCATTCAAGGATATGGCAGACGGTACATTCCCGCAGGGCGCTGCCGCATATGAGAAGCGCGGCGTTGCAGTTATGGTTCCCGTATGGCACGCAGAAAACTGTATTCAGTGTAACCAGTGTGCGTTTGTATGTCCTCACGCTACCATCCGTCCCTTCGCTATGACTGAGGACGAGGCAGCTAAGGCTCCCGCACAGACCAAGTTCGCTGCAAGACCTGTTGTTAAGACAAATTATAAGTTCACTATGGCTGTCAGTCCTCTTGACTGTATGGGCTGTACCCTCTGTGTTAAGGTTTGTCCCACAAAGCCCGAAAAGAGAGCTATCGAGATGGTTCCTCAGGCTACTCAGCTTGACCAGCAGGCAGTATTTGACTATGCTGTTGCAAATGTCAGCGAAAAGCCCGAGCTTATCAACGCAACCGTTAAGGGTAGCCAGTTCAAACAGCCCCTGCTCGAGTTCTCCGGCTCATGCGCAGGCTGTGCAGAGACTTCTTACGCTCGTATCATTACTCAGCTCTTTGGCGAGAGAATGTATATATCCAACGCTACCGGATGCTCCTCTATCTGGGGCGGCAGCGCACCTTCAACTCCTTACACCGTAAACCGCGAGACAGGCAAGGGTCCCGCATGGGCTAACTCCCTGTTCGAGGATAACGCTGAGCACGGTCTCGGTATGGCTCTCGGTCAGAAGACTATCCGCGAGAAGCTTGTAGGCTACGTTAAGGAGCTTCGCGAGATCGTAAGCGACGACGAGAAGAAGGCTGTTATCGACGCATATCTCGATACTCTTGATGACGGCGAGAAGAACACTGAGGCTACAAAGGCTCTCGTTGCAATGCTTGAGGCTTGCACCTGCGATTGCTGCAAGGGTCTCAGAGTGAAGATCCTCGCTGAGAAGGATTATCTGTCCAAGAAGTCCGTGTGGATCTTCGGCGGCGACGGCTGGGCATACGATATCGGCTTCGGCGGTCTTGACCACGTACTTGCAAGCGGCGAGGACGTAAACGTTATGGTATTCGATACCGAGGTTTACTCCAATACCGGCGGTCAGGCTTCCAAGGCTTCCAACATCGGTCAGGTTGCACAGTTCGCAGCAGCAGGTAAGGCTATCGGCAAGAAGAACCTTGCAGAGATCGCTATGTCCTACGGCTACGTTTACGTTGCACAGATCGCTATGGGCGCTGACATGAATCAGACTCTGAAGGCAATGAAGGAAGCTGAGGCTTACCACGGTCCTTCTCTGATCATCGGCTACGCACCCTGCGAGATGCACGGCATTAAGAAGGGCGGAATGCAGAACTGCCAGCTCGAGATGAAGAAGGCAGTTGAGGCAGGTTACTGGCATATGTTCAGATACAATCCTACCCTTGAATCAAACAAGCTTACTATAGATTCCAAGGAGCCTACCGGCGACTATCAGGAATTCATCAAGAACGAGGCTCGTTACGCTCGTCTTGCACAGTCCTTCCCCGAGAGAAGCGCACAGCTCTTCGCAAAGGCAGAGGCAGCTGCAAAGGCAAGATACGAAAGACTCCAGAAGATGGGCAAGCTTTACGAATAAGCTGATAAATAAAAAGCTATCCGCCGTATCGGCGGATAGCTTTTTGTTTGGAATAAGTATCGGAGGACTTTTTGAGGAAAAGTCCCCCGACCCCCCGAAAACCTTTCAGGAAAATGGTTTATTCAAAAGGTTTTCGAGGGGCCTTAAAAGGTAATTGGATAAGTAATATATTACAAAATTCGACATTCAGTGGTATAATATCAGCGTAAGAGCTATCAAACGGTGGCGGTTGCTCCCTTCCTAACAGAAGGGAATATATTTCTTTTATATCTCCCTTCATAAACGAGGGGAGGTGGTTATAATGTACATAACACTCGAACAGTTGATACTGTTAGCTACATTTATTGTTGCATTAGTGAATTGTATAATAAATCATGAAAATAAAAAGAAATAACCGCCCAGCGACCAACTTAGCGGTTATTTCTTTAATCGTTTAGAAGGGAGCAACCGTCTCCGGTAGCTCTTACACCTTTATTTTACACGTTTTTTTCCGTTTTGTCAACACCTATTTTGATTTGTTGATATTGTATCAGTCCCCACATTACAAAATCTTCTTTTTCTAAAGCTATTTTTTGATATTTTTCTGCTGCTTCGGGAGTAAGATTTTCACCATCTGTTATTTCATTTACAATATCTATATTTTCAATCAGCCATATCATTGCGTCTTTCGCTTTCAGAGGCAGCCGATTCATATCAGCCATCAGCTTGTCAACGCGATCAGTCATTTTACTCATTTCATATCTGCCTTTCTGTTTGAATCTATTCGATGCTTTTGATCTGTAAGGCAATTATATCAGAACACAAGCCGGAATTTGCCATATAGAACATTTTGTTCTAAAAAAATTGAATTGTATCTTCTTCCGCTGTGCAAACTAATATAAATATGAAAGAAAGTGTGTGGCTTGTATGATAATTGCTGATATTATTGCGGCGTTTCTGATCGGGGCACTGTCGGGAATGGGTATCGGCGGCGGGGGACTTTTGGTCATATATCTGACTCTTTTGCGAGGCGTGGATCAGCTGAGTGCGCAAGGCGTAAATCTTTATTTCTTTATTTTCGCGTCGGCAGCGTCGCTGTTCTACCATTCCGTAAAAAGAAAAATAAACTATCCTGCCATTCTGTTCTGCTCGTCGGTAGGAATGCTGTTTGCATATATGGGCTCGCTGACGGCGTCGGTCTGTGATCCCGGGTTGATCCGCAAACTGTTCGGCGCAATGCTGATATTTGCAGGCTGTATGGTGCTTCGGCGAAGCTTTTTTCGTCCGAAGTCAAGATGAATAAATAAAACAAAGGAAAATTGCGAAAAAGCTCTTTACAACGCCGCTTTGTTGTGATACAATATACAGGCAATATCGGCGTCCCGGACTGCGGAGACAGGTCCTTTCAGAGGAGCTTTCACCCGCCGCTGCCTGAGATGCACGGTTTTTGTAATATTTTTAAGAGGTGAAAACAATGATTACCAAAGAAGAAAAAGCAAAGATCATCGAAGAGTACAAGACTCATGAGGGTGACACAGGTTCCCCCGAGGTTCAGATCGCTATTCTGACCTACAGAATCAAGACCCTTACCGAGCATATGAAGCAGAACAAGAAGGACTATCACTCCGGCCGCGGACTTCTTAAGATGGTCGGCCACCGCCGTAATCTTCTTGCATATCTTCAGAAGATCGACATCGAGCGTTACCGCGCTATCGTTGAAAAGCTCGGCCTGAGAAAGTAATTTTTCCGAAAAAGAAAAATTGCCGACGGGCTGAAATGTCACGCCCAAAACGGCTGCGGCAGTTTACTGCCGCAGCCTAAATTTTTATAAGCTCTGTTCGCAAACAGGTGTAAGCAAAAAACTATTCAAATTAAAAAATATGTGGGCAAGGCGGGCGTGTACCGCCGATAGCCCACTCCTTACAGCTCCACGAGTGTCGAGAAGTGAAGCTTCGAGGCGCGACGGCGCGAGCGTACGGAGCTTTCTGTCGGAAAAACCGTTAGGTTTTTCGACAAGTTACGGCCACGGCAGTTTACTGCCGCAGCCTAAATTTTTATAAGCTGATTTCCTCCGCGGCGGATTAGCAGTTAAATATGCTGTAAAATGATTTACGGTATATTTAAGTGCTAAACCCTCCGGAGGCAGTTTCAAAATAAAGAAGAATAAAATCAAGGAGGATTTTCACAGTGTTTGAGAATTACAAAACCTACAAGTTTGAGCTTGCAGGCAGACCTCTTATCGTTGAGATCGGTAAGGTAGCAGGTCTTGCAAACGGCTCATGTATCGTTCGCTACGGCGAGACCGCCGTACTTGCTTGCGCTACTGCAAGCGCACGTCCCCGTGACGGTATCGACTTTTTGCCCCTTTCCGTTGACTTCGAGGAGAGAATGTACGCTGTCGGCAGACTGCCCGGCGGTTACCTCAAGAGAGAGGGCAGACCCGGCGAGAAGGCTATCCTTACCTCCCGTGTTATCGACCGTCCCCTGCGCCCCCTGTTCCCTAAGGATCTGCGCAACGACGTAAACGTTTCTCTCACAGTTCTGTCTGTTGACTACGATTGTAGCCCTGAGATCACTGCTATGATCGGTGCGTCTATCGCTCTGTCTATCTCCGACATTCCCTGGAACGGCCCTATCGGCGGCGTTTTCATGGGTATGACCGAGGACGGAAAGCTGATGGTAAACCCCACTCAGAAGCAGCGTGAGAACAGCGTGCTTGAGCTGACTGTTGCTGCAAGCCGCGAAAAGGTCGTAATGATCGAGGCAGGCGCTAAGGAAGTTTCCGATGACGATATGTTCAACGCTATTATGCTTGCACACGCAGTCATCAGACAGCTTCTCGTATTTATCAACAACATCGTTGATGAGGTCGGTAAGCCTAAGTTCACATATGAGTCAGGCGAGCTTGACCACGATATGTTCGACGAGATCTTCGCATATGTTGAGGAAGATGTAAAGGCAGCTCTTGATACCGACGACAAGAACGTCCGTGATGAGAGAATGGAGCCTATTCAGGATAAGGTTATGGAAGCTTTCCTTGAAAAGTATCCTGATCTTGAAACCGTATATCCCGAGCTTATTTATAAAATTCAGAAAAAGATCGTCCGTCACTGGCTGCTTGTTGACAAGAAGCGTGTTGACGGCAGAAGAATGGACGAGATCCGTCCCCTGGCAGCAGAAGTCGGACTTTTCAACAGAGTGCACGGCTCAGGTCTGTTCACCAGAGGTCAGACTCAGGTGCTGACAATGGCTACTCTCGGTCCTATCAGCGAAGAACAGCTGCTGGACACCATTTGGGAAGAAGAGTCCAAGAGATATATGCACCACTACAATATGCCCGGCTACTCTGTAGGCGAGGCTAAGGCTTCCAGAAGCCCCGGACGCCGCGAGATCGGCCACGGCGCACTGGCAGAGCGCTCTCTCGTTCCCGTGCTTCCCTCTGTAGAGGAGTTCCCCTACGCTATCCGCCTTGTTTCCGAGGTCGTTTCCTCTAACGGTTCTACCTCTCAGGGCTCAGTTTGCGGTTCTACCCTTGCACTTATGGACGCAGGCGTTCCGATCAAGGCTCCCGTTGCAGGTATCTCCTGCGGTCTTATTACCGCTGAGGACAGCGACGACTTTATGACCATGATCGATATTCAGGGTCTTGAGGACTTCTACGGCGATATGGACTTTAAGGTCGCAGGTACTCACAAGGGTATCACCTCTATTCAGATGGACCTGAAGATCGACGGTCTTACACCTGAGATCATCCGCGAGGCATTTGAGGTAACTCACAAGGGCCGTGACTATATCATCGACGAGGTTCTGCTCAAGGCTATTCCCGCTCCCCGCGAGGAGGTTTCTGAGTACGCTCCCAAGATGATCTCTATGAAGATCCCCGTAGACAAGATCCGTGAGGTCATCGGTTCGGGCGGTAAGGTCATTCAGAAGATCACCGCTGATACCGGCGCTAAGATCGATATCGAGGACGACGGCAGCGTATTTATCTCCGCGGTTGATAAGAATGCTATTGCAGCTGCAAAGAAGATAATCGACGGCATCGTGTTCGAGCCTGAGGCAGGCGCTATTTACGAGGGTGTTGTAACAAGAATTATTCCTATCGGCGCATTTGTTGAGTTTGCTCCCGGTAAGGAGGGCCTTGTACACATCTCCAAGCTTGATAATAAGCGTACCGAAAAGGTAGAGGACGTTTGCAATGTCGGCGATACTATGAAGGTCAAGTTCCTGGGCGTTGACGAGAGAGGCAGAATGAATCTCTCCAGAAAAGACGCACTCGGTGCTGAATAATTGAATAATCAAAACGGACTTCGACAAGAAGTCCGTTTTTTGTGGGTATTCATACCGTCAATATATTGACTTGTGAACAGCATTTTGCTATAATATAAAAAAACCACGCGAGGTGTTATAATTATGAGTATTGAACAGGAAATCAATTCAAACGAACAGAATACAGCACAGGGAAATTACCCCAGCGTTGCTGACCTGGCTTGTCCTAAGTGCCAGCGTAAAAACGATTTCAAAGTTATAGGCACAAAAGGCGCAAAGGGAAAGTCCATAGGTATCAGCATGGCGTTCGGCGCTATAGGTAATTTGGTTGCTAACTCTATGTCCAAGGATGATTTCAGCCTGCAGCCTGTAAAATATCAGTGCAATGGCTGCAAAAAGAAATTTGAGTCCCTGCCTTTGACTGCAAAGCCTGAAGAGATCCTTGAATCGCCCTGTACCATTCACTTTACACGCTTGTCCAGCTTTGTCGGTATGGCTGTTTCTCAGAACGTATACCTTAACGGAGTTAAGGTCGGCTCTGTAAAGAACGGAAAGAGCATCGACTTCCAGACATTTGTAAAGGATAATACTATTTTTGTTACCGACCACAACGGCGTTGCCTTCAAGGGGTGCTATAAATTTAACGCGCAGAACGGTCAGGTGGTAGAGATCAACTTCAATAAGAAGTTCAAATAAGATCTCATTTTTGCCTTTTCAAGAATAATAATCGGGCTGATTGTGATTTGACTCACGGTCAGCCCGATTTTATATGGAAATTTATTCCTTAAGCGTCCGGGAACGAAATGTCCGCTTAATGTAATTACATATTTTCATTTTGCTTTGCCTGTATTTCTGCGATTTTTTCAGAGGCACGGCTCCTTGCCCAGCTCCAGCTATCCGACGCTTCCAGAACATCGAGCACCCGGATCACTTGATTGCAGGACTTCAATGCATTTTCGACGTTTCCCTTTTCCATATAACAGTCAGCTATGATCGCATACATATCGATCAGATTTCTAAGTGAACAGCCACACTCCCTGCAAGCCGCGTCAAAGCGCTCCTCACCGCTCAGAATAAAGGCTTTTTCGGACAAGTGAGAAAAATAAATTTCGGGTATCTGATTCAAAGCCTTTCGCGCACTTTCAATATCTCCTTTATCCTTATATGCGTGTGCCATAAAACGTGCGGCATCGTATCTGGATTCGTCGCTCCTTGCAACATCAATAACCTTTGAAGCTATTTTTATAATTTCATCGGGGTCATCAATTACATACAGCATATTTAGGTATAAAATATCCTTATCTGGATATAATTTCAGTCCTTCTTCGAGGATATCCCTCGCCTTGACCCGATCACTCTCACGGTATTTCCAGCTTTCTTTTGCAATGGCGAGTGCTTTCTCTTCAATCTCACTCAAATTGAAATCGAAAAGAACATCCATCGATACTCCGAAGTAGCTTGCCAGAGCAGGGGCGAGTGAGATATCCGGCAAAGCAATATTATTCTCCCACTTGCTTACAGCTTGAAAAGAAACACCTATGCTGTCTGCGAGCTGCTCCTGTGTAATTCCCCTTTGTTTACGTAATTCCTTTATCTTATTTCCGATATTCATAACTACACCTCTGTATTTTCAGGACGGCGCCTATCCTGTGATTCAATTTTACCACATCTGTTTTTTGCTTTCAATAACCGCCTAAACGAGATTTATTAAACCTGCAATTGAAAATGAAAAATCAAAGTATAAATTTTGATTCCTTTTTCTGCTCTCCCGTACCGGATGTTGATGTGACGATATCAGGCTCACAGCATCCTTTACAAAAGCATAGCCGAAGTACGTGCCTCGACGCTCCGCTTACACTCGGCTTCAAAGCATCTTGTTTCAGTTATCTCCGCGGAACATTTACCATAAACAGCAGGTAAATGTATGACTGTGAGAAAAAGAAAAAGTCAGTCCATTGGACTGACTTTTTCTTTGGAGGCGTCACCCGGATTTGAACCGGGGGATAAAGGTTTTGCAGACCTCTGCCTTACCACTTGGCTATGACGCCTTATAAAAGCGAGCCGCATAATGTATGCGGCTCGTGGAGCGGATTACGGGGCTCGAACCCGCCACCTCCACCTTGGCAAGGTGGCGCTCTACCAAATGAGCTAAATCCGCATATGGTGCCTCCGGTCGGAATCGAACCAACGACACGGAGATTTTCAGTCTCCTGCTCTACCAACTGAGCTACAGAGGCGTCGTTTCGGAATATTTCCGAAAAAATGGCGACCCGAAGGGGGCTCGAACCCCTGACCTCTAGCGTGACAGGCTAGCGCTCTAACCAACTGAGCTACCGGGCCAAATGGTGGGAACAATAGGGCTCGAACCTATGACCCTCTGCTTGTAAGGCAGATGCTCTCCCAGCTGAGCTATGCTCCCATTTGTTTTGCCGTTCTCTCGACGGCTTTTATAGTATACCAAAACAAGAAGCATTTGTCAATACCTTTTTTGAAATTTTTTCAAAAAATATTTTTCGGCGAAAAACGGAGCTTTTAACTGCCATTCAGATAGCTTTATACCAAGACTTCCCTCGCCGGGGAAGTCTTGGTATACCCAAGTAATGATTATTATTTTCCAAGCTCGCGGGAGCGCTCATATGCTGCCTTTACCGCGTTTATTGCCGCAGCTCTGAATCCGGCGTTCTCCAGCGCGGCAACACCTGCAACAGTCGTGCCTGCGGGGCTGCACACAGCGTCTTTAAGCGCGGCGGGGTGCTGTCCGCTTTCCAACATCAGCTTTGCCGAGCCGAGAACCGTCTGAGCTGCAAATTCAAGCGCCTTGTCTCTGGTCAGTCCGCAGGCTACTCCGCCGTCGGACAGCGCCTCTATAAACATAAACACAAAGGCAGGACCGCTGCCGGACAGGGCGCAGCCTGCGTCCATTTGCTCCTCGCCGATCTCGTTTATGCGTCCTGCGCCCTGCATTGCAGACCTGAACTCCTCAAGCTCCTCTTTTTCTACGGCACCGTTTGATGTAAGAAGAACCATGCTTTCACCGACAGACGCGGCAACGTTGGGCATTATTCTGATAATGGGGCACTCTCCCACGGCAGCGGCGATCTTTTCAATTTTGACGCCTGCCGCCATACTTACAAGAATGTATCTGTCCTTTCTTGAAGAGAGCACGGGAGCGATCTCTTCAAGAACCACAGGCAGCACCTGCGGCTTTACGCCGAGAAAAATATATTTGCAGCTTTTTGCAACGCAGACATTGTCGCCCACGGTGCTGCCCAGCTCTGCCGCAAGCTTTTCCGCCGCCTCTGCATCTTTATTTGCAAGCAGTATATCCTTGCCGTCTGCATTTTTCCGAACGGCGCGTGCCAGCGCACCGCCCATATTTCCTGTTCCTATAAATCCGAATTTGTACATATACTTATCCCTGCCTTTTATCTCGTCTGGCCGTTTCCGCGGACGATGTATTTATAAGTAGTAAGCTCGGAAAGCCCCATGGGCCCTCTTGCGTGCAGCTTTTGGGTGGAGATTCCCACCTCGCAGCCCAGTCCGAACTCGCCGCCGTCGGTAAACCGTGTGGATGCGTTTACATACACAGCCGCGCTGTCTACGTTTTTGCAGAAATAGTCGGCAGCGTCGCTGTTTTCCGTAATTATGGCTTCGCTGTGACCTGTAGAATGCTCTGCTATATGGCTGACCGCAGTCTTTACGCCGTCAACAATGCCGACAGCCAGAATGTAATCGAGAAATTCTGTGTCGAAGTCGGTGTCTCCGGCGGCAGTGCCGTCAATAACAGCGGCTGCCGCGCTGTCAAGGCGCAGCTCCACAGACTTTTCACGACCCGTACAAAGCCTTTCCTTCAGACGGGGCAGAAAATCTGCCGCTATTTTGCCGTCTACAAGGCATACCTCGCAGGCGTTGCATACGGAGGGGCGGCTGGTCTTTGCGTTTTCTATAATATCAAGCGCCATATCTGCGTTGCAGTCGCCGTCTACATAAATATGGCAAATTCCCGTTCCGGTCTCTATGCAGGGGACAGAAGCGTTTTCAACGCAGGCGCGTATAAGTCCTTTGCCGCCGCGGGGGATGAGCAGGTCGATATATCCGTTCGCTGTCATCATTTCATTTGCGCTGTTCCGGGAGGTGTCCTCTATCATATTGATAAGAGTTTCGGGAAGTCCTGACGCTGTCAGACCGCGGCGCAGAGCTTTTACTACCGCAGCCGAGGTGCGGTACGCTTCCTTGCCGCCGCGCAGCACGCATACGTTGCCGCTTTTGAAGGCGAGGGACGCAGCGTCGGATGTAACGTTGGGGCGGCTTTCGTAAATAATACCTATAACGCCCAGCGGCACGGAGGTCTTTTCTACCACCAGACCGTTTTCAAGAACGTTTCTTGCAAGCACCTTGCCGACAGGGTCGTCAAGGGTGGCAACGTGGCGCATACCGCTTGCCATATCGGCGATACGTGCCTGTGTAAGCGACAGCCTGTCTATCATAACGTCGGAAATATTTCCTCTTGCTGCTTCAACGTCCAATGCATTGGCGGCGAGTATTTCGTCAGTCGCCTCCACAAGGCAGTCTGCCATTTTCATTATGGCATCGTTTTTCTCGTCGGTGGAGAGGGATGCTATGTAGGGCTTAGCGGCGCGTGCCGCTGTCAGGATTTCTATAGTCTGCATCATTTATAACAGCTCCTTCTTTCTCAGGCTTTCTTGCCGCTGAAGAATGTGCCGGCGGGTCTGCCTGCGGCTATTTCATACAGTATGTCCGGATCTTTTCCGTTGGCAATGACCATATCAATGCCGGCATCAGTGGCGATAGTTGCCGCGTGCAGCTTTGTTTTCATACCGCCGGTGCCGAGTGCCGATCCCTTGCCTGCACCGAGTGCGATAATATCATCGGTTATCTTTTCTACCTTGTCAAGCAGCTTTGCATCGGGATCCTTGCGGGGGTCCGCTGTGTAAAGTCCGTCGATGTCGGAGAGCAGAATAAGCATATCCGCCTCTGCGCTGACGGCGACTATAGCGCCCAGCGTGTCGTTGTCGCCTATAACGATCTCCTCCGTAGAAACGGTGTCGTTTTCGTTTATAACGGGCAGTACGTCAAATTCAAGCAAGCGGGTCACGGTGTTTTTGAAGTTGCGGTGACACGTCTCGTTGTCGATGTCGGCTCTTGTTATAAGCACCTGTGCTATGGTGTGGTTGTATTCCGAGAATTCCTTGTCGTATATGTACATCAGCTCGCACTGACCCACAGCAGCGCACGCCTGCTTTGTGGGTATGTCATCGGGGCGCTCCTTGAGCGACAGCTTTCCGACTCCCATTCCTATAGCGCCCGAGGATACAAGTATGATCTCGTGTCCTGCGTTTTTCAGATCACTGAGAACGCGGCAAAGCTTTTCCACACGTCTGATGTTTATTCTTCCTGATGAATGTGTGAGCGTCGATGTGCCGACCTTCACAACTATACGCATAATAGCCTCCGTTCAGCCGCCGTACGGCGGCAAAAAAGGTAATGAATTTCACTGAAAACGGGGCGCTCCCCGTTTCCGGGCGAACTGTACCTGTTTTTCAAAATGTTCTAATAAAAATTATATCAAAACCCTCGGTGTTTTTCAATACGGCAAAGGTAAAAAGCGCGGCGGAATAAGGATAAATATGATCTGCGGCAGAGCGGTTGTAATATTTGTACCTAAGAGGTCAGTAAGACAAGCGCGCATATGCCTCCCCAGCGCCTTTGATCTGAAAAAAAGCTTGCCCAAATCGGATATCTGTGCTATACTAAAATCAGTAATTCGCCTGAAGCTGCAGGCGGTTTATCAGAAGCCGGGAAAATGGTTCTGAAGTGCAAAGTAATATACAAAGTGATTGATTTTCATTATTTATGACAATAAATTGCGGACAATATTTATTTCAAAACAAGGAAGAACAAGTATGAAAGCGGAACGCAATAAGACTATTGACATTACAGTTGAAGAGGGTAAACAATACTTGGAAAAATGTATTTCTGTCTCTGAAAAGTCAGAGTTACATACTGTAATGGATAAGACAATCTTAGGAGATACTTTTACAATTCTTCCGCTGCTGCCGGAAAAATTTGCGGATCTGTTGATCGTAGACCCGCCGTATAACCTTGACAAGGATTTTAACGGTAAGAAATTCAAAAAAACTACAGATGAAATGTACGAAGCATACACCGAAACCTGGATACAAAAAGTTTTACCGTTGTTGAAAGATACTGCCACAGTATATATTTGTTGCGATTGGCGTTCAAGTCCGGCGATCGGCAATATAATAAAAAAATACTTCTATATTCAAAACCGCATTACCTGGCAACGTGAGAAAGGTCGCGGAGCACTTAATAACTGGAAAAACGGAATGGAAGATATTTGGTTTGCGACGGTATCAAAGCAATATACCTTCAATGTAGAAGATGTAAAGATACGCCGTAAGGTCATTGCCCCGTACAAGTCTGACGGAACGCCGAAAGATTGGGAAGAGACCGAGGATGGAAATTTCAGGAATACATATCCTTCTAATTTTTGGGATGACATTTCTGTGCCATATTGGTCTATGCCGGAAAATACCGCCCATCCCACACAGAAGCCGGAAAAATTATTGGCGAAGCTTATTCTAGCGAGCTCAGATGAAGGTGATGTTATTTTAGACCCGTTTCTCGGCTCCGGTTCAACATCGGTAACGGCAAAAAAATTAGGTCGGCACTATGTCGGAATAGAAGAAAATGAACAGTACTGTGTCTGGGCAGAGAAACGCCTTGAAATGGCTGATGCTGATCCATCAATTCAAGGATATACCGATGGCGTTTTTTGGGAGCGAAATACCAATTCCATTCAGAGAAAGGTAAAAAGTCTGCAGAAACCGTTATTGGAGGATGAAGATTAAAATGTATAATAAAACTGTGATAGATAATTTGATCCGTACTGTTAATGAGAATAACGGTATAGGTGACAAGGGAAAGTTGGCTGATATTGTACAAAAGCAATTTGGTCTTGTTAGGAAACGCGCAGTATTTGTAAATGATGATTTTGCCATAAGATTTAGTAAATCCACGAAAAAAAGATTGGGCAATACCGTTTTATCTCTTTCGACACTTCGAAAGTATGATGACAAACCTTTTATTGTATGTATCGTAGCATCTGAAACAAATTATTTGCTGTTAGCGAACACGACATTTTTGAAGAAAATAAGTCACTCTTCTCACAAGCTTCGGATGGATAATATAAAGGGAAGCTTTAACGGCAGTGATATTATAATGGAGTTTCAAGGCATTGAAAATGGCCCTCAAAATTTTCAGGTGCTGTTTGCCTATCACGAAGGACTTTCGTTTGAAGATAACCTTGAGCGACTTGTAGAAAGTACAAACGGAATAGTCGGCAGAGTTAAAAAATTTAATGTTACAGAGGCTGCAAAGAGATCAATATTAAGTTCGATTCCCAGAGCTTCTGAATTTATCAAGTCAGAGTATTACAGAAATCTGCGGCAAGATCTGGACTGCCGGGTAAAAAAAGTTCAGGGAGAAATTGCTATTGCAGCTTTTATTGATAATGTCAATGTCAGAGGACGTGTCATTGAATACCTGATCACCGATAACGGGTCGCCCCTCAAAGACCAGATAATACAGGCATTACGTGCAAATAAGCCCTTGCCCGAATTCAAAACAGAAGATAAATTAGGAGATTATGCAAAAGAATATCCCGGTTTTTTAATTGAGACTGATATTAAAACAAAGGTAATGTTTCTTGACGGAAATCCGAAGGCCTATAATATTGATAAGCTTTTGGAATTTCTTTCAAAGGATAGATCTGTTTATTTGATCTATCTTCTCGGTATTGGAGAAAACGGTGAGATCGTTGCTCGTTTATGCTCGATCTATGATGAACGTTTGATTGATAACACAAATGTGATCCATCACTGGGCAGGGCGTAATTCCCGCGGGGTTGCTCAGTTCATCGGGAGCGGATTGACACAGATCCTTAAAGATGACGATAAAACCAGTGTGTCAGAACAACGTGCAAAAACATATTTAGAGGAACTTATCGACCGTTAAGGTTTGATAAAAACTGTTTAGAATATGATACCATGCAGTACCATGCGCATTATCAGCTAAAAACAAAAAAAGACGCAAAAGCGTCTTTTTTGGAGCTGATAATGAGATTCGAACTCATGACCTCGTCATTACCAATGACGTGCTCTGCCAACTGAGCTATATCAGCATTCGGAACGACACTTATTATACCAGAGCTTGTCTCCGTTGTCAATACCTATTTTGAAATTCGTCGTCATTTTTTGCTTTGATTTTTTCATATTTATATAAAACAGTTGACTTTAGCCGTATGATTGAGTTATAATAAAATGCAAGAATTGTGGGCATTTTGCCCTTATTTAATAAAAAATTACAAAGGCAGGCGATAATACCGTGTTTGGTGTTAATGTTACCGACTACGACAGAAAAGTATACGAAGAAGAGCTTTGCGACTTTCTGCCCGACAAAATAATCGATGCTCACGTACATATCTACAAGGAAGAAATGCAGCGTGTGCGCCCGGAAAACAGAAAAGGCTGCGTAAACTGGCCTCATATGGTGGCTCCCGATCTCACTATCGAGGATATGAAGCAGTCATTTTTACAGATGTTCCCCGGTAAGGACGTTAAGGCAGTCATTATGGGTATGCCCACCTGCCGTCTTGACGAGGTAAACGCTTATGCGCTGGAGTGCGGCAAAAAAGAGGGACTTCCCGCTTTGTTCTGCACCAACTGGGACACGACAAAGGACGAGATAAGAGCCGCTATGGCAAACGGCTTTGCCGGCATAAAGCCTTATCTTAACAACTCTCCCTCCTATATTCCCGCAAACGAGGTGAGGATTTTCGATTTTCTTACCCACGAGCATATGGAGGTCATGAATGAGCTCGGCGGCATCGTTATGCTGCACATTCCTCGCTCGCTCAGACTTCGCGACCCCGTAAATCTGGCTCAGATGATGGAGATAGAAGAAAAGTACCCCAATGCCAAGGTAATAATCGCTCATATCGGACGCGCCTATGTTCCCGCCGATATCGGCGACGCTTTTGAGGTGCTCAAAAACACAAAAAATATGATGTTCGACTTTACGGCAAACACCCTTACCCTTGCAATGGTGAAGTGTATTGAGGCTGTGGGCACAAAGCGTCTGATGTTCGGTTCTGATATGCCTATTACAAAAATGAGAATGTACCGCATTTGCGAGGACAACAAGTATGTAAACGTTGTGCCCCGCGGCGCTTACGGTGATGTTTCAGGCGACCCCAATATGAAGGAGACTGACGAGACAGACCTCACCACCTTTATGTACGAGGAGCTTCGCGCCTTCAAGAAGTGCGCTGAGGAACTGAAGCTCTCCCGCGAGGACGTAAACGACATTATGTGCGGCAATGCCCGGAGACTCTTCGGAATCAACTTCTAATATACTATATATCTAATCTGAATTGAGGAAAAATACTTATGAAAAAGATCAAGATCGGCTTTATGCCACTTTACATCAAGCTGTATGACGACTGCGGTCTTACTATCAGAGATCGTCTGGAGCCTTTTTACGAAAAGCTTGCGTGCGAGCTTGAGGCAGAGGGCTTTGAGGTAATACGCAACGAATTTTGCCGCGTAAAGTCTGAGTTTGAGGCGTGCGTTGCAAAATTTGAGGCAGAGGATGCTGACTGCATTGTAACATGGCACGCAGCATATTCTCCTTCTCTTGAGTCTATTGACGCGCTGGCAGGAACTGAGCTGCCTATCGTTGTGCTGGACACTACAGAGACCTTTGATTTCAGCCCCGCGCAGAGCACTGAGGAGATAAACATAAACCACGGTATCCACGGCGTTATGGATATGACAAGTATGCTTTCACGCCGCGGCAAGGCTTACGCTATTGCGGCAGGTCATTATCCTGAGAGCGACGTTGTTGCAAAGGCGGCTCGCCTTGTCCGTGCGGCAGCAGGCGCTGCATCGCTTAAGGGCTCCAGAGTCGGAACTATCGGCGGCAGCTTTGACGGAATGGGCGATTTCCTTATCAGCGACGAAGAGCTGGCAGAGCGTTTCGGTGTTACTGCCGTATACTCCGATGGTGCTGAGCTTGCCCGCCTCGGCGAGGAAGTGACCGACGCTGAGATCGACGCTGAGATTGCAAAGGATATGGAAAGCTGCAAGGTTCTTGCACCCTTCAGCCGTGAAAGCCACGCAAAGACAGTCAGAAACTGCCTTGCGGTAAGAAAGTGGCTTGAAAAGGAAAAGCTTGATGCGTTCACCGTTAATTTCAGAGAGATCAGACCTGAAAACGGACTTCGCGTTATGCCCTTTATGGAAGCGTGCAAGGCTATGGCGCGCGGCGTCGGCTATGCAGGCGAGGGCGACGTGCTTACTGCTGCAATTACAGGCGCACTGATGCGCGGTTTTGATACAGCGGCGTTTGTCGAGATATTCTGCCCTGACTGGAAGAATAATACACTGTTCCTTTCCCATATGGGTGAGTTCAATATGGCGCTCGCAGGCGATAAGCCTGAGATCAAGGAGATCCCCTTTGTTTTCGGCGATGCTGAAGATCCGGTAGTTTGCTATGGCAGATACAAGGCAGGCAGCGCTGTGTTTGTAAACGTGTTTAAGGACGCTGAAAAATATAAGATGCTTATTTCTCCCGTTGAGATGCAGGATGCTGAAAACGACGGCTTTGAGGGTACAGTGCGCGGCTGGATGAAGCCCGCCCTGCCTGTTGCCGACTTCCTTGCGGCTATATCAAACGCAGGTGTTACACACCATTCTTCGCTGGTATACGGCGCGGCTCTTGAAGAGGTGGCTTATTTCGCAAAGCTTCTCGGACTTGAGGTCGTAACGGTTAAATAAGAGGTTATAGTTCAAATTCAGGAATTCAGGGAGACTTTTTAAGGAAAAGTCTCCCTGAGACCCTTCAAAACCTTTGAATAAAAAAGAAAGCCGTTTGCACGGCTTCCTTTTTTTGTAAATCTATATCCGATCAGAGGTTGATATCTTTTACACAGTCGCAGATGATCTCTGCTGCAAAATCTACACCTATAGAACCGCTGTTCAACAGCAGATCATAGTGTGTTCTGTCGCCCCAATCCCAGTCGGTAAAGGTGGAGTAGTGGCGGCTGCGTCCCTTGTCGCTTTTGTTTATAAGGTCTATAGCCTTTTTTCTGTCACAGCCGTAACGCTCTATAGCGCGCTCTATGCGTTTCTCCATATTTGAATAAATAAATACCTTGAAAATATCGTCCCGCTCTCTGAGGATAAAATCGGAGCAGCGGCCTACGATAACGCAGGGGTTTTTTGCATATTCGAGAATGACCTTTTGCTGCGCCAGAAAGACTTGCATGGTAAGCGGCAGGGTGTTTGTGCCGGAAAGACCGAGCATACCGTAGGTATAGCTGTTGCCCATGGCAAGGTTGTACAGAAAACTTCCTGTTATCGCCTGCTCATTCTGTTCGATGAAATCGGGAGAAAGACCGCTTTCCTTTGCCGCCTCGTCGATAAGTTCTCTGTCGTAATAGGGCACGCCCAGCTTTTCCGCAACCAGCTTGCCTATGCTACGTCCGCCGCTGCCCAGCTCTCTGCCTATGGTTATAACACCATTCATTTAGTTTACCATACCTTTCTTTGCGTTAGACTGCAAACATACCCCGTGTTCGATCCGGAATATGTTTCTACATATATTATACACAAAAGCATCATAAAAATCAACTATTTTGGTGAAAATTGCCATAATTTTTTTATAGCGTCACACTCCCTTTACAAAGGGAGTGATTTTGTATAAAATAATAAGGTAAAAAGTCTGAAAAGGTACGGTAGAATTATGCAGATCTCTGAAAGAACAAGGCAATTGGCAAGAGAAGCGGAAACGGCGCTTCGCGGCGTTTTTGAAAAAATAGATGAAACGGCAAGAATTCGTCAGGAGCAGGTTTTGGATATTTTTCGCGAAAACCGCGTGTCCGAGGCTATGTTTGCTTCAAGCACCGGCTATGGCTACGGCGATCGCGGGCGTGACGCGATCGATAAGATCGCAGCAGAGGTGTTCGGCGCAGAGGCAGGCTTTATGCGGCCCTCTATACTCAGCGGCACTCACGCTCTGACCGTGGGTCTCTTTGGACTGCTTCGTCCGGGGGACGTTATGCTGTCTGTTACAGGCACCCCATACGATACCCTGCGCGATGTAATCGGGATCAGCGGCGCGAGCGGCAACGGCAGCCTGCGTGATTTCGGCGTTGAATACGCAGAGGTGGCGTTTAAGGCTGACGGAGAAGTGGATCTTGACGGTATAGAAAAGGCGCTGAAGCAGTACGGCGAGCGTGTTAAAATTGTATTTATCCAGCGCTCAAAGGGATATATGGACAGAAAAACGCTTTCCACTGAGGAGATATGCGAGATCGCACGCTTCAGCCGCCGCGCAGCAGGGCACGATATATTTGTCGTTCTTGATAACTGCTACGGCGAGTTCTGCGAGGAGTACGAGCCTTGTAACACACGCTTCGGCGACGGTGCGGTGGATCTTATGATAGGATCGCTTATTAAAAATCCCGGCGGCGGAATGGCAGACGTGGGCGGCTATCTGGTGGGCAGCAGCCGCGCCGTAGAGCTGGCGGGTTACCGCCTTACCTGCCCCGGAGTAGGTCTTGAGGTGGGCGCATCACTCGGTCAGAACAGAAATCTTCTGCGTGGAATCTTCTATGCACCTCATACTACGGCGCAGGCATTGAAGACGGCACACCTTGCGGCGTATTTGTTTGACGCACTGGGATATGACGTTGCGCCGGCACCTTTGGAGACGCGCCACGATATAATCCAGACGGTCAAGCTGTACAGCGGAGAGGGACTGGTAGAATTTTGCCGGGGAATACAGTCGGCGTCGCCTATCGACGCATACGTTTCACCCGAACCGTGGGATATGCCGGGATATGATGACGACGTTGTTATGGCAGCTGGAGCTTTTGTCGGCGGCTCGTCTATCGAGCTGTCCGCAGACGGACCTATGAGAGAGCCGTATATTGCATTTATGCAGGGCGGACTTACATATGAAAGCGCAAGACTGGGCGTTATGGCGGCAGCCGACCGCTGCGGAGAGAGAAAGTAAAAGATAAAAAAGCGCTGACGGCGGTCAGCGCTTTTTGTTTAGAGAAATTATAGTGTATCAGAAAATAACCAAAAGTTTTTGCCCGCCTTTGGGGGGAGGCGGCGCAGTGATAGGGCAGTACTTCCCACTGTGGTGGGAAGTACGTTTCTCGCCCTCCGCAGAGGGCGAAATCCCCAACAACTTATCTGAACAAAGTATTTAAGACAGAGTTTAACTGATCTTCACTCATTGATCTCAGCTTCTCATACAGCTTTGGGTTTGTAAAACGCACGGCTTCATTTTCACTTTGCAGAAGATTGTATGCAGGTATATCAAGCTTTTTGCATATCTCAAGAAAGAGATCAACAGACGGTACGCTGTAACCGTTTTCAATAAGGCGGACATAATGCTCGCTTACGTCTGTTTTCTCAGCCAGCTGAGCTTGGGTCATTCCGAGCTTTTTTCTGTAATACCGCAGTCTTTCCCCGAAAAAAGCGAAACCGTCATTTTTTGTATTACTCATTTATGTAAGCTCCTAAAATGTTATAAAATATCTTCAATTCTTCCTTGTCATATCTGTCCAGTTCAGCTGCGACCGAATAGATCAGAAAGTCCTTGCCGGAGTCTTTGAACATCAGGTCAAACGGTATATCGATCGCATTTGCAATTTTTAATAAGGACTTAAGGCGCGGCTGGACATCGCCTCTTTCCACCGCCTGATAATGCTTGATATTCATACCGGCTTTTGCCGCCACATCAAGCTGCGATAAATTTCTTTTGTTCCTGTATTCTGTTATAAGTTTATTCGCTTCCATACCTATTTATATTCACCTTGAAATATTTATTAAAAACTATCCGTAAGTATATAAATAGTATATATTAGCCGGGCGATTATGGAAATTGATTGTAATGTAGCAATCGGAAGCAAAATAATAAATGTTAGCGGACGAAAAACGACAAAAATCGTGTGATGTCAGTGGTAATATTTATTAAAGAGGGTCTGATAGATAAATTACAATAAATATAATATGAAAATGGAGGCAATAAAATTTGATGGATAATATGAGAGCATTGGACAACCTAGGAAGGATAGTTATTCCTTCGGAAATACGAAAGGCGTTAAATCTCAGGGAAAAGGAACTGCTGCATATTTTTTATAACGGACAGAGGTCGTAATAAAAAAGCCAAGTAATTCCTGTGTGTTTTGCGGAGGCAAAGATGATTTGGAAGAACTTAATAAAAGGTTTATTTGCAGAAGCTGTATAAGCAAACTGAATAATGATCATACCTACTGAGCAAAAGCTCCTGCCGACATCGGCAGGAGCTTTTGCTGATTTATTTATATAAATCGGTATACCCAAAAACAATATTATGCCAAATTCAGCTTATTCTTTGCAATGTAATTGACAAAGAAGAATTCGACCGCGGCAATTACGGCATAGAAAATTGCCGTTGCTGCAAAATACAATGTCATTAACGTTTCGACGTTAAGTTCATAAAACATCATATTTGTGCCTGCTATCATAGCGAATACCAATACGAGCACGGAGGAAATTATTGAAATACCGGTGCTGAGAGCAAAGTAAAAGCCTATGGATGCAAGTATCTTCTGCTTTCTTGCAACGGTGCTTCCTATGGTTATGGCAAGGAATATCATAAGCAGATTGTAAAGCAGCTGCGCCAGCATTGCGATAATTCCAATGGTGACAGCAAGAGGATATTGCTTTATCACGTTAAGTACGACGCGAAATAATTCTGATACCAATTCTGCGTTAATAAACTCACCCTGAGGCGCTGCGCCTACTGATATCATTACACCCGCCAGAATAATAACGACGACAGCCGTTATCAGCTCCCAAAGAATGCCGGCAAACATTTTTGACAGTATAACAGTGTGGGTCTTCACAGGCAGTGTGAAGGTGAGGTATCCCTCGTCTGTAAACAGGTTTTTATAAAATCGCGCGTATACTGAAATTGCGCTTATTACCGAATAGGCGAAAATGCCCAGCGCTGCGGAGACAACTACGACCGTAAGCGCCGCCGTCAGCGCGGAACGCGCAAATGTATATTCGGAGACGGATACAATGTTTATTATTATTTTAAGCGCGGCAGTACCCAGCACGGTCATTGCAGCTGCCAGCAGTGTTGCGGGAAGCAAAATGCGGGAAATAGCCTTAAAGTCATATTTGAAAAGCTTTGCTAACATTTGAATACCTCCCTGAAAAGCTCGTCAACAGATTTGCCGAGCTCATTTCTCACGTTGTCTGCGTTGTTGTAAAGGGTCATTCTTCCCTCGTTTATAAATATAAATTCGTCAAGTATATTCTCCACATCGTTTATAAGATGGGTGGATATAAGCACGGTGGAGTCGGGAGAATAATTTGAAACGATAGTGCTGAGTATAAACTCTCTTGTAGCGGGGTCAACGCCTCCGATAGGCTCGTCAAGCAGATAAAGCGCGGCGCGGCGTGACATCACAAGCACGAGCTGCACCTTTTCGCGCGTGCCCTTCGACAGCTCCTTCATCTTTTTTGTCGTGTCAATATTCAGGCGGCGCAGCATATCCTCCGCCTTTGCCTTGTCAAAGTCAGCGTAAAATTCCTTGAAGTATTCTACAGTTTCTTTTACCCTCATACCGGGCTCAAAATATGTCCGCTCAGGCAAATAAGATACGATGGATTTTGTTTCATGTCCCACAGGCTTGCCGTCAACAAGAAGCATACCTGATGTGGGCGTCAGCAGTCCTGCCATAAGCTTTATAAGCGTTGTCTTTCCGCTGCCGTTAGGACCCAGAAGACCGATGACCTTTCCGCGGGGCAGGCTTACGGTAAAATCGTCAAGTCCGCGCGAGCCGTTGTAGCTCTTGGTCAGGTGAACGCAGTCGATAATGGAGTTTCCCATTGTTATTTGATCCTTCCTTTCTCGTCATTGTAGTTGTTGATAAGCTCGGCGGCGTCTGAAGCAGCGATGCCAAGTCCCGCCATATCCTCAAAATATTTGATCACTCTTTCTGCGGCAAGAGCGCTTCTTGCGCTCTGTATTTTTTCGTCGCTGTCGGTAACAAAGCGTCCCTGCGTGCCGCGTGTTTCTATAAGTCCGTCGCCCTCGAGGCTTAAAAAAGCCCTCTGTACGGTGTTGGGGTTTACCGATGCTTCGATCGCCAGATCACGGACTGACGGCAGCTGTGAGCCTTTTTCGTAGCTTCCGCAAACTATCCGGCGGCGCACCGTATCTGCGATCTGCCTGAACACCGGCGAGGATCTGTCAAAGCTCCATGACATTTCTGTACCTCCCTGTTGTATTAGTGTAATAATACAATAATACAACCAAAGCGTTTTGTCAATAGTTTTTTGAAATTTTTTCTGAAAAACTATTGACACATGAGAAAAACTGCGTATAATGAACATATGAACAGTTATTCATATGTTTGAAAAAGGAGGGCGCTGATATGGAAGAAACGCACAAGGACGATTTTGAGGGCGCGGCAAATGCTCTGCCGGACGACGAAATACTGTACGATCTTGCGGAACTGTACAAAATATTCGGCGACACCACAAGGGTAAAGATACTTTATATTCTGTTCACCGGCGAGATGTGTGTGCAGCACATATCTGAGCTTTTGGGTGTGTCTCAGTCGGCAGTATCACACCAGCTGCGTATTCTGAAGGGTGCGAGACTGGTGCGCTACAGGCGCGACGGCAAGACTGTGTATTACTGCCTTGCAGACGACCATGTGCGCGAGATAATCGAGTGCGGCATGGAGCATATTACAGAGTAAATTTTATTTATAAGGAGATATACAAAAATGACAAAGACTTTCAGACTTACAGATCTCGACTGCCCCGTTTGCGCGGGCAAGGTTCAGGATGCGATCGCTGCAATTGACGGCGTTATAAGCGCAAGAGTGGATTTTCTTGTTTTGAAGCTCACTGTTGAGGCAGAGGAAAAGGATTTTCCCGCAATTATGAAAAAGGCGGCGAAGGCTGTCCGCAAGGTGGAGCCTGACTGCGAGATAGAGGAAATATGAAAAAAACAAAGCTTACCAAGGTACAAAAAAAGCGCCTGTTGTCTATCGCTTCAGGCGCGGTACTGTTTGCGGCGGGCGGCATCGCAGCTTTGCTCGGCGCTGATATTGTCAGCGCGATACTGTTTGCCGCAGCAGGCGCCGCCGCGGGTATTATGTGTGTTGTAAGAGCTGTTCGTGGAATTTTTCGCGGTGAATTTTTTGACGAAAATACGCTGATGACCGTTGCCGCAGTGGGTGCGGTGGTTCTCGGCGAGTACCCCGAATGTGCGGCTGTTATGATACTTTATCAGGTAGGCGAGCTGTTTCAGTCTATTGCCGTGGGCAGATCGCGCAGCGCAATACGCGAGCTGAGTCAGCTTTGCCCCGACAGCGCAAGAGTGCTGAGAGACGGCGAATTTGTTGAGATCCCGGCGTCTGATGTTAAAATAGGAGATACCTTGCAGATACGCGCGGGCGAGCGCATTCCCACCGATTGCACTATTCTCAGCGGCGAAACTGCTGTCGACACATCACCTGTAACGGGTGAGAGCGTTCCCCGCGATGCGTCGGTCGGCGATATGCTGTATTCCGGATGCATAAATCAAACGGGACTTGTTACGGCAGCGGTTGAAAATCTGCCGGAGGACAGCGCGGCGGGCAGAATACTGCGCCTTACCGAGACTGCGGGCGAGAGAAAAACGCGCTCCGAGGCGTTTATTACCCGCTTTGCAAAGGTATATACCCCCTGCGTGGCACTGCTGGCTCTGATAATTGCATTTTTGCCGCCGCTTATTATTATGCTTGGCAGCGGCGCGGCATATCTTGAGCTTTTGCCTGAGTGGGGAAGGCGGGCTGTCAGTATGCTTGTAATTTCCTGTCCCTGCGCGCTTGTTATTTCAGTTCCGCTGGGTTACTTCTGCGGACTTGGCAACGCGTCAAAAAAAGGAATACTTATAAAAGGCTCCGCCTTTGCAGATACGCTTGCCGCAGTTGACATTGCGGTGTTTGATAAAACCGGAACGGTTACCGAGGGCAGACTGTCCGTATCGGGCGTTGAGTGCGCGGACGGATGGAGCGTGGACGCGCTGATAGCGGCGGCGGCAGCAGCTGAGCAAAGCTCGTCGCACCCGATAGCAAAGGCGATATTCAGCTGCGCCTCCGAAGTCGCAAAGGCTCAGAGTGTTACGGAGGTATCCGGTAAGGGTGTCGAAGCTGTACTTTCGGACGGCAGACGCGTATCGGTGCTTCGCCCCGAGAAGCCTGTTTCAAAAACGGCTGTTGACGTCAGCGTTGACGGCGTATATGCCGGGCGCATATATCTTTCCGATACTGTAAAGCCCGGTGCGGCAAAGGCGCTTGCTTCACTTCGGCAAAACGGAGTAAAGCACTGCGTTATGCTTACGGGCGACAGCAGCAGCGCCGCTGCAGCTGTGGCTGACGAGGTGGGTGTTGACGAGCTGCTGACAGGACTTATGCCCGATGAAAAATTTGAAAATATAGAACGGCTTTGCGGCGACGGCTGCGTTATGTATGTCGGCGACGGAATAAATGACGCACCCTCCCTTGCACGCGCCGATGTAGGCGTGGCAATGGGCGCTATAGGAAGCGGCGCGGCGATCGAGGCGGCAGACGTTGTACTGATGAGCGGCGATCTTACAAAGCTGGCGGAAACTAAAAAGCTTTGCCGCAGAACGGTTCGCACGGTGCGGGTAAATATAATCCTGTCGCTGGGTGTAAAGCTTGCGGTGCTGATCCTCGCGGCGTTGAATCTGGTCGGTATGTGGGCCGCAGTGCTTGCCGACGTAGGCGTGTGCATCCTTGCTGTCAGCAATTCGATGCGCTTGCTGAAATAAAAAACGTCCATTTAAGGACGTTTCAGACTGTCGAAAAACTAAATTGGCATAGCAATAACTAAAAGTTTTGGTCAAGCTTTTTGGGGAGCTTGTGGGGTTACTACATTCCGCTGCGCGGAAGTAGGGGCAAAGCCCTAAATCGACCTCCGCAGAGGTCGAAACACCTAAGCCGTCACGGAGTCCAGAGGGTCGTACTTCCCACCACGGGCGGGAATGTACTGCGCTCCGCAGAGAGCGCCCCCCTTTTGTTCACTTTGCTATTTCTTCCACCTGATTCCCCGTGCGCGCTTTTCTCTGAAAAAGCTTCTCAGCAGCTCGGCGCATTCGTCTTCCATAACGCCGAAAACTATCTCCGGCTTGTGGTTCAGCGGCAGCGCAGAAAGATCTGTTATGCTGCCCAGCGCTCCTGCCTTGGGGTCGTGGGCGCCGATAATGACTGCCGGCACGCGGGAATTGATAATAGCGCCTGCACACATAGGGCACGGCTCAAGGGTAACGAACAGCTCGCAGCCCACGAGTCTCCAGCCGCCCAAAGCGCGGCACGCGGCGCTTATGGCAGTCGTTTCCGCATGGGCAGTTGCGTCCTTTTCAGTTTCGCGGCCGTTGCCCGACGCGGCAATGACCTCGTTACCGCGGACTATAACAGCGCCTACGGGCACTTCGTCCAGCTCGGCGCATTTCCTTGCTTCTTCTATGGCAAGCGCCATAAAATATTTGTCTCTTTCAATATCTCTCACGGCACTCACCTCCGACTTTTTTCAGTATATCTCAATTGCGAAAAAAAGTCAAGTCCGGTAATGCGGGGAATGATGAGGTGTAAGTCTGAAAATAAAGTTGAACATAAATCGACAGTATAGCGTTTTTAGACACGATTTGTGCTTTTCGTCCGGACAGCACGGGCGAATTCCGCTTACAGCGGGACCGACACAAACCTAAAGAAAGGTGTGGTCATAATAATGATAAAATACGATGCGGTCATTTTTGACCTTGACGGCACGCTTCTGAATACTCTTGACGATCTGCATTCGGCGGTGCAGGCGTCGCTTGAAGCAGAGAAATTACCTGCACGCTCGCTTGAAGAGGTAAGGCGGTTTGTCGGCAACGGTATCCGTTTGCTTATAGAGCGCGCCGTTCCAGACGGAACGTCTTCCGAGACTGCGAACGCGGTATTTGAGCGCTTCAAGAGCTACTACAGCGCGCACTGTGAGGACAATACAAGGCCCTATGACGGTGTAACGGAGCTGCTTGAAAAGCTGAAGAGTGACGGTGTGCCGTGCGCCATTGTTTCAAACAAAGCAGATTTTGCCGTGAAAAAGCTGTCAGATACATATTTTAACGGACTTATTAAGGCGGCGCTAGGCGAGAGAGAGGGGATAGAGAAAAAGCCCGCTCCCGATTCTGTTTTTGAGGCGGTACGTCTTTTGGACGCGTCCCGCCCCGTATATGTGGGCGACTCTGAGGTGGATGTCGCCACGGCGAAAAATGCGGGAATAGACGGTATTTTTGTGGACTGGGGCTTCAGAGACAGAGCTACACTGACTGCCGCCGGAGCAAACGTTATCGTTTCCGACGCTGCGGCACTTTATGAAAGGCTTGGTGAAAAATAATGCATATTCCGTCGATGACTACAGCCGAGGCAGGCGTGCTCAGCTTTGAGGACGCACTGCGCCCCTCAGAGGTCTGCACCTACGACAGGGACAAGTGGATATACGTGCCCGATTTCTATTCAGAGTACCGTTATATTCTGGGTACTGTTGGCAATGATCCGCTTATATGCGTCGGCATAAATCCGTCTACTGCCGAGCCTGATAATCTCGACAACACGCTGAAAAGCGCCGAACGAATAGCTCTGGCAAACGGCTACGACAGCTTCATAATGTTCAATGTTTACGCTCAGCGCGCCACAAATCCCGATCATATGGAAAGGGAGCTAAACGCTGATATGCACCGTGAGAATATGCGGGCGTTTGAATATATTCTGAAAATGTCAGGGTCCGCACCTGCCGTCTGGGCGGCGTGGGGCGCTATAATCGAAAAGCGCGCGTATCTTACGGACTGTGTTATGGACATGATAAGTATAGGCGAGCGCTACGGCGCACAGTGGTATACCGCAGGCGCTCGTTCCAAAAAACGCGGACACCCGCATCATCCGCTGTATTTGAAAAGCAATACCCCCCTCGATGCCTTTGACGCGGCAGAGTATTGCAGATCGCTGAAATAAAGCTGAAATAAAATAGTGTGAAAAAATCAGGGGAAACTTTTTAAGGAAAAGTTTCCCCTGAAACCCTTTCAAAACCTTTTTGGATAAAAGAAAGGCAATAAAAAGGCTAAAAGTTTTCGCCAGTCTTTTGAGCGAGACTGTGGAATTGTCTATTCTTCTTCCATATCCTTATGCTTTGCGGCAAGGGACTGTTTTACCATCATATCCTTGACCTTCATAAGTCTTGTCTGTGAGCTGCGCTCGTTTTCATCGAGCTTCATTGTTATGGTTTTTACCGTTCTTTCATACTGCGGTATCATAATATATTCCAGCGCGTTTACGCGTCTGCGCGTACGCTCTATTTCGTCGCACAGAAGCATCGCCGATTTTTCAAGCTGGGCAAGGCGCACAAGCCGCGGAGTGATAGCGGATATGGATGACGCAGCCGCGTCAAGCTCGCCTGAGGTAAACGCATAACCGTAGCCTGCACCGCCGCCCTCGGCAGTGCTTTTTGTTTTGTATTCAAATTGCGGCACACGGACGCTCATTATATTTCTTTCGCCCACCGTCAGCTCGCCCTCGGTTCCGGGCATAAGCAGTGCTTCGCTCATCATTTTCGGATCGGTCAGCGCCGCTGCCGTCTCGAATTTTGAATACACGTCCTCAAAGCTTCCGCAAAGGCTCTCACGAAGTGCCTTTGCCTCGCGAACGATGTCAAGAAACTGCTTCATCAGCTCGTCCCGCTTATCCTTCAGGAGCTTATGGCCGCGCCTTGCCGTGGCAAGCTTGCCTTTAAGGCGCTTCAGCTCCATTCTGGTGGGGTTGACCTTCAATTCTGCCATGTCTCTTACTCCTGACTGTCAGCGTCGGTCTCAAGCGGCCAGTATTTGTCCAGAAGCGCAGGTTTTATTCGCTTCATCTCGCTGCGGGGCAGTATTTTCAGAAGCGACCAACCGATATCAAGGGTCTCCTCAATGGTGCGGTTTTCGTAAAAGCCCTGATTTATATACTTTTTCTCAAATTCATCGGCAAATTTGGCGTAAAGCCTGTCTACGGGGGTCAGCGCCGCCTCGCCGAGAACCACCATAAGCTCTTTTGCATCGCGTCCTCTTGCGTAGCTTGAGAACAGCTGGTTCATTGTGTCGGCGTGATCCTCACGTGTCTTACCGGCGCCGATACCCTTGTCCTTCAGTCGCGACAGAGAGGGCAGTACGTCAACAGGGGGCATATAGCCCTTGCGGTACATCTCGCGCGAGAGGATTATCTGACCCTCGGTAATGTAGCCCGTAAGGTCGGGAATGGGGTGGGTCTTATCATCCTCAGGCATGGTGAGGATAGGGATCATGGTAATAGATCCCTCACTGCCGAGCTTTCTGCCTGCGCGTTCGTACATGGTAGCAAGGTCGGTGTACAGATAGCCGGGATATCCGCGGCGACCGGGAACCTCCTTGCGTGCTGCTGATACCTCGCGCAGCGCCTCGGCGTAGTTTGTAATGTCGGTTATGATTACAAGCACGTGCATATCGCACTCAAACGCCAGATATTCAGCGGCGCTCAGCGCCATTTTCGGCGTAGAGATACGCTCTATTGCAGGGTCGCTTGCAAGGTTTACAAACATTACCGTTCTGTCTATAGCGCCTGTTTTCTTAAAATCGGATATAAAGAAGTCGGCTTCCTCAAAGGTGATTCCCACTGCGGCAAACACAACGGCGAATTTCGAGCCGTCGTCTCCTATAACCTTTGCCTGTCTGGCGATCTGAGCAGCCAGATTTGCGTGGGGAAGTCCGGAACCTGAGAAGATCGGCAGCTTCTGACCGCGTACAAGGGTGTTAAGTCCGTCAATGGTGGAAACGCCCGTCTGAATAAATTCAGAGGGATAGCGGCGCGCCGCAGGGTTTATGGGCGTTCCGTTTATGTTGAGGCTTTTTTCGGGAATAATGCGCGGGCCTCCGTCAATAGGCTCGCCCATACCGGAAAATACTCGTCCCAGCATATCGCGGGATACGGGCAATTCTATGCCGTGACCCGAAAAGCGTACCTTTGACTTTGCAAGGTTCAGACCCTGCGCGTTTTCAAAAAGCTGAACAAGCACGTTTGAGCCGTCTATTTCAAGCACGCGACAGCGGCGGACTTCGCCGCCCGGCAGCTCGATCTCTCCGAGCTCGTCATATTTTACGCCGTCCACCTTTTTCACAAGCATCAGAGGGCCGGCGACCTCTTCTATGGTCTTATATTCCTTTCTCATCAGTCATCGCTCCTCTCACGGCACAGCGCGTCAAGCTGGCGGTCTATTTCACGGCGGATATCTGCGTATTCTTCTTCAAATTTGTCCGCAGGCGCGGCTTTTGCACGGCCTATGCGCTCTCTTACGGGCAGATCGGCTATACGCTGTATGTCGGCGCCCTTATCCAGCGCCTCCAGCGCGCTGTCTCTGAAATACAGAATAAGCGATACCAGCGCGAATTGCTCCTCCATGGGGGTGTAGGAGTCGGTGTCGGAGAAGGCGTTCTGCTGCAAATAGTCTTCTCTTACAGACTGCGCTACTTCAAGGGTAAGCCTGTCTGTGGGTGACAGAGCGTCAACGCCTACAAGCTTAACTATCTCTTCAAGCTCGGCTTCCTCCTGTAGGATCTTTGAAAGCTCTGCTGCATTTTTTGTCCATTTTGAATTTATGTTTTCGGAGAACCACGCTTCCAGTCTGTCCTTGTACAGAGAGTAGGAGTTCAGCCAGTTTATTGCCGGGAAGTGACGGCGGTATGCAAGGCTTGAGTCAAGTCCCCAGAATACCTTTACGATTCGCAGTGTCGCCTGCGATACAGGCTCGGAAATATCTCCGCCCTGAGGGCTGACTGCGCCTATCGCGGACAGTGAGCCGCGGCGTCCGTCGCTGCCGAGGCACACAACATCGCCTGCGCGCTCGTAAAACTGCGCAAGACGTGATGTCAGGTAAGCAGGATAACCCTCGTCGCCGGGCATTTCTTCAAGTCTGCCTGACATTTCGCGCAATGCCTCCGCCCAACGGGAGGTGGAGTCTGCTATTACTGCAACCGAATATCCCATATCGCGGAAGTATTCGGCAATGGTGATACCTGTGTATATTGACGCCTCTCTTGCCGCAACAGGCATATCCGATGTGTTGGCAATGAGCACGGTGCGCTTCATCAGGGTCTCGCCGTTGCGGGGGTCGATTATCTCGGGAAATTCGCCCAGAACGTCAGTCATTTCGTTGCCGCGCTCTCCGCAGCCGATGTATACAACAAGGTCAACGTTGCTCCACTTTGCCAGCTGATGCTGAACGACGGTCTTGCCGGAGCCGAAGGGGCCGGGAACGCAGGCCGTACCGCCCTTTGCAATGGGGAACATCATATCTATAACGCGCTGACCGGTTACCATAGGCTCGCTGGGCGGCAGCTTCTGACTGTAGGGACGGCTGATACGTACAGGCCATTTCTGCATAAGCGTTACGTCGATGTCGCCGTTCTCAGTCTCAATAATACCTACTCTGTCTGTGACGGTGTACTCACCCGAAAACAGCTCCTTGACAGTTCCGCTGACGCCGATAGGTACCATTATCTTGTGGCGGATGACCTCGGTTTCGTCTACGTAGCCCAAAATATCGCCCGCGGATACAGGTGTACCTGATTTCAGAGTGGCAACAAACGTCCACTTTTTCTCTCTGTCAAGAGCGGGCAGTGATACTCCGCGCTGAATGTTCGCGCCGCAAAGCTCGTACATTTTTTCAAGAGGACGCTGAATTCCGTCGTAAATATTTGTAACTATGCCGGGGCCCAGCTCTACAGACAGAGGCGCACCGGTGGACACAACGCGCTCGCCGCGTCCCAGTCCCGCCGTTTCCTCGTAGACCTGTATAGAAGCTCTGTCGCCGTGTATCTCGATGATCTCGCCAACGAGGTTTCCTTCGCCGACGTGCACCACATCGAACATATTTGCCTCTCGCATACCCTCGGCAATAACGAGAGGACCCGATATTTTAACTATTCTTCCTTCTACCATCATTATGACCGTTCCTTAAATATAATATCTGCGCCGACAGCTCTTTCCACGGCGCGGCTCATTTGTCTTATTCCTATGCCGCCCCCTGCTTCGGGCAGGGGAATAACAGCGGGCAGCACCTCTCCCGAAAGCTTGTCAATGTCATTTTCAATGCCGTTGCAAAGCTCGGGAACTATATATATTACGGCACAGTCCTCGCTTTTTGCCTTTTTCAGAGCGGCAGCCGCTTCATCGGGGCCGGATGCAACGTACACCGAAAATCCGGCAGCCATAAAGCATGACACTCTCTCGCGCTGACCGATAACACCTATTTTATACATAAGCCTTACGCATCCTCTCTTTGACGCTTCCGTCTCCGCTCATGGCAGCCTCGATAATGCGGCAGTTAGTCATTTCCGCTTCTCTTATGAGGAAAAATCTGACTGCTACCTCAGCGCCGAAGGGCTTGAAGCGAAATTTGTCTGCAAGGGCCAGCACAGCCTCGTCAATTACCTTTTCTGCCGCTGCAAAGCCGTCAGCCTTGGCGGCACGGCGTGCGGCGTCGGCGCTGACAGATCCGTATGGCGCTTTTTTTGCCGCACTCTCAGCGTCGGCAGTGCCGCCGTCTGCTGTGAGAAATGCCGACAGCGGAATATCTCCGCCGCTGACAAATGCGCGCTCTGTCAGAGATACGGCGGTAGCAGGCTGCAAGCCGGCAGCCGCGATCCGAAGGCACGTCATAATATTTGTGCCGTCTGCGCGAAGGGTAACGATGTTTTTTATAAGCTCAACACCGCCCTCATCGGCAGCTTTCTTCATATCCTTAAAGCACGCGGCGTCAAGCATCAGATCGATCGCTCTCGCTTCTCCGGTCTTGCGGTATAAATGCATAGCCTCCTGTGCCGCCCGGCGCATAGACGAAGCGTAGTCAGGCAGAGCGGAAAAGCTTGATTTTTTTGCACAGCTTATGACCGTGTCGGGGCTGATCGCTCCGAAAGAAAACATCAGTCCGTCGGGATCAGTATTTTTGACGGCGCACTTTATCGCCGTTTTTATGTTGTTACAGTCGTATTTGAAAAGCAGCGGATACATGACCGAAAAATCGGGCAGAGCGCCGCGCATTTTTTCTGCTGCATCACCGAGAACTCTCTCGTATATGTCTGCACCGCCTGCAATACCGTAGGCTTCCGCGACAGCCGCGCGAAGCGACTCCTTTGACGACGCCTCTCCGAAACGCGCGAGGCGCTCGCGGGGCGTGCCGCGGCCGTCGGCGGCGCGAAGAAAGGACGACGCAAAAACATAGTCTCTTTCACCAAGCATTATTCCACCCCCTCGCTTGCCGTTTATTCTTCATTATTGTTATCGTTACTGTCTTTACTGTCCTCGTATGCGTCTTCCCCCGAAAGCGAAGCAGGCGAAAACAGGATCTCGGCAACACGTCCCTCAAGCCTTTCTCTTGCATCGCTTATAACAGCCTCAAAGGAGCAGTTTGTTTCAATGTCGCCGTAGCGAAGGATAACGCCGCCGTCAATGTCGGCGACCTCCTCGCTTATTGCAAAAGGCGTTCTGCCGAGCGTTGCCGATTTTGTGCGCATAACAGCCTTTGCCGCTTTGATTATCAGGGGCGCTCTCTCTTCAAGATCCTCCTTGCGGAAAAGTACCTCGAAATCAACGCAGCAGTCCTCGCTGTCTCCGTATGTCTTTTTCAGACGCTTTGCAGCTTCAATGCGTTCTGTGGCAGCGTCCGCCAGAAGATGCGCCGCCAGCGAGCAGTAATCGTCATCGCTGAGCTGCAAAAGCCGGCGCCTCGCCTCGCGAAAGGCTTTGTTTATAAGGCCCACGCGGGTGGCAAGCATAAGCTCGCGCTCTCTCATATCAGCGGTGGAGTATGCTCTTTTTGCAACCTCCAGCGCTTCGCGGCGGGATCTGTTTTTTGCCTTAGCCAGCATTTTTTCGGCGCGACTCTCTGCGTTCTTTATTATCTCGTCGAAAGAGCGCTCCGCGTCAGCCAATATCCGCTCCTTGCGGCTGTCGGCGTCTGACTTTATTTTATCTGTAATTTTATCAAGATTTTGCATTCAGTGTTCCCTGTCCCCTTTCTTTGATTTTTCCGAAAATAGGGTATCTTTGATTATACCTCGAAGAACAGAATGGGAAGAAGAGATACAAGAAGTGCGAAAATAGCATATGTCTCAACAAGAGCAGCCGAGGTGATAGCCTTGATGACCTGACCCTCGCGGCGAGAAACGAGCTCAATACCGCTTGCGGCAACCTTGCCCTGCGCAATGCCTGAGAAATAACCTACGATAGCGATGGGAAGCGCGGTTGCGAAAAGATACATACCCTGACCTACGCTTATTTCAGCCATTCCTCCGAAAATGTTGAGCTTCAACATAATAAGAAACGCGGTTACGAAGCCGTAAATACCCTGTGTACCGGGAAGAGCCTGCAAAAGCAGCGCCTGGCTGAACTTTGAAGGATCCTCAGCAAGCATACCGCTTGCCGCCTCGCCGACGATGCCGACGCCCTTAGCACTGCCGATGCAGGCAAGAGCTGCAGCAAGAACTGCGCCGAGAATTGCAAGATTCTGTCCTGTAAAAATAAGATTGAGAAGCTGTCCGAATGTCATGATGATTTTTCCTTTCTGACTTATGTTATCTTAATATTTTATTTTTTATCTGAGGCTTACATATTTTTCTTCCGGAGCAAGAGGTGCAAACTCTCTGCCGCCGGACTCGTAAAACTTGCCGAAAAATTCAATATACTGCAATCGGCTTGTGTGGACATACGTGCCCAGAATGTTTACAAGGAAGTTTATAACGTGGCCTGCTAAGAATATCAGAATAAACATTATAACTCCCGGTACTGTTGCACCGCCCATGGTAGCCAGCAGGTTTACAACGTTTGCAATGACCGTGCTCGCAAGACCGAGCGCCAGTATTCTGGAATAGGACAAAAGATCCGAAGCGTAGCTTACGATATCGTAAAGGCTCATAACTCCCTTGCCTATTTTCATAATTATGCTTTTTTCGTGCCTGCCCTGCGTGCAGATAAGCATCAGCGCGCCCACGCCCGCGGTTATAAGCCCGGCTGTGGAATTTATAAACATCACGCCTATGCCGGCGAACAGAACAAGCCAGCTGCCCACATCGAATATCGCATCAGGCACGTGCCCGTCGCGGCATAAAATGATAAACTTTATGACCATTCCGCTGACCATATGAACAACGCCTACCGCAAGGGATACTATAAGGAACGCCATAGGGTTTTCCACCATGTCGAACCATACCGAAAGACTTCCCGTGTCCTCGCGTCCGCCGAAGCCCTTCATAAGCGCGTTTGGCAGGTCTCCGAAGTATCCGCCGAACAGCACACCTGCGATTATACAGGCAACGCTGCATATGGCGAACATATTAAGCAGCTTTTTCATTCCCTCTTTGGGGTGAAGGAGCCGAAGCCCCGCAAGACATCCCGCCAGCAGTATAAGTCCGTAGCCTACGTCCGCAAACATCAGGCCGAATATTACGGCGTAAAACAGCGATACGATCATGGTCGGGTCAAATCTGCCGTACAGCGGCAGCGCATACATGGATACGATAGGTTCGAAATTTCTTGCAAATGCGTTGTTGGAAAGCGCTACGGGAACATCGTCGCCCTCCTGAGGCTCTTCAAAGTCATACGCCGCACCTGCGTCCGTCAGCAGCTTTTCCACCTTTTTTTCAGCCGACGCAGGCACCCAGCCGGAAAGCACCGCAGTGCTTTTTGTGCAGCCAAGCGACGCCTTTGCTTCAAGCCGTCTGCGCCTTGTTTGCAATACGTCGTACAGCGCCTTCAGATCCGGCAGCTTTTCTGCAAGACTGACAGCCTTTTTCTTTGCCGCTTCAAGCTCGGCGCCTGCGGCCTCCAGCTGACGCCGGCAAACAGCCGCAGCACCCTCGGCATAGCCGTCCTCTTTTTTTGTGCTTACAGTGCAGCGCGAAAATCCGAAGGAGGAGAGCACGGCGCGCACCTGATCGATATCGTCCCTGTGGGCGCTCACACTTATGACCCTCGCACTCTTGCCGGTGGCTTGCACGGTCTGTATAACGCAGGCAAGCTCGCTAAGCCTGTCCTCCACTGCGTCCATGGCGATGTTTTGGGGCAGCGTGCCGCCGATCGTCACCGTGTGTGCCGTTTCATCCTCGGGCAGGGCAATATTTATGCCCACCCACGGCAGCAATGCCGCCAGGGCAGCTTCACTGTCGCAAATGCGTGTTTTAAGCTTGTCTATCCTGTCACCCAATTCGCAGGCAGCCTTTGCCTCAGCTAAAGCGATCGCGTCAAGTCCGCTGTCAAAGTCGTCAATAGACGCTTCGGCAGGAGCGTCAAACACGGAATATTTTCTCATATCATACGCCATAAGAATTTCTATGGCGCGTCGCACCGTGGAAATATCTTTTGTAAGATACTCCGCTGCGCTCTCCGTGTCGGCGCGGGCAAGCCCGGTGGTGTCATGGTCGTGTGTAATGATCTCCACACAGGCGAGACGCTGTAGAGAGGCGATAAGCCTGTCTGCACTGTCGGCGGGGACAATGCAGGATAGCTTTTTCATCTCACTTACTGCCATTTTTCAAATATCTCCCGAATAATTTCATCGGCGGCAGCTTCTACTTTCGGTTCAGCCGCCGCTACTGCTTTCTTGGCTTCATTTCTGGCATTCTCCGACCCTTTGGCTATAACACCGTCAGCGTGATCGGCGGCGGTCTTTTCAGCAGACGCGGCGATCTTCGCGGCGGCTGCTTCTGCTTCCTTCAGTATCTCGTCTGCCCTCAGCTTCGCCGACCGTACTTTCTCTGCAGCCTCTGCTCTGGCGTCGGCAATACAAGCCTCAGCTTCGTCCTCTGTTTTGCGGATCGTGTCAATGGCTTCGTTAGTCACAGCATACCCTCCTCTATACGAAAATTATGTTAGTTTGCTAAAAAATATCTGTAGTCAGAGTATTCATTGTTATTATATCACAAACATTTTTCCATTTCAAGAAAATTATATCAATAATTTTTACAGCCTTTCGGCGGCTATATAATAATATATAATAAATAGGAATAAAAGTTTGCGTGTTTATTTTTATATCAAAAACATCCGCCATTTATCCTATAATAACTCCGTCTCTCCACGTGTGGCTTATAACACGCCGAGCCGTGCACCTGCCGCGGTGGTGCAGCGACAGCGTAACAGATACCGTAATGCTCCCGTCCTCGCCCTCGGTGCATTTTCCCTCTGCACGGTAACGCCCTCCGGCGGGAAAATCCTCCGACTCGATAAATTCCTTAATATACCCTGCCAGTTTTTCATAAAAAGTGTTCATCCGCGCCGCATTCCCTGCCTCGCTATCCTCAGCGCTGAATACAGGCAGCCGTATGCTTGCAGTCCCCGTGCCCATTGACCTTATTTCAAAAATCATAAGCCCCCCGATAAAGTGTTTACTTTTATTTTATATTCTATGACAACAGACAGGCGAGTATAATAAAAAGAAGCGAAGTTTGCGAAAAACTAATAAGTGGTGCAATAAAACTCCCTCGCCTGAAGCCGCCGCTTTTGTTCCGATTATAAAAGATTATAAAAACTGAACAAAAATATTTCTGACGCCTGTCCTCCTATATAATAATGTAGAAAATTATAAAAACATCACTCCTGAAAATGCGTCATGATCAAGAAAAATGCGCTGAAAACAGTGACAGCTGCACTATATGTGGGATGATTTACAAAAACTGCGCCCACAAATGGTGACTGATGTGAAAATCGCATATTTTTTGTCTGCTCATTTTAGAACGCTTTCCATATAATATACAAAAAAATCCCTAAAAAGTATTGACATTTTGTGATATGAATGCTACAATTGTATTACCAAATTAAATGGAGGTTTATCCAATGAAAAAAATTTTAGCAATTGTTCTTACACTTGCTATGCTGCTTTCCAGTATGGCAGTCGGTCTGTCTGCTGTGCAGGTAGTAACTAAGAACGAGACGGTAAATCATTACTGGACGCAGCCTTCGGGCAACTCCTTCCACTATAAGGAGATCGGCGATCAGGGCAGCAACTTTGACGTAGAAATAGACGTCAGACTTGACGAAGCAGACAGTGAGATATTTGGCTACGGTCTGTACAACGGTCCTGCATTCTCTACATCCGCTGTAGGTGTAGGAGGCGAAAAGATCCCCGGCACATACGAGGTAGGTCGTTGGTATCATATTAAGTGGGATGCAGAAGACGGCAAGACCACAATATATGTTGACGGCGTAAATGTAGGTACAGTAAACGCAGTAATGGGTCTTTACACAGACAAAGAAAATGGCAATAAGATTGTTGAGTACTGTGGCTTTGACAGAGTATCCTACGACAACTACAGAATCGGTAACTGGTTCTGCGACTTCGAGGATGACAACTACGACTACGGTGTTCAGGGTCAGCGCGCTGAATATGTAATCAAAGAAGAAAGCATATTCGATCACTTTGAAACTAAGGAAGTTGGCGGCAGCGCTCTCCTTATCGAGCAGACTCCCGAATACGGTGTAAACGATATCAACACTTACATCGACAGCGACAGCTTCATGAATGACGGCTTTAAGGTAAACAAGGGAAGCTTCATCATGAACTTTGACCTTGCAGTTCTTCCTGTCAACGAATCTACCGAGGGCAGCTGCTTCGAGATGTGGACAAACAACACAAGCAGCGGTACACAGCTCATCCGTTGGAAGGTCGGCGTAATGCCCACAGCAGACGGTCTTAAGGGCTTTGTCGGTACAGAATCCGGCAACACTAAGGACTTCGTACAGTTCGATTGGGGCGAAGCTACTATCAACAACTTCAAGAACGTTACATATGTAATCAACTTCAGCCAGAATGTTGGTCAGATCTATGTCGACAAAGAGCTTGTTTACACAAGCAGGGCAGGCGCTCAGGCTTGGGATAACATGATCTTCATGCCTCACAACGCTTCTACTGTTCTTGACAATATCCAGCTCATGGATATTAAATACAACGCAATCGAAAACACTGTTATTAAGAGCACTGTTGCTAAGACTATTGACCTTGACGCTGAGGATCTCTGCGCAGCAAACGGTCACATCAACGGTAAGCTTGTGAGAACAGAAGCTCCTAAGTGCTTCAAAGAGGGTAATGACGCTATCTACTGTGCAGTTTGCGGCGCTGTTAAGTCAAATGCTCCTGTAGCTAAGGTACCTCACAACTACGCAGGTTATAACATCAACAACAAGACAGAAGACGGTTTGGTTTACACCTTCTGTAAGAACACGGACTGCACAGAGAGAAGATATACTACTCTTCCCGATGCAGACACATACACCGGCACACTTTATGAGTACCATGATATGAGCGACGATATGGCTATCGTTATCGATAACAGCTGGACCTCTGAAACATGGGCTTGCGATGCAGATCGCGGCGTTCTCGTATTCGGCGGCGGCACAGGTACTTCTACTGCAGCTGCAAATGAGAATAACTACAACATTTACTACACTGTAAGCAATGTAAATGCTAACAACTGGTCTTGGAACATTGACCTTATCTACAACGGCACATTCGACACAGTCGGCGGCTCTGTAGAGTACGCAGACGGCAAGCCCGGCTACGGTCACGTTCTGTACTTCTGGTGCGGCGGTGCTGACACTATAACTGCTCAGATCGGTTATAATGCTGACCAGCACAAGCTCTTCCTTGTTCCTAACAATGGAGGCCCCAACCAGGCAAATCCTTTCCCCGGCGGTAACTTCTCTGCTAAGACAGTAGACTTTACTATGGTAGAAGGCGAAGCATACAACTTTGCAGTTTCTATGTCTTACTTCAAGACTGATGATGAGGCTCGTGAGTTTGATCAGTTTGCATCTCTCAAGCTGTTTGTAAACGGCGTTGAGTACATCGACTTCAGCTTTAGCTATCTCAAGGATGAGAACGGCAACCTCGTTGAGGATGACTGGGGCGATCCTGTAGAAGTTGGTAGCGCAAGTGCATTCTTCAACCTGCCTTATAGCAAGAACTCTCTTGACTATATAATCCTTCGTGACTTCGGTGTCAGCTTTGATGTTGATGCTATGGCTATCGGTTCTGCAGACTTTGCATACACCAACAGAACCTATGCAGGCGACCTTGACGGTGACTACACTCTTACCGCTGCTGATACTCTCGCAATGAGAAAGTATCTCGCAAGAGTTTACAGCGATAAGGATATCCTCACCTCCAGAGCAGATGCTAACGGTGACGGTGCTATCAATGCTAAGGACCAGCTCGTAATGAGAAAGGCTCTCATGGGCTAAGATAAGCTTAGATAGCTTCTATGCTAAAAAATTAAACAGCGCTCCTTCGGGAGCGCTGTTTTGCGTAAAAAATGTGTATATCACTGAATCAGATCAGCGAAAAATGCAGCGAGAGTTTTGTATCCCTGTTGACATTTCCCGGTTTTTGTGGTAGCCTATTGCTATAAATAAAGAAATTTAGGGATTTTTGTATGAAAGCTGTAAAAATTTTTGTGTCCGCAATTCTTGCAGGACTTTGCATAGGCTTTGGCGGCACTGTGTATCTGTCGCTGGATAATAAGGTCCTCGGCGCACTGTTTTTCACCGTGGGTCTGTTTTGCGTCTGCAATTTCGGCCTGCACCTTTTCACAGGCAAGGTCTGCTATGTGTTTCAGAATGATGGAAAATATGCCGCATCACTTGTGCTCGTATGGCTGGGCAATCTTGTCGGCACGGGCGCGGCGGCGCTTGCAGTGCGCCTTTCAAGGATAAGCATTATATCCGCTAAGGCGGCATCACTGTGCGAAACAAAGGCGGGTGACGGCTTTGTAAGCCTGTTTGTACTGGGAATTTTGTGTAATATATTCATCTATATAGGAGTAGACGGCTTTAAGAACGCACCTCATGACATAGGTAAGTATCTTTCCCTGTTCTTTGGCGTAATGGTTTTTATAATTTGCGGCTTTGAACACTGCGTTGCAGATATGTTTTATATATGGCTGTCCGATGCGTGGAGTACCGGCATGGTGCTGCGACTCCTTGTTATAACAGCAGGCAATTTTGTCGGCGGGATCATATTCCCCCTCTGCCGTAAATGGTTGACTGACTAACTAAAAAGCCTTCCCATATTGGGAAGGCTTTTTATCATAACCTTATCACAGCATAACCTCTATATCGTCTATCTCAACTTCATCAAGATCGCTCTCGCTGTCATTACTGCTTGCGATCTCGTTATTTTTCTTTCTGCGGATGATAAATATCGCCAGTACCGTTACGGATCCCGCTAAACAAAGCACCGAAATGCAGCCGAACACACGCACTGCTATGTCAACACAGCTGAAGCTGAACTTCTGTGTGATTGAGTCGCTGCAATACTCACAGGTCAGGTGTTGTTCTCCTGCGCTGAACAATCCCGAAGCCTTCTCACTTGTGATCTCGTAGCTGTGTTCCGCTATAGCCATCGTTCCGGCGGTATGCGCGCCGCAGCGATCGCACACAAACTCAGCAGCGCCTTTCCTGTCACAGGTTGACTCAATATATGACGTCATCAGGTAGTAATGACCGAGCGGGGACGTCGTCTCGTCCGCAGTCTCGCCGCATACAGTGCATTCCTTATGACTCTCGCCGCCCTCGGTACAGGTGGCGGCCTTTTTTACGACCCTTGAAAAGCTGTGTCCTGCGGCAGGATATACCTCGTCAATTTTCTCACTGCAGACGGAGCATTCACCGCGAAGGTATCCGTCCGCAGTGCAGCTTGCAGACACCGACTCGCAAAGGCTCGTATCATGCCCCGTCGAGGGAAGAATTTCCTCGGAAGTATGGCTGCAAACGCTGCACACCGAGGTTCTCACACCGTCCTCAGTGCAGGTCGGCAGAGTCTCATCGGTAACTGTATAGCTGTGACCGTAGGCGCGGGCGTCCACCTCTAAAAACTCTTCGCTGCATACAGTGCATCGGAAAGTCGTTCCGCCGTCCGTTGTACAGGTGGGATCGGCGTGTCCTATCGACTCCCATGTGTGTCCCTCTGCGTACAGTATGTCCTTAAAGGTTTCACTGCAGGTCTTGCACTTATACTGGATATATCCGTCCTTGGTGTGGGTTGCGGCATCCTCAGATATCACTGCGAAGTCGTGCTGGGTCGGTGCAGGGATGATTTGAACTGATTCGTGATTGGTTATATTTTTATACTTCTTGTCGATCAGATTGTTGGTGATACGGCAGACACGTGTAATGCTTCCGTCATGTCCGCAGGTTGCGGGCACCGTTACTTCATTTTCCCAATAATGGTTGTCAGGTGCAGGGGCAAGGCTCTGAATATTGCGGCGGTGCCCGCAAACGGTGCAGTGCTCAGACTGCTTTCCCACGAACATACAGTTGGACGGATAGTCCTGCTTCATAGCGCCGTATGTATGAGTGTGGTTGGTGTAGTACGCAATAATGGAGTCGGCCTCGGCGCGCGCCATCTTTTCAATAGTTGTACCTGAGGAGATAAGGGCGCCGTCGGACGGATTTGACAAAAATCCGTGCTCAACGATCATTGTAGGTATGCCGAACTTTGCGCCCCATGTGGGTAGGCCGTAATAGTCTGAGAGAATGCCCAGTGAGGGATCTTTAATATCCCACTGGTACTCAGTGCTCCAATAATACTGGGTGTCAGGACGGCGCTTTACTCCGTTTGAGGACATTCCCACTGATGCGGCGACGTTTGATGCGACGGAGGCGCCCAGTGTCACAAGGGCTGCATAGTCAAAAACGGATGTGTATACTGTAACACCGTGTTGATTTTTGTCAGTGCTGCCGTCGAAATGCAGGCTTATAAAGGCGTCGGCGTTATGGGTGTTTGCAAATATGCCGCGCTCGCACAGCTCAAGATCCCAGTCTCCCTCACGGGTCATATATACGATAAAGTTTCCGTTTTCTTCAAGAAACTGCTTTAAGTATGTAGCAAGGCGGAATGTGTACACCTTCTCGCCGACTCCGTTATAGGCGGATCCTATATTCCCGCCGCCGTGTCCCGGATCAAGGACGATAACTACGCGCTCGTCGCCGGTAAATGCGGCAAATGACGTCACCGGGAGAGATACTAACAGCAGCGCCGCTGCAATGATAAGACAGATCAACTTCTTTACAGGCATACAAATCTCCGTTTCCAGGTTATAAAATATCTGTATATAATGTTTAATAAATCGCAATTTCGGGCAGATCATCGATTTTTTGAACTGCAAAACGCGTCAGATTTTTCGACAAACCCAACTAATTCTAACACTTTTCTAAAAGGCTGTCAATAAGAAATACTTTTTATGCATTTGTTAATATAATGCATAAATTTTTTGAAAAAACTGTGCATCTGTTGACTTGACGTTCAAAAGAGTGTATAATTTGAATGTATGGTCAGTCAGATTTTCCGTTGAAGTTAAAAAATAAACCGTCCGGAGGAATTATGTCAATACATTGTATTATGATAGCGTCCTCTAAGGGCGGTATCGGTAAATCGACCGTAGCTCTCGGTATTGCAACCGCGCTCAGCCGTATGGGCAGTAAAGTGCTGCTTTGCGATCTTGACTTTGGCAGTCCCTGTCTTGATATGCTTACAGGCGCGGAAAATGCCGTGCTGTACACTGTGTCCGATCTCATAAAGGACAGGTGCAGCGCAGACGAGGCAGCTATACGTCTCGGCGGAGGGGGCAGCGGTACAGTATATCTCTTAGCAGCTCCGGCAGCTATGTCTTGTGATACTGAAGCATATGCAGATGTGTCAGGCGCTGCCAGTTGCATAAAAACTGCCATGGAAGAGCTGGGCTGCGATTTTGCCGTTATAGACACAGGCGCGGGAATCAGTTTCGGTATGGAGGTCGCCGCTAAGGCGGCGGACTGCGCGCTTATCGTTGCAGGGCATTCGCCCGTATCTCTCAGAAGCGCCGAGGGTACGGCGCAGAGAGTCCGGGACATGGGTGTTGAGGATATCCGGCTGGTGATAAATTCGTTTGACAGTCAGGGTGTTTGCCTGTCCGACGGCAGAAAAGGAATTTTTTCAATGATAGATACGTCGGGACTTCCCCTTTGCGGTGTGGTTCCTTACGATTATTCGCTGGCACTGTCACAGGAAAGCCGAAAAATGCCGCGCCGACGGGACGGATTGTCGGGTACGGCATTTGCAAACATAGCCGGACGTTTGATGCAGAAAAATATACCGCTGTTTTCGGGTATGAAGAAAATGCGGAAAATGCGAGATAAATTTTACAAATAAGAAAGGTCAAGGGGGATCGAAATGGAAATAGCAATAATTGCTGACGACTCAAAAAAGGAGCTTATGACACAGTTCTGCATCGCCTATTGCGGAATACTTTCAAAGCATAATATTTGCTCCACAAGTATTACGGGAAAGTATATTTCAGACGCAACCGGATTGAAGATCGAAAAGATGCTGCCCGGCAGCCACGGCGGCGTTCAGCAGATATGCTCAAGAGTTTCATATAACGAGATCGACGTGGTCTTGTATTTCGGCAATTCCGATGCAAATCATATTAACAGCGATGAGCACAGCAATCTGCTTCGTATGTGCGACAATCAGAATGTTCCCATTGCCACAAATATTGCAACGGCGGAGGCTCTTGTTTGCGCGCTGGATCGCGGAGACCTTGATTGGAGAGAGATCGTAAATCCCGCATCGGAATATAACAGAAAGAAAAGAGCGCGCGGCTGATCGTATTTTCCGTGCGTGAGATCAAAACGGGCATATACCGTCAGGGCTTGCCCGTTTTTCTATGGTAAATCTTAAAAAGGCGGTGGATCCTTATGTCGCAAATAAAAATACTGGCAATAGGAGATGTTGTAGGAGAGCTCGGTGTTGAATATCTTTCCGGCGGCAGGCTGCGCCGTATGGCGTCAAGCCTGGGGGCTGATGTGATAATTGCCAACGGAGAGAATTCATCAAAGACAAATTGTATCACCCCCGACAGCGCAGAGGCGATATTTGAAGCTGGAGCGGATGTTATCACCGGCGGCAACCATACCTTAAAAAGGTATCACACCTACAGCTATCTGGACAGCCACCCCAATTGTATACGTCCTGCCAATTATCCCTCTGATGCTGCGGGCGACGGATATACCGTTGTAGACTGCTGCGGCTGGCGTCTGCTTGTAATAAACCTTTTGGGCACTACCTTTATGGATCCGCTGGACAGCCCGTTTAAGGCAGCGGACAAGATACTTGCAGATATGAAAGGCAAATACGATTTTGCAGTTGTAGATATCCACGCTGAGGCGACAAGTGAAAAAATGTGCCTTGCCAGATATCTTGACGGCAGGGTAAGCGCTGTTTTCGGCACTCATACGCACGTTCAGACTTCAGATGCGTGCGTGCTGCCCGGCGGCACAGGTTATATTACCGACCTCGGTATGACAGGGCCAACAGAGGGCGTGCTGGGCGTAAAAAGTGAGAACGCCATACACAAGTTTATAAAGCGTACTCCTATATTTTTTGAGCACGCGTCGGGTGAGGCAGCTGCTCACGGAGCACTGTTCACCGTTGATACCGACAGCGGGAAATGTGTAAGCGCTGAAGGACTAATATTCTGAGAAAGGCAGATCATCAGTATGAAAGCAACTGAACTTTACGATAAAATAATGCTTGGTATGGCAGATGACACTATCAGCTCGCTGTGCTCTATAGCGCCCGAAGGACTGGCTGCATACAGAAGCCGTGCGGGCGAAGCCGTAAAAAGCTTTATAGATCTTTTCGGCAACAGAGAAGCAATGCTTTTCTCTGTGGGCGGCAGAAGCGAGGTGGCGGGCAACCATACCGACCACAACTGCGGCAAGGTAATGTGCGCCGCTATTGACCTTGATATAATTGCTGTTGCATCCCCTACAGATGATGGTACGGTGAAGGTTAAAAGCGAGGGCTTTGCGGCTGACACCGTGGATGCAGACGGTTTTGCAGAGCCGGACGAGGACAAATATTTCACCTCGGCTTCAATAATTGCCGGTATGGAGAGGGCGTTTTGCGACAGAGGCCTGAATGTCGGCGGTTTTGTTGCGTATACGACGTCCAATGTCTTCAAGGGCTCGGGACTTTCCTCATCTGCTGCATTTGAGGTTATGATCGGCAATATTATCAATCACTTGTACAATGACGGTGCCGTTTCCAACGTGGAGATCGCAAAAATGGCGCAGTTTGCAGAAAACGTGTATTTCGGCAAGCCCTGCGGACTTATGGATCAGACGGCGTGCGCTGTGGGCGGCTTTATTGAGATCGATTTTGAAGACCCCGCAGATCCCGTAATATCAAAGCCGGACTTTGACCTTGCAGAGGCAGGATATGCTCTTTGCATCGTAGATACCGGAGGAAACCACGCTGACCTGAATGAGGATTACGCATCTGTTCCCTCCGAGATGAAGGCAGTGGCAGCGCTTCTCGGCAAGAAGGTGCTGAGAGAATGCACAGAGGATGAGGTGCTTGAAAAGGCTGAAACGATACGCGCCGTAGAGGGCGACCGCGCCCTGCTTCGCGCTATGCACTTTTTTGCGGAAAACAAAAGAGTGGACAAAATGCGCATGGCTCTTGACAACGGCGATATAGGTGTGTTTTTTGACGGTGTTCGCGCGTCGGGTATTTCAAGCTTTTGCTATTTGCAGAATGTGTACACCGTAAAGAATGTGCGCGAGCAGGGACTGTCTCTGGCGCTTTGCCTGACCGAGAGCTTTCTCGGCGGCAGTAATGCCGCATGGCGCGTTCACGGCGGCGGCTTTGCCGGAACCATTCAGGCGTTCGTGCCTCGCGAAAAGGTGAAGGAATATAAAGAATATATAGAAAGATTTTTCAAAAAAGGTGCGTGTCATGTGCTTAATGTGCGCCGCGGCGGCGCTGTAAGAGTGCTGTAGCTTCGTGTTCACAAATTATATATTGACATATTTATTGTTTTCATATACAATATAAGGTAGCAATTTCGGCAGCAGAATGCGCGTGCGCAAATTCACATCTGCTTACCGTTGAGACTTGTCTCAAATCGGAGTGTTATGAATTTACCGAACAAGCTTACTATTTTAAGAGTGTTTTTAGTTCCTGTATTTATGATAATAATGATAGCGCCTATTTTCCCCGATACTGTGATGGGAGATATGCTTCAGCGCATTATCGCCGCGGCGGTGTTCATCATTACCAGTCTTACGGATATGCTGGACGGCAAGATCGCCCGCAAATATAATCTTATAACGAATTTCGGCAAGTTTATGGATCCTCTCGCCGATAAATTTATGGTATTCGGCGCAATGCTTTCCATAATTTATCTGTATGAGGATATCCGTCCTGTGTTTATATGGGCTGCTGCTTTGGTAATGTTCCGCGAGCTGGCTGTAACGTCCATTCGTCTTGTCGCCTGCGGAAGCGACGGCATCGTTATTGCGGCAAGCTCTCTGGGTAAGATAAAAACAGTGACGCAGATCGTGTGCATTTGCACGGTGCTGCTGGAGCCTGTTCTGTTTTTCTGGTTCAAGCCCTTCGGTCAGTGGCATATACTTTCCTATATAACTATAGCGCTTATGATAATTATGACAGTGTGGTCGGGCGTAGATTACATAAAGTCATACTGGAGCCACATTTCACCTGATAAATAAGGGATTCCGCGCTCTGCGGAGCGCGATTTAAGGCTCTGATCGACTTCCTGTCATTGACAGGAAGTCGGAAAATCACGCAAGCTCCCCCCAAAAAGTTTGACCAAAACTTTTAGTTATTTTTCTACAGCAAATTAGTTTTTCAACAAATAGAAAGCTCTCAGCCGGTACCGGCTGAGAGCTTAAATTTTTCAGGCTCAGTCTTTTAAGTTTTGCAGCTCTTTCATAAAGGTCTCAACATCCTTGAACTCTCTGTGCACGGATGCGAAACGAACGTATGCGACGGCATCGCGCTCCTTCAGCTTTTCCATTGCCATATCGCCTATCTCAGACGAGGTTATCTCGCGCTTCAGCGAATTCTGGATCTCCGATTCTATCTCCGCTGCCAGCGTCTCTGCATTTACAGGGCGCTTCTGGCACGCCTTCATAAGACCGGACAGCACCTTGTTTTTGTCAAACAGCTCCTTTGAGCCGTCTTTTTTTATAACTACAGGCTGAAATGCGTCGATCACCTCATAGGTGGTAAAGCGGTTATGGCACGCAAGGCACTCTCTGCGGCGGCGTATGGAATTGTTTTCTTCAACAGGGCGGGAATCGACTACCTTGATATCATCAGATCCGCAGGAAGGACATTTCATATATATTACCTCCGTATATCGAAATAAAGCAATTATCTTCCCTAATTCTACCACATCATTTTATTTTTTGCAATAGTCAAATACCGATTTGTTAAAAATGTAAACTAATTATTAAATTCCCTAAATGTGTTGACATTGGGGAAAAAATGAATATAATGTTGTATGTAAAACAGTTCTATCTACTACATTTCATGACGGAGAGGAGCGTTACATATCAAAGAATCTAACAATTGTCATAAAAAACGGGCTGTTGCCAAAGAAGTCCACACGCTGGATAATCTTATAGGCAGACTTTTGGACGCAGGACGGGATATGGAGAGCTTTGAAGGAGTCACACCGTATAACGGACGGATCATCGGCTTTATTGAAAAGAACCGCGACCGCGAGATCTGCCAGCGTGATATTGAAAATGAGTTTTGCATCACGCGCTCCACTGCGTCAAGAGTTCTGTCGCTTATGGAGCAAAAGGAGCTTATTGAGCGCGTCAGCGTCAGCGGCGATGCAAGGCTTAAGCGATTGGTGCTTACCGAGCGCGGAAACAGCTATGTGCAAATGATGCATACAAATTTTGATGCTACTGAGGCTGTTCTTACCGATGGCTTTGATGAAGGCGAGATCGAGGAGTTTTTCAGGCTTTGCAGTAAGATGAAAGACAACATTCGCCGCTATTTACCCTGAAAGGAGATCAGCGTGAAAATTGCATTGAACCGGAAAAACGGACTTTATATACAATTTACTTCACGCCAAATATTCTTCCTGAGAGGGGTACCGCCATTTTGTTTCCTTCGGAAACAGGAAACACGGGAGAATTTCATGACTATTTTGAACTGAGCACTAAATCGATAAGCGATCTAGTGCGGCAGAATGGAGATTTTTATGCTTAGAAAATTAACTAAAAGCATCAGAGAGTTCAAAACGCCTACAATACTTACATTTATGTTCATAGTATTTGAGGTCATAATTGAATGTCTGATACCGTTTATGACAGCGGAGCTTGTAAACAAGGTACAGGCGGGCACAGATATGCCTACCATTGTAAAAACAGGCGCGCTGCTTATCGTTATGGCGATAATATCTCTGTGTTGCGGAGGTATTGCCGGCTTTACCAGTGCTAAGGCGTCGGCAGGCTTTGCGAGAAATCTGAGACACGATATTTTCCATCGTGTGCAGACTTATTCCTTTGAGAATATTGACAAGTTCTCTTCGTCATCTCTTGTAACGAGAATGACGACCGATATCACCAATGTTCAGCAGGCGTATCTTATGACTATACGCACGGCAGTGCGCGCGCCCCTTATGCTGATATTTGCCGTGATAATGTCATTTATAATGGGCGGTTCGCTTGCCGCTACATTTATAATAGTAATACCTTTTCTTATTGTGGCGCTTCTTCTTATTGCGCGTAACGCAATGCCCGCGTTCCGCAGAGTGTTCAAGAAATACGATAAGCTCAACGAGTCTATTGAAGAAAACGTAAGAGCTATGCGTGTTGTAAAGGGTTTTTCAAGAGAAGAATACGAGAAGGAAAAGTTTGGCAAGGCGTCAATGAACATTCGCGACGACTTTACAAAGGCTGAGCGTATAGTTGCGCTTAACTCACCTGCAATGCAGCTTTGCCTGTATTTTAATATGGCGTTTGTTTTGCTTGTGGGCAGCCGCCTTATAATAACAGACGGCGGTGTGAACATAAATGTCGGCGAAGTCACTGCAATGATAACATACGGTATGCAGGTGCTTATGCAGCTTATGATGCTGTCTATGATATACGTTATGCTCACTATGTCATCAGAGTCTATAAAGCGTATTGCTGAGGTGCTTGATGAGGAGAGCAGCCTTTCCAGTCCGGAAAATGCTGTTTTCGCAGTTGATGACGGCTCTGTCGACTTTGACGGCATCAGCTTTAAGTATTCCAAAAAGGCGGAGCGCTATTCGCTTGAAAATGTAGACCTGCATATCCCCTCAGGCGCTACCGTGGGAATTATCGGCGGCACGGGCTCCAGCAAGACTTCGCTTGTTCAGCTTATTCCCCGTCTTTACGACACTACCGAGGGTACGGTTCGTGTCGGCGGTAAGGATGTAAGAGAATATGATCTTGATACCCTGCGTGGCTCGGTAGCTATGGTGCTTCAGAAAAACCTTCTGTTTTCCGGCACGATAAAGGAAAACCTTCGTTGGGGTAATGAAAATGCTACCGACGACGAAATAGTTGAGGCTTGCCGCCTGGCTCAGGCAGACGATTTTGTACAGACCTTCCCCGACGGCTATGACACCTACATAGAACAGGGCGGTACAAACGTTTCCGGCGGTCAGAAGCAGAGACTTTGTATTGCAAGAGCGCTTTTGAAAAAGCCTAAGATACTTATTCTCGATGACTCTACAAGTGCGGTGGATACTAGGACCGATGCGCTTATCCGCAAGGGCTTTAAGGATTTTATTCCCGAAACTACAAAGATAATTATTGCTCAGCGTGTATCTTCTGTTGAGGACGCCGATATGATAGTTGTTATGGACAACGGCAGAATAGAGTCTGTCGGTACTCACGCAGAGCTTTTGGAAAAGAGCAGTATATACCGCGAGGTATATGAGCAGCAGACAAAAGGAGGTGCTGACAGTGAGTAGAGGTCCTATGAATGGAAACAGAGGAATGCCCCCGGCAGGCGGCAAGGGCAAGCCGGAATTTCAGGCGCAGCACCTGAAGCGCATTATAAAAATGCTTTTCAGCTTCTATCCCGTTCTGATGCCTATTGTTATTGTGTGCCTTGTATTTTACGCTATGGTAAACGCTATTCCCTCAGTGTTTATGCAAAAGGTGCTTGCCGTTGTTGATCAGTACGTAAGCGCCGGCAATATGTCGTGGGATGTTGCAAGGACAGAAATAGTTCCCATGGTTGGAATACTTATTGCGCTTTATATTGTCTCCATTTCGCTTATAACTCTGGAGTCTCAGATAATGGCGTATATTACTCAGGGATTTCTGGACAAAATGCGCCGCGCCATGTTTGACGGAATGCAGAACCTGCCTATCAAATTCTTTGATACAAACAAGCACGGCGATATTATGAGCCACTATACCAACGATATTGATACGCTGCGTCAGCTGGTGTCTCAGTCCTTGCCCAGCGTGCTGCAATCAGGCATAGTTGTGCTTGCGGTGCTGTTCATAATGCTTTATTACAGCGTGTGGATGACATTGGTGGTTGCTGTCGGCGTTGTGTTAATGCTTTTCGTAACAAAGAAGATAGGCGGCGGCAGTGCTACCTACTTTGTGCGCCAGCAGCGTTCCGTGGCTAAGACAGAGGGCTTCGTGCAGGAGATGATGAACGGTCAGAAGGTCGTTAAGGTCTTCAGCCGCGAGGAAAAGGTTTCCGAGGATTTTGATAAGATCAATGACGAGCTGTTCAACGACAGCTTCCGCGCTCATGCTTACGCAAACTCTCTCGGCCCTATTATAATGAATATAGGTAATATCCTGTATGTTTTGTGTGCACTTGCAGGCGGACTGTTCATTACACTTAATGTGCCTAATGTGGGATTTTCGGGAATGGCGTTCTCTATTTCAATGGTAGTTCCCTTCCTTAATATGACAAAGCAGTTTACAGGTAACCTTAATCAGGTATCTCAGCAGATCAATATGATCGTTATGGGTATGGCGGGCGCAGGACGTGTGTTCGAGCTTATGGACTCCGCCCCTGAGGTGGATGACGGATATGTTACGCTTGTAAATATTCGCGAGGACGAAAACGGCAATGCCGTTGAGTGTGACAGTCACACCGGCAAGTGGGCGTGGAAGCATCCCCACAACGACGGTACCGTCACATACACACCTCTTACAGGTGATGTTCGCCTTACCGAGGTGGACTTCGGATATGAAGAGGGCAAGGACGTTTTGCACGATGTAAGCGTTTATGCCGAGCCCGGTCAGAAGGTCGCTTTTGTAGGCGCTACGGGCGCAGGCAAAACGACTATCACTAACCTTATAAACCGCTTCTACGATATTGCAGACGGTAAGATCCGCTATGACGGAATCAATGTCAATAAGATAAAGAAGTCCGATCTCAGGCGCTCTCTCGGCATCGTTTTGCAGGAGACTAACCTGTTTACGGGCACGGTGCTTGACAATATCCGCTACGGCAGACTCGAGGCTACTGATGAGGAATGTAAGGAAGCTGCAAAGCTTTCAGGCGCAGATGACTTCATTACCCGACTTCCCGACGGATATAATACGATGCTGTCAAACAACGGCTCCAATCTGTCGCAGGGTCAGCGCCAGCTTATAGCTATCGCCCGCGCAGCGGTTGCCGATCCGCCTGTTATGATCCTTGACGAGGCGACAAGCTCCATTGACACCCGTACCGAGGCAATAGTTCAGCGCGGTATGGATAAGCTCATGGAGGGCAGGACTGTGTTTGTTATAGCTCACAGACTGTCAACTGTTATGAATTCAGACGTTATAATGGTGCTTGATCACGGCCGTATTATCGAGCGCGGCACCCACGATGATCTTGTTGCCGCAAAGGGAACGTATTATCAGCTTTATACAGGAGCTTTCGAGCTGGAATGATATTGTTATCATTGTTATGGCAAATTTTATTTTAACTTTCTTTTGGCGAAAAGAATAGTTCAAGAAACTTTATTTTTCAAACTTTCTTTTTCGTACCAAAAAGAAAGTTACAAAGAAAAGGGTATCCAAGAGGGAGGTATCCCTCTTGGAAAACTCCCTCTTACTTCCCTGCGGGAAGTACACGTTAGTATCAATCAAACAATATTGGGCAATAGCCCCTAACGCTTTGCTGTAAACTTAGCTATGCTTCCTCCGGAAGCAAAAAGGAAAATAGGATTTTCAAGGGAAGAAACGTCGTTTCTTCCCTTGAAAGATTTTTCTTTCCAGCTTTCTTTTTTCACAAAAAGAAAGCGATAAATAAATAAAGAACATTCAAAAACAAAATATAGTACGAAAAAACATTCAAAAACACAATATACAAATCTATTGTCAAATATGCACAAAAAAGTAAAGAAAATTTCTCGAAATTTTTCAATCGATTTATGGAAGAAATTTCACTGCTTTGCTTGCAATTATATGTAGTGTATGGTAAAATAACAGAGCTTGATGTGCGATGAAGCGGGAGGTGGCCGCCCACTATGCTACGGTGGGGCGGGAAATTTCCGTGGAGTATGTCCGCCATAAGGCGGGCGAGGGCGAATATGAGCAGGTACGGGCAGCCGAAAGTGTGTAAGGTGCGCCTGTCAGGCTCCGGATCGGACTGCAGTGTGCAGTATGCAAGATCCGGATTACTTGAGGAGGGCGCGGAAACGCCCGGATGCGTGTTCGTCGCCTCATCAAAGAAAAACAGGAGGCAAAAAAAGTGGCAACTAAAATTAAGGTAAGACTTAAGAGCTATGAGCACACTCTGGTTGATAATGCGGCTGCAAAGATCGTAGAAATCGCTAAGAGAAACGGCGCTGAGGTTTCAGGTCCTATTCCGCTCCCTACCGAGAAGGAAGTTGTGACCATTCTCCGTGCAGTCCACAAGTATAAGGACAGCCGCGAGCAGTTCGAACAGCGCACCCACAAGAGACTCATCGTCCTTGAGAATGCTGACGCAAAGGTAGTTGAAGCGCTTCTGGGCGTTGAACTTCCCGCCGGCGTTGAGATCGAAGCAAAAGAAGTTAAATAAGTCTCAGAACAGGCAAAGCCGATAACATTTCCACGTACAGAGCGCAGCAGTTCAAACCACGGTTTGATGCTTCGGAACCGTTACTTCCGATTATTATATAAAGCGCTTGATGGCGGAAAGGTCACGTTGATGCTTCCGCGAGGCTGGCGGAAAAACAAGCAGTATCAACCAATAACCTTATCAGGAGGAAAATAACGATGAAAAAAGGAATCATCGGAAGAAAGCTGGGTATGACCCAGATCTTCGCGGACAACGGCGCAGCGATCCCCGTAACAGTGATCGAAGCCGGTCCCTGCTTCGTAGTTCAGAAGAAGACTGCGGAGAATGATGGCTACGATGCCGTACAGCTCGGCTTCGAGGACATCAGAGAAAAGCTGGTTACCAAGCCGGCTGCAGGTCATTTCAAGAAGGCAGGCGTTTCTGCAAAGAGACACCTTAAGGAATTCCGTCTTGAGGGCGCTGCTGATATGAACGTAGGCGATGTAGTGGCCGCCGATACCTTCGCCGCAGGCGAGAAGGTCGACATTACTGGCATTACAAAAGGCCGCGGTTATACCGGTGCGGTCAAGAGATGGGGCAACCACATTCTGAGAATGACTCACGGTACCGGTCCTATCCACCGTCAGGTTGGTTCAATGGGCGCTTGCTCAACCCCCTCTCGTGTGTATAAGAACAAGAAGATGGCCGGTCAGTACGGTAACGAACAGGTAACCGTTCTTAATCTTGAAGTAATTAAGATTGACGCGGAAAAGGGTCTGATAGCAGTCAAGGGTGCCGTTCCCGGCGCTAAGGGCGGCATCGTATTCATCCGCGACAGTGTTAAAGCATAAGTCGGAAGGAGGAGTAACAAATGCCTGAAATTAAAGTATTGAATATGGCAGGTGCTGAAGTCGGTAAGATGACACTGTCCGACACCGTATTCGGCGCAGAGGTCAAGACAAGCATCCTCCATTCTGCTGTAAGAGCTTACCTTATGAATCAGAGACAGGGCACACAGTCCACTCTGACCCGCACAGAAGTTTCCGGCGGCGGTAAGAAGCCCTGGAGACAGAAGGGCAGCGGACGTGCAAGACAGGGCTCCACACGCTCTCCCCAGTGGACACACGGCGGCGTAGCACTCGGACCCAAGCCCCGCAGCTATAAGGTAAAGATGAACAAGAAGATCAAGAGACTTGCTATGTTCAGCGCACTCAGCGCAAAGGTCGCAGGCGACGAGATGATCGTTGTTGACGAGATCAAGGCAACTGAGTACAAGACAAAGACCATGGCTAAGATGCTTGCAGATGTAAAGGCGGGCAAGAAGGCGCTCGTAGTTCTCGCAGAGAACGACAAGGCGGCTATCGCAAGCCTTCGCAACATCGAGGGCGTCAAGGTTTCGCAGTATAACGAGATCAACGTATACGATATACTGAACTGCGACTCTCTCATCGCTGCTAAGGCAGCGGTCGAAAAGATCGAGGAGGTATATTCAAAATGAAGCTTGCACAGGACATCATTCTGAAGCCTATCATCACTGAGAAGGCTATGGACGGTATCGCCTCCAAGAAGTATACCTTCAAGGTTGCTCCCGACGCAACAAAGCCCGAGATCGCAGCAGCGGTTGAAGAGCTGTTCGGCGTTAAGGTAGCAAAGGTAAATACCATCAATATGAAAAGAAAACCCAAAAGACTCCGTTATCAGAGCGGCTACACCTCAGCGTGGACTAAGGCTATCGTAACCCTTAAGGCTGACTCTAAGACGATCGAGTTCTTTGAGGGAATGAACTAAGGAGGAAGTAGAAAATGCCTACAATCAAGTATAAGCCTACATCGCCGGCAAGAAGAAATATGTCGGTTCCCTCCTTTGAGGAAATTACAAAAAAGACTCCTGAGAAGAGCCTTATCACAGTTAAGAAGAAGTATGCCGGCCGCAACAGCTACGGCAGAATCACCGTTCGCCACAAGGGCGGCGGAAACCGTCAGAAGTACCGTCTGATCGACTTTAAGCGTCAGAGCGATAAGCCCGCAACTGTTATCGGCGTTGAGTACGACCCTAACAGAACAGCTTACATCGCACTCCTTCAGGATGACGACGGCAACAAGAGCTATATCATCTGCCCTGTCGGCGTAACCGACGGCATGACCCTTTACTCCGGTGCGAACGCAGATATCAAAGCAGGTAACACTCTGCCTATATCCGCTATCCCCGTAGGTACCTTCATCCATAACGTAGAGCTTTATCCCGGCAAGGGCGCACAGCTCGTAAGAAGTGCAGGTACACAGGCTCAGCTGATGGCTAAGGAAGGCTCCATGGCTCAGGTAAGACTTCCCTCCGGTGAGGTGCGCTACATCCGTATGGACTGTAAGGCAACTATCGGTCAGGTCTCCAACGTTGAGCACGACACCGTTAAGATCGGTAAGGCCGGACGTAAGCGTCACATGGGCATCCGTCCTACAGTACGCGGTTCCGTAATGAACCCCTGCGATCACCCCCACGGTGGTGGTGAAGGACGTTCTCCCATCGGTCGTCCCGGCCCTGTTACCCCCTGGGGTAAGCCTGCTCTGGGTTATAAGACCCGTAACAAGAAGGCAAGAACCGATAAGTTCATCGTAAAGCGCAGAAACAGCAAGTGAGGAAGGAGCTAAATAAATGAGCAGAAGTCTTAAGAAGGCACCCTTCGTTGAAGAAAAGCTGTACGCTCGCGTATGCGCTATGAACGAAAAGGGTGAGAAGAAGGTGCTCAAGACTTGGTCAAGAGCATCCACCATATTCCCCGAATTCGTGGGACACACAATCGCTGTTCACGACGGTAGAAAGCATATTCCGGTTTATGTAACTGAGGATATGGTAGGTCACAAGCTCGGTGAGTTTGCTCCTACACGTACTTTCAAGGGCCACGCAGGCTCCAAGACGTCCAACAACGGTAAGTAATAAGGGAGGAAATGTACGAAATGGAAGCTAAAGAAGCAAGATCTAATCTGAAGTTTGTCCGCATCTCCCCCCGTAAGGTAAAGATCGTTCTGGATCTTATCCGCGGCAAAGATGTAGAGGTTGCACGCGGTATTCTGAAGACTACTCCCAAGGTAGCGTGTGAGGTTCTCATCAAGCTGCTTGACAGAGCGGTTGCAGACGCAGACAATAACTTCGGTATGGATAAAGAAAGACTTTACGTGTCTGAGTGCTACGTAACCCCCGGCATGACTCTTAAGAGAATGATGCCCCGCGGTAAAGGCAGCGCAGACAGAATACTGAAGAGAACAAGCCACATCACCATCGCGGTGAAGGAAAAGGAATGAAGGAGGTAGACGAACATGGGTCAGAAGGTTAATCCCCACGGTCTCAGAGTGGGCGTAATTAAGAACTGGGACTCCAGATGGTACGCAAAAGACGAAGTCTTCGGCGATACTCTGGTAAATGACTACAAGGTAAGAAATTACCTGAAGAAGCGTCTTCTCAGCGCCGGCATTCCGAAGATCGAAATCGAGAGAGACAATACCGGAAAGATGCGCATCTACATCCACTGTGCAAAGCCCGGTATGATCATCGGCCGCGACGGTACTGAGATAGAGAAGCTCAGAGCTGAAGTTGAGAAGATGACAGGCACTCCTGTTTCTCTTAACGTAATCGCAGTAAAGCCCGTAGAGATGAGCGCACAGCTTGTTGCAGAGAACATTGCAAGCCAGCTTGAGCGCCGTATCGGTTTCCGCCGCGCAATGAAGCAGGCTATCGGCCGCACAATGCGTATGGGCGCAAAGGGTATCAAGATCGCAGTTTCCGGCCGTCTCGGCGGAGCTGAAATCGCACGTACAGAGCAGTATCATGAGGGTACCATTCCTCTGCAGACTCTCCGTGCAGATATCGACTACGGTTTCTGGGAGGCAAACACCACCTACGGTAAGATCGGCGTTAAGGTCTGGATCTTCAAGGGTGAGGTTCTTCCCGAGGTAGCAAGAATTCAGACAGGTGCATCTGAAGAGCGCCGTCAGCAGCAGAACCGCAAGAACGACAGACGCGGCGATCGCCGTGACAACCGTCGTGGCGGTGACAGACGCGATAACAGAGGTCCTCGCGGCGACAGACGTGATAACAGAGGTCCCCGTGATAACAGAGCACCTCGCGCACCCAGAGAAAATAAAGAAGGGGGCGCACGATAATGTTAATGCCGAAGAGAGTAAAGTACCGCAGAGTACACAGAGGCCGTCTTAAGGGACGCGCTCTTCGCGGTAACAGAATTACAAACGGTACCTACGGTCTTATCGCGCTGGAGCCCGCATGGATCACCAGCAACCAGATCGAGGCAGCCCGTATAGCAATGACCCGTTACACTAAGCGTGGCGGTAAGGTATGGATAAAGATATTCCCCGATAAGCCCATCACCGAGAAGCCTGCTGAGACCCGAATGGGTTCCGGTAAAGGTTCTCCCGAATATTGGGTAGCCGTAGTTAAGCCCGGCCGCGTAATGTTCGAGATGAACGGCGTATCAGAGGAAATCGCAAGAGAAGCAATGCGTCTCGCAATGCACAAGCTCCCCATTAAGTGTCGTTTCGCCACTAAGGAGCAGCTTGATAAGGAATTGGAGGGATAAGCTGTGAAAGCAACTGAACTTAGAGCTATGTCCGTTTCAGATCTCAGCGCTAAGCTGACCGACCTGAAGAAGGAACTTTTCAATCTTCGCTTCCAGCACGCGATCAACCAGCTTGAGAACCCCCACAAGATTGCGGATGTGAAGAAAGATATCGCCAGAGTAATGACAATTCTCGGCGAGAAGAATGCGTAAGGGGGTACTGAGATGGCAGACGAAACACGCGCACTGAGAAAGACCAGAGTGGGCAAGGTTGTCAGCGACAAGATGGACAAGACCATCGTTGTAGCAATAGCCGATAATGTAAAGCATCCCACTTACGGCAAGATCATTAAGAGAACCGTTAAGATCCACGCTCATGACGAAAAGAATGAGTGCGGCATCGGAGATACCGTAAAGGTTATGGAAACAAGACCTCTCTCTGCAACAAAGAGATGGCGTCTTGTTGAGATCATCGAGAAGGCGAAGTAATATTCACCGCTCCTTAACAGAGTATGTCAAAGAGCATACCGAAAATTAACACAGGAGGACTTCTGATAAATGATTCAGCAGCAGTCACTAATGAAGGTAGCTGACAACACCGGTGCAAAAGAGCTTATGTGCATCAGAGTGCTTGGCGGCTCCGGCAGACGCTACGGCAACATCGGCGATGTTGTTGTATGTGCTGTAAAGAAGGCAGCTCCCGGCGGCGTCGTAAAGAAAGGCGACGTTGTCAAGGCTGTTATAGTAAGAAGCGTAAAGGGACTTCGCCGTGCCGACGGTTCTTACATTAAATTTGATGAAAACGCAGCAGTTATCATCAACGACGACAAAATGCCCAAGGGCACCCGTATTTTCGGACCTGTAGCTCGTGAGCTTCGTGAGCACGAGTACACCAAGATACTGTCCCTGGCACCGGAAGTACTGTAAGGAGGTTGTTTATAATGAGTAAAGTTCATGTTAAGCGCGACGATACAGTAATTATCGTTTCCGGTGATGACAAGGGCAAGAAGGGCAAGGTTCTTCAGGTCGCACCTAAGGAAGGCAAGATCATTGTTGAAGGTGTAAACCTTGTAAAGAAGCATCTTAAGCCCCGTCCGCCCCAGGAAAACGGCGGTATCGTAGACGCAGAGGCACCCTTCTACGCTTGCAAGGCTCAGCTGTACTGCTCAAAGTGCAAGGCAGCTACCCGCGCTAAGTACAACGTAGACGGAAAGAATAAGACAAGAGTATGCGCCAAGTGCGGCGCAGAGCTTTAATGGAGGTTGACGGAAATGGCAAGAGTAAAAGATCTTTATAAGGCCGACGTTGCCCCCGCTCTGATGAAGAAGTATCAGTACAAGAGCGTTATGCAGATCCCCAAGCTTGACAAGATCGTTGTCAATGTAGGTGCAGGTGAAGCAAAGGACAACTCTAAGGTTATTGATACCATTATTGCAGAGCTTTCACAGATCACAGGACAGAAGGCTGTCCCCACCTTCGCAAGAAAGTCCGTTGCAAACTTCAAGCTCCGTGAGGGCATGAAGATCGGTGCAAAGGTAACTCTTCGCGGAGAGATCATGTACGAGTTCGTTGACAGACTGTTCAACTTCGCACTTCCCCGAGTTCGCGACTTCAAGGGTATCAACCCCGACGCGTTCGACGGCCGCGGCAACTATGCCCTGGGTCTGAAGGAGCAGCTGATATTCCCCGAGATCGAGTACGATAAGATCGACAAGATCCGCGGTATGGACATCGTTTTCGTAACAACAGC
>CAZBAR010000007.1:0-75312 GCA_964490165.1 uncultured Lachnospiraceae bacterium | reverse complement strand
AGCGAAATCCCTTTTGTGCATTTTGCTATTTCTGAGGACTTTTTCGACAACCTCAAAACCGCTGACTTTCGTCAGCGGTTTTATTCTTATTATTCCAAGCGGATCAATACATACCGCCCATGCCGCCCATACCGCCGGCAGGAGCAGCGGGAACCTCAGGCTCAGGCTGGTTTACTACCAGTGCCTCGGTTGTGAGAACGGTTGCAGCTACGCTTGCTGCGTTCTGCAGTGCGCTGCGTGTAACCTTTGCAGGGTCAACGATACCTGCTTCGATCATATCGCAGTAGGTCTCGCTGTAAGCGTCGAAGCCGTAGCCTACCTTATCAGCAGACAGGATCTTATCAACTACTACGCTGCCCTCGAAGCCTGCGTTCTCAGAGATCTGACGAACAGGAGCCTCAAGTGCTCTTACAACGATCTGAACACCGGTCTTCTCATCACCCTCAACAGTGGGAACGAGCTTTGCAACATCAGCGATCACGTTAAGATATGCAGTACCGCCGCCTGCAACGATACCCTCTTCAACTGCCGCACGGGTAGCGTTGAGAGCGTCCTCAATGCGGAGCTTCTTTTCCTTCATCTCAGTCTCGGTAGCAGCGCCTACCTTGATAACCGCAACACCGCCGGAAAGCTTTGCAAGTCTTTCCTGAAGCTTCTCGCGGTCGAAGTCGGAAGTAGTAGTCTCAATAGCGCTCTTGATCTGAGCAACACGGCTCTTGATCTCTTCTGCATCGCCGGCACCGCCTACGATAATGGTGTTGTCCTTATTTACCTTGACCTGTCTTGCACGGCCGAGCTGCTCAATGCTTGCATCCTTCAGCTCAAGACCGAGCTCGGAAGAGATGACCTCGCCGCCGGTAAGAATAGCGATATCGCGAAGCATTTCCTTACGTCTGTCGCCAAATCCCGGAGCCTTGACAGCAACGCAGGTAAATGTGCCGCGCAGCTTATTGAGCACCAGAGTAGTAAGAGCCTCGCCCTCAACGTCCTCTGCAATGATCAGAAGCTTTCTGCCACTCTGAACGATCTGCTCGAGAAGGGGCAGGATCTCCTGTACGTTGGAGATCTTTTTATCTGTGATAAGGATGAGAGCGTCGTCGATAACAGCCTCCATCTTATCTGTGTCTGTTGCCATGTAGGGAGAGAGATAGCCGCGGTCAAACTGCATACCCTCAACAACTTCACAGTAAGTCTCAGCAGACTTTGACTCCTCAACGGTGATAACGCCGTCGGAGGTAACCTTCTCCATAGCGTCTGCAATAAGAGTACCGATGACCTCGTCGCCTGCGGAGATAGTGCCGACACGTGCGATATCGGAAGTGCCGTTTACCTTCTTAGCATTCTTTGTAAGAGTTTCAACAGCCTTGTTTACAGCCTTCTGAATACCCTTGCGGATAATGATGGGGTTAGCGCCTGCAGCAACATTCTTCATACCCTCGTGGATAAGAGCCTGAGCAAGCAGAGTTGCGGTAGTTGTACCGTCGCCTGCTGCGTCGTTAGTCTTGGTAGCGACCTCGCGAACGAGCTGTGCGCCCATGTTCTCGGAAGCGTCCTCAAGCTCGATCTCCTTTGCGATAGTAACACCGTCGTTAGTGATCAGGGGAGTGCCGAACTTCTTATCAAGCACTACGTTACGACCCTTAGGGCCCATGGTGATCTTAACTGTATTTGCAAGCTTATCAACACCTGCAAGCAGGGCTGCTCTCGCGTCTGTTCCGTAAATAATGTCCTTTGCCATTTCAGTTTACCTCCGAAAAAATTACTCTACGATCGCCAGAATATCGTTCTGGCGTACGATAGTATACTCCGTGCCGTCGCACTTTACCTTAGTGCCTGCGTATGTGCCGGTGATGACTTTATCGCCGAGCTTTACGGTCATCACTACTTCTTTACCGTCAACCATGCCGCCGGGGCCTACTGCGACCACTTCGGCGATCTGGGGTTTTTCCTGAGCTGCGCCGGGCAGTACGATGCCGGACTTTGTAGTTTCTTCTGCTTCGACCGGCTTCAAAACAACGCGGTCTGCAAGGGGTTTAATAGTCATTTTAATATGCCTCCTGTAATTCTGTGCACCATGCACTGTTTTTTGTTTTTGTCGATTTTAGCACTCAAAGGCTCAAAGTGCTAACCGATGATTATATTTTATCACTGTCGCAGGAAAAATCAATAGCTATGGCAAAACTTAACATTTAATTAACAATTTTTCTTAAAAGATGTAATGATATTTACTAATGAATTTTTATTATTGCTCTATTATCGCTTTCTTTTTGTGAAAAAAGAAACGCACAGATCATATAGAAAGCAAAAACTGTAAGTCCCATTGATCTGTGCCCCATTAACGGCTTGCCGCCGTTAATGCAAAGTGAAGTGAGAGAAACTACGTTTCTTTCCTTGAAAATCCTATTTTCCTTATAGCTTCCGGAGGAAGCATTGCAAAGTTCACAGCGGGTCGTTAGTGGTCAATAGCCCCAATATTGTTTGATTGATACTAACGTATGCTTCTCCCTTGGGAGAAGCGCAGAGGGAGATATCTAAGAGGGATACTTCCCTCTTAGATACCCTTTTCTTTGTAACTTTCTTTTGGGTAGCAAAAGAAAGTTTGAAAAAATAAGCAAAAAAAGTTCAGATAAAAACCGTAATATCCCTTACGCAAATAAAATATATTATCATATGGAAACTATCAATAATATTCTTTCGGGCGCGATAATGCCCGCAATACTCATAGTATGCGGTATAGTATTTGCCGCAAGACAAAAGTTCTTTTTCATTCTTCATCCCATACGTTTCATAAAAACCCTGAAAGAAGCCGCCACAGGCGACGGTATATCCCCTGTAAGAGCCTTGACACAGGCTCTTGCAGGGACGCTTGGTGTCGGCAATATGGCAGGTGTGGCAACAGCTATTACCGCAGGCGGCGCCGGCGCCGTGTTCTGGATGTGGGTGTCTGCCCTTTGCGCCATGAGCCTGAAATACGCCGAGGTGTCGCTGGGAGTAAAATGCAGAAGGCATGACAGCGACGGATATTACGGCGGCGCAATGTACTACATAAAGGACACATTTTCAAAGCTTGCACCCAAAGCCGCACCCGTGCTGGGCGGCATTTTTGCCGTGCTCTGCCTTATAAATTCACTGCTTACGGGCAACATTGTGCAAATGAAGGCGGCAGCCTCTGTTTTTGACTTTATACCTCCGCTTATTCTCGGCGGCGTTGCCGCCTCCCTCGCCTTTATCATAGGCGCGGGAAAGGCACGCCGTGTTTCTGCCGTTACAATGGGACTTATACCTGCTTTATCTGCGTTTTATATGGGTCTGTCACTCTGGATAATTATTGCAAATGCAGACCGCGTGCCGCATATTATGGAAGAAATAATGACTTCCGCTTTTTCACTTCGCAGTGTAGGCGGCGGCATCGGCGGCTTTGCCATATGCCGCGCCATACGCTTCGGTGTCACAAGGGGCATATTTTCAAACGAGGCGGGACTTGGCACTTCCCCGTCAGCGCACTCGTCCGCCGATGTCAAAAGCCCCCATCATCAGGGCTGTTTCGGTATCTTCGAGGTTTTTGCCGACACCATAGTGCTTTGCACTATGACCGCATTTGTCATACTTCTCTCAGACGGCGTATCCCGCGGTCATGACTCCATCCCCCTGACGCTGTATGCGTATTCCACCCTTGCAGGTGAATGGGCGGGGTGCGCTATCGGCGTTTCGGTCATACTTTTCGCTTTTGCCACCGTCATATGCCAGAATGCTTACGGCAGCGTAGCGCTTCGATATCTCGGAGGCGGCAGCACAGCTAAATACGCCTATCTGTTTCTCTCGGCAGCAGCCTGCATAGGCGGCACGGTCATTTCCGACGGCTCTATGTGGCAGGCAGCGGACCTTGTTGTATCACTTATGACCGTTCTCAACGTGGTGTGCCTTATCTTTGCGGCGCGCAAAACAAAACACTTGACTTGACACGCGCCAAATGGTATTATAATAAGTAGTAAAAAGCAAAGGACTGACGAAATTAAATGAAGATAAAAACCGTAAAGGGAATGAATGACTATTTGCCCGGCGACGCCGAGATCCGAGACTATCTGCAATCCGTCATAATCGACACATACAAAAACAGCGGCTTTGAGCATATCATCACCCCTGCTATGGAAGACGCCGAAAACCTTGACAAAAGCGAGGGTGGCGACAACCTCAATCTTATATTCAAGGTAATGAAGCGCGGCGAAAAGCTGAACCGTGCCCTTGAATCCGGTGACACAAAGGCACTTTCCGATATGGGTCTTAGATACGATCTTACCCTGCCCTTGTGCCGTTATTTTGCAAACAACCGTGCAAATCTTATGCTGCCCTTTAAGGCTATACAGACGGACAGAGTATACCGCGCAGAAAAGGCTCAGCGCGGCAGACTGCGCGAATTTGTTCAGTGCGATATAGACATCATAGGCTCCACTGCACCGCAGTGTGAGGTAGAGCTGATACTCACAACGGCGAAGGCTCTTGACAAAATAGGCATAGGCTCTTTCTGCATAAAAATAAATGACCGCTCACTTCTTCGCGCGCTTATTGAAGCTATCGGCTTTAAGAGCGAGGATTTTGAAAGTGTATGCATAACCTTTGACAAGCTTGACAAGATCGGAGCTGACGGAGTTCGCAACGAGCTGACTGAAAAGGGCTTTGACGCTGACGTGATCGCACGTTTTTGCGACTTTTTCTCAGTGGAAGCTATTACAATGGAAAATGTACGCGGTGTTGTCGGAGAGTGCGAAGCACTTGAACGTCTTTGCTACATTATGGACTGTGTTGAAAAGATATCCGGCGGCAGCATCGAGATGAAATTTGATATATCTCTTGTTCGCGGACAGGGATATTACACCGGCACTGTGTTTGAAGTAGTCAGCAACGAGTTCAGCGGAGCTATTGCAGGCGGCGGTAGATATGACAATCTTATAGGCAAGTTTATAGGCGAATCTATCCCCGCAGTGGGCTTCTCTATCGGTTTTGAGAGAATTTTCACAATACTGAAAGACAGAGGAAGCTTTGCCATACCGAACGGACGCGACAAGGTCGTTGTTATGTACGATGCCGACACCTTTGTTGATGCTGAGATCAAGGCAGAGGAGCTTCGCGGGGCGTATGATGTTACCCTTTGCGAGCGCGGCAAAAAAATGGGCAAGCAGTTGGGCAGATATGCTGAGCGCGGCTATAAATATTTCTTTGTTGCAGGTCAGTCTGAGGAGCTTCAATCGCTTGAGTAGTAAATTAAAAGAGAAATCATAAGAAACGGCAGCCGTAGACCGGCTGCCGTTTAGCATTTTGAAAAAAGTCCATAGAAAGAGCAAAATGCACAAAAAGGGATTTCGACCGCTGCGGCAGTCGATTTAGGGTTTTGCGCCTACTTCCGCGTAGCGTAAGTAGTAAAAACCACAAGCTTTTGAAAAATAAGATAATAAATCTTTTTATCTGAGATTTTTCGAATTCTTAGAACCTTTTTCTCCAAAAAGGTTCTAAGCGGGGTGTGGGGCAGCGCCCCGCATAAAAGACGGCGCTTTGCGCCGTCTTTTTTCTTTGCTTCTGATTACTATTCTTCTCTTTGGGAAACAATTGAATAAACAGACAGGAGGAATGACCTTGAAAAGCTCTGTATATTCAAAAATACTTTGCATTACTGCTGTTGCCGTAGTCTGCGCCTGTGTAATATTTGAAACTGCCGCGCTGTTATGGCGTGACAGCAGCGCTGTGCCTGCATGGGCAGAAACAGAGGAGAAAAGCGTATACGAAATAAATGAGGACGACGCAGCGCTGCTTGCCCGATTTGTGTATGCGGCGGCAGGCGACGAGCCCTTTCTATGCAAGGTTGCCGTGGCGGCAGTCATCTTCAACAGAATGCAGGACAGCGGCTACCCCTCTACGGTAAGTGAAGTTATTGCCGCTGATAAATATTTTGACAACATTGAAGCTGACACAGCCGACAGCGAGGGGATTCGCAGCGCTGAAAACGCAGTGCGCCAGGCAATGAACGGTGAAGATCCCACAAACGGGGCGCTGTTTTTTTACCGTTCTGACGACAAGAAGGCTGCGGGAGAGGTCACATTTTACGCCTCCGGTATGATATTCACACGATAGCTATTGACAAGCCGGTATTTTGATGTATCATATTATTAAAAATACTTTACAGCTACGTGGTGACACATGATACTTGAAAAACAGCCTAAAGCTTTTATTTTTGACCTTGACGGAACCCTGTGTAATACCCTGCCCGATCTTCAGACGGCAATGAATGAAATGCTTCGCACACTCTCATATCCTGAGCGCACAAGAGAAGAGCTGCTTTCCTTTATAAATAAGGGCAACAGATATTTTGTGTTCAAGAGTCTGCCCGACGGCTCTGCCGCCTCTCCCGATGATCCGCTTGTCGACAAGGCAATGGCGATCAACGCCGCCGCATATGAGCGCTGCTATACTGACAAGACACACGAATATACCGGCATTACGCAGATGCTGCTTGATCTCAGGTCGCACGGGATAAAGCTTGCAATACTTACAAACAAGCGCGACAGATTTGCCCAGAAGCTTTCCTGCGAACTTTTCAACGGTATTTTCGATATAACTCAGGGCAATATAGACGGAAGACCAGCAAAGCCCGATCCGTCAACAGCACTTGGAGTTGCAGAGCGCCTTGGCGTTGCACCCGATGAATGCGTTTTTGTAGGCGACTCGGATGTTGATATGAAGACTGCGGTTAATTCGGGAATGTTCCCTCTTGGTGTTACATGGGGATACCGCGACCGTCAGTGTCTTATTGACGCGGGAGCTTTGGCACTTGTTGACTCTGCCGACGAAATCGTATCAATGTTTTTCTGACCTGCCCTCCCATTTTCCGAAGAAGGTTTTGAAAGGTCTCAGGGAAACTTTTCCTTAAAAAGTTTTCCTGATCTTTCCTGATCGACTCTTACACGAAAAAAGACCGCTTTCGCGGTCTTTTTTATTTGTTTAATTAGCCTGTGATACCTGAGCGCTCGATACCCTGTACAATGTACTTCTGACCGAAGCAATAGATTATCAACAGAGGTACCAGTATCAAAATACCGCAGGTGTTGACTATCGCCGTTGTATACTGGTTAGCAGCCGCAGAGGTTATGCTGAGCGACAGAGGAATACTTACTATGTCGGGCATAAGCACGGGGCCTGATGTAGTATAGAACAGGTCGGTGTAGAAGTTGTCTGTCCACTGCCATGAGAACGAGAACATAAACACAGTGATAAGCATCGGGATAGCGTTGGGCAGAACGATCTGAATGAAGGTTCTGAACACGCCTGCACCGTCAACAGATGCAGACTCTTCAAGCTCATCGGGAATACCGCTGAAGAACTGACGAAGCATGAATATGTAAAGTCCGTTCTTAAATGCCAGCGCTGTTGCGGAAAGTATCCACATAGGCCAGTAGGTATTGATAAGGTTGAAGGATGTATCCTCAAGCAGGCTGATCCAGTCGACCACGCCGCCGCCGAGCAGGTTAAGGATACCCAGAATATCGAAATATCTGAACTCCATAAACATTGAGAGCTGCAGAGTAGTGTGAGGAACTATCATTGTGAAGACAACAAGCAGGAACAACAGCTTGTTGAATTTGAACTTAAACTTTGCAAAGCCGTAGCCGACAAGGCTGCACACAAACGTCTGAATCAGCGCGCAGGACGCGGACAGAATAAACGTGTTTGTCAGAGCCTTCAAATATCCGTTTTCAAGAATTATTGCCTTATAAATATCCAGCGAAGGATATCTGGGAATAAGTCTTACCGTTACATCAAGGAAGTCCTCGGGGCTCATAAATGAGGAGGAGATCTTTGAATAGAAGGGGAACAGTATGACAAAGCTTACGCCAAGCAGAAGTATGAAGCGGAATATAAACCATACGACCTTACCCAAGAAGTAAGTACTGACGTACTTACCCTTGAGTCTCTCAAGCAAGGGGGTGCGGTCGAATTCAACCCTGATCTTGTTTTTGCTTTCCTTTTTGATCTTTGTAGCGTTATCCATTTATACCGTACCTCCTTTCTCAGTCTTTTCTGTTGTAGAACACAACGGAGCTTATAATACCTGCTACAGCAGCTACTATGACAATAACTATAAGGAAGTACATCCATGCCATTGCCGAGCTTATAACGTTACCGTCGCCTGCACTGTTATACATTGAAGTTACTATTGACATTACCTTGTTATCGCTTGAAGTAAACGAGTCGATTACCGTATATATAGCGTTTACAAGAATCATAGGAGAGATCATCGGCAGGGTGATCTTCCAGAATGTTTCCCATGCGGAAGCACCTTCCATATGACAGGACTCATAAATTGTGGGAGAGATTCCCTGAAGTCCTGAGAGGAATATAAGCATCTGTACACCGGAACGGTTAATGATATTGAATATCTGGTTTACCATATCCGATACGTATGTAGCAAGTCCGCTGCCCACAGCCATACCTTCAAACAGAGCGGAAATGTCAGTTGCGGAAACGATATCCGAGGATGACGTACCGCTTGCTGCGGTTCCGGTATCTATAGAGCCGTTCTCACCCATTGAGGTTGCAAGTGTATTGCTGGCATCGATGCTGGCAATAAGACCTGTTGCCAGAAGTACGGGGATAAAGAATATTGCACGGAACGCGGTTCTGCCGGGCATCTTCTGGTTAAGCAGTATTGCTATAAACAGAGAGAACAGCAAAATCGTAGGAACGTCAATGATCAGACCCGTTACACTGGACAGAAGTGCCTGAACAAAGTTTTGATCTGTAAGAGCAGTCTTGTAGTTTTCAAAACCGACCCATACAAGTTCATAGCCGCCGCCGGAAAGAATATCGATCTGGTTAAAGCTGTACTTAAGGCTTCCGTATATGATAGGAAGATAGATGAGGAAAAATCCGAAGATGAAGGGAGCAACGAAGAGCCAGCCGATTCTTGCTTTTTTAGCCTGAAGGGATGCGCCCTTACGCGTTTGCTTAACAACACCGAGCTGCTTGTCTGACTTCTTTTTAAGAGGTAAATTCAGTTTCATTATTCGTTCCTCCTTTCTCAGTTTGCTTCAACTCTGATGAAGTCGAGTGCAGGTACCTCAAAGGTCTTACCCTGATACTCAGCAGTAACATCAAAGGAGTTGTAGTTGATAATAAAGCTTACGCCGTTGTCGTATTCTACTCTTACAACGGTTCCGCTTTCAGTTGCGACCTTAGTATCACCCTTTACAGTCTCGCCCTTGCTGCTTGAAGAACCGGTGATGCTTGATGCATCCTCACCTCTGGAGGCAAGAAGCTCTGCACGAAGTCTGTCGCGCTCTGCATCCTGCTCACGCTTTTTCTCAGCCTCTTCACGTGCTGCAAGCTCAGCTTCGGTAAGATCGGCAGTATCGTCGCTTACTATTCTGTAGGCAGAAACATAGTCGTGATCAACAATTACGCTGGTCTGGAGATCACCGATAGCACCGTTGATCTCGTTGTAATACTTAATGATATCGTCCTTCCATACGTCATATGCAACAGAATAGTACTTGCTGGAAGTAGAATAATACTTCAGATAGCTTGTGTTCTGATAGCAGAGAATAAAGTAAGGAGACGCACCGTTTTCAACGCTCTTGAGAACCGCATTGGTAAGGTCGCCCTCCATATTGATGGCGCTGCCGCTGTAGTTCACATAACCGTGAAGCACCATTGCCTCAAAGGGCACGGCCTCACTTGCGTTGAGGAAGTTGGAGGACTCGAGAGGAAGTGACAGGATATGATCTGCATAAGGCAGAGTGTATGCGTTGCCGCCCTCAAGCATTACATCGTAGCTATTCTTCATAATACCGAGAGCCTCAGCTGTAAATGCCTTGGATTCCTCGCGGTTATACGGATCTTCTGAGTCAAAGTCGGAGTTAAGATCAGTACCGAACTTAGACAGAGAAACGCCGGACAAACCGTTGTCGTTATACTTAGAGAGAATGCCCTCAAGCTTCTCGGTGAAGTATTCAAATCTCGAAGGAGAGATTATTGCATCAAAATTGCTTACAAATTTCTGAAGTGCTGCATCGTAGTATCTGCTGCCCATGTATCTGTCGTCAATAGACTTTGCCCAGTCACGCTTTGCAGATACTCCGTCAAACAGTTCACCGCTCTGGAGATATACAAGGTCAAACTCGGGATAGAGTCCGAAGTCCTTCTCTTTTGCATATTCAAGAAGATCTTCAAATCCGGACTTTCCGCCGACCGCATCCTCAATATCAAACTTAGTAGGATATGTTGAGTAGATACCGTCGTTTGCATAGCCTGTAAGCTTGAAGTTGATATTATCAACGCCTGCCTCTGCCAACTCGTCATAAATAGTACGAACGTTCTCAAAGGTAGTAAGAGGAAGGTTTTTAGCTACAGGTACGGAAAGGAATGTATCCTGGAAGTAGTCTGTACCGAGAGTTTCGAGATAAAGAGGTATATTCTTCTTTACGTCGCTGTCAGTAAGCTTTGTTATCTGACCGGACGCTTCAAGATAGTCACGGTAAGCATTTGCCATACCTACATATGAAGCTTCGTAAGTGTCGCCCGCCTTTATGGCATCTTTATCTCCGGAGAGGAGAGTATACTGAATTCTGTAGGATCCGGTGTACTTTCTCTCTGAAGTTTTTCTTACAGCTGCGCCGTCTTCACCCAAAGCAGATGAAAGGCTGTAGATATCTGAGGGGCGGGGCTCAAATCTTGCATACACGTTGTTGTAGCCGTGCAGCTGACCGCCGTTCTCACTGAACAGAGTTGCCAGTGAGTCACCCTCTGTGATAACTGCGAAATAGCCGTGAGGTGTAGTGTTACCGGTCTCGACCATTACTCCTACGTCATCATCAGACGGCTTATATTCCTTAACGTCCTCTACTACGCCGAATACAGGGAAGCGAAGGACCTCGGAATGCTGACCTGATATGCTGTGGTAGGTATAGTCTATACCGTACATCTGACCTGCTACGTTATAGCTCTTACCTGCTATGTCTTCAAAACGGATAAGAGTACCTGATCCGTCGGGATAGAACGAGTAGCCGGTGTTGACACCTCTGCCCGCGCCCATATAGGGAAGCATGGAAACAGTTTTGAGCATATAGATAGACTCGTCGAAGCTGATACCGTTTGCGGGAAGTCTTGCTTCCAGTCCGTTATCGGAAATGGTATACTCAATAGCCATTTTGAAGTTCGGCGGAGCCTTATCGGAAACGGTGTAGTCACAGTCTGCGTGGTCCTGATCCATTTCCTCGTAGGTGTAGTTGGGGCAATAAGTCTTTATGATCTTTTCGCAGGTCTGAAGCTCTTTGGTAGAAATATCAGGTGTACATACATAAACAGCAAACTGCTTTGTAATGGGGAATGCCGCCTGAATTTCTCTTACCTGACCCTCAGTATATGACTTGTCTGAAGTATCATAAAGTGTGTAGAAGGACATAAGTCTTGTAAGACTTGCTTCGTCTGTGATCTTTGAAGAAATCATCAGCTCAAAGCGATCCTTTGATATCATACGGGGAACAAGACGTGTAGTTGCAAGCTCACCGATCGTATATTCCACTCTGATACCGTTTTTAATATTTTTTCTTACGATCTGACCGCGAAGAGCAGCCTCATCATATGAATACATAGTGCTTTCAACATTGTTGTTTTCATATGTTACAGCCAACTGTGACAGCAGCTTTTTTCTTGTAGCAGCAGAACCGCGGTTTACGCTTGAATCTGCCAGATCGTAAGGGTTTGAGAAGATAGTTTCGCCGGTCTTTACATCCTTGAATGCGATCTCACCGGTGAAATCCTCATAATAAAGCTGATAGCCGTTCTGCTCTCTTACGAGAGTCATATCGGCAAGCTTTTCCTCAGCGCTCTTATACGCCTGAGCAACATAGTCGATTATAGGATTTCCGTCCTCATCGACCTTGGAACTGTCAGCTGCTGCATATGTATCAACAACGCCTGCATAGCCTGCAATTCCGATAGAGCCTATTACCATTACAAGGGTAAGGAAGGCAGACAATATTTTTTTCATATTCATAGCTGTATCCTCCTTACCTTACATTCGGTATTGAAGTTCCTGAACGATGCCGTATACAAAGGTAATCATCTTTGTAACAAGCGTTGAGAACAGAACCGCGATAAACATAATGAATACCATACCAACTATCGTACCGAGAGCGGTAAGAAAGCTCTTGCCTATAGTGTAGTCGTGTGTGATCATCATTCCGAAGAAGATGAGCACGAATACCCAGAGGAACGCAAGTCCGTTGATCATTGATATGATGCTTCCCTCATCAAGTGTGAGGAAGTTAGAAACAATAGTTGTGGGAATTATAATAAGCGGCAGGGGCAGAAGCGCATAGCTGCTTGCTATGAATACATCCTTAAATGTACCCTCGCCCTCAAACAAGGTGGTGAGACACCAGTTTGCTACTACCCAAAGCATAAGAGGCACAAGTATCGACAATACTGAGTTCAGAGCGCCGGAATATCCGCCGAAGATCTCGCCGCCGCCTATGCCCTGATAGAACATTGCGAGAACGGTTACTATAAGAATAATAATGGATGCACGAACGCTTCCGCGCTTTTCATGCTTCAGATCCCAGAAGCCGTCAAACGGATGGACTATTACATGGAAAGCGTACAGCAATTCTTCCTTGATATTCTTTTGTCCGACCTTAAGTGAGACCTCTTTGTTCTTTTTAGCTGCAAAGCCTGCGAATTTTGCAATAAGCAGGATAACAACAATAGCTACAACGGGAATAATAAGGAAGTATTTGGATATCCAATCCTTTCTTACCTGCATATAGGAGTCGGAATAGCCCTGAGTATTAAACGATGCTTTGTAGTACTCCATAGCAGCTTCGTAGTCCTTATCGCGGTACAAAGCTGATGCGATACCGTCATATGCAACGTCAAAGTTGTTGTTGCGCTTGAGGATCTCTCTCCAGTCATCGATCTCGGCTGCATAGTTTCTGTCGTTCTGATTTTTCAGAGCGGTCATCAGAATGTCGCCGTACTCTGTTCTTCTGTATACGGTAAAGCTGCCGTTATCTGCATCAAGGAGAAGCAGGTTATTATCCTGATAGCATACAGCCTTAATGTTGGATATTGAACCCTTCTGGTTACCGGAGTCACCGAATGCGAACAGGAGGTTACCTGTGGAGTCATAGGTAAATACCTTGGAACGGCGGCTGTCGATTATGGACCATGTGCCCTCGGGACCTACAGCAGCATCAACGATCTTGGAAACGCCGTTTTTGCTGTCACTGTTTTTTTCAGTAGCAGGAGTAGCCTTTACCTCACCGGAAGGAGGATAGAAGCCGTTACGGCTCATAACGTCAGTACCGGAGGCATTGAGCTTTTTAACAGGAGCATATGTGCCATCCTTGCTCTTACCTACCATAGCGGCATACTGCTGATCCTCGTCGATACCTGTAGTGGTAACGTATATAAAGTTCTGAGAGTCAATAGTAATGTTGCAATACTCGGTAGACAGGTTCTGTACATCGTCAGCTGAAGAGGGGTTTACGGTTCTCCAGAAGATCTGCCATGCACTGAGAGCAACCTTCTGTGCGCCGATGTAGCCGTAGAAGCTGCCGTCGTCGCCCATTACGATAATACCCTCATATGTAGTAGAAGATACGATGAACATTCTGTCGAATTCATCTACAGCTACCGCAACAGGTCTGTAAATGGAATTTGTCTTGAACAGCGCACTCTTAGGCTGGCTTACAGTTTTAATAAAGTTACCGTTAAGGTCAAACATGACGATACGGCTGTTATCTGTATCGCAGGCATATATATGCTTGTCGTTTACGTACAGACCCGAAACATTGTTGAACGAATCGCGTACGCCCTGCTCATTTACGAAGGAATCAATAGTCATAATATACTTATAGTATTTATCCATTACGTAAATGCAGTTTTGCTTGGAATCGGAAAGATACACCTTACCGTCAGGTCCGACAGCAAGATCCTTCGCACCGGTTATGGGAACAGTCTTTTCAGTTGTGTTCGAACCGATATAGTCGCCGTTGACTACAACGTCGGGAACATATGCGTCAGGAGACTCCATAACGAAGCCGTCTGAAGAGTAAATGTACGTCGCATAGGGAGCTGCTGCACTGACGGCGGTAGAAAGGATCATTACCAGCGTAATAGCCGTAAGGAGTATTTTGAATATTTTTTTCATATTAGCCTCCTTAGTCTTTCATACCGCTGGAGCCCATCGTCTCAATGATCTTACTCTGTGAGATAATGAATACGATAATAGGCACCATCATCATAATAACGCTACTGGCTGCTTGCGCGCCGGAACGAACGACACCCGCACTGAGTATCTGCGTTATTGCGTAGTTAAGTGTTTTAAGCTCCTCGCTGTGGATGTACATCGATGCACCGGTGTTCCACAGACCCTGGAAGGAGTAGATAATAAGTGTGAGCCATGCAGGCTTAACCATAGGCATTGCGATAGACCAGAAGGTTCTGAACTCGCTTGCACCGTCAAGTCTTGCACTTTCAAGAATAGAAGTAGTTACGTTTGTATCCATAAACTGCTTCATCAGGTACAGACCGAGGGTTGACGCCCATGCGGGAACTATGATAGACAGGTTTGAGTCCATCCAGCCCAGCAGTGATATAGTAATAAATGTAATAATTGAAGCAACGCTGGAGCCGATCATCAGTGACTTCTGAATAAGCTGGAAGAAGAAACGGTTACCGGGGAAAGGTATCTTAGCCAGAGCGTATGCGCAAAGGCTGGAGAGCACCAGGTTACCGAAAACTCCGAAGAAGGTGATGAATACCGTGTTGAATATGTATCTTGAGAAAGGTACCCAGCTTTCACTCATAAGAGTGAAGAGGTCACGGTAGTTATCCCATGAGGGATTTATAACATAAAATCTCGGGGGATAGTAGAACAGCTCGTCGAGAGGCTTGAAGGACTGCATTACGGTGTAATACAGGGGCAGGAACATGATTACTCCGAGAAGTATAAGGAATAACGAAATTCCGAAGTCGCCGCTGGCACTTCTGGAGAGCACGACTGAATGATTTCTGGTTCTTAGCTTTTTCACCGTTACTCACCCACCTTCGACAACAGTTTTTGAACGAACATATTCGCGCCGACCATTATAAGGAACAGTACGAAGGATATTGCCGAAGCATATCCTATCTCCATACGGCTTCCGCTGTATTCCTCAAGGTGGTGGCTGATAGTATACGCGCAGTAATCGGTAGAGGGGTTACCTGCAAGAGCGGTTACTACCGCACCGAATCCGAATGAACCTGTAATAGCTGTTATCGCACCGAACATGAGCTGAGGCTTCATGTTAGGCAGAGTAACATACCAAAGCTCCTGCCAACGGTTTGTAATACCGTCAACTGCCGCTGCCTCAAACTGGCTGCGGTCGATACCCTGAAGACCTGCGATAAATGAAAGGAACGCAGTGTTCAGTGACATCCACAGTGCAATGGCAATACAGAGGGGCATGATCCACGATGTGTTCTGGAAGAACAGTATAGGTGAATCGATAAGACCGAACTTCAGCAGCCAACCGTTTACCAGACCGTAAGAGTCGGAAGCAAAGATGTAGCCGAAGATGGTGTACGCACCGCCTGAAATGGAAGGAGCGTAGAAAATAAGTGTTACGAACGCTCTGGTTCTGGGACTGAGCTCGTTAATGAACCAAGCCACGCAGAAAGAGAGCAGGTAGGAAGCGGGACCGACCGCTACCGCAAACATAAGTGTGTTCTTCAGTGCCGTAATAAACAGGTCATCGTCCAAAAACAGAGTGATGTAGTTGCTGATGCCGACAAAATTGGGCCACTGAAGCATATTGTAGTCTGTAAGGCTGACAAGCAGCGACGCTACAACAGGAATAACAGTGAAGATGAAAAACAGTATCATAAAGGGGGCTATCATCAGATATCCTATTTTATACCGCTTCATCAGATGCCAAGTCCACTGAGCTCTTGTCATTTTGCCGTGGTCCAAGGCTTCTTTTTGTTTTCTTGCCATGACTTTTTCTCCCGTCAAAGATTTTTGTAAGGGATCTGTCCCTCACTTTGGAATTCATTTTATACAAAGCTATATAAATAGGTAGGAATTATTTCTCAAGCCACTCTTTATAAGTCTTGGTCTCGCCGTCATACTTAACTGCGCGCTTCCATTCTTCATGGCTCTTAATGGTGACATTATGATCTGCCATCCAGTTAACATAGGTGTATTCCTCTGCACCGTCCTGATTATCCTGAATATATGTAGGATTCTTAGTGCCGGGATTTTTCTCAGCATCTATATCAGCCCAATATTCTTTCCATTCCGCAAAGGACTCAAATTCCGTATAATCCTGAATAGCCGTCCACTCGTCATCGATCATCAATTCAAACTCTTTACGCTTACGTGTGAGCTCTTTGTTGATCGAATCTACATATCCGAGAAGCTCGTCTGAAGGATCAAGCTTATCGTTATATGCCGAGTTGAAAGCAAAGCTTATATATCTTGCAACAAAGTAATCGCCGGGATAAGGCTCCAAAGCCTTTGTATGGTGGAGGCACTGACGAAGTATTGCCGCTTCTGACTCTGACCAGGGGAGCTCGTCAAACGCATCAAGATTTGCAACAGCCTGCTTTGCAGAAGGTCCGAGCAATGCCATCATTTCGTTTGAGTAGTCAACCTGGAAATCCTTGTCGCTGTACCAGTCGATAAACTCCCAAGATGTCTCGTCATCCTTACAGCCTCTGGGAATAAGGATACCGGTAATTCCGGAAACAGAGGTACGGTCGATCTCTCCGGTCTCCTCATTACGTGTACCGGGGATCTCATAGAAGCTCCACAGACCTGCAATTTCAGGTGCAAATACCGTTAAGGTGTTATAGAACACATACTGTGAAATGATTACAGGCATCTCACCCGTCTTGAAACGGTTTTCTGCGTTGTAGGTTATAGGCAGAGAATACTGTGTAAACATATTACACATATATTCAAACGCATCAAGCGACTTGTAATCGTCAAAGTTTATTCTCATACCCTCGTTAGCCCAGTATTCACCGCCGGACTGGAACAGGAAGGTACTGAAATCCTGCGTGATACCGATATCCATATTGTTGAACTGGAGCACGGGAACCATACTCATAAGATCATCCCATGTGTTGGGAACCTCAAGTCCGAGCTCTGCCAGAACATCGTCACGGATGAACATTACGGGGAAGGACTGCGATACGGGGATCGCATAGGTCTTTCCGTATATCATCATAGGAGTCTTTGCACTTTCTGCAAAACGATCCATGACCTCGTCGAAGGTATCGTAATCGTCAAGGGGAAGGACCGCGCCGCGGATAGCCATATCAATAGGGCTTGTAGCGTCGATCGATACGTCAGGTCCTACTCCTGCAAGAATAGCGGGAAGCAGTGTGCCGCCTGCAACCAGCTTCAGGTTTACCTTAACACCTGTTTCAAGTGTATATCCGTTACTAACAAGGTTCTTTATGATCTGTGCCTGGTCACGTCCTGAAGTAGTCCAAACATCAAGAGTTTTTGCATTTTCATCACCTTCGTCATCAGCGCCCAGTGAGTTATAGTCAGTGTAGAAGCTTGCAAAGAACTTCTGCATTTCAAACAGGAATGCTTTCCAGCCGCTTGCTTCTGCGCGGGGCAGTTCGCTGCCGGCGGGCTGGATCATTATGTAGTCGATCTCAAGGAACTGAGTGGAAACGTCGGACAGCCATGTACCCAGAGAGGATACCCAGTCTTTAAGAGAAGAAAGGTTTGCCGCGATCTCTTTTTCGTCAGACGCCATTTTTTCAACAAGCACCGCTGCCTGCTCCAGTGTGGAGGTATTGTCGGACTTAATGCCGTTGATCTCGGAAATATAGTCAACAAGCTGGAACAGAATGCTTGACTGCAGGCTGAGGTCGCGAATAACATCGGGCATTATTCTTGCGAAGCCGTAGTCACGGTATTCGTCTGCTTCGGCACCTGTGAGCTCAACAATACGCATATAGTCGTCGTTGAGGCTGTCGACTGTCTGGCTTACCTGACGTACTACATCTGCAAGGCTGCCGAGAGCTGCTTCAAATTCGATCTCATAGGTCTTGCCTTCCTCGAAGTAAAACTCGAAATTGTAGTTGCCGTCGCCGAGAGTCCTTGTCTGCCACTTGTTGTCATAGGGGAACTGGCAGTTCTTAGCCTCTTCGAAGGGATACTCACCGTTGATTCTTACAGCTCTGGAGGTGTACATACCCTTGAGCTGATCCTGACTGTATCTGACAGTTATCTGATAAAGTCCTGTACTCTCGCACTTGAAGGAATACTTTATCCACTGACCGCTGGTCACCCACTTGTCCGCACCCATAGTGTTTCTGTACACGATAGACTCGTCCTGAGGGCTTGTGATAGCCGAAGAACGGTCATATACGGGGTATATGGTATAGTTGGATACCTGATCGGGGATCTCAGCTTCGAAGTAGATGTCCTCAGCCTCAGCAGGCTTATAGCCCTTCGCCTCATACTCAGCAACGATATCAGCATATGAAGGAAGCTCCTCATACGAGTAGACCTCTACCTCAGCGATGGCGATAGACTCGCGGACACCCTCAAGGCTTATTATGTTCTCACCCTCTTCGAGATAGAACTCAAGGGGAATGGTGTAATAGCCGTTGTTATCCTTAACGCTGTAATCTGTCCACTGGTAGCAGACCACTGTATCGGGACGCAGTTCATTACCCGCGCTGTCAACAGCGAACACTCCCTCACGAACACTGGGGTCTCCGGCATAAGCGAATCCCCAGGTCTTATACATAGCCTGATATCTTGCCTCCTCATAGGGAGCCTTGCCGTTTATCTTGAAAACGCGCTCGATATCAGTGGTTCTCTCGCTTACGGCACTGTATACAAAGCGTACACAATACCAACCGGCAGCGGGAATGTTAAACGCCCAGGCAACACTGCCCTTATCGTCAGCGATAATGCAGTCTCTGCCCTCCCACTGAGTAACCTCTACGCCGGCAGTTGTTTCCGACTCAAGGTAATCAGTAGCATCAACGCTCACACTCTCACCGGTGCGGTCGTCAGTGCTGTAGTTGTACTTGGATTTGTAGCTTTCGTAGTTGATAATGTTGTATTCATTGCTTATCTTCTCAAGAGCCACGTCCTGCTCGTCCCCGTCGCTGGCAGCGAAAGTAGGGATGGCAGCACCAACAAGCATAACGGCAGCCAGCACGAGTGCCGTAAGCTTTTTGGTTGTTCTGTTATTCATAAGAACCTTCCTCCTGCATGATTTCTCCGCTTCACAGTAACATTCCGTTCATCGCTATGCTGCGGAGGCACTGCCGCAAAATCATCTTTTTGCGACATTTGTATACACTTAATGATACCACAACAAGTCCCAAATGTCAAGTTTCTACACATTACTATGTAAGCGGAGCGCACATGAGAACAGGCGCGTTTGCCGCAATTTCCGAAACATTTCATAACACACGGGTCAAATGTTTTTTTGTCAGGTTAAACAGCAGTATTCGTCAAATATTATTAGGTAAATTATATTTACCTTTTTTGCGGATATACAGACTAATTTACACGAAAAATCGCATAATATAGTCATTTGAAGCCGTTTAGTAAATTATATTTACCTTTCCACGATTTGAGCACCGCCCGACTAATTGGTGCAATTGTTGAAACAGTTACAAATTTAATAGATATTATGCACAAATTATTCACAAATATTTCTACGCTTAGCAGTTTTGCATAAATTATTAAATTTTCAAAAATATTTAGTATGTTTTTTATTAACAAGGCGCTTTTTATTCGATTTTTGCCGGTTTCAGGAAGTAGTTGCCACCGCGAAACATTCCCACCTTTGAAACAAAAAGGCGTTTCAAAACTCTGTTTTGAAACGCCTCAGACTGTTCATTAGGCTTTTAATATTTCCGGTATTTTTCAGCCGTTTTCCACATCCATTACCTTCGCGATACGTGTGGAATGTCTGCCGCCCTCAAACTCGGTAGTAAGGAACAGATCTACTATATCCACAGCGAGTCCGGCTCCCACAACTCTTGCGCCCATACAAAGAACGTTTGCATCGTTATGCATTCTTGTCATACGTGCCGAAAAGGTATCTGAGCAAACAGCAGCGCGGATACCGCGAACCTTGTTGGCACAAAGGCTCATTCCGATACCTGTGCCGCAAATAAGAACAGCGCCCTCGACCTTGCCCTCAGTCACAGCCTTGCAGGCAGGCACGCCGTAATCGGGATAATCTACACTGTCGGTACTGTCGCATCCGAAATCCACATATTCAACTCCGATGGTCTCAAGGTGCTTCATTACCTCTTTTTTCAGATCGTACCCGCCGTGATCGCAGGCAATTGCAATTTTTTTCATCTTGTTTTCTCCGAAATTATGTATTTTGCTTCAGGCGCTCTTCCCTCTCGCGCTCTGCCTGCGGTTTCCGCAGATAGATCGGCACAAGAGAGGCCGCCGAAAAAACGCTTTTATCCTCCGCCGCATTCCACAGCCGCTCTGCGACAGCCGCAACCGACGCGGCGCTTTGCAGCCTCAGGCGTTGAGGCGTTACGGTACGTGACATCTCCTCTGTAAGAAAATATCCGTCGCCGCAAAAATAAACAGGCTCGCTGAGAGCGGATATTTGCCCGCGCACCTCGTCCAGGCTCATTGCAGAGTCCTCAGTGACACGGGTAAGCTTTTCCCCATCGCTGTAAAACAGCGCGGTATACACCTGCTGCCGCCTGGCATTCATAACAGGGCATACATATCCGCGGCACATAGCAAGATTTGTCGCCAGCGCTTCAAGGGTTGACACGCCTATGCAGGGCTTATTATCCTTCATGGCAAGCCCCTTAACGATAGCCGCGCCTATGCGCACACCTGTAAAGGAACCCGGCCCTGCGGACACGGCGTATGCGTCGATATCGTCAAGTGACACGCCGCCGAGACGAACCATATGCTCCACCATCGGCAGCAATGTTACGCTGTGGGTGTTCCCCGCATTTACCGTATATTCGCAAAGTACGCCGCCGTCGCGCCAAAGCGCGGCGCACGCCGTAGTTGCAGTAGAATCAAGTGCAAGTATCAGCATTTTACCTTGATACCTCTTATATATTAAAATTATCAGACCGCAGCGGTTCAGTATTCCCAGACTATGCGTCGGCTGTCCTCGCCAAGCTTTTCTATCCTTACGCGCACTGCATTTTCCGGTACCTCAGGCAAAAACTCGCTCCACTCTAAAATGCAGTGACCGTCGGCAACGTAATCGTCAAAGCCTATACCGTCAAGCGCGTCCTCGCTGTCCTCAAGACGGTAGAGATCAAAGTGATACACAGGCACCTTTCCCCCGCGATACTCGTTTACAACGGTGTAGGTCGGACTTTTGACCCTGCTGCCGGGCGAAAGCTCGCCTGCAAAGCCGCGGACGAAAGCAGTCTTTCCCGCGCCAAGATCGCCGTACAGGCATACAAACCAAAGCTCACCCGCCTTATCCGCTGCAAGTGCGCGCACAAGCTCAGCGCCGGCCTGTTCCGTTTCTGCTGCGCTGCCCGATATTATTTCACGCTGCATTAAAACAGTCCTGTAATGTTGCCGTCAGCGTCAACGTCTATTCTGAACGCGGCAGGCTCTTTGGGAAGTCCGGGCATAGTCATAACAGCACCTGTGAGCGCTACTACAAAGCCTGCGCCGGCAGAGAGACGAACCTCTCTTACGGTTATATCAAAATCAGTAGGTCTGCCCAGCTTTGACGCATCGTCAGACAGAGAATACTGAGTTTTAGCCATACATACAGGGAACTTCCTGTATTTGTCGTCAAGCGCTTCTATCTCGCTGATCGACTTATCGGCAGCAGGTGAGAACTTTACACCGCGCGCACCGTATATCTTTTTTGCAACGCATTCGATCTTTTCGCGAATGGTCATTTCATCAGGATATATAGGAGCAAAATCAGACGCCTTCTCGCAAGCGGCAACGACCTTTTCTGCAAGCTCTATGCCACCGTCGCCGCCCTTGCCGAACACCTCGGAAAGAGCGAAATCCGCGCCGCAGCGGCGGCACACGTCTTCAAGAGCCTCAAGCTCTGCATCGGTATCGGTATCAAAGCGGTTTACGGCAACAACAACGGGAACTCCGTACTGCTTCAGATTTTCTATATGCGCTTCAAGATTTACACTGCCGCGTACAAGCGCGTCAACGTTTTCGGTCTTTAATTCGGTTTTTGGAACGCCTCCGTTATATTTAAGCGCTCTTGCAGTTGCAACAAGCACGATAGCAGAGGGAGCAAGACCCGCCATACGGCATTTAATATCAAGGAACTTTTCCGCACCGAGATCCGCACCGAAGCCTGCCTCGGTAATAGCATAGTCAGCAAGCTTCATAGCAAGCTTTGTAGCGCGAACGGAGTTGCAGCCGTGAGCAATATTTGCAAAGGGACCGCCGTGAATAAGTGCGGGAGTGTTCTCCAATGTCTGCACAAGGTTCGGCTTTATGGCGTCCTTGAGGAGTGCAGCCATAGCGCCGTTAGCTTTCAGGTCGCGCGCATAAACGGGAACGCCGCTGCGTGTATATGCTACAAGGATGTTGCCCAGACGCTCTTTAAGGTCGGAAAGATCTGCAGCCAGACAAAGAATAGCCATTACCTCGCTGGCAACAGTTATCATAAAATGATCCTCGCGGGGCACACCGTCCATCTTCGTGCCCAGTCCCACAACAGTGTTGCGGAGCGCACGGTCGTTAGTATCGGTTACTCTGCCGAAAAGAATACGGCGGACATCGATATCAAGCTCATTGCCCTGCTGAATATGGTTGTCTATCATAGCGCAAAGCAGGTTGTTTGCAGCAGTTATAGCATGGAAGTCACCTGTAAAGTGGAGATTGATATCCTCCATAGGAACGACCTGAGCATATCCGCCGCCGGCAGCACCGCCCTTGATACCGAAAACAGGACCGAGGGAAGGCTCACGCAGAGCTATAATAGCATCCTTACCGATCTTTTTCATTGCCATACCCAGACCTACGGTAGTAGTGGTCTTACCTTCTCCGGCAGGAGTAGGGTTGATGGCGGTCACAAGTATGAGCTTACCGTCGGGACGGTCAGCGCATCTTTTCAGGAACTTGTCCGTGATCTTAGCCTTGTAATGTCCGTACTGCTCAAGCTCGTCGGGAAGAATACCCAATGAGTCGGCAATTTCGGTAATAGGCTGCATTTTTGCACCCTGTGCGATTTCAATGTCAGTCAGCATATCTAACCTCCGCATAAATTATATATAATACAGTATATCATATAATCCGGTCAATTTCAAATAATTTATAAAAATAGTCTGCTTCCCTTTACATTTTTTTTGAAATGTGGTATACTCATACAGTAGAAAATATTATCCGCTCGTAGCTCAGCTGGATAGAGCACCGGATTCCGATTCCGGGTGTCGTGGGTTCAAATCCTATCGAGCGGGCCAAAAAGCCGCTAAGCGGCTTTTTTTATTGCCCGCCGATAGGATTTGAAAGCCCGTCCTGTGCGATATAGTCGCACCTTGGCAAAGCCGTTTACGGCTTTGCGCCAGTAGCGCAAGCATATTGCAATTATGCACTTTCATCGGCGCTGCTGTTCGTAGCGATCGCAAAAACATCGCAGTGCGATGTTTTTAGGACGTAGCGCTGCACTCGAAAGCTTTGGCAAAGCCATTTTATGGCTTTGCTGGAGCTTGTCGAAAAAGTCCATAGAAATAGCAAAATGCACAAAAAGGAAATTTCGCGGCTTGCGAGCCGCTGCCCAAGTACATTCCCGCCACGGCGGGAAGTACGACCCTCTGGACTCCGGTCAGTCTTAGGATTTCGATCGCTGCGGCGATCGATTTAGGGCGTTGCCCTAAAAACCCACAAGCTTTTGAAAAAGCTTGACCAAAACTTTTAGTTATTTTGCTACTGCCATTTAGTTTTTCAACAGTCTGGGCAAAGCCATTTTATGGCTTTGCTGCGCAGCGCAATTTCGCCGAGAGCCGAGAGCAGAGCAATCAATTTCGCTGCTGCGAAGTAGCAATTTAGCTTTATAAAATACTCCGAAAGCTTTTCAAAACTCACAAAAACTCCTTGCTCCATCCATTGACAAAGCCGTTTTTTTGAGTAAAATACATTTTATACGAAAAAATATACTACGTACAAGGATGTGAAATATTATGAAAATCGGTATTACAGACGCAGGCGGCGGCTTCAGAGGGATCTACGCCTGCGGTGTATTTGACTACTGTATGGATAATAATATTAAATTTGATCTGGGAATAGGCGTGTCCGCAGGCAGCGCAAATCTCTCATCGTTTATTTCGGGGCAAAGAGGCCGTAATTATACTTTTTATACAGAATACGGGTTCAGAAGGCAGTATGCAAGCTTCTATAATTTTGTAAAAAACAGATCCTATGTTGATGCGGATTATGTATACGGAACGCTGAGCAACAGCGACGGCGAAAATCCCCTTGACTATCCCGCGCTGCGGGACAACCCGATGGATTTCATTGTTGTTGCTACGGACGCAATAACAGGTGCTCCGAAATATTTTGACAAAAGTGACTTGCAGCAGGACAACTACAACGTTTTCAAAGCATCCTCCTCTATTCCATTTGTATGCAAGCCTTACATAATAGACAGTGTGCCGTATTACGACGGCGCGCTCGCCGATCCGGTACCGGTGGAAAAGGCTTTTTCTCTCGGCTGCGACCGCGTAGTTGTGCTTCTTACAAAGCCGGAAAACTATCACCGCACCTCAGAACGGGATGAGAAGCTGGCGGCACGCATCATAAAAACATATCCAAATGCAGCGGCACAGCTGTGCGGCAGGGCGCAAAAATATAACGACAGCGTAGCACTTGCAAAAGAGTATGCGCGTCAGGGCAAGGCTCTGATCGTTGCACCGGAGGACACCTGCGGTGTAGATACTCTTACGCGGGACAAGGCGGCTTTACAGCGGCTTTACGAAAAAGGCTACAGTGACGGACAAAAAATTAAAGAATTTATAAACCGAGACTGAATATAAAAATCCTCTCTCCGCATACGCGTAGAGAGGATTTTTATCTCCTTGATCTTGTCGAAAAAGTCCATAGAAACAGCAAATTTCGCGGCTTACGAGCCGCTGACCCGCCCCTCCGGACTCCGGTGCGAATACCCGCAAGCGGACCAAAAAACTTGACCGAAGCTTCCGGTCATTTGCTATCTCTACAGTATTCTTTTTCATTTATCCGAAAAGGTTTTCGGGGGTCCGGGGGAGCTTTTCCTTAAAAAGCTCTCCCGGTCTTTTTCGCCTTACAGATTTTCGCCGTTTGCGGCGATGACGGATTTATACCACTCAAATGAGTCCTTCTTGCGCCTTTCAAGAGTTTCGTAGTCAACGTGGATGAGTCCGAAGCGCTCGGTATATCCGCCGCCCCACTCGAAGTTATCCATTACGCTCCAGTACATATATCCTCTGATATCAACGCCCTCCTCCGAGGCACGCTTCAGCTCAAGAAGATATCTGTGCAGGTAGTCGATACGGTTGGGGTCGTGGACTTTACCGTCAAGAGAGACGGTATCGTGGCAGGACATTCCGTTTTCAGTTATAACGATAGGTGTTTTATATCTCTCGTAAAGGAACTTGGGTCCCCAATACAGGCACTGAGGAGTAACAGGCCAGCCGTTTGAGGTCTTTGAAATTCCCACGGGGTTGCGCGTCCACTGCCAGCCGCCGTTGCCGTCTGACTTCCACAGAGACGCGGTATAAATATTCTGTCCGTAAAAATCGATAGGCTGATGGATTATTTTAAGATCCTCCTCCCATGTATCGGGCAGATACTGCATATGTGTTTTAAGGAAAGGCTCGTCTACGGGATATGTGCCGAGCATTATGGGGTCGCTCCACAGAGAAATACACCATACCCACTCGTTTTCGGGCACGGCGAAATAACGTCTGCGGGCAGCGTCGATATCCTCGGGAGAATTTGTTGCAGGTGAGCAAACGTCGGCGCTGGGGGCGTAGCCGAATTTAAGGTCGGGATACACCTCGCGCATTGCCATTACTGCCTTACCGTGGCCGAGGAACGCGTTATGCAGAGCAGGCATGATCTCGTAATCCTCCCACTTTCTGCCGGGTGCGTTCAATCCCTCGAAATAGCCGTAGCCGAAGAAGCACTGAGGCTCGTTGAGGGTATAGAATATTTTTACTCTGTCGCCGAACTCCTCAGCGCAGACCTTTGCATAGTATGCGAACCAGTCTGAGGACTCGGGATTAAGCCATGCGCCGCGCTTTTCAAGCTCATAGGGGTAGTCCCAGTGAAACAGGGTTGCAACAGGGGTGATACCGTTAGCAAGAAGGCTGTCTATCAGTCTGTTGTAAAAGTCAACGCCTGCGCGGTTGACCTCGCCGATACCGTTAGGCAGAATGCGGGGCCAGCATATGGAAAAGCGATAGCATTTTACGCCAAGCTCCGCCATAAGAGCCACGTCCTCCTCGTAGCGGTGATAATGGTCGCAGGCAACGTCGCCGTTGTGGTCATCGCGGATCTTTCCCTTTGCGTGGGTAAATTTGTCCCAAACGGACTCGCCTTTGCCGTCGTCGAAGGCACCGCCCTCGATCTGATATGCGGAGCTTGCAACGCCCCACATAAAATCGTCTCTGAAGCTCATATTTTCTCCAATCTTGTATGTAGTATGGTTGTTTTTTTGTCTTAAATTTATATTTATCGCATTCTTTTTTGAGAAAAAAAGAATGCTTAGCAAGAAAAATCTTTCAAGGGAACAAACTACGTTTTTTCCCTTGAAAATCCTTTTTTCCTTTCAGCTTCCGGAGGAAGCATTACGAGATTTACAGTGGGTCGTTAGTGGTCAATAGCCCCAATATTGTTTGCTTAAAACTAACGTATACTTCCCGCAGGGAAGTCGGGTGGTTAAAAACAATATAATCAGCTGAAATTGTTAGCCGGTGACACGATGTCAAGGTCATCAAAAGACAGAATATCCGACAAAATATAATTTGAAACGAACATACCGTCGGGAGTAAGATAAATGCTGTCCCTCTCCTCTTTCATATATCCGCGCTTTATGTAGAAATCAAGACGCGATGAATACATCTCTCGGAAATCGCAGCCGAAGCGTCGGCGGAATTCTGCCAGCTGAATTCCCTCGCGAAGTCGCAAGCGAAGCATTATATATTCGCTCATCTGCGCCCTGCCGGTGATCTCCTCGCTGCCCTCGGCGATGCTGACCCTTGCATCCATATGCTCTGCACCGCGCATATATTTTTCAATATTTCTGACAAAGGAAAATCTGTTTTTATTGAAGTATGAATGCGCCGCAGGCCCAAAGCCGAGATATTCGTCGCAGTTCCAGTATTTGAGATTATGATAGCACATTTTACCGGGACGGGCAAAATTGCTTATTTCGTACTGCTTATATCCGCGCCGCTCAAGCATAGCCACCGCGTGCGTATACATATTGTATTCCGTGTCCTCGTCAGGCAGAGCAAGGGTATTACGAGCCTTATAAAAAGGTGTGCCCGGCTCTATTTTCAGATTATACAGAGAAATATGCTCCGGATGCAGTCTTGTTACGTAGTCGATAGACTGAAACAGGCTCTCCTCTGTTTGCAGAGGTATGCCGAACATCAGATCAACGCTGATATTCGCGATCTTCGCCCGCCTTGCCGCCTTAAAGCTTTCTTCAAATTCTGCCCTTGTATGAATTCTGGACAGCGCCTTCAATTCGGCGGGATTTGAGGATTGCAGACCCATACTTATACGGTTAACGCCCGCACGGCGAAGTCTTGCGAAGGTTCGCTGATCTGCTGTGGCAGGATTTACCTCCACTGTAAACTCCGCGCCCTTGACAGGCTTGAATATACGGCGAACGGCACGTATTATCTTTATAAGCAGCTCTGTAGGCATAGCGGTAGGAGTGCCGCCGCCTATAAAAACGCTGTCTACGATACGGTCCTTCGCTGCCTCTTTATAGTGCTGCATATGGGCTATAAGTGCATTTGTATAGCGCTCGTATATATCGTCGGAGCCGGGCATAAACGAATAAAAATCGCAGTATGCACACTTTGAGCGGCAAAAAGGAATATGAATATACAGTCCCAGCCGTGTTCCGTCAGCTTGCATATTATTGCCCGTCCTTTCATAAAAAGCTGAACCGTCTGCCGTTCCTTCTGAGAGTCGGCACGATTTAATTATAATAATATCACATTTTTACCTGATATGCAAGTATCTCGCGATGAACTTTAGGCACAGTGCGAAAAAATTATACCCGAATATGCGCTTTTTGCACTTGATTTAGAAATATATTTGTTATATAATTGATATGAATATATATTTTTATCAAATCGGTAGATGCCGAGAATAGACGGAGGTCACTATGGACTGGAATATTGAAACAAAATGTATACAGGAAGGCTGGAAGCCCGGAAACGGAGAACCCAGAGTTCTGCCTATTTATCAGAGCACAACATATAAATATGAATCCGGCGAGCATTTGGGCGGACTTTTTGATCTCAGCGTTCCCGGTCATATGTACACAAGAATCTCCAACCCCACCGTTGCTTGTGTTGAAGAAAAGATCGCAGCTCTTGAAGGCGGCGTAGGCGCTATGTGCACCTCCGCAGGTCAGGCGGCAAATATGCTTGCCGTATTCAATATAGCATCCTCCGGAGACAACTTTGTATGCTCCTCTTCTATTTACGGCGGCACTACCAATCTGTTTGCAGTTACAATGAAGAGAATGGGCATTGAGGCGCGTTTTATCACTCCGTCCATGACAGACGACGACGTAAACGCCCTGTTTGATGACAGAACACGTCTTGTTTTCGGCGAGACCATAGCAAATCCCGCTTTGGACGTATTTGATATAGAGCGCTTTGCCGCTATTGCCCACAGCCACGGCGTGCCGCTTATTATCGACAACACCTTTGCCACTCCTGTTTTCTGCCGCCCCTTTGAGTTCGGCGCAGATATCGTCGTTCACTCCACCACAAAATATATGGACGGACACGCACAGGTCATCGGCGGTGTTATAGTTGACTCCGGCAAATTCGACTGGGAGGCATCGGGAAAATATCCTGAGCTCTGCACTCCCGACGAGAGCTATCACGGCGTTGTTTATACCCGTGATTTCGGCAGCGCCGCATATATTACAAAAGCAAGAGTTCAGCTTATGCGCGACATGGGCGTTACACCTCAGCCTCTTGCAGCATACCTTCTGAACATCGGACTTGAAACGCTGCACCTGCGTATGGAGCGACACTACGAAAACGCGCTTGCAGTTGCCCGCCATCTTCAGGCTGACAGCCGCATTGCATGGGTAAGCTATCCCGCACTTGAGGACAGCGACCAGTACGAAAAGTGTCAGAAATATCTGAACGGCAAGTGCTGCGGCGTTATATCCTTCGGCGTTGTCGGAGGAAGAGAGGCTGCAATGAAGTTTATGAACTCGCTGCGCCTTGCGCAGATAGTCGTTCACGTTGCCGATGCCCGCACCTGCGTTTTGCATCCCGCTTCCACGACCCACCGTCAGCTTACAGACGAGCAGCTGGTAAACGCAGGCATTGGCGCAGATCTTATCAGAATGTCTGTCGGCATTGAAAACGCAGCAGACATTATCGCAGACATAGACAACGCACTTAACAGTCTGTAATAAAACTACCACGCCAAACGGCAGATCGGAGCAATTATGCCGATAAAAATACCTAACGCCCTCCCTGCAACGCAAACGCTTATGGGAGAAAATATATTTGTAATAACTGAAACGCGCGCAATAACACAGGACATCAGGCCGCTGAAGATAGCTATTCTCAATCTGATGCCCACCAAAATAGTTACGGAAACACAGCTTGCAAGGCTTTTGGGCAACTCACCCCTGCAGGTCGAGCTGGAGCTTTTGCACACGGCGACCCACCGCGCAAAAAACACCTCTGAGGAGCATATGCTCTCCTTTTACAAGACCTTTGACGACATAAAGGATCAGAACTTCGACGGACTTGTTATTACCGGCGCACCGGTAGAGCTTATGGAATTCGAGGAGGTTGAATATTGGGATGAGCTTTGTCAAATAATGGAGTGGTCGAAGACACACGTTACAAGTACATTTCACATTTGCTGGGGCGCGCAGGCAGGACTTTATTACCACTACGGAATAAAAAAGCACAGACTGGAAAACAAGCTTTCCGGCATATATATGCACAAAAAAGACAAGCGCGACTCCATACTGCTTCGCGGCTTTGACGACAGTTTTCCCGCTCCGCACTCCCGGAACACCGACGTATACAGGGAGGATATCGAGGCCTGCCCCGAATTAAAGCTCCTTGCGTCCGGCGACAAGGCGGGAGTATTCGCAGTATCAAACCACGGCGGCAGCCGCATATTTATAATGGGTCACGCCGAATACGACGGAGATACTCTGAAAAAAGAATATCTGCGCGACAAGGCACAGGGACTTGAGCCGAAAATTCCCGAAAACTATTTCCCCGATGACGACGATTCAAAGGAACCCATAGTAACGTGGCGCAGTCACGCAAATCTTTTGTATTCAAACTGGCTGAATTACTTCGTATATCAGACAACGCCATACGATCTGTCTTCAATGTCGGATACAGATAAGGCATAAGGCACAACAGAAAGAAAGGTACGGTTATAAAAATGAGTGAGCAACCGCACGCAAAGACTCAGAAATTTTCACTGAGAGAAAACAGAGATCAGGAAATGAAAACAATTCTCAGCGCAGTATATCAGGCACTGAGAGAAAAGGGCTATGATCCTATAGTTCAGCTGGTGGGCTACATTCTTTCGGAGGATCCCACTTATATTACAAACCATAAAAGCGCGAGAGCGCTTATATGCCGCATCGACCGCGATGAGCTTATGGCGGCGCTGGTAAAGACCTACCTCAACATAGAGTAAGGAGCGCACGGTGGAAATATATAAGCTGCCGTCTCTTTGCCGTGTAGACAGCCTGCCCGGAGGCTGCGCTGTCGCCCTCGGCAACTTTGACGGAGTGCACCGTGGGCATCAAAAGCTTTTTGACGCAGCCCGCGAGACTGTAGAAGCGGGAGAGGCGACAGCATCTGTCGCGTGGACCTTTACAGCACTTGCAAAGCCGCTTGCCGTAACGCCGTATATTACGGATATGGAAGCAAAGCTTGAGCTTTTTGCAGCCTACGGGCTTGATTATGCCGTTTTTGAGGATTTTGACAGAGTGCGCAGCAAGGACTGCCGCAGCTTTGCCGAGGATTATCTTATAGGGCGGCTTGACGCCGCCGTCGCCGTATGCGGATTTAACTTCCGCTTCGGATACCGCGGAACGGGCGACGCGACCCTGCTTCGTTCTCTTATGGAGGAAAACGGGCGGCAGTGCAGGATCCTGCAGCCCGTATTCCGACGCGGCCATATTATATCCTCAAGCGCCGTACGCGAGAGCATTATAGACGGAGATATGGACTCGGCATATGATATGCTCGGTCATCCGTTCTCCATATGCTTTCCCGTTCTGCACGGCAATCAGCTCGGCAGACGCATCGGCATACCTACAATAAATCAGGACTTTCCCGCAGGGCATATAATACCGAAGGGCGGTATTTATGCCTGCACCGTAAGCGTGGGGGAAGATCTTTTTCTCGGCGTTGCCAATATCGGAACACGACCTACCGTCAGCAATGAAAGCCGAATAAACTGCGAGACCCACATTATCAATTACAACGGTATGCTGTACGGCAAAAAGATAAAAGTGGATTTTTACCGGCTGCTGAGAAATGAAAAAAGATTCGGAAGCGTTGAAGAGCTTCGCAGTCAGATCAAAGCTGATATCACCGCCGCCATGGACTACTTTGCGAAAATGTACGGCGGGTAAAAAATATTCGTTTTTCTGTCGGTCCATACATACCGACGGCACGGAATTAAACATATGATCATAAAAAAAATAACTTCATTTGTACTTGCGGCAATAAGTATTATCGGCTGCGCCGCTGTGTGCGCTATGCCGGTAAGCGCTGAAGACGAGCCGCAGGTAGTCAATGCAAAAAGCGCATATGTATACAACCTTGATAACAAAAAGGCTGTGTACTCGTATCAGGGTGACGAAACGGTCTACCCTACCTCCACAGTAAAAATAATGACGGGCATTCTCGCCCTTGAAGAGCTGGGTTCAAGACTGGATGAAACGATCACGGTAACTGCTGAGATGCTGTCAGAGGTGACTGGCAACAACATCGGTCTCAAGGCAGGAGAGCAGATAGCTGTAAAGGATCTTATTGGTGCAACTCTTGTAAACGGGGCAAACGACGCGGCATACGCGCTTGCATACACAGTTTCGGGATCTGCATCGGCTTTTGTGCAAAAAATGAATGCAAGAGCAGCGGAGCTGGGGGCACACAACACCCGATATACAAACCCCACGGGAATACATAACGACAATATGGTCACTACAGCCCGCGACACCTGCACCATAGCGCTTTATGCCTACAGCATGGACAGCTTTATGGATTTTGCATCGTCCCTGAGCTGGACTATATCCGCCACAAATACAAGCTCTGTCCGCACGCTGTACAACAGAAACTGCCTTTTGTCACTTTATTATGAAAAGGACTATTACTACAAAAAAGCGCGCGGTATGAACGCCGGAAGCACCTATGAAGGCGGCTACTGCGTAGTCACCACCGCTAGCAACGGCGATCTTACATATCTTGCTGTCGTTATGAACGCGGACAGCGTGGACAACACCATATATTCATACACCAACGCGAAAAATCTGCTGGAGTGGGCGTTTGACTCTTTTATGTATCTGGACGTGCTATCCCCCGATCAGACGGTGTGCGAGATCCCCGTGACGCTGGCTACGGGCATAGACTATGTTACCCTTGTCTCAAAGGACACATTAAGCGTGTTCCTGCCGTCGGACACGGATATTTCCAAGGAAATATCACTGAGCTGGACGACGGAAACAGAGGAGCTGCAAGCACCAATACAAAAAGGACAGACCGTCGGCAGAGTAACGGCGATGTATAACGACGAGCCTATAGGTACGGCAGACCTTATATCCACGGCGGATATCAGCCGCAGTGATATGCTGTACGGCCTGTATAAAATAGGTCAGTTTACAAAAAGCCGGTTTTTCATAGCTGCCCTTGTGTCTGCAGTAATACTGTCTGTTGTTTATGTGCTTGGAACGGCATATCTGAGACAAAGACGCAAGAATTCAAGATACAGATAAGATCGGCTGTCCGGACTGAGGACAAAGACCGGAAGCTTACCGTCACTTGCCTTTTGGCAAGGGGCGGTTTTATATTTTCCCTGTGCGCCGATTATTTTCCACCCTGCTGCTTACGTATACAAGCTTGACTTTTTGTGTCGAAAACATTATAATAAAGTGATAAATAAAGGCTTTAAGAGAGACCGAACGGCTCTCGGAATATTTTACCGCTTTTAAGAAGGAGTTAAAAACGGGAATGGAAAAATATATAATATTTGAAAACTCTGTTTACAACAAAAAAACAGAGAAAAAAGTATATGCATATATGCTGAGACGTCAGCTTTCTTTAATAAAATTTCTGCCGTTTTATATTTTATGCAATATACTGCGCTTTTTCGGCATATTCAACCGCAAAAAATATATGGAAAAGCGCTGGAGCTTTCTTTCATCTGTTAACGGACTGAATATAAAGCTTAAAGACTTTTTTGCAAAAAACAAGAAAAAATTCTTTTTGCCCGACAGCGGACTTACAGTTCTGTCTGACGCTCCCGCTGAGGTAATGTCGGCATTCGGACTTATTCTCGGTACAAAGACTCTGGCAAACGAATATGATGCTGCCGCAAAAAAATTCACCGATTACAAAAAAGCTGAGGATATGATACCCGACGGAGAGGAATATGCGGCTGTAGGCACTGCCCTTTCTCCCATAATGAAAAAGGCTTCTCAAAAAACCTTTGTATATTCAAAAATAATGTTTACAACGAAAGTCCGCTGTCTTGCCTTTGCCATACTGCATCGCGTAGCAACATATGCGTTTGTGCTGGCATCAGCCGTTGTTGTAGGTCTGGCAAGTCTTTATTGGGCTTCCGCAGCATATGTTTACAGCAGTGATCTGTTCGTTTCATATTTTGAAATGCCGTTGATCCTTGTACTGAACATAGCTCCTGTAATCGTCCTGTTTCTTTTTACCTATTTTCTGTTTAACAGTGCTGCCGCATCTGTATTTACAAGCTCATTTATCGTACTGCTGCTCACATGGGTAAACCACTACAAGCTTATGTTCAGAGACGATCCGTTTCTCGTTTCCGACTTTGAGACCGTAATGGAAGCTCAGAATATGACAGGTCATTATGAGATAGTTCTCGGCAAAAAAATGATCCTCGTCATTATTCTTGCCATTGCCGTGACGATCTTTGCCGCGATACTTCTCAGGTGCCGTGCCGCCCGCTCTCAGGTACGACTTGCTGCCGTGATCGCTATTGCCGTACTGTCTGTATGGGGAGTAAAGAATATATATTTTTCAAATACTGTATACAGCCGGACCTTTAACCCCGTTATATGGAGTATGTGGTCTTCCACTCAGAACTTCCAGGGCAGAGGCTTTATATATCCGTTTATCTACAGCGCAAAAACCGCAGTGGAGAAAGCACCTGACGGATACAACAAAAAAGAAGCGGAAAGCATTCTGTCTGCTTACGAGAGCGAGGACATTCCGGAAGATCGCCGCGTAAATGTTATAGGCGTTATGCTTGAAGCCTTCTCTGACTTCGGCAGATTTGACTGCATCGAATTTACCAAAGACCCCTATGCAAAGTTCAGAGACATCTGCGGCGAAAGCTACAGCGGAAGCCTTGTAACGGACATTTTTGCAGGAGGTACCGTAAGAACAGAGCGAACCTTTATAACAGGCTTCAACGACCTGTCTGCCTACCGCAAGCCGACAAATTCCTATGCGTGGTATTTCCGCGATCAGGGATATACTGTAGAAGGCGGCCATCCCAGCTACGACTGGTTCTATAACCGCCAGAATATAAACCCCAATCTCGGTTTTCAGAACTATTACTTCGATGATGACACATATATGGCACTGAACGGCGGCTACAGAACTGCTCCGAACTCCGTTCTTTTCCCTCAAATAACAGAGCTTTTTGACGACGCAATGGAGCGCGGAGAGGATTATTTCAACTTCAGTGTTACCTACGAGGGCCACGGTCCGTATGCAGAGTTCCAAAAATTTGATGAGGAATATATGCCGCAAAATGACTTCAGCGATGAGTCTTACACGCTGCTTAACAACTATTTTCTTATCGTTGAATCTGTAAGCGAATCTGTCAGCGATATGGTTGAAACATTTCGCGAAAGTGACGAGCCTGTTGTTGTTGTAATGTTCGGCGACCATATGCCGTGGATGGGCAACAACAACTCTGTGTACACAGAGCTTGGTATAAACCTTGATATTTCCACCGACGAGGGCTTCCTTAACTACTATGAGACTCCGTATTTTATCTGGGCAAACGACGCAGCAAAGGAAGCATTGGACTGCGATTTTACGGGAGACGGTCCTACTGTCGGATCATACTTCCTTATGAATGAGCTGTTTGACCTTGCAGGCTACGGCGGAAATGATTATTTGAAATTCACATCGGATATTCACAAGCAGTTCAACGTTATCCACTCTACAGGCATATGCATAGATGCAGACGGCAATATTTGCCGCGAGCTGACAGAGGAGCAAAGCGAGACTGTAAAAACGTATAATAACGTACAGTATTATTACTGCCATAACTTTGCTTATTAAGACTGCTCCGATGTGCAAAGCACAGCAACGAATTTGTACACTCCTTAAAACCGACATCTCCCAAAAGAGATGTCGGTTTTAGTCCAAAGACAAACCGGATCGCAGCGTCATAGCTGCTGAAAACTTCCGATAGCAGGTCGGCATATACCGGCTGTTTTCCTTTTTCTGCATATTCAGACAAAAGACCTTACCGTTCTTGACAATATCGCCGTGCTGTGATAGAATTTATAAAATAGGTCTTTTGCTGGCAGCATACAAAAATGAGAGGGCACGTGAAGCTTGATGGCAAAAAAGAAAAAATGGATAATTAACATTTTAATATTGCTTATCTCCACAGGGTTTACCTTGTATTTTGTGTTCGGCGGCAGAGACTTCGGCGAGATCGTATCGCTTTTGTCAGGTGCAAAACCGGCACCATGTGCCGTTTCTTTTATTCTTGTCGTAGCGTTTATTCTCAGCGAGTCATTTATTATCAAGCTGCTTACAAACGCCGCAGGAAAACAGGCGCTGATACATCACTGCTTTCTGTATTCCTTTGTCGGCTTCTTCTTCTCCGGGCTTACCCCCTCTGCAAGCGGCGGTCAGCCTATGCAGGCGTATTTTATGAAAAAAGACGGCATACCTGTGTCTGTATCCGCCCCCGTGCTTGCTATAGTGACCGTACTGTACAAGGGCGTTCTGATCATAACCTCGCTGGCAGTGCTTATTATAAGACCCGCAGCAATTATGAAATATTTAGCGCCGGTCATGCCATGGATGTGGCTGGGTGTTGCGCTGAATGTGGCTTTTGTGGCACTTCTCACAGCAGCAATATTCATACCCGATATTGTGCGTTCTTTGTTGTATTTCTGCATCAAAATATACAAAAAGCTGTTCAGAAAAAGCAAAGCAGACTCTCTGTTTGCAGCAGCCGACAGATGGACGGAAAGCTACATGGGAGTATCGCAATGCTTCAGACATAAAAAAGGGACTGTTATGCTGTCGTTTCTGATAACCGTGCTTCAGCGCTTTGCCCTGTTTGCCGTAACATGGCTGTGCTGCTATGCTATGGGCGTAGGCAGCGTGGGAGCTGTGACTGTCACACTTCTGCAAGCGATGATAGCCTCGGCGGTGGATATGCTTCCTCTGCCCGGCGGTACAGGCGTCAGCGAAACAATATTCCACATTGTATTTCTTCCGCTGCTCAGCGAGAAATTGGTAATACCGATCATGTTAATGAGCCGCGGCATAGGATATTATTCTCAAATGCTGCTGGGCGGAATTTTCACGGCTGTCGCCTTTTTCACCATAGGCAAAACCAGTTCAAAAAGGAGCTAATAAAAACAAATTATGATAGGCTTTTACGATTATACAATAATTCTTACGTTTCTCAGCCTTGTATCTTCCGTTTTCGGTATGACGCAGGCGGTAGAGGGTCACTTCAGAATAGCTATTGCCTGTCTTGCTTTTTCCGGACTTTGCGACGCCTTTGACGGCAAGGTTGCACGCACTAAAAAGGATCGCAGCCGCGATCAGCAAAGCTTCGGAATACAGCTGGACTCTCTGTGCGATATGGTAGGCTTCGGCGCATTTCCCGCAATGATATGCTATCTGCTCGGTGTTCGCGGCTATGCCGGCTGCATCGCTATTAGCTACTACTGCATATGCTCGGTGATCAGACTGTCATTTTACAACACCCTTGAGATCAAGAGTATGGACTGCGAGGAAGAGAAGAGCGGACCGAAAATATACTACGGTCTGCCCATCACATCTATAGCCGTTATACTGCCTGTTATATTCCTTTTGGAATTTGTACTGCCGGAAAAGATATTTCCCTTTGTTCTTATGGTAATGCTTTTCGTGGTGGGAACCTGCTACATACTTAACTTCAAATTCAGAAAGCCGTCTATGCCCGTGCTTCTTGCCATAATGGCAGTTGTGGCTGTTGCGGTCATAGTAATACTGCTGTTTTCAAAATATGACCTCAGTGTACTGCATATGCTCAGGTCGGGAGAAAAGGCGTACTGCTCTCCCAAGCTGTTTTTATAAAATACACATGCCCCTCTGCTCATCAATGTGCAGAGGGGCTGCTTATAAAGAAAGGCATCGATAAATGATAACCTGCAAAAACAGAGCGGGAGAGGAAGTACCCGCATACGACTCTCAGGGCAGCATCATAAAATTTCTGTACGGCACCGCCGTAGGCCACGTCCTGCTTAAGCCGCTCACATCGGCTGCAGTGTCACGCGCAGCGGGACGCTTTCTTGACAGCAGAATGTCAAAAGTGTTTATCCGCTCCTTTGTAAAGAAAAACAATATTGACATGGGCGACTATGTAAAGAGCTCTTTTGACTCATATAATGACTTTTTCTGCCGCGAAATACGCCCGGAAAAGCGCCCGTTTGATATGGACGCAGACACTTTGGTGTCCCCGTGCGACGGCAAGCTGTCCGTCTGCCCCGTGGATGACGGATCCGTGTTTTATATAAAAGGCGGCGAATATACCACGGAAAGTCTTTTGCAAAATGAGGCTTTGGCTGAAAAATATAAGGGCGGCACACTTCTGCTTATTCGCCTCAGCGTGGACGACTACCACCGATACTGCTACGCGGCAGACGGCGAAAAGAGTGACAACGTGCGGATAAAAGGCAAATACCACACCGTAAACCCCACGGCGGCGGAAAAGCGCAGAATATATAAAGAAAACACCAGAGAATATTCCATTCTGAGCTCAGAACGCTTCGGTGATATACTGATGATGGAGGTAGGAGCTATGATGGTCGGAAGAATAGTAAACCTGCACGGCGAAAAAGCAGTGCGCCGCGGCGAGGAAAAGGGTCACTTTGAATTCGGCGGCTCTACCGTAATACTGATGCTTGAAAAAGGCAAGGTAAATATCGACAGCGACCTTGTAAAGAACAGCGCCGACGGGTATGAAACCGTTGTTAAAATGGGCGAGAGGATCGGCTGCCGGTGGTAGTTCCGTTGCAGTATGAGCATAATGAGTAATGTAGATCCCGTCAAATGACGGGATCTATAAATTTATCAATAAAGTATTGACATTGACGCAGCGTCAAGTGTTATTATGTAAGTATAAAGATTTCGGAGATAGAAATGGATAATCAGCTTTATGATATAAACACCGTTTGCAAAATGCTTGGTGTTACCTCCCGCACTCTTCGTTTTTGGGAGGAAAAGGGGCTTATATCCGGAACAAAAGCATTATCCGGACGAAGGCAATATACGATCGAGCAGATCGACGCAATTAAACGGGTTATCGCTCTTCGCACCATAGGCTTGTCCGTTAAGACCGTACAGGAGCTTCAAAACAACGAGCTTGAGCTGCGTGCTGCAATAAACGAGAGACGCGCCGCTGCATATGCAGCTATTGAAAAAAAACAGCGTGAAATATCGGTGCTGTGCGAAGCGCTGGCAATACTCAACAACGGAGACGATCTGTATACCGCTTCTCTGCCCCTTTCTACCGTTATGGACGGTAAATGCAAGGATATTGCCGAAAAATGCGCAGCTGCCGTAGTATACAACAATGAAAGCACGCTGTATTCTTTTTTCAGCGACAAAATGAAGGCATACCTGCCCATTGAAGTATACAAAAAGGTGAGAGCCGACTGCTTGGAGCCTCTGGGTGAGTTTGTGGAATTCGATAAGCTTGTAACTGATGAACGCTTTAAGAATATCTTCCTGCAATACGTTAAATACGAAAAGCTCGGCCTGATAATAAAGCTTGTCTTCTACGGTGAAAAGCTTGAGGGGCTTTGGCTGTCCTATTACGAGATCTGAATTTTGATAAAATGCATACGCACAGAAAGGAACGGTCATTATGAAAATCAAGAGTTTTATTTGCGCGCTTCTTCTTTTGTCGCTTCTCACGTCCTGCAGCACCGCCACAAAGAAAGACACCGATACTTCGCAAGCATCCGATGCTTTGCAAACATCAGCAAACGACACGACTGCTGAAAGATCTGAGCCGCCAAAGGACAACGGTGAAATGTTTGATTTTGTAATGGACAAATGGAAATCAGGCGACGCAGAGGAGCTTTATGAGTATTTGTCCGACGAAATGACATCTCTGCTTGACAAAGACGCCCTTGCACAAATATTTATCGATATGACCGATACCTTCGGCGAGGTAGAATCCGTGGATAAGCCTGAAATATCTGCGTCCGACGGCATAGATATTTACAGCTCCACAGTACATCTGAAAAACGCCGATGTCAGCATTCAGCTGTCCCTAAATGATACGAAAATATACGGAATAATACAGAATGTTCGTTTTACATCTGAATTCGATGTGCAGCAAAATAATGCTACTGAGCATTACTTCCTGCTGAACGGATTAAACGCCGTGTATACCCGCGCAGGAGACGGAAATTCTCCCGCCGTGCTGCTGATATCGGGTTCCGGCCCCTGCGACTATAACGAGACTGTGGGAATGCTGACGCCAATGAGGGACATAGCGCTGAGCCTTGCCGAGCATGGTATAAGCTCTCTGCGGCTGGAAAAACGCACGCTGCGGTTTTCCGATGATTTCAAAGCTACCGACGGCTTGGAGCAGGAATATTTTGAAGATTGCCGCGCGGCGCTTGCATACCTGAAGGATCTTGAAACGACAGACAGCATATATCTGCTGGGTCACAGCCTCGGCGGTCAGATCGCCGCTGCTCTTGCAGCGGAGGACAGCAGTGTTGACGGAATGATACTGCTTATGAGCTCTGCCCGCAGCCTGGCAGATATAGCCTGCGATCAATATGCTGCTATATACCCCGACAGAGCTGAGGAATTCGCGCAGTACAGAGACGCTGCGAAGGCGCAGACCGTTGGAGCTGCACAGGGAAAATATTATTACTTCGGCACGACAGACGCATACTGGGCAAGCTATAATGCTATCGACACAGTACAGAATATCCGATCTGCGTCAATACCGACTAAAATAATCAACAGCACATATGATACTCAGACCTTCCCTGTTGATATAAGCCTGTGGCAAGATGAATTTGGCAGTGACAGTAATATCAGCCTGACAGTGTTTGATGATATAAGCCATTTCGGATACAAGATAGATGTAAACAATACAGCGCAGCTCTATAAGAATACAGAGCTGCCCGCCGAGCTTATTGACAGTATTGTAAATTCAATAAAATGAACCTGAAACAAAAGCCGATAATATCGGCTTTTGTTTTTGCTCCGGCTTTGAAATTTCATGTTGACATTCAGCCGACGATGTGATAAAATATATAGGTAAATTTAATACATCGGGGTGTGGCTCAGTTCGGTAGGAATATCGCGAAGTGCCGCCGGTGGCGGATAAAGCGACAGCGGTATTCTCCTTAAAACAAGGAGTATCGGGAGCCCAGCGAGCGAGACGACTATGTTTTAAGGTGTAAGCGTAGCGCGGTGATATCCGTAATAGGAAAGATTCAAAAACAATTTAATATCAGTTTCGGGGTGTGGCTCAGTTCGGTAGAGCGCTTGGTTCGGGACCAAGAGGCCGCTGGTTCGAATCCAGTCACTCCGACCATATCGAGTGTTTATAACTGATTTTAGTTATGAACACTCGATTTTTCTTTATCAATTGCTCATTCAATATACCGCATTCATAATTTGTTGCAATTTTGTATCATAATATGTCAAAAATACTTGATTTTTGTTCATTTTGTGGTATAAATAGAATATGTGAAATTAGGTGAAGTATGACTTTATGCAATTACCCTGATTACACAATTCAGACTATTTTATAAGGGAAATCAACGGAGGAAATTGTATGATTAAGAAAAATGGTTTTAAGTGTATCGCAGCGTTATTGCTGATTTGCATGACAATCTGTATGTTAACAGCGTGTACAACAAAATTAAGCGGCACATACACATCAGCAGATGGACTTATTAAGCAAAGCTTTACATTCAAAGATGACAACAAGGTGGCAATGTCTGCCTTCGGCATCGAGGTTGAAGGCGAATATGTTATTGAGGATGGCGAGATCACCATTACATACAGTCTTTTGGGTCTGAGCTATGACTGGGTCAAGGATTTCAAAAAAGACGGTAATTCTATCTTTATTGACGGCACGGAATTTATCAAAGAATAATAACTGACCGAAATATATATTGGAATTAAAGATAGGGGGATTGGTTGTGAAAAGATGCTTAAGCATGGTTCTTGCTCTTTTTTTGTTGCTTTCATGCATACTTGTCGGAACTCAGACGGTGTCTGCTTCTGAGAAATCCAGCGATTCAAGAGCAATTGCAATCGTTTTTGATAACTCCGGATCCATGTATTGTGACGGTATTCAGGCATGGTGCCGCGCGACCTATGCCATGGAGGTATTTGCTTCCATGCTGAATAACGGCGATAATCTTTTGATTTATCCGATGCACCCGATCACAGTAGGCGGTAATGAATACACAATGGATAATCCGCTTAAGGTGACAGACGCATCTCAAGCATCTATTATCAGAGATATTTACACGCCGACTGCTTTAGGCACACCGATCGAAAGCGTGGACTGTGCAATAAAAGGACTGCAGACAGTTAAAGCAGATAAAAAGTATATGATCGTTCTGACGGATGGTGACGCTTTTTATCAAAACGGCTCTAAAATGAGTGCAAACGAAACTCAGCATCAGTTGGATGTACGATTTCAGGAGCACGCCGGAAAAAGCATGAGCATAATGTATTTGGGCATCGGTAGCGAAGTAGTTATGCCTGAAACAGCCAAGTCGGAATACTTTGAAAAGAAGCAAGCAAAAAACAGCGAAGATGTACTGTCTGCTTTAACGGAAATGTGCAACAAGATCTTCGGCAGAGACACATTGCCCAAAAACCACATATCCGGAAAAAATGTAGAATTTGACATTTCAATGAACAAGCTGATCGTCTTTGTCCAAGGCGAGAATGTTGCTGACCTGAAAGTCACCGGAGCATCCGGCCCTGTCGGCAAGCAGGTAGGTACTGCATCCACAAAATACGGAACTGCCGGCTGCGGCACCTATGAATCCGTTCCCGACACATCCCTTCAGGGAATGATGGTTACTTATACCGATTGTGATGCAGGCAGCTATACGATCGATTACACAGGCAATGCAACCAATATCGAAATATATTACGAACCGGACGCTGATCTGGATTTTGTATTTACCGATGTAATGGGAAACACAGTCGATGCCAAGGCTCTCTACGGAGGAGATTATAAAGTCTCGTTCGGTATGAAGGATGCAAAAACCGGCAAGCTTATCTCTTCGGATCTGCTGGGTAATCCTCACTATCAGGGAAGCTATTCCATTAACGGCAAGGAAGTTCCCATCACATGCGATGCTCAAAACGGTGAGGTTCCTGTTACACTGAACATGGATGAAACATTTGATGCTAATCTGACAGTTACCTATCTGAGCGGATACACCATTACAAAAGATTCTTCTGACTTCGGATGGCCGGAAGGCGGTATTAAAGTGTCAGCCCGTCCGGCAGGAGATCTGGTTCTGGAGATCACCGGCGGAGACGACAGCTATACGCTTCAGGACCTTGAAAAAGGCGCTCCGTACATAGCAAAAGTTTACTATCAGGGAGAACAGCTTACCGGAACGGATCTGGAAAGCGTTGAGCTTAAATGGGAACCGGATTTCAGCAATGCGGAAATAATGAAAGAGCTTGTTGACGATCATTATGAATTAAGCCTGCATTACAAGGATTCTGACGCACCGGAAAAGACTGAATGCGGAGACTGTACGGTATTTATATATGCGTTTTACTCTGCTAAGAACAGCAGTGAGGCGCAGACACAGTCCCCTCTTTCCTATAACATTATTGATGATTTCCCGACGCTGCAAATGGATATGTATGCGCCGGAGGATTATATTGTTATTTCCGAGCTGGAATCCAGCGAGGCGATCGTTGTAAAATTAACTAATAACGGTGTTGCCCTGACCCCTGAGGAATTCGCAGGAACAGAGCTTAAGGTGGACTGCGGAGGTATTGACTATACCGTAACTGCCCGCGAAGAGGATTCCTCTTATTTGATCCGACTATTACCGACAGAAGGAATCGAAAAAGGCGATTATCCTATCAATGTAAAAGCAGTATATACCGATCATATCGGAAGAACGACCCAGACAGACGATTCATTGACTATCACACTGAGCAATCTGCCGCTTTGGGTAAAATGGCTGATCAACTTGCTGCTACTGATCGCATTGATTATAATTATCCTAATTATACTCCACATAAAAGTGCTACCCAAGCACGCCCATGTAAACAAAAAAGACAGCACGATGATCTTTGACGGTGAAGATGAAACAAAATCCACAACTTTCCAAAGCAAGATCGAAAAGGGGCAAATGACGTTGTACAGCAAATATGCCGGAACAAAAACAGGCCTTGCAATGGAAGTGAAGCCGGGTAAAGAAAGCTATTTGAAAAAGTCCCAGCAGCGTCGAAGCGCAGAAGTAAAAAGTGCAAGCGTACGCAAATACGGCACCGCAACCATTGACGAGGCAACAATCGGCAGCGTAAAATATGTTCTTAACGATGAGACCGGCAAGCTGGAGCGTATGCCCAAAGATGATAAACCCTTTACATTAAAACACGGAATGACCGTCAGTTACTCCGGCACGATGCTTAATGCCGGTGTTCCCAAACCGTTTACAGTAAACACAAAATTAAATTTCAAAAAGAAATAAAAAATAAAATTGAGGAGAATTGTGCATGGAAACCAAGACAGAAAAATTAAAGCCCAATGAAGTTGTTGCCCCTACCCTATTTGTCGGTGTAGGCGGCACAGGCTGTAAGATCGTGAAAAAAGTTGCAGACCTGTGTGCCCCGGAAGAAAAAGAAAACATCAATTTTTTGTGTCTGGACACAAATGTAAATGACTTGTCCAGTGTGGCAAACGGCAAATCCAAGATCTACTGGGTTCAGACTTCAAATACGCAGACCGTAGGCAGTTATCTGGATTACGATGAGGAAGCACGCAAAAAGTGGTTCCCTAAAAATGCGGTTATGTACGACAAGACCGTTTCCGAAGGTGCGGGTCAGGTTCGCGCCATTTCCAGATTGGCTCTGAATGCTACTATTAAGACCGGCAAGATCCGTCCTCTGTACGACTCTATTGACGATCTGTTCAGAAAGACCGGTAAGGATATGAAGCAGGCAATGCGTGTTGTTATTGCCTCCACAGCCTCCGGCGGTACAGGCTCCGGCATCATTCTTCCGCTGAGTATGTTTATTCGTGATTATGTGAAGGAAAAGTATCCAAATACCAGCCTGATCGTCCGTTCTCTGATCCTGCTTCCTGAAACACTGGACAGTGTTATTGACTCTCAGACTGAGAGAGACAGCCAGGCACGAAATGCATATGCCACCATCAAAGAGCTGAATGCATTTATGATGAAGGGTTCCGGATTTATTGATCTGGACGATGATCTTAAGCAGTTCAGCGATCTGAATGTAAACGTTTCTATTGCCGGCTCTGATAAACAGAAGTCATTGTCACTGCTGCCTATGGACTTTTGCTTCCTGATGGATGGTCAGGATGCCGAGGACAGCACCATGATAAGTATAGGCCAGTACATCGAGCAGGCTGCACAAGCTCTGTATGAGCAGAATATCGGCCCCATGCAGAAGAAAGCGTTCTCCGTAGAGGATAATATCATCAAAGAGATGACAAAACCCGGCAACTATGGCCGCAACCGTTTCGGCGGCATCGGTGCAGGCGTTATCCGTTATCCCTATGAAAAGATCGCAGACTACGTATCCTATGACCTCGCCATTGACAGTATCGGCGGCGAGGGTGATGCAACAAAGTGGACAAAGTACGATAATGCTATACGTTCTTATAAAGCTGAGCAAAAAAAACGCGGCGTGCCCATGTCTACATGGGAGCCTGACGGCAAGATATACTGCGATACCCTGCACAACGCAAAGGACCCCTTCTCCATAGATCTGAACAATACCTTTGAGCTGGACGGAATTGATTCCAGGATCAAGAAGTTCAAAACAGATTTCGAGAAGCAGGTATACAGTGTCGTTCAGAACGACAAGCGTTTTTCCTCGATCTATAATTCTGCCAAGCACTGGGAGCACACTTCTTTCGGAGAGAGCGAGGACAAGATTTCTGATGCAATTGATTCTTTGAGCGCATACCGCAGCGTTGTAGAGGCAAAGAGCAAGGACGGCAGCCCTATTGTTGAGGGTATCGTAAGCCGTTGGGTAGAGGCTTTGTTTACAAATGACCAGAAGACTGTAGTCATTAACGATACATACAGCATCGAAAGCCTGCTGAAAAACGCACAGGGAGATGTATTCCATCCCTGCGCCGCCCGCTATGTACTGTACCGTTTGATGGAAGAATTTGACAAGGGTGTTCACTCGCAAAGCCATATCAATGCTGAGGAGTACATTGAAAGCTTCAAAAACAGAGAGTACGCGTTCAAATTTACCAAGGAAAAGGTTATCGGTGTTGAAAGCCTTGCAGAGCTTGAAAAAGAGCCCGGCCTGTTTGACAAGCTGAAGGGCTATAAAAAGCTGAATGAAGAAGCTAATCAGGATATTCCCGGCTATTTTATGGCTTTGGAGGATTACTGCAAGAAGACTGCTGTTCATGCTGCTTATGAAAAAGCGTATACCTATGTTAAGGCGTTTGCCGAGCAGTTTGAAGTCTTCTTCAACACCTTCGTATTCAAAGTAAAAGAGTTAAGCCGTAAAAAGATCGATCTGGTAGACGAGCTTAAGTACAAGAAGGGTGATTCCTTTGTAAACATTTGCGCAACAGAGGAGCTGCTGCAGGAGCTTAGCAAGTACTCACTGCAGAAGGCACAGAAAGAAACCACCATGCTGAACTCCGACATCAACGGCGGCATTTTCGATGCTGTGAAGAATAATGCAATCTTTAAGATGGAACTGGATAAGGTCGGTGACGGCTATATTGAGGAAGACCGCCGCGTTAATATCTTTGATGATATTCTCATGGGCTATTTCAAGTCGAGTGTTCGCGAAAAGTGCGATGATATCGATAAGGATATCATAGGTGCAATCGAACTGGAGCAGCGTCTGAAGGAACGTATCCGTCTGCGCAGCGAAAATAACGGAGACAATCAGGTATTTGAGCAGGTATCGGTTGCAGATGCACAGCGTCATATTTCTGAGGTCATAGCTATGGGTGTCCGCATTGCTGCCCCCTCTGTACAGCGTGCAACCAACGAAGAACCCCGAGAGATCAAGGTTTGTGCCTACAATAAGATCCTTCTTGACAACCGTAAGTTCCGTGTCAAGGATCTGATTCCCAACGGTGAACCCGTAGATACAGTATCAAAGTATGAGATCCATTTCTACAATGCTCTGTACAATCTGACTCCGAATAAGCTGAAAAAATTTGCTGCACCCTTTGAGACAGAGACCGGTAAAAAGGACGCAGGAACTTATCACAAGGCATACAGCGATTACTCCAGACTTATCGGACCTGACTCCACAAAAAATGCTGCTATTTCAACGCATATTGACAAGAACTGGGATTCTATTAAGAGTATGCCGGAGCTTGACTTCAACTATCAGCAGCAGGTCATCAGAAAGGTACATAAGGCATTTATTTACGGATTGATCCACCATGCTATTCAGCAGCGTGCTCTTTCAGCTGTTGCAAACGGCAAAAAAGTATTCTTGTACCGTGATTCTGACAACCGTGATGTGGAGCTGGTAGTTCCCAACGGCACTTTGTGCGATGAATTCTATGAAATTCTGGAAGCACTGTATGTCAACTCTAAGGTCGTCGAGGACATCGGTCTGATAAAGAACCGCAAGAGAGCTATGAGCGAAGCAAAAAATTGCAATTACGAGAACACAGAGTTCTTCCGCGATATGGCAAGCTTCAACCTGCTGTATATGCTCGACGATGTTGATGATCCTAGCAAGTACGATACTTGCGACGGCACTCAGAAGAGTCTGGAGGATCTGAAGGCACAGCTGCGTGAAAATAAAAATGAACGCAGTAAGAGACAGAATAAAGAGTGGAATATTGCTGAAATTGAAGACGACGGAAAGCGGTATGTGGAGAACGCTACCAGCTTGTTCGCAATTCCTTTGATGTTCTATTGCACTCTGCCGAACTCCAGTCGTTATGTGTCTGAGATCACAGCCATGGTCGAAGCAGTAATCGACGTATTCCGCGAGGAGTATTCCAAATGGGAGAAACCGGAGGATGTTAAGTTTGTACTTTGTACTCGCTTGACAGACGAGCTCAATCTGCTCAAGAGAAATTATCATTTCTATGTTGAAAACCTGCGTGCACCCGCAGCAAGCGAAAACCTGGTTATCGATATTATTCAGAGAAAGATCAGAGATGTAATTTTGTCCGCTCCCGAGCCTGATGATTACGAGGCACTGTTGGATAAAGTAGCAAAAGAATTTAAGGAAAGCGAAAACGGCTAATGTTAAAAAGGAACGGAGATGAGTGGTTTGTTCACAGTTTTAATAGCTGAAAAAGAACATATTGATGCCATACGACAGAAAAACAAGCTGTTTTTCGAACCGTTTCTGGAAAGCAAAGATTTGGCATTCTGTTATTGGAACCCCTCGGGGCAGAATCTTTATGATTCTGTCCCCGAGCTGTCGGACACCGTAGGCAGGCGTAAAGAATGGCGTGCAGTAATAATTAATAACTGCACCGAAGATTCATTAAAGACACGGAATCCTTTTGATACCGTAGATCACAGTGCAATTGATTCCCTGACTGCCCCGAGCCGACAGCCGGATCCCGATGAACTTTGGGATGAATGGGAAACTAAATGGAAGGCGTACTATGATGCCCTGGCAAAAGAAAAAGAAGCGATATACAAAAACGCATTAGAATATCCTTTGCAAAAGTTGACTACCTGGCTTTGCTTCAAACCGGAGGATTATATTCTCAACGAAGTACAGGAAAAACAGGATGTCCAGGACTGGGCAATTGAGAGGATACAATTGGATGAGATAAAGCCCAGCGTTAGATTGGAAATGCTGGAACGTGATCAGTATAAACATGATCTGCGTATGAAGGAGAACATCCGCAGAGACTTTATTTCAAAGAATTATCTGAACATTGCTTATCCTTCAGAAGTATACTGCCTCTCCGTTCGGACAGCGGACAACAGCTTTTTTGATCCGGATACATACTGGAATATAAGGAAGGAAAGCGAATACTCTGCTTTTGCAGACCGCAATATGTACTTTGACAAGATGCGGTTTATGGTGTTTGATCTTCTTCCGAAAACACACCGGAACTTCCGCACTGACTATATCCGCTTTTTGGCATCCGTGTTGATCTTCATGAGCAATCCGATTCCCGGCAGTGCCATGCAGGCAAGACGACTGTATCAGCTGGAAACAGAAACAGACGATACACCGCTGTGTACGCTGATCACATCATACGACAGAAAGCTGGCAGCCACCTCGGAGATCATTGAAAATGAAATGGAGAAGATCCGCAGTGAAATTCCGGGTGAATTGACTGACAAAACCGCGGAGGCTCTGTTCTGCACACCTAAGGATGTGGCGGTACTGTTGGATGACTCCTGTGATCCGGAAAAGGTTTTTGCAAAAAATGACTACGGTCTTTTCTTTGATTCCCCCGAAAACGAGTATCACAAATGGAATCATGACTATAGCAAATCAAAAAAAGAGCTTACTTATATTGTAAAACAGCAGGCACGTTCTGTGAGAAAAAGTGTAAGTCAGCTGCATCTTTCCAGCGAGGTATCAGATGTTAATATCAGCCGTCTGACACCTTTACAGATAAATGATATACGTGAGTATACCGACGCCGCTGAGGATGAGATGGTAGACGCTATCCCACCCGATCTTGCAGAGATGTCACAATATACAGAGCGCATATCAAAAGAGTCGGAGAATATCAAAAAAGTAATTAACCGACGGATGACAAAAAAAGTCACGATAATTTTGAGTGCCATATGTTTAGGGCTGTACTTTATTTGCTTTATGCCGTTTTTGTTTTCTAACAACAACACTACCAAAACGGTAACGACTGCAGTTCTTCTGATCGCAGCTATGCTCGGTATTCTGGCAGGCATTATGTTTGTTGCTCTGTTTTTTATGCGTGCATCTGTCAAAAACGCTGTAAAATCCTATAACAATACAATGCACGAAATCATGCATGAGATCCAGGCGTCAATGAAACGGGTTTCAAAATACTTAAGCACTTCATGCAATGTCCGCAGAGGTCATTCCGTCCAAAACTATGCGCAGAAGAACTTGGATGAATATACCAAAAGCCTGCGCATTCGCAAAAAGCATCAGGAAGATATCAGAAAAAAGCGGGCATACCTGGTTGCGGATTATCAGGATTATCTCGGAGATATATCCTTCTGCGATGAGACCATGGCACGTCCGTACGACTATGATTTCGACCAAAAAACGGAATATGCATATCCTGTACCGTTTCTTGCCGGTGATTGCCGTCAGATCGAATTTATCAGCAACGGCAACTTTGTTACAGTTCCGTCAAGCTATGTAAAGAGCACTCTGGTCAGAATGGAGGAAATATATGAAAAGTGATATTATGTTTTTCATAAAGCTTGTGCTGTCTTTCCTTCCGTTTGTACTCTTTGCTTTTCTAAACAGCAAGGTTAACGTAAAAAAGATAAATCGTAACAGACAGTATGCAATGCCTGCGGTGGCAGTGATCTATAGTGCTGTATTGCTTATCTTTTTGAATAAGCTGTCATCATTTATAACAGAAAAGTTTCTTCAGCTGGCAGGTCTGTTTGAGCGAATAAACTTGAACTTTATAAGTGATTTTATTCAAAATCTCTATACAAGCTGGGGCATATATCTGACTTTGGTTCTGTTTAACACAACTGCTCTTTTGCTTTATGTAATTGTAAAAAGGTTTTTGACACTGATCTTCGGCAATATCAAGGTGTACAGAAATACATTTATAGGTTCCGTTGTAGAACTGTTCTATACCTACGACGAGCAGGACGATCAGTGGTATATCAAACCTCATTACGGGCAGGCACGCACTTTTATAAAAACCGCTTATTACGGCAGCTGCTTTACTTCCGGCTTGGCAATTATGATCTCATGCGGCTTATGCATGAAGCACTTGGTCAGTGCGCCCTTTTATCCTGTATTCGCTTTGATCATTATCGGAGAATTGGCATTTTTCATTGATGGATTGGAAGCGGACGAGAAAAAGTCCGACCTTTCGATGCAAGCTGATAGATCAAGACATATTGTTATGTATCCGCAGCTGAGAAAGCCTCTGAAAGCATTATTTGGAGATAAGCTTTCAGCCGACGGAACTACTGTAAATAACGGTGCTGTATCAAGCGGCGCGATAGAGGATATCCTCGTCGATATGGAAAAAAACGGCGGTCATATCGGAATAAATTATGCCTCATTTATTCGCAGAAAGATGGTAAACGGGCTAAAGCCCAATGTGGACTATGTGCGCTGCGGCTATGACCTTGCCACAGGCAAAAGCTTGCTGTTTAATACACCTTTTTATGACAAGCTTACCCCATATATCTTTTATGCCATGAACAGGGACCTTCTGACCGGCGGCAAGGTACTGATCGTCCTGGGGCGCCACGGTACGGAAGAGGATCTGTACCGGTGGTGTAACAGCGGAATGCAACTGATATCTAACATCCCGGATCTTTGGAATATCTCAGTGTTATCCGATAAAAAAAGCAACGAGGATGAGCTTCCGGACATTGGAATTATTTCCCGTTCAGGTGTACATGATCTGGATATTCACAAAAACAACTTACCGTTTTTAAGAAAAGTCTCATTTGTAGTTGTTGTAGAGCCTTCAAGGCTTGTAACAACTGCACAGATCGGATTAAATCTGCTTATCAAGTGCTGTGGCAGTGATCGCGCAATTACTTTTTGCTCTGTAGACCGCAACTGCGATGGATTGGTGGATGCACTCTCTCACATTCTGATGACCAATATCACAGAGGTTTCCGCTACTGAATACCCCCACGGTATAAGCTCCTATATGTATTGGACTACAGATGATGATTATTTACAGCACCGTATTTTGCCCGGTGTGTCCAGATGTCTCGGCATGGGTACTGAGCTTTCTGCTGTGGCGTTAAAAAACCAGGTGGAGAAAACAGTGTGGTACGGCGGAGATACATTCCCCGTGCTGGATGCTCATTGGATCGCCAAGCAATACTACCATGATCTGCTTGACTATGCACAGCTTCCCACTAATCAGGAAACCTTTGACAAATGTTTTCAGACTTCCTTCAATATGTGCAATGAAAAAGTCAGCGACTATTCATATATTACAGTTGAAGATGACAGAAACAATCTGTTTGAGACGAGGCGAAACTTTGCCACTATTGCAGAGCAACAGGGTTTTGTAAATGTAATTTCGTCGGAGTATATGCTGCGTGAGTATATGTCCGAAAACACAGAACTGTTTACAGCAGATGCTAAAGCAATTCCCTATATCACTGCAGACTATGCACGCACAAAGAGAAATGCCATTCTTTCACTGTGCTTGTTATTGTGCATTGATTCAGTGCAAGAGAAAACTCTGCTTCGTCAGTTAACTATGTTGAATCTTGACACTAAAGATCCTGTGTCAGCAATATGGAACGAAATCCGTGTTATTTTCTGCGACGGATCACAGTCTGATATGAACAATAACGGAATTTCTACCCTGTCCGTAAAATGCGGCAATGGAGAGATCGCGTATTTTGAAAAGAATGACACGATCATCTTTAAGAAGGAATATTCCGTTGAAAGCGGTAGATTTGAAAGTGTTTATACTATTGAAAACACTGATTTTGCCCGCATCATTTTGGATGACCTGCAAAACGCAAGCTATATCGCCGAGCAGGAAAGCAGGGATGTTTATATCGGTACTGAGCTGAAAGGTCACGTGTATCAGAAATATCTGCCGGGCCAGTTCTTTACTCTTAACGGCAAGTACTATGAAATGGTTTCCACTACTGCCGACAATAAAATTCTGGTGCGCCGTGCATCAGAGCATATCGGCGGCAGACTGTCATATCGTCAGGTACGCAACTATACAATACATCACTTGCAGGATTCTTCTTCCATGGGCGCGCTGAAAACAGTTAACAACATTGATATTCACTGTCAGTTTGCAGATTTCAGCGTAGAAACACCTGGATACTGGAAGATGGGTGCGTATAATGATTTTGATAACGGTGATCTTGTTATCGTCAACGGTGTGCCCACACGAGAATATCATCATAAGCTGATTTTGAAATTTGATTTTTCCAAGCTCGGAGAATCATTCACCGACTCTGTAAGAATGACTTTGACAAACCTGCTCAATGAGGTCTTTGTGACCTTGTTCGCAGATAATCAGCCTTTCATTTCTGCAATAACCCCCGGAAACTATGATGCACCTATGACTTACAGCCTTTCATTAGAGGATGGAGTCGAAGAGTCTGAAAAGTGTATTTATATTGTCGAAGACAGCCAGCTTGACATCGGTCTGCTGGTTGCAGTAGAGCGCAATGTAAACCGAATATTCCAAATTATTGCTGACTATCTTAATTGGAATGACGAGCAGATCGCAGAAAGTCTGCGTAAGCAAAATTCGACAGAGGATGACGAAAAACCGGCTCCCTTTGATGTTTATGAAGAAGATCCGGCAGAAGAAGAAAAAAAGAAAAAGGGATTCTTCGGACGGATCGCTGACTGGTTCAAAAACTTGTTCAAGAAGAAGAAAAAGAAGAAAAAAAGTAAGGACAAGAAAAAGCACGAACCTGAAGAAACGGCTGAACCTGCACCGGAAAATGCAGAGCAGCAGCCCGAAGAAGTCAAGGTAAACGATCAGCCGGAAAGTTCAGATGTTGCCGAGAGCGAGCAAACGGCGGACAAGCAGGAAAGCGAAGCGGCTTGTGCAGATGAGAACAAACCGGAAGACACAGAAGTGAAGCCTGCAGAAAGCGCCGAAGAAACAGTTGAATTGCTGAAGTATATGAATGCTGACGGCGAGCCATTAACTCCAAGGCAGCAAAGAAAGGCTGCCAGAGCAGCGGCAAAAGCTGAAAAGCGTGCACTTAAGCAGCGAAAAAAAATGTTAAAGCAAAAAAAGGCTGAAGAAAAAAAGAAAAAAGAAGAAGCGGCACAATCTGATCAAAATGATGCAGTTGAGGAAGAACCTGAGAATGCCGCAAGCCTTGAAGAAAAAGAACCGGTGCCCGCACTTGCACAATCACAGAGCGAAGTTGAGGTGAGCGAAGATGAATGAGGAGAACGTACTGTTGGAAAATGAATTGCAGCACAATGAGGATCCTCAGGATGAAGACACTCAGGAAGTGCAGACACAACAAGATGAACCCTGCACCGCTGAGGTGCCTGAGTCGGATCTGTCGCCCGATGCATCTGAAACTGAGCAGCTCAACGAAGAAGATGTGCCGGAAGAAGATACATCGGAAGAGGTTGCGCCGGAAGATGATGTACCGCCCCCGACAGAGGATACAAAATCTGCCGCCAATGCGTCAGAGAAAGCACCTTATCATGAAAGGTATTATCTGCGATATCGTGACGGAAAGCGGACAACAGCTCTGGATCTAGACAACACGAAAGAATTTTTGAAGGGCATAGGATTTGATGGAGGTGAGCTTCGTCAAGCCCGTGACGGCAAAGATCGTGCGGCAGATTTTCAAAATCCCGAAAAAGGCAAGAGCAATCAGATGTACTGCTCTTATTGCGGTACGGAGATCGCAGGCGTGGAGTTTTATCGCTTACCGGATGGCAGATTGCGCTGCACCTCATGCAGCAGCACTCTTGTAAAAACCAAGACCGAAGCGGAAGAGCTGTGCAGCCGAGTTATTGCAAACATGGACAACTTTTTTGGTGCTACAATCGACGTTCCGGTATCTATCAGGGTATTGGACGAGCGAAAACTCAAGAAAAAGATCGGCGTTCCGTTGGGCACAAAGGACAGCCAAAGTATGCTTATTCTCGGCGTAGCTATAAATAAGAAAAAAAAGTACAGCATTCTTTTGGAAAACGGCGCGCCCAGAATATCTTTGATCGCCACCTTTGCTCATGAGCTGACGCATATCTGGCAATACACCCATTGGGACAATCGAAAAGATTTTAAGAAATGCCCTAAAAGCAAGCGGCTGCTGATATATGAGGGTATGGCAAAATGGGCGGAGATCCAGTATCTGTACCTCGTCGGTGAGACTAATGTAGCAAAACGTGAGGAGTACATCACCAGAAACAGAGAAGATGAATACGGAATCGGATTTTGTTTGTACGAAGACTATTATCCCCTGTCACGAGAAGCCATGACGTGCGAGGATACGCCTTTTACCCCCAATTCTTATCCTTTTGAAGATTAACTCAGGCAATCCCAAACCATGTGCTGTATATATTTCAGGCTGTCGAAAAACTAAATGGCTGTAGCAAAATGACTAAAAGTTTTGGTCAAGCTTTTTCAAAAGCTTGCGTGATTTTCCGACTTCCTGTCATTGACAGGAAGTCGATCAGAGCCCTACTTCCCAACGAAGGTGGGAAGTACTCGCCCATCCGCAGAGGGCGAAATTCGCACTTCCGATATGCGGAAGTGCTGACTTCACGGAGTCCAGAGGGCTACCTCTGGTCGCTCTCCGCAGAGAGCGAAATTCCTTTTGTGCAGTTTGCTATTTCTGCGGACTTTTTCGACAAGCTCCGCACCAATAAAAAAGGACGCATAAGCGTCCTTTTTTATTGGTGCAAATATTCTCAATACTTTTATTCATCCGTCCCGGTGGGACCGTTTTGCAAGACCAATTTTGCAAAATCTTCAAAGCCGTAACCTGTAACGTTTTCAGCACCGTCAAGCATATTGAAAAAGCAGCTGGGAATTTCTTTTCTTTTCAGATTTTTTATAATACACAAGGTACAGCCATTATCGTGATTTGAGGGGTGATTGGGACATTTTGTGTCCTTGCAGGTGCAATGCATATTCATTATAATATTCCTCTTTTTTCAAACTACTATCGATCCGTTTTTTATGACCTGTACGATGCTGCTTTTCAGCTGTATGTCATTCTCGGCAAGATACGGATCGCTGCTGTACAGCACGGCGTCTGCCGTATATCCCGTTTCTATTCTGCCAAAGGTATCACCGATGCCCAGAATATCCGCCGCATTTTCAGTTGCTGCGCACCATATTTCCGCCATAGTCATACCGTAATCCCGCATCACGAATATTTCTCTTGCTTCATATTCCAAAAGCGCGGGATCTGAATAGAAATCCGTTCCGAAGGAAATTTTCACACCGCTCGCTTTTGCATATTCCAAAGCTTTACCGTGATGCTCACAGGCGCGCTTTGCCCTCTCAACAAAAATATCGGGAAGCGCAAGGCACTCTGCCCCCTCCGCCATCATTCTGTAGACAGCGACCGTGGGAACATAGGGAATGCCCGCCTGCGCCGCTTTTTCAGCCTGTTCGCGGGTCATATATATGCAGTGCTCTACGGAATCTACTCCCGCTTCTATTGCCCAGTCAAGGCTATCGCCGCCCCACGTGTGAACGGCAACCTTTTTGCCTGCGCTGTGTATATTTTGAACAGCAGCCAAAAAATGCTCCTTTGACATTGCCGACACCGTTACCAAATCCGAATCGCATCCTACACCGCCTGTGGCGAATATTTTTACCCATCCGGCATTTTTATCCGACAGACTTGCATCCTCCCCGTACACACCGGCACAGGGAAAAATATTTGGCGTCCGAGCCCTTTCAGCAATCGAAAGAAGCTCTGACGCCGAAATCCCGCAGGCGTCACGAACCGTTGTTATTCCCAAGTGAAGCAGGCGTGAAAGGCTGTCCGCTATTCTGCTCTCAACCTCGGACTTATCTCTTTTGTTCTGCTCTTCTCTGTCAAAATCCGTCCATCCCAGATGCAGATGCAGATCCATCATTCCGGGGGCGATCCACACAGCGGAAGCGTCATTTTTTCCGTTTTCGGTAATACGGGAAAATTTTCCGTCCTCTACAGTGATATCAAAAAGCTCACTGCCTCTGCCCGCTATGTGCACACCTTCAAGTATATCAAACCTTGTAGTCATCTTATTTATTTTATTTATTCAGGCTCTGCCGTGCGGCCTCTTTTGCCTGTGACACCCTTGCATCGTCCGCGGGAATTTCTGCCAGATGAGCCAAAGTGTCTATAGCCTTTTCAACTTCGTCTATGTCGGCGCGGCTTCCGTAATGATTTACACGCAAAAGCTTTGTTCTGAGCTCGCCGTTACCGGGAGTTACTATGCCCTCTCCGTTAAAATCAGCCGCAGCTTCTGTTTCGGGTATAACTACGGTAGTGTTAAGATTTGTGCAGCCGCGCTCGTCCTTTTGCCAAAGCCCAAGTCCCAGTGCCTTGACACCTGCACGGGCAGCCTCGGCAGCTTTTTTATGTCTTGTGCAAATATTTGCAAGTCCCTCGCGCTCTATTTCGCGAAAAGCCTCTATTGCCCCTCTTGTTTCCAAAACAGGGAGATGCTCGGGAACTCCGCAAAGCTCCTGATCGTAAAGCTCGGTCAGGGAAAGAATTGAGCCGTGAGGTGCTTTGGGATTTGACCGCATAAACTCAAATCCGCGCTTTGACACGCCCATAAAGCTTATGCCGTTGGGGCCGTTCAGCGCCTTCTGCATACCTGCGGCAATAAAATCAACGCCCCAGTCGTCCATATATATTTCGTCGGCTCCGATAGAGGACACCGCGTCGATTATGGTTATCAGTCCGTAATTTTCAGCGATCTGCAATATCTCTTTTGTAGGATTTGCGCCGCCTGTTATCGCCTCTGTCTGTACAAATGACAGCGCGCAGGGATGAACATTTTTTATGGCTCTCTCCACCGCATCAGGCGAGACCACCTCGTCATATCCTGTTTCAAGGTCATAGACCTCGGCGCCGCCCTCTCTCAGCCACTGACCGAACATTTTTCCGTAAGGGCCGGTTACGATATTCAGAAACACCCGTCCCGGTGCGGCAGTGTTTCGCGCAAAGGCTTCTATGCCCCAAATAGCCTCGCCGGGGATAATTACAGGGCGCTGCGATGTGCCCAAGAGCTTAGCTGCCGAAGCAACTACAAGCTCAAATTCTTCTTTACTTAAAGGCTTCATAAATGCTTTCAATTCGATATCCTCCATAGGCTATGGCTATATGCGCGGAACTGCGTCCAGAAGCTCTCTGCCGTATTCTGTCTCAGGGCATACAAAAAATTTACTTTTTTCGCCGGTCTCTATTATCTCCCCGTGCTTCATTACGGCAACGTCATCGCATATATAGTTTATTACGCCCAGGTCGTGAGATATAAACAGTATTGTCAGATCCATTTCTTTTTTCAGCTGCTCTGTAAGCTCCAGCATTTGCAGCTGAACAGATACGTCCAGCGCACTGGTAGGCTCGTCAGCAACAAGGATCTGAGGACGCACGCATATGGCTCTTGCCAGCGCGATACGCTGCTTCTGTCCGCCTGAAAAGCTGCGCGGATAGCGTTCAAGAGTATCTTCGGGAAGCTGCATTTTCTTCACAAGCTTCAGGCATTCATCCTTAACGCTGCTTCTGTCCGCCACGCCGTGAAACAGCATCGCCTCCGACAGTATTCTTCCGATCTTATATCTGGGATTAAGCGAGCCCTCCGGATTCTGAAAAACCATCTGTATTTTGCGGCAGTCCTCTTTTGAACGGCGGCGCGTCAGAGGCTTTCCGTCTAAAAGGATCTGACCTGCATCAGGCTTCAAAAGTCCCGTTATGACCTTTGCCATAGTAGATTTTCCCGATCCCGACTCGCCCACGATACCCATAGTTCTGTGAGCTTTTATTTTAAGATCAACATTTGAAAGCACCGTGGTGCCGTCATAGGAGGCTGTGATGCCGCGAAGCTCTATTGCCGTGTCAGTATTCATTTTTATGACCATCTCTTTCTTTGAATTTGTTTTGCTTTTTCTCTGCCCTTAGGCAGAGAAAAATTTTGTCCCTTAGGACAAACCTTTTTGTTCCTCAGAACAAAAAGAAACAAATTGGGTCTGAAAACAGTCGACTTTCAGTTTATATCTTCTTTGTTTTCAGACTTCGCTGTCCTCCTGACGGTCGGGAATTCGTAAGATCGAGCTTATAAGCATCTTTGTGTACGGATGCTTCGGACACCTCAGTACCTCTTCGGTCCCTCCGCGCTCAATGATCTTTCCGTTCTGCATTACACAAAGCGATGAGCAGATATCTGCCGCCACCGCCAGATTATGAGTTACAAATATTATAGCAAAGCCAAGCTCCGCCTGAAGCTCACGTATAAGCTGTATTGTCTGCTTCTGCACTGTAACGTCAAGCGCGGTGGTAGGCTCATCGCACAGAAGAATATCCGGCTTGCAGGCAAGCGCTATGGCAATAACTACTCTTTGGCACTGTCCGCCTGACAGCTCGCCGGGATATCTGTCCCGCTCTATGGCATCCTCCGGAAGAGAAAGTCTGCGCCACAGCTCCACTGCGGTCTCTCTTGCCGCTGATCTATCCTTCTTTTGCCGAAGCATTACGATCTCTGTAAGCTGCTTAAGCACAGGGCACAACGGATCAAGGGCGCTGAGCGGATTCTGGAATATCATAGCGCAGTTTCCGACAATGCTTTTTTTGTCACATGTCTCCTTTATTCCGTCGGGCAAAAGTCCTATAACAGAGCGAAGGCTGAGGGTCTTTCCCGAGCCCGACTCGCCCACAAGCCCGATCGACTCGCCGGGTCTGAGCTGCATTGAAAAATCGTCTACCAGCACTTTGCCGTCCCTGTTTTTCAGGCATAAGCCGTCTATATGTAAAATGTATTCATTAGAAACCATCTTGTCTCCACATATCGGCAAGGCCGTCTCCTATAAATGATAATGCAATACCCGTATACGCGACTGAAAGTCCCGGAACTACGGACAGCCACCACGCGGTGGAAATAAACGACTGCCCCTCTGAGACCATCGTGCCCCAGTCGGGAGTGGGCGGCGCAATTCCGATGCCCAGATATCCCAACGTTACGATCATAACCAAAAGCACGACCATATATGTCATTAAAAGAATAACAGCCTGCGGCAGTACGTTTGGCAGTATTTGAGTTGTGAGAATTCTGAAATCAGAAAAACCCATAATGCGGGCGGAGGATATCCATTCCGACTGTTTCATTGACGCGGTGAGACCGCGAATGACTCTTGCGTAGACTATCCAGCCCACGATCATAAAAGTAACAAATATACCGTGCGCGCCCTGCCCCGTTACAAAGGCGATAACTATTACCAACAGGTAAAAGGGGAAGGCAATAAAGGTGTCTGTTGCCAGCGTTATTATCCAGTCGATCCAGCCGCCGAAATATCCGGCTATCATACCGAGCATTGTGCCCAGGACAAACGGTATCATCTCTGCGAGAACCATTATTGAAAGGTCTGTTCTTGCAGCATACAAAACGCGCGCAAACACATCTCTGCCGAGCTGATCTGTACCGAGAAGATGCTCGCTGCTGGGAGTTTGCAAAATAGAATACAAATCCTGCGCCAGAGGATCGTATTTACATATCAGCGGCGCAAAAATTGCCAGCAGCACCATAATTCCGAGCATTACGATACCGACTGTAAGCGTAGCCTTATGCCCCTTTGCGCCTGTGATCTTTTTATTCATTTTACTCATTTTGCCGTCCTCGGATCTACAAGATGGGATATCAGCTCAACCACAAAGCTGATAAGCACAACAAAAACAGAAACATAAAGCACTATTCCCTGCACAAGGGGAAAATCTCTGTAGGATATAGCCTCGAACAGAAGCTTTCCTATGCCCTTGACGGCAAAGACCTGCTCTACTACAAGTGTTCCGCCTACCAGATATGAAAGGTTTACGCCGAGCAGCATAAGTGTGGGAACAAAAGCATTTCTGAGAACGTGACGGAAAAGTATTCTGCCCTTCGGTACACCTGCCGCCTTCAGTGTAGTTACGAAATCCGACTGCAGCACCTCTAAAAGCTGCTCTCTGAGCGATCTTACAAGAGGCGGTATCTCTCCGAAGGAAACAGTAACGGCAGGCAGAATAAGGCTGTACACCATTCCCCACGCTCCGTCCTCAAGTCCGCCGACCGGGAACCATCCCAGCTTTACACTGAAAAACAGAATAAGCATAAGTCCTATCCAAAACACGGGCATACCGTGGGTAAATGCAGGCAGCACGCGTATAATATGGTCGAAAATTCCGTCCTTATGCGTAGCCGCAATAAATGCCAGTATCAGGGTCAGCGTTACGGTAATGACCACCGCTAAAAGCACCAGAAGCAGCGTTACCGGTGCAAAGTTAAATATAAGCTCTCTTGTAGAAATGCCGTATTTTATGGAAACGCCTGTATCTCCGTTCAGAAAAATATTTTTCAAAAACAGTCCAAACTGCTGGAGCACAGGCAGATCCAGATGCATTTCTTCATGAAGCTTTTGCAGCTCCGCTTCGCTTGCGTGCTCACCCAGCACCATTACCGCAGGATCGCCGGGAACCAAACGTATAATGAAAAAGGTGGCAACGGTAACAAGCATTATTACCAAAACCGAGCGAAGCAGAGTGCGCAATATCCATTTTGCCGTACTGTTTTTTTTCAGTACGGGCAAAGTATCTTTTTTCATAGATCCCTTACTTTTCAATAGTTACATTTTCAAATCTGACACTTCCTGTGGGAAGCACAGAAATTCCGTTTACATTGTCACGAACGGCAACTATGATATCGGGCTCGTAAAGCGGAATATAGGGAACATCGTCCGCCAGTATCTGCTGAAGCTCAGCATAAATTGCCGCACGAGCCTCGCCGTTCGGCTCTACCTGACCTGCGTGAAGCAGCTCTACAGCCTTATCGTTTGTGTAGCTGGTCCAATAGCACTTGCTGAAGCCCTCGGGATCGACCTGGAACGCCATAATAGAATCCGCATCGGGGAAGTCCGCCGTAGCGCTGTTTATCATAATAGAGAAATTAAACTTGAAGAAATCAGAACGGAAGGTAGCTGTTTCTTCAGCGTTTATATTGATAGTAATTCCGATAGCCTCAGCCGACGCTTTAAGTATCTGCGCTATCTGCATTTCGGTATTGTTGCCGGAATTTACTATTACGGATGTCTCAAAACCGTCGGGATATGCTGACTTTGCAAGCTCCGCCTTAGCCGCCTCTACATTATAGCTCAGAGCATTGACGGTATCGTTGGTATTGTATTTCATAGATCTGGGCAGCACTGTGTTGGATATATCGGCATAGCCAAAGGTCAGTGCCTCAGTCATTGCCTCTCTGTCAAGAGAAAGGGCAATGGCGCGGCGAACATGAACATCGCTGAAATGCTTATCAAGAGTATTGAAGAACAGCTCCTCGACCTCCCAGCCGCCGACTGTAACAAGCTTTGTTCCGTCGCCGTTTGCAAGAGTGTCTGCATTTGCAATAGAGATCGTCTCTGCGCCGTCGATCTTGCCTGCCTTGAGCTGATTGAGCACCTGATTATCGTCCTCAATGACCTTGTATACAAGCTTATCGATATATGGCTTGCCCTCCTGCCAGTAGTATTCGTTTTTCACGAATACAAGATCACCCGCAGGATCCCATGAATCAACAACAAAGGGGCCGGAGCCTACAGGAGCTTTGAAAAATTCCTCCTCGGTCTTTCCGCCGAAATCCTTGGGAATAACGCCGTTTGAGAAGCAGGCAAGCTCAGACAAAAACGGAGTGCAAGCCTCAGCAAGCGTAATAACTACAGTCTTTTCGTCAGAAGCCTCAACAGAAGCGACATCAGCCTCTATAGGCAGCGCTCCGCCGATCTCAAGGTGTCTTTCAAGAGAGAAAACTACGTCCTCTGCGGTAACGTCAGTTCCGTCTGAGAATTTGAGTCCGTCGCGAAGCACAAAGGTGTAGACCAGATTGTCGTCGCTTACAGAGTAAGTCTCTGCAAGCCAGTTGATGATCTCGCCGTTTTCGTCAAAGGTCAGAAGCGGCTCAAAGACCTTGTCAATAGCAAAGGCATTGTTCAGAGTGATCTCGCCGTGAAGATCAAACGAAGTCGTAGACGCCGCTCTTGCGTATGTAAAGGTTATCTCCCCGTCATCAGTACTGTTATCATTTTTACCGCAGCCTGTCAGAGCCGCAGCCACCAGCACACCTGCAAGCAGCAGCGAGAATAATCTCTTCAGTTTCAGTTTTTTCATTGTTATCCTCCAGATAAATAATACAAGCAAATTTTTTATATTATATAACTACAGATGACTATAGGTATATAATTATCGGAAACTTTTATAAAATTTCCCAAATTTAATTATAACATTAAAAGCAGTTTTGTCAATATACTTATTTTTTCTTTATTATTATATGACAACAAAATGTCCGATGTAAACTAAAGCAAATTTTGCCTCAGCTTACATCGGACTTATCGTTTTTATCGTTTATTCAGCTTTCAGTTTTCGTAAATATCTCCGCTGCCCATTTTTCTCTCCCAGACACCGTCAAGAAGCACTGTCTCTCCACATTCAAGAGAGCGGCGGACGTCGATTATACGCTGATTTGAGGATCCTCTGAAAAGAAGAGCGGCATCCTTCAGCTTCTGTACAAATTTTCCGTCTACTACAACATCAAGATTTTCAAGAAGCGATACGGCGTCCTCTCCCAGGGCTCCGCCCACAATGTCCTCAAAGGTAAAGCCTGTATAGCACCATATGGTCTTATCTGCAAGAGTATTTCTCACCTCGGCGGTGAGAGCTGCCAGCCCGCCTGCATTTTCAGGCTCAAAGGGCTCGCCGCCCAGCAGAGAAAGCCCCGTTATATAAGACGGTCTGAGTGCATCAATGATCTCCCTTACAGTATCCTCTTTGAAGGCTGTACCGTAGTTAAAATCCCATGCCTCGCTGTTGAAGCAGCCGGGGCATTTGTGGCGGCAGCCGCTGACGAACAGAGATACTCTGACGCCCGGACCGTTCGCTATGTCGTTTTTCTTTATAACGGCATAATTCAAAGTATCACCGTCCTTTAGCTGTATTTTACAGGTGGAGAACTCTTTCCTTAATTTCCTGAGTTCTGCCCTGATTCCAGAACTGAGTTCCGATATATCCGCAGGTGCGTCTTGCAACGTTCAGACGGCTTTGGTCGGTATTGCCGCAGTTGGGACAGGTCCAGATAAGCTTTCCGTCCTCATCCTCGCGGATCTCAATTTCCCCGTCATATCCGCAAGCCTGGCAGTAGTCGCTCTTAGTGTTAAGCTCTGCGTACATAATGTTATCGTATATGAAACGCATGACCGAAAGCACCGCGTCAAGGTTGTTCTGCATATTGGGTACCTCGACGTAGGATATAGCGCCTCCCGGTGAGAGAGCCTGGAACTTAGCCTCAAGAGCAAGCTTATCAAAGGCATCGATCTCCTCGGTGACGTGAATATGATAGCTGTTTGTAATGTAGTTTTTGTCGGTTACGCCTTCAACTATTCCGAAACGGTTTTGCAGACACTTTGCAAACTTATAGGTCGTGCTTTCAAGGGGTGTGCCGTAAAGTGAGTAGTCGATATTTTCCGCTGCCTTCCACTTTGCGGTATACTCATTAAGCTTTCTCATTATGGCAAGACCCAATTCCTCGCCTTCGGGCTCTGTAAGCTTGCGTCCGTTAAGGCTGTATACGCACTCCCAAAGTCCTGCATAGCCCAGAGAAAGTGTTGAATATCCGCCGTGGAGATATTTGTCTATAGTTTCGCCCTTTTCAAGTCTGAGGAGAGCGCCGTGCTGCCAAAGGATAGGCGCTGCGTCGGAAAGTGTACCGGTAAGTCTTTCGTGACGGCACTGAAGCGCTCTGTGGCAAAGCTCCATGCGCGCGTCAAAGATCTGCCAGAACTTATCCATATCGTGGTTTGCGGAAAGTCCGATATCAACAAGGTTTACGGTTACGACGCCCTGATTGAATCTGCCGTAATATTTCGGCTTGCCGTTCTCGTCAACAAAAGGTGTAAGGAAGCTGCGGCAGCCCATACAGGTGTAGCAGTGTCCGTCGCCGTTTTTGTCGATCTTATTCTGCATCATTATCTTTTCTGAAATATAGTCAGGCACAAGACGCTTTGCAGTACACTTAGCTGCAAGCTTTGTAAGATAATAATAGGGTGCGTCCTCGGTGATATTATCCTCCTCAAGCACGTATATAAGCTTGGGGAAAGCGGGGGTTATCCACACTCCGCGCTCGTTTTTAACGCCGCGGTAACGCTGCTTCAGAGTCTCCTCGATGATCAGCGCAAGGTCTGCCTTTTCCTGCTCATTCGCAGCCTCGCCGAGGTACATAAACACGGTAACGAACGGAGCCTGTCCGTTTGTCGTCATAAGCGTTACGACCTGATACTGTATGGTCTGAATACCGCTCTTTATCTCCTCACGCAGTCTCTTTTCAGTGACCTTAGCTATCTGCTCATCAGTGACAGAGGAATCTATTTCGCGAAGCTCCTCCTCTACCTGAACGCGCAGCTTTTTGCGGCTGATATCGACAAAAGGCGCAAGGTGTGTAAGGCTTATGCTCTGTCCGCCGTACTGGCATGACGCAACCTGCGCGATTATCTGCGTCGCAATGTTGCAGGCAGTAGAAAAACTGTGGGGCTTTTCGATAAGAGTGCCGCTGATAACGGTACCGTTCTGCAGCATATCCTCAAGATTTACAAGGTCGCAATTGTGCATATGCTGAGCAAAATAGTCAGCATCGTGGAAATGTATGATTCCCTGCTCATGCGCCTCTACGATATCGTTCGGCAAAAGGATACGCTTTGTTATATCCTTGCTGACCTCGCCTGCCATATAGTCTCTCTGCACGCTGTTGACAGTGGGGTTCTTATTGGAATTTTCCTGCTTTACTTCTTCGTTGTTGCACTCAATAAGGCTGAGTATCTGCTCGTCCGTTGTGTTCGCCTTACGTACAAGCGCTCTGTTATATCTGTAGGTTATATAGCGTCTCGCCACCTCGAAGGCGCGCTGATTCATGATCTGGTCCTCAACCATATCCTGTATCTCCTCAACGCCGAGGGAACGGTTTATGTTAAGGGCTGCGCTTTCAACGTCCTCTGCTATACGCTTGATCTGAACAGGGGTCATACGCTCACTGGGTACTACACTTTCATTCGCCTTTGTTACTGCGACAACTATTTTTTCCGGGTCAAATACTACTTCTGCTCCGCTTCTTTTAATAATCTTCATGGCTCAGACTCTATATCCTTTACTAAAAATTTGTCTAAAAAATGCCCGCCGCACATACAAAAAACCATGACACGGAAAGCATTGGAGCCGACTTCGGAACATATCCTTGAGTCGGGCACGCATTTATTATAACAAGATGTAGTGTGGTTGTCAACCTCTTTTCACAACATATTGGAAAATAAAACACTTTTTGCACAACTGTACAAATGTCCTTCTGAATTTTGGACAAATTACATATCACTCGTACAGAATATAAAATCCGCCTGTTACCGTCCCGCGCGCCTATAAAAATCCCACGAAAGAATTATCTTTCGTGGGATTTTGCTGCTTTTTCAGATCATTTTCGCAGACCCTTTGCCAAAGCGATAAGATTGTCAAGCTGTTCGTTATTAAGAGATTTTGCAATATCCGACAATTCATAAACTTTAGTCGGATCGGTCGACTTGGTATCAAAAAAATCTTTCGGCTCTATTCCGAAATAATCACATATATAAAAGAACACTGTCATAGACGGGAGATTAACACCGTTTTCAATATTGTTTATATACCCGGCGCTCTGACCGATAGACAGACTCATATCTCTTGCCGAAACGCCCTTATGCATACGCAGCTCAGTCAGTCTTTTAATAAAATCTTCTTTTTCCACGGCTATCACCACCCTGTATATGATTGTACTATATACAAGCAGTTATACTATCCTGTTAAATTATCAATTTCTATTGATATATCTAAAACAATTAGATATAATAGAGCAAGGTATACAATTTATTTGGATATCAAAAAATGTCTGTTTTTCTCTGAATTCCCCTGACTTCCCTAATTCAAACCGCCATTATTATTTCAAATAGCCCACTGTACCCGGATATGTTCTGGCTTGGTTTATCGTAAAAATCAGTGGTAGAACACCGAAATGGTTACATTGTTCTGTATTAAATCACATTGAAATAATAGAATTTATGTAACTATTCTGTCGGATAATTCTCAAATACACTAAACAGTCTTAATTATTTTTTGACAAAAAATCCTTAGCCAGTTGCATAGCATCATTTTTACTCCAAAAGTCGGGACAAAATCCTGTTCCTTCTTCAAATATACCGGCAAATATTGCAGTGGGAATATCCAAAAAAATCAAAGAATTTGGCAGATAATAGTACCTGATATCCCCTGTATTAAGTGTTCCGCTTGTATTCTCTCCGATTATAATACTTTGTGCGATGTTATCCTTTATGCATTTTAACATAATTTCTGCCGAAGACGCAGTGTTCTTGTCTATCAAAACAACAAGTTGACCATCAAACTGACCGTCACAAGCAGGAGAGGGCTCAGAACATTGCCACTCAGAATTTGAATTGAGCAAAATTTCTTTTCTTACTTTTTTATAATCATCCAAATTTTCGGTGTAAAGGCTTATTTCTGCCAACCTGCTTCCTTGCGTATTCAGTTTCGCATAGTTCAAATTCATATATGCGCTGCCGTTAAGATTTTCAATAAATCTTCGCGCGATTTGTGAATCACCGCCACTATTACCTCGAAGATCCAAAATGATTTTTTCGGATTTTGTCAGTTCTTTGCCCAAAGCAACTAATTTTTCCATGCCTTGTTCTTCATCAGTACTGAAGGCAGCAAGACTATATATCGTTACAATATCGATTTCATTACAGCGATCATAAGACCATAAATCTGTGCCGGATTTTTGTTTTAGCGGTACAGGAAAAACATTCAATTGAACTTCTTCCCCCGTGCCCGTGCAGTTGCAAATTACTGTTCTAATTGGCTTTTCGCTGAAAATACCATATAGGAAATTACCGTCAACAGTTTTGAATATGCGACCTTCTTCTGCCGAAATAATATCACCGCATTTTACCGACAGATCATTGGAAGCTACAACAATGTAATCATCATTATTCTTTTGCAAAACAATATCTGCAAAATAGACGGTATTATGCGAACAAAACCGATATGTCCTATTAAAATACGGAAGATAAAAAACGAGATGACTGTCTTTGATATCATTAAGTGCCGAACACAAGTATTCAAAAAAGCTAACTTTATTCATTGACTTAACAGACCTGATTTTTTCCTTCAGGTCATTTAGTCTTTCAGATATTGAAATCCCTCTTTTTTTAAGAAAATCTTTACCGCTATATATATTACTGAGAATATACTCCAAAGCATCAATATCCTCTTCCATTTGAGCTGTATAAATATTTACATCGTAAATACCTATATTGCTTTTAACAGAAGATATAAAGCATCGTTCCGATATAAAATCATTATATAAATCAGATGACTTTTTCAAATCTATTCCACCCTTCAAAATCATTTGTCATAACACGCTTTTTCGAGCAATCCTAAACTAATAGGACTCAGCGAAACACATCAAAATCCGTTATTTCCATTTTCATCTCCGATATTTGGCGAATAAATCGGATATATCGCAAAAGAAAGGCGTTGCTTCAAAATCGAATCGGAATATCGCTTATCTTATTACTTTGAATACATCTATTATACCACAAGAACGCGCAGTTTTCAATATTCTGTCACTAAAGTTCCACACCCATCTGATATGCCTGAGATCATCTTTGCTATTCGGATTTATAAACAATCAGCATACGTAATGTCCGCTGCTTTCTGCACCCTGAATAAATCCATTCCGCTCCGCCGCGGGGGCGGATTTTATCAATTCTGATACTTTATCTGCTCGCCGGCAATGAGCGGATATCTGACTATCTCCGATCCGTCAAGGTCTTCCCTGTTCATATCAACTGCCGATATCTGATGATTTTCATACGTCGTATAATAATATACTCCCTTATGGGCATTACAGCAGGAGGTGTATATCGTATATTCAAATTTATCGCCCACGGCACAGCAGCCGCGCTGCTGATCCACCGAGCCCAGAATGTGAAAGAACTGGCTTATACTCTCGCTGTCGCTGCTGCCGGAAACGGAATTCATCTTTACGAACGCGGCTCTTACAAAGCGGGACGGTGACGAAAGATCACCGGGGAGACCTATTGCGCCCATACCGCGACTGTATATATGCAGCGGCAGCTCTCCTGAAAACAGGTTTTTCGGATCTCGGGGCGACAAATGCATATAATCGTTAAGTCTTTGCATCTGCACATTAAACGGCGGATTGTTCGTAAGAACCCCCACGGGGTTATCGTATATCCGCACTCCGTCCGCTACCGCCTCAACGGTTATGGCGCCGCTTTCGTCGGCAACGATCCAATGAAGTGAGGACGGCGGCAGGGCGTTACTGAATGCAGTATCGGTTATATTTATTTTTTCAATAAGCCGCCTCGCTTCGCCGATATCAGCGCATTCAGATAAAACGCGCGGGATCAGTTCAAAGGTCGCTGTATTATCACAGCCGTCAGCGGGCTTTGAATAATGAGCGTTTCCCACAAAGTTAAGTCCCGCCATGCACAGACCTTTTTCGTTAAATGCATCGTAAAAAAGCGGATATCCGTCAACAATATGCGCCATACCTGCCATGGCGTAGTGTGAGACTGACCTTTCTCCGTTTGTAAAATCAAAGGGGAAATGTCTGGGAACTACGGCGATCTCCTCGCCGTAGGAAAATTCATAGTCAAGAGTTCTGCCGAAATAAAAATCCTTTGTTTTATAAGTCGCTGCCGTACACATAGTTACCTCCCGGATGAATCTATCAGTATTAAGAAATATACCCATTTACTATAATATATATCCGTTTTCAGGTTATGTCAAGTAAATATTGGAAATAAAAGGGAAAGCGACGGTCTCCCGTCGCTTTTGAGCTTTATTATATTACATTATATTACGCTTCGTAATTTTTTCTTCCGCGTGTTTTTACAAAAACCACACCGGCAACAGCTGCAAGCATTACACCAATCAAAAGTACAACATTGATATCATCTCCCATACCGGGGACTTTGCTTGCATTATCTGCGGTCTCCGTTTTTTCAGAAGCCGTATCAGAGCTGCCCGGTTTTGCAGCATCTGTATCGGGACTGCCCGGCTCTGCTACAGCCGTTGTATCGTCCTTTGTATCATCTGAGGGAGCAGCGATCCACTGAATGCTTTCAACATCGGTATATCCGCATACAGAGCACTTGCGCTCCTTACTGCCGTCTGCGTCCTCCGACGCCTCTTTTACTATAGTCCATCCGCCGAAGGTATGCTCGCCGTCATCGGTAATGCTGCCGCAGCTGCATTCCTTATGATGACCGTCAGCATCAGATACAAATGCGCCGTATTCATGTCCGAGCGCAGGAACGAGAGTATCATCACTCGTTATCTCAACGGAAGCCTCACTGTCAGAGAAAAGCTTTTCGCACACAGCGCACTTATAATATGCACAGCTTCCCTGCTCAGTATGAGTAGGAGCTACGGCATCGGTCTTTTCAAGCTTATGAGCGACTGTTACTGCATTACCGGATGCAATTTTCACACCGCAGTCCTTGCAGTAAGTATCCCCGCTGTAGCCGTCGGCAGAGCAGGTCGCCTCAACAACGTCACGCAGCTCTGTTTCACCGTGAGCATCGGAGACTACCGCACCGTATGCCGCGCCGCAGACCTCACATACAGCCTTTGCAATACAGGTCGCTTCGCCGCCGGTATGAGGATCGGCATTGCCGGCATCGCCGCACAGCGAGCAGCTGTACCAATGTCCGTCTTCGTCATTGTTGATAACAGAATAGTCGTGAGAAAGCTGTTCAATAACAGTATCGGAAAGAGCTATCTCATTTGATCCGTCTGCATCGGCAAAATATTTGCCGCAGCCCTCGCAATACCAATATGCAATACTACCGTTTGCAGTGCAGCTTACAGGTATTTCATCAAACATTGTCACACTGTGGATATGCGGAAGCTTTGCTACAGTCTCACCCTTTTCAATGATCTCTCCGCAGTCAACGCAGACGACATCTCCGGTATAGCCCTCGTCTGCTTCGGTAGCAGTCTTTACGCCGCGCAGCTCTTTATTCTTATGAAGAAGTGCGTTGAACTCGCCGTACTCAAGACCGCATACAACGCATACCGCTTTACTTGAGCAGGTGGCCTCTCCGCCGCTATGGGCAACAGTTGCTGTTATAACGCTGTTATGGTCCGATATCTCGGCAGTACAGTCAGCATCGCTGAACCATTTACCGCAGCTGCATACGTAATAAGCCGAATTTCCCGTCTCAGTGCAGGTAGCAGCCTTTGCGTCAGTGAGAATTCCACTGTGGGTGTGCACAAGACGCTCCTCGGAAACATATCCGCATACAACGCAGTGTTTATCATTTTCCTCTGTTGCTGCCTCACAGTTCCACTCATGAGAAGACTTGAACTGTGCAAGCAGTGTAATATCACTTGCAGGAACAAAGGCGGAAGTAACGGCGACTCTGCCGCCGTTTTCATTATAGTACCAGCTGTCAAAGCATCCTGCAAAGCTAACGGGCTCATCAGGCATACCGCCGTCGGCAATCGATGCACCCTTTACAACTGAGCATACTCTGTATACACCTTCACCGGGAACAGCATATGTAACCGTATAGGAAACAGGAGCATCCACAAGCTCTGTAAGAAGTGTAATATCTCCGTCAGGAGCAAAGGAAGTATCAACATAAACACGACCCTCAGCCGAGTCGTAAAACCATCCTGTGAATTTTTTACCCTCACGGACGGGATCGTCGGGATAGTTGCTGCTTCCTATAGTGCTGCCATTCTGAAGCTCCTGCGTATGATAAGCGCCGCGCTCTCCAATGACGGCATATGTTACAACAGTCGTGTCCTTTGTTGCGGTAACTGCCATTGAAAAACAGGACAATATCATTAAGAAGCAAAGAAGTGCAGCTAATAACCTATTGCGTTTATTCATGTTAATCTCCATTCCGCCGGACTAAACTGTTTTGCAGTTCAGCCATAGGCACCAAAAAGTAATGAAATCCAACTGTGTTTCCGCAGAAAACAAAAATGTGTCAAGCCCCATTTTACGCTGTCTCTCCGGAAAACTTCAGTTGATTCATCTGGTAAGTGTCTCAGAGCCGTGCACTCGGGGCGTTTCCACAGTCACAACATCTAAATATATATGACTGTGGCCTTCATGAGTGACCTCGGAAAGGATGCCGGTCATTTTTATGAAGTCGCCGTCTTTGACTTCTTCAGGCAGATATCTCACCTCAACGCCGAGCTCAGAGACTGTTTCGCCGTCATTATAGTTTCTGTAAAGAAACGCTGTACCTTCACCGTCAGAGCTTTTGTGCGTCACAAGTCCTTCAATACTGTAAATACCTCCGGCAAGAGCAGCACCGTTCTTTTCAAAGTCCAGGACAGTGTCCACATAGTTTTCATCGTCAACTATGTAAAGGTCGTCCCCTACCTTTTCAAGCAGCTCCTTATCCTCATCAGAAAGCGTGAGCTCCTCCGTACCGCCGCTGCCGACGTTATCGCAGGCGGCAGCAGCAAACAGAAGACATACAGCACATATCAAAATAAATATTTTTCTGAAATTCATATAAAACAAAATACTCCGGCACAATATCAGCAGTCGAGCTGCCGGGGTATTCCCCGGCAGCCCATTGGTTGCAGGATAGCTTTACTCAGGAAGCAATGGGATCTGAGTTATAGCTGTGATTGCAATGACTGCAGGTATAGGTGTACCAGTAGGTTGAGTAATCTTCGCTGTAAATGGGAGCGGAAGCAATGTAATCGTGACCGATCGCAGGTATAGCCTCCTGTGCTGCTGTTACGGTATCACAAACAGTGCAGATCTTACCTTCAGTCAGACCGTCCTCAGTACAGGTAGCCGCCTTGCCGGCAAGCACTTCTTCAGTGTGACCGAGAGCTGCAATGTCAGCGCCGCTTTCAACTACTTCGCCGCAAACGGTGCAAACCGTATCACCGGTATAACCGTTCTCTGTACAGGTAGCCTCTGCTGCATTTCTCAGCTCAGTTGCGTGACCGGCAGCAGGGATGTCGGAGCCCTTTTCAATAACTTCTCCGCACTTTGCGCATACTTTATCGCCTGTATATCCGTTTTCGGTGCAGGTCGCAGCCTCAGTTACTTCACCGTCGTTCCAGGAATGGGCAGGATCAATAGATACATATCCCATAGAAGCACCGCAAAGCTTGCAGATGTTCTTCTTTACACCTGCAACAGTGCATGAGGGAGCTTTTAGAATTACAGCCTCGCCTGCTTCATGAGCCTTGGGATCTACAGGAGTTACGTCAGTGTTGTCCTCCTTATAGTCACAGCGTGAGCAGGAATGTGCGGTGTAGCCTTCTGTCTTACAGGTAGCCTTTACAACAGTGCTTACCATATCATGGCCAAGTGCTGCAAGCTCTTCCGATCTTGTCTGACCGCATTCGGAGCATACATAAACGACAGAGCCCTTCTCTGTGCAGGTGGGAGCATTTTTGGAGCCTTCTGTCCAGTTGTGAGCCTTAACCTCACCCAGACCGGTAAGCTCTTTCATTGTGCTGTCACACTTTACACAGCTGTAAAGAACGTACTGACCTTCACAGTCATCGATAAGCTCGCCGTCGTTCCAGGTATGACCTGTTGCCGCAGTAGCTTCGGTTTTTTCGGCATCGCAGCGTGAACACTTGTATGTATTAACGCCGCCCTCTGTGCAGGTTGCAGCCTTGTAGCCTTCAAGAGATGTGTCAAGCTTGAAATCATGGCCGAGAGCCTCACCGACCTCAGTGATCTCGCCGTCTGCCGCGCCGCAGACAGAGCACAGACGGCCAACCTTGCCGGGTTCTGTACAGGTTGCATCAATGATCGTGTCATCCTCGTAGCTATGCACACCGGTTGCAGGAATTACCTCCTTGTAGCTGATGCCGCATACGGTACAGGTGAAAGCCTTTACGCCTGCCTTACCGCAGGTAGCCTCTTCGATCACCTTTCCGCCGTCATACTTGTGCTGAGGAATGATCTCATATCTGAAATCACCGCATTCACAAGTCAATTTCTTAACACCTGTTTTTTCACAGGTCTGTTCCTGCAATACTTTTACTGTATATGAGTGAATATGTTCAGCATCGTCTGCGGCAAAAGCAACCGCAGGAATCAACGAGAACAGCATACACAGTGTCAGAACAGCAGAAAAAATACGAATTTTTCTCATGTTGATTTTCTCCTTTCGTTAATAAACAAATAAGTTTTGCCGAAAATAAAACCGCGCCCGAAAAAAGCAGTGCCGAACCGCTCATTGCCAAGTACGATCATGATGAATTCACACTCACCTCTTTTTTCGGTTTTCCGCGGTTTGCCCTCCGGCAAGTCCGTGTATAACCATAGCAAAAAACGCTTTTGTCAAAAAGTACACCTTTTGATAAAATAATGCAATTTGCCGTACTTTGCTGTCATATGTAAAAAAATTTTTCAAAAAAAACGAATTTACTCTTGATTTGACAAAAAGATTATGCTATAATTCCTACAAAGCCATAGCTATCAAAAGGTGTACTTTTTGATAGCTGTTTTTATTTTCTATCCATAACTTTGAATTCACGAAGCTTGCGAAAAAAAGTAGCCTCGCTCATATTGCATAGCCCGGTCACATCTGCAATAGACAGCTCCCCCTGCCTCCACCGTGCAATTATAGCTTCAAAGTCTTCGGGTACCACTAATTCAGGCCTTCCGAATTTAACACCCTTAGCCTTCGCCGCGGCAATTCCCTCCGCCTGGCGTTTTTTTATATTTACCCTCTCGCTTTCGGCTACAAACGATAATATCTGTAAAACAAGATCCGCAATAAACGTGCCCATAAGATCCTTGCCCTGCCTTGTATCAAGCAGCGGCATATCTAAAACGCAGATATCCACGCCGAACTCCTTGGTGAGTATCCGCCACTGCTCCTGTATCTCTCTGTAATTACGTCCGAGCCGATCTATGCTCATAATATACAGCAGATCTCCGCCTTTCAGCTTGCGAAGCAGCTTTTTATACTGCGGACGGTCAAAGTCCTTTCCCGATTGCTTGTCCGTAAATATATTTTTCTCCGGAACAGCCTGCTCGTTCAAGGCAATTATCTGCCGTGCCTCATTCTGATCTGTGCTTGATACGCGTACATAGCCGTATTTATTCATCTACCTATAAACTTCCTTTCTTTAATTCGGATACTTAATAATTTTACCGAATTTGAAAAGAAAACTCACTGCAAATATCGATATTTTTTGAGAATTGTTATTGACAGTATAAAAAATGAATATCCGCCCGTAAAACAGAGACGATTAAGAACACAAAAGATCCCGTTGCAAATGCAACGGGATCAGAGCTTGTCGAAAAACTTATTTATTCATTTTTTGGTTTCTGTATTTGTTGAAAAAACTCACATCTGAAAGTAGGAGAAACGACTAAGTAGCCTCCCCTGTGTAAGGGTAGCGGAGGGACTGTCCTATT
>CAZBAR010000006.1:0-92410 GCA_964490165.1 uncultured Lachnospiraceae bacterium | reverse complement strand
CCGTCTCGATCAGATATTCACGATCCTTGACGGAATGCAGAATCACCCGATGGAGTATGATGACCGAATCGTCCGGCAGATACTCGAATGTGTAGTCGTCGAATCCAAAGAAGAAATACGGGTGGTATTCATCGGTGGGATGGAAGTAAGAGAACAACTGATGGCGTGAAACAAAAACACCATTGTAATCTGAACCTCTGTGGTTTGGACTCAATGGTGTTTTACTTTATAATTCCAGTATTTTGATGACTTTTTAGGGGCACTTTTTATTTTGCAATTTGGACTTAATTTCAAAAAGCGCTAAAACGAATACTAATAATTTAAAAGTCTATCTTTTTGAACGCCTTAGTACGAATGGTATCCTGCCAAAGGATCATTTACAACAGCATATTCATGCTCTTCACGCTCGGGATTGTATTACAAGGGTTCAAATCCCTCAGCCGAAAACGCAAAAATATCTTTTCGTAGTCTCTTCACATGAAAACCCACACGGATTTTAAATAACAACCCTCATTCCATAACGATCTGAGGGTTGTTTCTTTATGAACGAAAATACAATTTCCAATTATTTACGCAGTGTTTTCCCGAACCTCCACGGTCGATAGAGCGTTGTGCTGTAATCTCATACCTCTCTACTGCTCCGCATAGTAGTTTTATCATATTTGCTAGCGTCTACTGTTAATTATCTTATACGATAGATAGAGTAGATTCTCCGTCAATTAGAATTATTTGTTCATTCTCAGAATTAGAAATAGTGATTTTTTGCTCGTATATACAACCGAAAGGATTATGAAATTTTAATGAATAGTTCTTATTTAAATCATTAGTATTAAGTATAATTTTAATATCACCTTCTCCGTTCGCAGATATATAGTTTCTATCGTTTGTATTCCCACAAATAATGTTGCAGTTTTTTGCTTCATTGCCATTTTCAAATATTTGTGGAGAAATTGCCGGTAAAGATGAAATATTCTTTATTGTAAACACTAGAAGCAGTTTTTTATATCCACTCGAATCAATTGAATTAAATTTCCATACCGCTTTCTTTCTATTATAACCATTTTGTACGATTTTAGCTTCTTCTGTACTGCCATTATTATGTATAAAGTAAACTTTTAAATCAATGAAGTCAAACAGCACGTATTTTTCCACAGCAAAATTATATTTTGTTGTTTTTTCATTATCATAATGCAATTTTTGTGTCTGCCATAATGCGAGGAGACCTAATGCAACTGTACTGATATATGTAAGGATATCTCCTGCACTCCACGTAGCTACCCAATATTCTTTAGGGGCAGGCAGACTGAAAAGCGTATGTATGACGGCAGCAACAACTACGCTCAATATTGCCCAAAACACTATCCAGCCCCACTTTTTAAAAAAATTCATACTTTATCTACATCTTTCTTTGTTTTCCTAATTTTTATATATAAATATATATAAATTCCCTACCTGTTTGACGATATATCAATAGGTAGGGAATAAAATAATATAAACAATTGTCACATCATTATATAATTGTTACTTTACGTTATGATATGCGTTTCCACAACTTCTTAACGGAAATCAACGCTGAACGTCCTAAATCGTCTGTGACAATGACCTCTCTGTCCTTGCCGGGTTTTCCGTTATCGGTTATTGTTACTATATCACCTTTATTAAATATATTTGTTTCTTTCATTTTCCATTTGCTTCCAACAGGGTATTTTTCGCCATTGGTTTTGTATATTCTACTCATTTTGCCGTGTCCTCCTACTATTTAGAAAACATGTTTACGGAGAAATTGTTATCCAACACTCTAATTCAAAAACAAAAGCAAAAGAATTGCGATATGCATCGCTTTAGAGCTCTATGTAATTTCCTCTCGTATCATTCTAAGTTAATATATCACAAACGGAAGAAAATGTCAATACCTTTAACACACCTTTCTCAAAAAAATTGAAAACACCATTGCAATCTGACCACCATGGCTTGGATTGAATGGTGTTTTGCTTTATATATTTCGATATCCCATATCCAATATCGGTTCGCGAGAGAATTGAAAGAAGATTAAATATGTGGTATAATATAATCGTGAAAATATGGGAGTATAGCCACCTCATATGCTATAAGAAAGGTAGAAAAAATGTCTGTAGATTTTTCAATGTTTAAAAACTACTATTTAATGAAATGTTTCCCCAATCAAGAGTTTAGAGATAAATTTAATAATGGGGAAAAGCTATATATAAACTCTACTGAACATTTTCATAACTTAAAAAATGGTTTTCAGCAAGATTTTGAAGGGGGTATCTTTAGTCAACCTCCCCATTCTGAAGGCCATTTGATTTTTTCAAAATCTAAAATGACTTCAAGGGAAGCCGTAGAAAAAGTTAAAAGTAAACAATTCAATAATGATGATCTTGTTTGTATAGCATCGGATTGCAAAATGTATATTAACGGATACATTTATTGTTTGGCAATTATACCAAAGTCTGAAATGTCGTTTAAGAATCAAGAAATTGTGTTTAATAAAAATGGCAATATAAAGGCATGGTTCTATTACTTTCTCAACCGATATGCAACTGAAAGTGGCTATGCATATATTAGTGTATATGATGCAGAACTCTTTATGAAAATCTTTTATGAAGCTATGTCAAAAAGGGGATATCTGATATACTACGGATGCGTTGATTATCAAGATATATCCCCACAAGATGAAAACACCATTGCAATCTGAACCCCTATGGTTTGGACTGGGTGGTGTTTTTCTTTATAATCCCAGTATTTAAGCGACTTTTCGAGGTCGCTTTTTCTTTTTCTCATTTGGACTAAAAAAAGAAAAAACGCAAATTTCAAAACAAAAGAAATAAAAACCGATGTTTATGAACCCTTCAGTCTATTTCTTCACATTCGGTTTATCCGCTGGTTTCAAGGTATACTCCTGTTCTTTTTGTTCGGGAGTCTTGTATTGCAACTTTTTGTGCGGGCGTTTGGTATTATAGAATACTATATACTTGTCCACCGCATTACGGAAGTCCTTTTCCGATTTATATTTTCTTCTATACAATTCCTCCCTTTTTAAAGTAGAAAAGAACGACTCCATAACAGAATTATCATATGGAACATAAGGACGGGAAAAAGATTGAGTAACATTCAAAGACTTTAAATAATCCGCCATTGTTTTTGAGACATAATTAAAACCTCTGTCAGTATGATAAAGCAAGTTTGCAGTTGGTTGTCGCTTTGAATAAGCTTGCTGAAAAGTCGATTTTACAAGCTGCGTGCTGTTTTTATTTCCAATCTTATACCCGATAACCAATCGTGCATATAAATCTATAACAACACAAATATAAAAGGCTTTATCATTAAACTTAAAGTATGTAACATCACTTACCCAAACCTCGTTCGGCGCTTGCGGATCAAACTCCTGATTGAGATAGTTTTTGTGTTTTCTCTTTTCCTCCTCATATAACTTCTTTGCCACCTGACGAATACTGCCGATACCCATATCACTCATGAGTGTGCGAACCATTTCTTCACTTACTTTGATCCCTTCGCTTCGCATAACAGCGGCAATTTTGCCTGCACCAAAGATTTGATTACTTTCATCGTAGATCTCCTGTATTCGTATACGCAGTTCTTCTTTTCGTTTAGAATACCAAGTATTATCTCTTTTATTGCGAAAAATATGATTGTAGAATGTACCTCTGGGAATCTGTAATGCATCACAAATCATATGGACATTATATTTGTCATGTAACTGCTCAGCAGCATACAGTCGTTCCTTTAACGGCGACTTGGCTGTGCAAGTGACAGATTGCAGAATTTCGATAAGTCCCTCCAAACGAGCAACTTTATTCTCAAGTAAATGGAAATTACGAATATTGACTGTCTTTCGTTTGTTGTTTTCTTGTTCTTCACGATATGATTTCAGCCAACTGTAAAATGTACTTTTAGGTATGCCGGTATCTGTGAGTATATTTGCAGATGATTCCTTGCCGGATATGTAACGCTCAATAATTTTTTGCTTCTCTTCGTTACTGTATTTTCGCTTCATGTCATCAACTCCTTCAAAGAGATTATAGCATGAAGATTTATAAAGACTTTTTCACAAACGTATGGTATAATAATATATATCTTATCTAGAAGCATTATTATTACGAGGACATTCTATGAAATCAAAAAAATATTTAGATCCATTTGCAAAAGAATGCAATCAATATGCACTCAAATTTGATAAAGCTTTTGATAACAAAGATTGGGAATCGACTAAAAACCTAATTTCGGAAAGCGAAAAATTATTGGAATTACACTCTGATTACTCATATGCACCAATGCATTATTCACTCGGTACAGCATATGGAGACCTTGCAATGAATGTGGGAGAATCAACTGATGAACAAACGAAAGAGAGAATTTTATATCATTATAGAGAAGCCCTTGATTTGTTATATGCAGATGAATTAAAAAAAGAAATATATCGACCATATGTAGTTGGCTTAAAACTACCTTTGCTTACAAACTATGCCAATATGTTGAGTCAATGTGGAAGAAAGGTTGCTGCAATTCGTTGTTATAGACAGGCTCTTGAAATTAGTCCATCATTTAAAATGGCGATCGGCAATATTGGAGTTGCCCTTCAACACTATTCAATGCTTGTTCATGATAAAGGTCATAAAAATTATCTTAATCATTTTGCTTATAACTACATTAAATTAGCTATTGAAGGTAGTCCTAAAGAAGTACATCACAATGCTTCAAATTATTTTAGAAATAGACTTGATATTTATTCATCTGAATATATAAAAGAGTTTTTAGAACAAGAATTGCATATAGATGAATATGATTTGGGACTATCACAAGAAGAGGAGTACAGAAAATGGTGCCTAAGAAATCATCTATTCTTAAATCCTTTAAATGATTTACCATTAGAACATTCATGTTTTGCTGCAGACACATTACAACTGCCAGGAATAATTACGCCGATTTCTCAAAAAGATATACCAATTTACTTTGGCATGTTCAATCAAATTAAGCAAGAATATGTATATGCAAGGTATCTATGTTATAAATTTCAATTAACTACCAATGAACCTCATTATGCCGATAAAGAAACTTTCCTTGTTAACTTATACGATTATCCACAGTATTCAATTCGAGTAGAGGATGGAAAAACTGCATTTAGACTGCTTTATTCTTTGTTTGACAAAGTTTCGTTTCTTGCAAATTGTTATTGGGAATTAGGAATAAAAGAACATGATGTGAACTTTTATAGTATATGGAAAAATCAAAGTGGCGGCAAGAATAAGTATCAGCACAAATCAATTGATACAAAGAACAATATTGCACTTGAATCTATCAAGTGGATATACAAAGATTTTAACATAAATTTCGGAGATTCAAAAAAACCAGAATCGCAAAAACTTAAAATCTTACGGCATTCACTTGAGCATAAATATGTCAAGGTGCATTCTTCTTTGTTATATGATGTGTGTACGCCATATGTTGATGACGAAGGAACTTATCATATTTCCGAAGAAACACTTTTGCTATATACCATGAATTTAATGGAAATGGTTCGCGAGTTGATAATAGATTTATCCATGGCGATTCATATAGAAGAATTTAATAGACAAATAAGGGATAAAGATGAACACTTGATTGGGAATTTAACCTTATATAAATATGAAGATGAGTGGAAATTATAATTGTACAATCAAGGTGCTGTGTTTTTCACATGAGGATATAGGCACAAGAGTTCAAATCCCTAAGCCGAAAACGCAAAAATATCTTTTTCGTAGTCCACAGACAACAAAAAAGGACGCATTAGCGTCCTTTTTTGTTGGCAGAAGATATTTGACGGGATTCGAAAGCCCGAGCCGAGCAGAAATCGCTTTGCGATTTCTGCGACGTAGCGGCGACAAAAACATCACACTGCGATGTTTTCAGGGTGAATGCTGCACTCTAAAACTTTGGCAAAGCCATTTTATGGCTTTGCTGAACAGCGCAAATTAACTTCAAACTTGCTATTCCTTAGGCGCTGCGGGAGCGCACGAAACCAGTTTCGGCGAAACCCATAAGTCCAAATTCAAAAAGTCTAAAATAACTGTACTTGCCTTTGCAGTCTATTGTCAGCCGCCGTTCTCAAGCGCATCAATTTTTGATTTGCACGCCCTATACCTTTCCTCGCAAGTTAGTCTGTTGTCGTCTGATATTACTGAATTATAGCAATTCAAAAGAATAGCACGGAATTCTTTTACAGCAGAATCCAATAATTCTTTGTCTGCACCAGCCTCTTTAATCTCGCGGTATGCTTTGACAGCAATCTCCGTTGCTTCTTCCAGTGAGGAGAGCGCAGCTTCTGCATCGCATGTACCGATGCTTTCACTTGATATCATGCATATCGCCTGCAATAACCATTTAACTTTCGTAAAATGATCTTTCGGACTGTATTTTGAAAATACGTCGGCAAAGGCTGACGTGATCTTTTTCATATCCTGCCACGCTTCTATCGTCTCGCGCTTTTTCTCGCTTCCAAAGTCCGAGGTTCTCTCTCCGACGATATACAATAAATTTATAACCTCATTTGCGGATTCAGCGCATATTTCTCTGAACAATTCAAGTGATCTGATAAAATCCTTTTTTTGAAATGCTATTTCCGCAAGCATACCTTTTCGCATATTGGAAATGTCAGGGAAATCCATTGCAACCGCTTCCGCTTCGACCCATTTTTCTTTCATGGACAGAAATACAATTAAGTGTTTTCTGGCTAAAATCAATCTGTTTGGATTCGTGTCGTGATCGATCAGATTGCGGATCATTCTTATTCCTTCTTCATACAGAAGTTCAAATTCATCTGAAGAAATTTCATATGCTTTTGGCCATGTACTATGATACAACAGGGTTCCTAAATATGCTATACAGTCCAGTTTGACTTTATAGTTGAGGGGGTACTTTTTCAAAAAAGCTTTTGCTGCTTCATATCTTTTGAGGTTCATCTTATAATCATAATAATTTGGGGGTCCGAGCTTTCTGATTTCTTCCTCAAATTCTTTCTGATCCTCTTTTTCATTCGTTCCCGCGCCGAGGAGACAGTCTGAAGTGACTCCGAGCACAGCGGAAATGGGGAGGAGCAGCGAGACATCGGGCATATTGCTGTCGCACTCCCATTTTGAAACGGAATGCACGGAGACCCCGACAGCCTCCGCAAGATCCGCCTGGGAGAGATCCGCTTCGCGCCTGAGCTTTTTTAGTCGTTGTCCGAAACTTAACATATTGTTTTCTCCTTTCGCATATGTGATTCTGAAAATCACGCAGCCGCCGTTCTTTTCACTTTTATTGTACAACAAAGTTCTATTTGTGTAAACATAACATTCCGCTGATTGGACTCATAATTATGTTACAAGTTGAATAGATGGTGCTGAAAAATATCATGATGCGGTGCTTTTTATGTTAATATCAGAAATTCTCTATTGACGATCTTCAGACGATCTGATATATTCACTTGGCGTGCAGTTTTGTATAAATTTGAAGCTGCGGTTAAAGCTTCGTACATTTTCAAAACCGCATTTCTGAGATATTTCCGTAACTGTATATTCTTTTTTTGTTAAAAGCTCACAGGCATAGTCAACTCTGAACATATTGACAAGAGTGCAAAAATTTGTGCCTATATTTTCATTGATATATGAAGATATATAATTGTAGTGATAACCAAGCGTTTTTGCAAGTTGCTTTAATGATATTCGCTCATTGAAGTGCTTCTGTACATAGTTTATAATGTTTTCAAGCAGTTCAAGATCTTCGTCAGCGGTGTCTGTTAATCTGCAGCTGTTTAAGAATTGCCCCGCTATGTTATATAAGGCAGATTTAACAGTAAATGAATTTTTATTATTACTTATCAGCTGTTCAATGGAGTTTGAAAAATCAAAAGAAAATGTGGGATTTTCGGAGCTTTTTCCTTTGATCAAATTATAAAAATCATATATATAATCAGCAGAGAATATACATAAAAAACTTTTTGAATACTCTTTTGTAGAATAAGCATGAAGCTGCCCGGGAAAAATGAGGGCGGCGTTATTTTTTTGTAATAAATAGTTCTGATTTCCGATTTGAATATTCATATTTCCGTCTTGAACATATATAAATTCAAAACTTCTGTGCATATGAAGCGGAAAATTAAAATCGGTATCAAATTGGCAGTACAAATAATTTCTTTCACTGGAACGTATTTGTTCGTAAAAATACATTTTTATCTCCGTTCTGCCACACTAAATCGCTTAGCGATTTAGTGCTCAGCACAAAACAATAATAAAATTCGACTGTGTTTCCTTTGGAAACAAAAATGGGTTGGATCCCATTTTTAAGTTGAATTTTGGCGTGAAATAATTATACAAAAAATCTGATTCAATGTAATTTTCACGCTAATCGCCTTAACTTTTGTCTATAATTATATTGTTTTTTGCTTGTATTGTCAATGATAAATAAAATATAATTATTATATAATATAAAAGTCAAGCTGTTCTTGCCGATGGCAAAAGAACAGCTCCGAACGGCAGAATTCCCTTTTATGCAGGCGGTCTTCAGCCGGATGAATACAGTGCGAGCTTGTGTAAATATAAATGCGTTAAAGCGGAAATCAGGTGTATAAATGAATTACATAGGAATTGATTTAGGGACATCGGCAGTTAAGATAATTCTGACTGACGAAAAAATGAATATCATAAACACAATTTCAAGAGAGTATCCTCTTGATTTCTCTGCTGACGGCAAGAGCGAGCAAAATCCTCTTGATTGGTGGAACGAAGTTAAAGAAGGTCTTGATGAAATAACCGCAGATATTGAAAAAAATGATATCGCCGGTATCGGCGTCGGCGGTCAGATGCACGGACTTGTTATGCTTGATGAAAATGATAATGTTATTCGGCCTGCGATCCTTTGGAACGATACAAGAACAGGCAAGCAGACCGATTATCTTAACAATGTTATCGGTAAAGATAAATTGCAGTCTTTGACAGGCAATATTGCTTTTGCAGGCTTTACTGCTCCTAAAATTCTTTGGGTAAAAGAGAACGAGCCTGAAAATTTCGCAAAATGCACCAAAATATGCCTGCCGAAGGATTATATAAATTATATGCTCACAGGGGTGTTTGCAACAGATGTCAGTGATGCATCGGGTATGCTGTTGTTTGATGTAGAGAACCGATGCTGGTCTGATGAAATGCTTGACATTTGCGGTATAACAAAGAAAATGTTACCGACAGTTTATGAAAGCTATCAGTCTATCGGCAAAGTAAAATCAGAATTAGGCTTTGGTGAGAATATTACAGCTTGTGCAGGTGCGGGAGATAATGCTGCCGCTGCTATCGGCACGAATACAATTCATGACAGTCAATGTAATATTTCTCTCGGCACAAGCGGAACTGTTTTTATTCCTACTGATAAATATATTAAAACAGAAAACCCCGCCTTGCATTCTTTCTGTCACGCAAACGGAAAATATCATTTAATGGGCTGTATCCTTTCGGCTGCAAGTGCAAACAAATGGCTTGTTGAAGAGGTTTTCGATACTGATGATTACGGCAAAAATATTGCTGAGTTAAGCTTAGATTCAGCAAGTAAACAAATATATTTTATGCCTTATCTTGCAGGTGAAAGATGTCCTCATAACGATGCTGATGTTCGCGGTGCTTTTATCGGCTTGTCGCACGATACAAAGAAAGCAGATCTGCAGACAGCACTTTTTGAAGGAGTATCATTTGCAATCAAAGATTGTATAGAGCTTATACCGGATGAAATTAAAAAAGCCACCGTTTGCGGCGGAGGAGCAAAAAGCAGGCTTTGGATGGAAATTCTCTCAAATGTTCTCGGAATTGAGATCGGCATTATCAACAACGAAGGACCTGCACTTGGCGGAGCGATCCTTGCCGCACAGGCGACAGGTCTTGATCCTCAGATTGAAAATGATATTTTATATACAGTTGAACCGAACAAAGAGCTTGTTGAAATTTACAGGAGTAAATACAAGAAATTTAAGAACTTATATCCCGCACTAAAGGATTTTTATGATTTTTATAAGGAGGAAAATTAAATGAATATTCCAAATGTTAAACTCGGAATTATTGCCGTATCCCGTGATTGCTTTCCTGTTGCGTTGAGCGAAAAACGCCGTAAAGCAATCGCCCTGGCATATGACGGAAAGCTTTACGAATGTCCTGTCACAGTTGAAAACGAAGTTGATATGCAAAAGGCAGTGGAGGATGTTAATAAAGCAGAGTGTAATGCACTTGTTGTATTTCTCGGAAACTTCGGTCCCGAAACACCTGAAACGCTTATTGCAAAGAATTTTGACGGACCATGTATGTTTGTTGCTGCTGCGGAAGAAAGCGAAAACGATTTGATAAACGGCAGAGGTGATGCATATTGCGGTATGCTCAACTGCTCATATAATTTAGGTATGCGCCGTCTCAATGCATATATCCCTGATCATCCTGTAGGTACAGCAGATGAAATTGCGCAGATGATAAAAAATTTTGTTCCGATTGCAAGGGCAATCATCGGTGTTAAAAATCTTAAAATAATCACATTCGGTCCAAGACCGCAGGACTTCTTTGCCTGCAATGCACCTATAAAAGGGCTTTATGAATTAGGTGTTGAGATCGAGGAAAACAGCGAGCTTGATCTGCTTGTGTCATATAAAGAGCATAAGGACGATCCGAGAATTCCAGATGTAATGAAAGAAATGGCACAGGAAATGGGAGACGGTAAATTCTATCCTGACCTTAACGAAAGAATGGCACAGTACGAGCTGACCTTGCTTGATTGGGCAGAGCAGCATAAGGGCAGCAGAAAATATGTTGCCTTTGCAAATAAATGCTGGCCTGCATTTCCAAGTCAGTTCGGTTTTGAGCCTTGCTATGTTAATTCCCGCCTTGCATCAAAGGGTATTCCCGTCGCCTGTGAGGTCGATGTTTACGGTGCTTTAAGTGAATACATAGGTGCTTGTGCAAGTCTTGATGCTGTTACGATCCTTGATATAAATAATTCAGTTCCAAAGGATATGTATGAAAATTACATTAAGCCGTTAACTGATTACAAACTGACTGATACTTTTATGGGATTTCATTGCGGAAATACACCAAGCTGTAAAATGTGCAGTGACAGAGCGATCAAATATCAGCTTATTCAGCACAGAGTTCTTGAACCGGCAGGCAGTGAACCCGACATCAGCCGCGGTACGCTTGAGGGAGATATTGCACCGGGTGATATTACATTCTACAGATTGCAGTGCGACAGTGAAGGCAATCTTCGTTCATATATTGCTGAGGGTGAAGTGCTTGATGTTCGTACAAGATCATTCGGCGGCATCGGCGTTTTCGCTATACCTGAAATGGGCAGATTTTACCGTAATGTGCTTATTGCAAAGCGTTATCCGCATCACGGTGCAGTTGCATTCGGTCACTATGGTAAAATACTTTCAGAGGTATTCAGGTATTTAGGCGTTAAGGATATTGCGTATAACCGCCCTGCCACTCTTCCTTATCCGAACGAATTACCGTTTGAATTTTAACTGTATAACATATTCTTTATGTTTGGAAGTTTTGTATTGCTAGGTTCGAATCTCTCATCCGAAAAAGCAAAAAATTTTTTCTAATCCACAGGCAAAAATAAAGAGACGCGATGCATCTCTTTGAACTTGTCGAAAAAGCCTATAGAAATAGCAAAATGCACAATATGAGATCTCAGCACCTGCGGTGCCTGACCAAGTACTTCCCGCCGTAGGCGGGAAGTACGACCCTCTGGACTCCGTGACGGCGGCATCTTCCGCTTCGCGGAAGTGCGAGTTTCGCCCTCTGCGGATGGGCGCGTACTTCCCATCTTCGTTGGGAAATACGGCGTTGCCCCTACTTCCGCGTAGCGGAATGTAGTAAACCCACAAGCTCCCCAAAAAGCTTGACCAAAACTTTTAGTAATTTTTCTACCGCCATATAGTTTATCGACAGTCTGAAAGGACGCCAAAGGCGTCCTTTCATTATTATTTATATAACTTTTCCCTGACCCTGTCCGTGGGCAGCTGAGAAATAATGATAGCCGTAAACATAAGCGCGCAGCCTATCCATTCTCTTGACGTCGGCAATACTGCTTCGCCCGTAAGCGCCGTAAAGGCGATCGTACCGAGAACGGCAAACACCGATTCAAAGCTCATCGTAAGCGATGCAACTGTAGGATCTGAATACTGCTGACCCACTATCTGCAAGGTATATGCAACTCCGCTTGACAAAACGCCTGCGTACAGAATGCTCCAAATTCCGTCCCTTATCATACTCAAAGAGGGTGCTTCAAAAATGAGCATACCCACTGCCGCAATTATCGCCGCCGTGAAAAACTGTATGCACGAAACCGTAACTCCGTCAATGCCCGGAACAAGGGCGTCCACCGCAATAATATGAAAAGCGAACACAACGGCACATCCAAGGGTGAGCGCGTCCCCGATCCCTACCGTCAGCCCGTCCTTGACGCATATAAGCCACAGACCGGCAATTGCAAGCGCCACGCACGCCCATATAACGGGCGACACCTTCTTTTTCATCAGAACGCCTATTACAGGCACAAATATTATGTACAGCGCCGTAATAAAGCCCGAATTGCCGCTGGTAGTACCCAGCGCCATTCCGTACTGCTGCAGGGTGGACGCAGTGAAAAGGATGGCTCCGCACACGATTCCGACCCACAGGGTTCTGATCTTTCGCTTTTTTCCGAGCGCTTCAAATGTACCCTGCTTCTTTTTAATTCCGTCTCTGACGGCTATAAACGGTATAAGCACCGCACCGCCCAGAACACTTCTTGCAGCCTGAAAAGTAAGCGGCTGCATATGATCCATAGCTGTGCTTTGCGCTACGAATGCCGTGCCCCATATGAATGCGCACACGAGCAGCAAAAGCGCTCCGACAACACTGTTTTTCTTCATATAAAATTTACACCAAATTACACCAAAAATATTATTCTTTGATTTTAGCTCTCTTGCGCGCGGGACGTCTGAGCGTGCCGTCGCACTGACGGTAATCGAATATAGGAGGAACCTTGGCGTCGGCACGGCTGAACTCTCTTCCCTCGCGCTTTGCCTTAAGCTCTTCGATCAAAAACCACATTTCAGTAATAATAGTCTCGCCCTCTCTGATATCGGGAAGAACTATGCCGCCGCCCTCATTCATAGCAGCGTCTGCCTCGTCGACATGGCCGAGATGAATGTGAGCAAGAATAATGTACAGACGGACTCTGCCGACATTTTTCACCTCATCGGGCATTGCGTCAGACAGCGCAATAGCGTCCTCGTCCATACCCGCGCCAACAAGCAGCTCCATTGCCTCTTTAGCAAGAGATACATCATGGGGACGCATTTTTGCTGCCTTTGCCAAAAGTCCTGCTGCCGCCGCGCCGTCTCCTATCTGACGCTTTACCTGCGCCAGGCCGTACATCGCCCAGGGTGAGGGAGAAAGTGTCATTGATTTTTCAAGATGTATCCACGCGTCGTTAAGTCTGTTGGACGCGAGATATGCTATGCCCAGCTCAAGATGAGCAAACCAGCTGCACGCGTCAATACCTGTAGTCGCACGCTCCATCATACCTATCCACTCGCTCTGAAGCATCCATGAGTCGGGAACCTCATCGACAGTATGCTCGGGGAAGCAGCCGTGAGCCATAAGATGCGCCCAGTCCTCCTGCTCCGCGCCGACAGTACCGAAATCCAGATGAGGCGCAATAGGTGCTCTGCCCGCTTTTTCGCGGCGCATATTTTCAAGAGCACACCAACCGCTGCCCGAAAACAGCAGATCACCGTCAGCAGGGCTTGTCGCCATTTTCTTAGTGGCGGCGAGAAGCTCGTCCATTTTTTCGTCAGTAATTATCTTATCAAGTCTTGCAGCAACATCAGCCTTAGCGCCCTGCCATTCTCCGTGAACAGTGTCGCCGTCGGCACTCATTGCGCCGTACGCTTCAAGCCACTCCCATGTGGTATGGGGAGGCATAGGCATACACTCGTACTGAGTGTGCGCTATTCCCGCCTGAAGCTCTATATATCTGTCGGGGCTGCCGTCCGCCGTCAGATACTCCTGCCAGCGGTCGCCGCCGGGGTTCTGACCCCAGCAGAACAGCTTTCTGCCGATCTGACGCCATGTAGAGGTCTGCACAAGACCGTAGCCGTCTGCATCCAGCGCCGCCTCGAATTTGCGCGCCTTATGGGGAATATTGTAGAAATAGTCGCCTGCTGCAGGCACGTTTATAGGGTATGTAACATCGTCTCCGTTGTATTCGGGAATAGGCGCAAGGCTGGTATTATTGTCTGCAACATATGCGCCGTCGGCATTTACAATAACTCTTGTATCCGGCGTTTCGGGCACCGCAATATTGCTCCACCAGTACATAGGGATAACATCGGGCAGAGGATTTATAATACGGGGACGGACAAACAGGACCTTAGAGCCGTCGGGCAAAAAGAAATCCAGCTGCTGAACAACACCGCGTATACGCTCGTATTCATACATACGCAGAACGGGCGTGCCGTCATCCAGATGAGTGGTAGTAGTAAACATAGTATCGCAGGTGTGGACATGGTGTCCGAGCATACCGCAGTTCCACTCAACGCCGCCGCTGGTCCATGCATTTCTTATTGCAAGGTTGCAGGGACGCATTACGGGATTACAGAAAAGCAGATCCTTACCTGTTTCCTTATCGATAAGGGACATAAGCTTTCCGCCCCATTCGGGCAGGAACGTAGCCTTCAGATACTCATTTTCCAGCACGACGGCGTGCATCTCTTTTTCGTGCAGCTCTCTTGTGTACATATCCTGCATTTTATAGGGGTATGCGCTGGGAACGTGACCGTAGCCTATAAACAGCTCGTCGTCCTCGGAAAGACCTGAGTCTCCGTTTCTATGCCAGAAATTCAGCTTTGCAAGCGCGGGCAGCGATGACGTACCGTTCATATCCTGGCAGGGCATTGTAAAGTCTGTTCTTTTAAGTGTTGTAGCCATTTATTGATCCTCTTTATTCAGATGATTTATTACCTTTGTTATGTCTCCGGCGCCCATAATAATTATCATATCCTTTTCTGTCGCCGTTTTTTCAAGATACTCTGCAATATCCTCAAACTGGCCTATAAACCGGCAGCTCTGAGAATTTCCGCGAACCGCGTCGGCAAGCGCCTCGGAGGAAACGCCGTATGTGTTTGTCTCTCTTGCCGAATATATGGGGGCGAGAATTATCTCGTCCGCATGACCTGACAGAGACTTTGCAAAATCGTCAAACAGCTCGCTTGTTCTTGAATATGTATGAGGCTGAAAAACGCAGTACACCTTGTCGTACCCCATTTCATCGGCAGCCGACAGCGTCGTTGCGATCTCAGTAGGGTGATGGGCGTAGTCTGAATATACATCGGCTCCGCATGACGCAGTGCCGCACTTATCCATGCGCCGTCCCGCGCCCTCAAAGTCTGACAGTCCCTTTGCCAACAGCTCAGGATCAGCACCGCACAAATGAGCCGCTGCGGCGGCGGCCAGCGCGTCGCATATGCAATGTGCTCCGGGCACCTTTAATTCGATACGGCAAAGCTTCTCACCTTTGAAATAGACAGTGAAGCGGCCGCAGCCGTTTTCAAAGCTGATATCGTCCGCCGAATAGTCCGCGTCCTTTTCCTGCACTCCGAAGGTGACAGTTCTGCCGTCAAATCCCTCTGCCGCCCGCATAACATCGTCGTCACAGCAGTTTACAAGAGCTATGCCGCCGTTTGTTCTGTGCATAAATGCGTTATACGATGCGCGTATCTGCTCCATTGAATGGAAATAGTCTACGTGATCCATTTCAATATTGAGCACTACGGCAACAGTGGGATAAAAATCAAGGAAGGAGTCCATATACTCGCACGCCTCGAAAATAAAATGCTCATCTCCGCCGATACGGTGAGCGCTGCCCACATCCTTCATCAAAGCTCCGCAGCTGACGGTGGGATCTAGTCCCGCAGCCGTAAATGCAGCCTCTGTCATAGATGTGGTGGTAGACTTGCCGTGCATACCTGATATGCCTATTCTGTGCTTATAGCCTGACATAAGATATCCCAGATAGTCGGCGCGTGATATACAGGGAATTCCGCGGGAGAGTGCCGCCGTATATTCGGGGCAGTCAGCAGGAATTGCGACGGTATAGACAAGCGCGTCGCACCCGTCAATATGATGTGCGTCCCCCTCATAATACACTTCAATGCCATCTGCAGCAAGGGCTTCTGTTACAGAAGTGCACGTTCTGTCATAGCCTGATACCTCAAAGCCGCGAAGCTTTGAGATGCGGGCAAGAGAGCACATACTTACGCCGCCGATGCCTGCAAAAAACAGCTTTTTTTTGCCGTCTAATATTTTTTCTATCTCCGATGCTCCGAAATGAGTATTGTCAAGTGCCATTTTTTTGCCGAAACCTTTCTTTGCATATGTATACTTATCTAATATATAGTATATCACAAACTGCTCTGATGCAACAGTATTTTAGAGAAATTTACCTCAAAAAGTTTCATATTGCTGCATAATACTCTTTCTGCTGTGCACAATAAGGAAAACAAAGGATTTTTACAAAAGAAGGTACTCATATGACTATAACAGATGTTAAGGTTAGAAAAACATTTGAGGACGGACCGCTTCGCGCCATAGCGTCAGTGACCTTTGACGCCGAGCTTGCGGTGCATGACATTAAAGTGATAAGCGCCGGGGAGCGGCTTTTTCTTGTCATGCCGGGAAAGAAAAAGCCGGACGGAACGTACCGTGATATGGCGCATCCCATAAATTCACTTTTCAGAAACACCTTAGAGAATGCAGTTATAGAAGAATATCTCCGCGTTGCCGAAGAAAATAAAGCAGCAGAATAAAGCAAACAAGCTGCCCGTACGGGCAGCTTGCGGGTATTTAGGATGGCGGTCGAAATCCCCTTTTGTACATTTTGCTGTTTCTATATTACTTTGTCTATACTTTGTTCTTAACTTTCTTTTTTCTGTAAAAAAGAAAGTTAATAAAAAACATTTTTTAAAAGTATAGACAAAGTAATATAGAAACAGCAAAATGTATCAATAAGCTTTTTCGACAGACTGAGGGGACTTTTTGATAAAAAGTCCCCTCAGTGGGTCAGGGCTGCGCCCCGCTTCTCTTTTTATATAACCTTAGACAAAAAATCCTTCAGTCGGGGGCTTTGAGGATTCTCAAAGATATCCTTCGGAGTGCCCTCCTCTACTATAACGCCGCGGTCAACAAACAGCACGCGGTCTGCAACCTCTTTTGCAAAGCCCATTTCATGAGTGACTACCGCCATGGTCATACCGTCCCTCGCAAGCTTTTTCATAACCTCCAGCACCTCGCCAACCATTTCGGGGTCAAGCGCGCTTGTAGGCTCGTCAAAAAGAATGACCTCAGGCTCCATACACAGCGCGCGCACGATTGCAACACGCTGCTTTTGTCCGCCGGAAAGCTGGCTGGGATACGCATCCGCACGGTCGCGAAGGCCCACCGCGTCCAGCAGCGACAGCGCCTTTTCCTCTGCCTCTGCCTTTGACTTTTTCAAAAGCTTAACAGGTGCAAGCGTCATATTTTTCAGCACCGTCATATTGGGAAACAGGTTGAAATGCTGAAACACCATACCCATTTTCTGACGGTGAAGATTTATATTAGTTTTAGGATCGGTGATATCGACGCCGTCAAATATTATCTCGCCCTCAGTAGGAAGCTCGAGCAGATTCAGAGAGCGAAGCAGCGTAGATTTTCCGCTGCCGGAAGGACCGATGATAACGACGACCTCACCGTTATGGATCTCGCAGTCGATACCGTCAAGCGCCTTGACCTCGCCGCCGTTATAATGCTTTTTAAGACCGACTGTCTTTATAAGTACCTCATTACCGTTCACTCTTACGCAGCCTCCTTTCAAGCTTTGATACAAGCCATGTAAGCAACAGAACTATGACAAGATAGATCAGCGCCACTGCAATAAGCGGCATAAACGCGGAGAACGTAACGCCTCGTATACGCTCGCCCGCCTTTGTCAGGTCTACTATACCTACATAGCCGGCAACGGACGTTTCCTTCAGCAGCACGATAAACTCGTTGCAAAGTGTAGGCAGGACAGCCTTGAACACCTGCGGCACTATAATATACATCATCGTCTGCACATAGTTGAAGCCGAGACTTCGTCCTGCCTCAAACTGACCGTTATCTATGGACATAATGCCGCCGCGGAGTATCTCTGCAACGTATGCGCCGGAGTTAAGGCCGAAAGCAAGCATGGCAACGGGAACACCGTCTTTAATAAATGCAAAAATGACAAAATAGCATATGAGAAGCTGAACTACTACAGGCGTACCTCTTATAACGGCAAGATACACCTTACAGACAAAGTTAAAAAATGAAAGTATGTAGTAGCCTATGCCGCCGCGCTTTTTGATCTCATCGCTGTTTTTATCATAGGACGAGCGGACCGCCGCCACGATTATTCCCAGCAGCAGACCGATAACAAGAGATACTGCTGTGATCTTCAGCGTATTGCCGAGACCTTCAAGCAGCCACGTCCATCTATCGTCCTTTATGAAGTTTTTTGTAAAATCAGCGGAAAATTTTTCAAACCAACTGCTTACTGAAAGCAAAGAATTATAAAACAAATTCACTGATCACCCTCTCCTTTACCGTAGAATAGTCTTATTAAATAAAGGGTGGGATCGCCCCACCCTTTTAATGTCGCTGCCTGAGCTTATTTAGAGGGAATATACTTTTCAACTATCTCGTCAAGCTTGCCGCTTTCCTTCAGCTCTTTAAGAGCATCGTTGATCTTTGTAAGCAGCTCGTCGTTGCCCTTTGCAACGCAGATAGCATAGTCCTCGTCAGCATATGTAGCTTCCATGATCTTCAGACCTTCGTTAGCCTTAACGAATTCCTTTGCAGGCTCGTTATCGATAATAACGCAGGTAACCTTATCGGTGAGAAGCGCCTGTACAGCCTCAGCGCCGGTCTTATAGCGAACAACGTTAGAATCTGTAAAGCCCCAGTTCTCAGGATCATCGGAAGAGTAAATATCACCTGTAGTGTCCTGCTGAACACCGATCTTGATGCCGTCCTTAACGCCTGTAGGATTGCCTTCATCGTCAAATCCGGTGTAGAAGTCCTCATAAGACTCGTACTCGCAGTCCTCTTTAACAATAACTACCTGAACGCCCTTTGCATATGTAGTAGAGAAATCAACATCCTCCAGACGCTCTTCGGTGACAGTCATACCTGCCATACCCATATCGTACTTGCCGCTCTGAACGCCGCCGATGATAGAACCGAACTCGGTGTCAACGATATCAAGCTTCATACCAAGCTTATCGGCGATAAGCTCAGCCACCTCAGCGTCGATACCGACGATCTTGCCGCCCTCAACATACTCATAAGGAGGGAACGCTGCGTTTGTAGCCATAGTCAGGGTGTTGTCATCACCCGCGCCGCATGATGCGAGCACACATACTGCCATAAGTGCGGCAGATACCAGTGCGATTATCTTTTTCATTGATATTACCGTGCCTTTCTTGTTTTTTGTGTATTTTCACTACTATTAAAGATTATACAGTTACTGTGAATAAATGTCAAGAACTTTTTCAAATTTCTTGTATAAAAATGCGGATATTTATTGAATATTCGTGAATATATACATATAAACCCGATAATATATTCAAATTACCGCTCAGCGGGCATTCTCCGTTCTCAGCAGTGCAAGCACCCTTTCAAAATTTTCGGGCAGCGGACACGACACCGTGACCCGCTCGCCGCTTCTCGGATGAATAAAAGAAAGCTCGCCTGCGTGCAGGCACTGCCCTGCCAGCACTCCGGGATGGCGGCGCTCAAACTGCGTCGGTCTGCCGTAAACGGGATCGCCCAGGATCGGATGCCCGATATGCGCCATATGCACTCGTATCTGGTGAGTTCTGCCCGTTTGCAGCCTCATTTTTGCAAATGTAAAGCTGCCGAGCTCCTCCAGCGACTCGTAGTGCGTAACAGCGCGTCTGCCGCCCTCTCTCGCAACAGCCATTTTCTTTCTGTCGGTCTTATGGCGCGCGATAGGTGCGTCCACCGTGCCGCTATCGTCAAGATGCCCCTGCACCACGGTAAAATACACTCTTGACAGGCTGTGATCTTCAAGCTGCGCAGCCAGCGCAAGGTGCGCTTCGTTATTTTTTGCAACGGCGATCAGCCCGCTGGTATCCTTGTCAATACGGTGCACGATTCCCGGGCGGATAACGCCGTTTATATCCGAAAGGCAATCCTTGCAATGGTACAAAAGCGCCGACACCAAGGTGCCTGACGTATGCCCCGGAGCGGGGTGCACCACCATCCCCTGCGGCTTATTTATGACTACAACGTCCCCGTCCTCGTATACTACGTCAAGGGGGATATTTTCGGGCTGCGCCTCACAGGGCACTGCCTCCGGCAGAACAACGTCGAATACGTCGCCCTCTCTCATGCGGTAATTTTTCCTCACCGCCTGCCCGCGGACAGTGACAGCTCCGCTGTCAAGAAGTGACGACGCTGCGCTGCGTGTTATACCGCAGACCTTTGAAACAAAGACATCGGCGCGGCTGCCGATGTCTTCTTCAAGGGCGGCAAAGCTTTCTGCACCGCCCGGCTTTATATTATCACTGCTCATTATTTTTCGTGCTATCCGTTTCCGCCGACTCTGCGGCCTTTTTCTTCATTTCTTTTGATTCCTTTGGTATTTCCACAAACAAAAGGTAGCATATCAGCGCCACGCAGCCTACAGTGACAAAAATATCCGCCACGTTGAACACATATCTGAAGCAAAGCAGATCAGTGCAGGTAACGTCGATAAAGTCCTCAACTCCGCCTCTTGCCACGCGGTCTATCATATTGCCGACGCCGCCGCCCGCAATAATACCGAGACAGGTCTTCAGTAACATACTCTTCGGTTTTTCCTTTGCAATATAAAAGAATATTGCCGCAATCGCCACCACAGAGATTACCATAAAGATCCATCTTGCGTCTGAAAGCATACCGCCAAGCGCGCCGCGGTTAGGCTCTATACGGTGAATATCCACGATGCCGGGAATAAGGTGGAAGGACTCGCCGATCTCCATAAACTTTACCACTGCTATTTTTGAGATCTGATCCAGCGCCGCAACGCCCAGGCATAAAAGTAATGTATATATCATTAAGCTTGATCCGAGGGTGCTTCCCCGTCTTCTCCGTTTGCAAAATTACTTAAGAACCGAACATACTCGTCATCTTCGTCGCTGTTATCGTCTGCCGCGGCAGCTTCGGCAGGCTCTGCACTCTCCTCAACCTCAGACAGCTCGTCAAATATGCTTTCTTCGGGATACTCTTCAAAGGGAGGCATTTCTACTGTAGGCTCACCCGCCGCCTCAAAATCCTCTACCGCGTCCGCCACCTTTGTGTAGTCCGGCTCATATGTAAAGGTCTCGGCTCTCTGGCCGATAGACTCAATAAGCTCGATGTGGGAGCTGTACAGCTCAAAAAGCTGATCCTTAAAGGACAGCGCGGCTGCCTTCATCTCCTCCACCGTATTCATACGCGACGCTATCTGCATATCAAGATCGGAAATGATCTCTCCGCAGCTCTCGCGGGTGCGGTCAAGCAGATCGTCGCTTCTGTTTTTCGTGTCGTTAAGCATTGCGGCAGCGGCACGCTTTGAGTCGGCAATGTTCTGTCTGAGTCCGTTTTCCATATCGGTAAAACGGCGAATAAGCCGGCGCGATGTGTCAAGCTTCTGCTCAAGCTCTGCATTGCGGCTGCGAAGACGTGCATTTGCTTCCTGCAATTCTCTCACACAAGCCATGACCTCTTCGGAATCATATCCTTTTTTAACGATCGTAAAGCTGTATTCCTTTTCCTCGCTCATATCAATCTCTGTTCCTTTCTTTGCATTTGCGCCGTCAGGCGCAAACGGGGCGTGAAAAAAGTGTGCCGCGCTTACAGCTTTCTGCATTTTTCACGCTGAGCTCCCCATATATATTATCAAACATATTTTCCTGCTTCAAGCCGTATTCTGCCGCGCCTTGTTGTATCCTCGCAACGGTATATGACAAACTTACCGAAGCCTCTTACCGTAAGTATATCCCCAGCCGACAGGCGATGATCTGCCTTTTTTTCCGTATAGTAGTTTATTTCAACATTGCCGCTCTCTACAAGCTCTGCCGCCTTCTCCCGCGACACGCCACAAAGAGCGCGCACGGCGCCGTCAAGCCGCGGCGTGGCAACGCTTGTGCTGATGTCCTCGAAGCGGCGGTTGAATACTATCTTTTCCTTGCTGTCTGCTATTTCGGCGCGTACGCTGTCGCGCCCCGCCTTTTTCAGTTCGCTTGTAATGAAATCGGCGCTTTCGCGTCTTGCCGCAAGCAAAGCACCGCCGTCTGTCGGTATGATATCACCCAGCATCTGCCTTTTCAGCCCCAGACCCATAAGAGATCCGAGCCAATCGCGATGACTGAGCTCTACATAGCCGCTTCGGCAAAGTCTTATTATTACAATAAATTCAGCTGAAATATCGTCTGCGCCCATCATTTCCAAAAGACGCAAAAAATGCTCCTCGCGCGCCGTTGAAAAAACGCCGTCGGGAGCCCTCTCTCCGCAAACTAACCACGACGGAAGAAAAATCGCCGCGCGTCTTTCAGCGCCTGCAAAACCGCCCCAAAAGAACAGGTTATCACAGCCGCCGATCTTTTTCATTGCCTCAAAAACTATTCGCTGCTCACGCGGGGTCAAAAAATTCGTGGCGAGGGCAGCCCCCTCACTGCGCGCCGAAAGCTCCTCCGCCCTTGCAATAAGAAGGCGTTCTTCTCCGGTAAGATCCTGTGCGCAGCCCGGTATATTATTTTCTGTCATTTTCAAATAACGCACACAACGCCGCTCCGATATACTCAGAGCGGCACGTTATGTACTGTGATCAATATTCGCCGAAATCGTCGTTGGAATTATCGCTCTGTGCAGGTGCTTCCTTGGGTGCCTGCTTACGGGTAAGCTTTGCATCGCCGACATCAACATTGCTGGGAGTGATAACATAAGCATTGGACGCGATCTTCTTGAGAGATCCGTCTATGGAATATGCAACGCCAGACAAGAAGTCGATAAGGCGGCGTGCAGTCTCTTTATTAGTATTCTCAAGGTTAAGAACTACAGTTCTTCTGGAAAGAAGATGATCTGCGATCTGAGCTACGCTGTCAAAGGACTCAGGCTTTACGACCTTCATCTCAAGTGCGCTGCCGGAAGAACCGGAAATGCTGATACCGGAATTCATACCGGAAAAGCCTGTGCCCATACCTGTGCTTACCGCACCTATACTTTCATCCTCTGCAGCAACATCCTCGTAAGAGCCAAAGCTGTCTGCGTAGTAATCGTCGTCGTTATATGCTTCGTCGTAACCCTCATCCTCAGGTCCGTTCATTCTCTTTTTGATATTGTCTACGATACCCATTATAGTGAACCTCCGAAATTTTTTAATTTTTTCAGTAATCTTTTATTTTTGCGGATATATTCTACCGCCGAATATTGAGCTGCCGACGCGTACCATAGTAGCGCCTTCCTCAATTGCAGCTTCAAAGCTGTCGCTCATACCCATAGATAAAACATACTCTATTATATTATGCGATTTATTTTGTAAAATGTCAAGATATATTGCATATGTTTTCTCAAAATATTTTTTGTAATCGTCCTTTTTTTCGCAAACAGGTGCCATTGTCATGATTCCGCGCGGGCGTATTCCGGGCAAAGTCTCCAGAAATGATACAAATTCGTCCGTTTCCTCAGGCATGATACCGCCCTTGTTTTCCTCTCTGCCGATGTTTATCTCGCACAAAACGTCCGTGACAGTACCTATAGCCTCACTGCGGCGCGATATTTCCTCAGCCAGTCTTACGGAGTCCACCGACTGTATCATATCCACCTTGCCCACAACGCTTTTTACTTTATTTGTCTGCATATGTCCTATTATATGCAGCGGGGCGGCGCCGCGCAGAGCATCGTACTTTGACAAAAACTCCTGCACCTTGTTTTCGCCGATTAAGGGAAGTCCCAGCTCGTTTACGGCAAAGAGTATTTCCTCCGCCGGCACGGTTTTTGTAGCTGCAAGCAAGGTAACGTCTCCGCTTCCCGCATTTCGCCGCAGCTTTGCTTCCTCGATCTTCTCGGTCACTCTTTTATAATTTTCACGTATTTCGTTCTCTCTGTTCTTATCCATTTTTAATCACCATGCTTTCTACAGCTTTGTGCTTTGCATTATGAGCCTATAACTCTGCCGTCATAAAGTCCTTTACCGCTTGTTATCAGATTATCGTGCAGCTCAAGCGGAATACCGCTGTCATCGTTCTCATCGTTTTCATCGGTTTCCTCAGTATCTTCTTCATCGCCGTCCTTTTTATCCGTACCGGGATCGACAATGCATATGCCGTCGGCTCTGTACAAAACGGAAATAGTTCTGAAGCGGACCGTAGAACCGTCAAGAATATACACGCCCGTCACGCCGTCTACTATTCTGACAGCTCCCACCGGAACGCGCAGTCCCGTATATTCAGCCTCCACCAGCTCTATTTTCTGAGTTCTCGAAAAGTCAAAGTTTTTCGGCACTTCTCTTGCGGACAGAATAAAAACTGCCTCGTCGCCGCCTTCAAGCACCTTTTCCACATTCATCTCAAAGCTCATCTCATTTGCCTTGAAATTCACCTTGCAGGTGCTGCCGGGTGTAAATATGTTGACATACTTGCGGCCTGCCGTAAGCACTGTATACCATACGGAGGAGGTGACCATTTTGCCGACGCAGCCGCCTGAAACGGCCTCAGGATTGGACGACAGCAGCGCTACGGCGGAATCGTATGTCATACCGTCGAACAGCTCGGGATCGAAGACCTTCTCATAGCCGTCCGTACTGCTGTAATAATATCCGCTGACAGGTGCGGTCACGCTTTGGAGCTTTGCGCCCAGCGATGATGTAAGCGAAGCCTTTTCGCTCTCCAGAGCGGAAATGTCCGCATTGAAATCAGAGACAGAGCCTGTAAGCAGGCCCCTGCGGTTTACGGCGCTGAGCAATGCGGAGCGAAGCGCCACAGCGTCGGCGGCATTACCCTCACCCGCAGACGTCCGTATACCGAGAAGCGCGGAATATATATCCCTGTCAATAGACGAGGAGTCTTTAACGCTTGTTCCGCTGCCGCCGGTGATGCTTGCGCGAAGCAAGGCTATCTGATCCTCGATTTCGGCAATATGCGCCACAACATCGGGCGCGCTCTGGGAATATACATCGGCAACGCTGCCGCCGACATTTATTCTCTCGCCCTCGGAAACGGTGGGAACCACGCTGCCGCCGGAGGATATGTATACAGGCGTCTCGCTTCTGAAAATATATCCGTCCGCCTCCAGAGTGCGCTGAGACGTTATTTTAGTCACAGGCTGCGTCTCCACCTCTTTTGTAACGGAGCGCCATATATGATAACCGAAAAACAGCACCAGTCCTATAGACAAAACAGCGCCGAGGACGTACAGTCCCACTTTTTTCAGATATTCCGTATCCACCGTATCACCTCACATAAAATCATAAAATCGGTCGTTTTATTACTTATCAAGACTGATAACATTTACATTTTCAAGCCGCTTTGCAATATCTCTTTCAAGGCTGCGGCACGTGAAAACAAGGGACTGTGTGCCTGCAGTGCCGTCCAGCACCGAAAGTATTCTGTAAAGTCGTTCCTCATCGATGCGCGCAAAGCTTTCGTCATAGACCGTCGGCGGCACATCTGCCGAAAACAGAACCCTGAGCAGCGCACATCTGAGGCTGATATATGCCATATCCGCAGTGCCCGCGGAGAAATAAGCGCCGTCTCTTGTTTTACCGTCGCTTTCAAAGCTTATCTCAAAGCTGCGGGAAGCACCGAGACGGTTATATCTTCCTCCCGAAAAATCTGCCATAGCCGCTCCCGCCTCGCTGACGATACGCGGCATAAGGCTGTGACGCAGGCTCTCGCCGGCGTTTTGCAGCGCCTCCAGCGCGCACACAACAGCGTCATAGCGCCGCTCGTTTTTCTCTTTATCGCGGCGTATGCCGTCAAGCTCTGCCGCAAGCGCGGCAGGATTTGCCGTTGTGGCGCGAAGCGCTCTGAGTCCGCTTTCGCGATCGGTAAGCGTTCTGTTAAGTGCGGGCAGCGATCCGTCTGCGAACCGTTTTTTTGACGCAAGCTGCGATGCCGCAGCGGCGTTAAGTGTCATCGCTTCCCTGCCGATATCCGTTTCTGCTATTTCTCTCCAGGCATCCTCTATATCAGCGGCAGTACTGCCGACAGATGAGGATACCATCTCGTATCTTGCCGCAGTCTCACGCTTTTTGCTGCGCAGTCCTTCAAGCTCGGCTGACGCCGATTCTGCCGCATTCAGCGCATTTTGAACAAGCTCATCAGTATCGGAGCTCTCGTCGCAAAATACAAAGCACAGCTCTCTGAGCTCTTCAAGCACAGACCATCTCTCCGCCGACGCCTTTTCAAGGGCGCGCTTCGTCATTCCGTACTCGGACTGCGGATCCTGTCTGGATGACGCGTCGGAAATATACGCTTCCGTTATGTCTGTCAAGCGGTCTGTGTTTTGCGCTCCCCATTCCGAAAGGACAGCTTTATATTTTCCTGCCTTTACGGCCGATACTATCAAAAATACTATACCGAGTACGGCTGCTGCCGCACCGCCGCCCCAAAGCGCGTATTTTATCATACTTCCGAAGCTGATAAGGAAGGGCAGCGCAGCCGCTGCTGCACCGAGAACTAAAGCCGCTATACCGAGCCCGCGCAGCACACCTGACGTGCTTTTGCAGCGTTTTGCGCCCTCCACCCTTCCGCGAAGCTCTGAGACCTCCGCATCAGACATTTCGGGCGGCAGGGTGTGGTCAAGGGTGTCAAGACGGCGGCGTATTTCGGCAATACGTCCCTCCGCCAGATCAGCCTCGCCTGACAGCCTGTGTATATTTCTTGTTTTATCGGCTATATTTCCGTATTTTTCAAACTCTGCAAGGCGCTCGTCCACAGCATCCAGCTGACGCTTATACTCCGCCGCCTCGTCAAGTCTGCGTTTTCTCTGTATTTTTTCGTATGCGTCCATAAGCGCGCCGCAGTGCTCCGACTCGGCAGTGCGCTCCTCCACGGTCTTTTGCAGCTCACCTACGCTGCACTCCATAGCAATTATGTCAGCATTATTCCGCTGTGCTTCGCCGAGGCGCGACATAAGCCGCGCTTCCTCGCGCTCAAGCTCATACAAAAGACCGCCGGACCCCTTTTTATATCTGAGAGTCTTTCTGCATTTATCAAGCTTGTCCGCCGCCTTTTTTGTGCTGACGCTTTCGTCGCCGGATAAAAGTATATTTTCAATTGCCTCTACCAGTCCGTCGCCGTCTATCTTTCCGCCCGACTGCTTTACAAACACCGTATTTACAAAAACGTCCTCAGGTATTCCCAGCAGTGCCACACCGGGTATCATACCGCGAAAGACCTTCTCGCCCGTGGCAGTGTCGATAACACTTACGCGCTCGCGGACAGCGTCGCCCACGCCGCTGCCGTCTCCCGAAACGTACAGCTCACGTTCTATACGGTACTCGCCCGAAGAACAGACCACGGTCATACTGCCCTCTGCACTGCCTGTATCCCACGAAACAAAACGCCTGCGCTCCGGCAGTTCTCCGTCGCTGCTCCTGCCCGAAAGGCCGTACAGCGTAAATTTTATAAACATTGCAAGAGTGGATTTTCCCGCCTCGTTTTTGCCTTCAATTATGTTAAGCCCCTTGCCGAAGATAATATCCTTGTCTCTGAGCGAGCCGAAGGCGCCTATATGTATGCTTTTTATATACATTTCTGACTGTTCCTTTCTTTGCATTTGCATCGGTCCTGACCCGGAGGAGCCGATGCAAACAGGGTTTGCCTTCAAATTGCGCGCTTTGCTTTCCGGCTCTAAAGCGATGATATATCTTCGCCGTCAAGCGCCGCAAGGGCGTACCTGAGAGCGCGGTTTCCGCGTTCTCTTTCCTCTTTGTCGCTGCTTTCCAGAAGTCCCAGCAGCTGGCGGTACACTTCTCCCCGAATTCCCATATCTCCTTTGAGATAATCTGAATTCCACACGGGCGAGGTCTCGTCCTCAACTTCAACATAGTACAGCCCGTCAACACTGTCTGCCAGCGCCTTTGTATTCAGAACAAGCGTCGGATCTACACTTCCGCAAAGCGTTATGCGAAGAAGCGTTGATGTGTTAAAGCCGCCGTCCGCCACAGCGACCCGTATTCTCTCTTCTATCTCGCCGCCGTCTGCTGCTCCGTCGCAGGACACGTTTATCCACTGATAATTCTTTTTTGCAAAGGACAGCTTCTCCGCGGATATCTCCGCCTTGCCGCCGTTTTTCTCCACGTTAATAAGCATAGCGCTTTTTGCGCCGCACTCGCCGAAATCACGTCCCTCGGGACAGCCGCAATACGCGCCTATACCTGCAAGCGCACTGTTTGCCGCCTCTGTATTGTGAATATGCCCAAGCACGCACCAGTCTGCCCCGAAATCCCTCAGCGCGGCGATCGGCAAAGGACAGCTGTTTGATATAGGCGAGGTGGTGTCGCCGTGCACGGACAAAATATTTATTCTGTCAGCCCTCTCAGGGTGCATATCCCCCAGCGGGCACTCTTTCATAAAACGGGATGTAAAAGCCCAGCCGTAAACGTCGACGCCGATATCGTCAAACGCAAAATACGACAGCTCAGCGGTATCAAAAACATATACGTTTTCCGGAAAAATGTTTTCCCTTTTCCAGATGCTGCCCTCCTCTGCCGGATCGTGATTTCCGGGAGATATAACAACAGGGCACTCAAGCGCCGAAAAGCAGCGGCGAAGCAGGGCTACAGTCTCTCTTGTAACAAATTCATTGTCAAAAAGATCGCCGGGTATAAGGACAAGATCCACCTTGTTTTCGGCACAGTACGTCATCATATCAGAAAAGGTCCGCCTTATCTCGCGTCTTCTCTCCTCCGCGCGTACGGGGTCTATATTCTTAAAGGGTGAGTCAAGGTGAACGTCACCTGTGTGAAATATTCTCATATCCGCTTCCCGCCTTTCATTTTGCGCCGTATGCGGTGCATACGACTATTACCACAAATACGATTATACCACAAATTGCTCATAAGTTCAATTAAGTCGAGGGAAAAATTATATTAAAATTATAAAAACACTGGGGTATTATGAATTTGACGGAAAACTAAATTGCCGCAGAAAAATGACCAAAGTTTTCGCCCGTCTTTTGGGGGAGACGACGCAATAGAGGGCAAATTTTATGCCTCCCTTCTTGATTGAAGCCTATAAGTCCCTCCGCATAGCTCCGTTTTTATCAAAAATCCCCTTTATTTTTCTTCCCCTATGTGGTACAATATAAAAGAACATATATTCGGATAAATCGGATAAAAAGGAGGTGCAAAGGTTGGATCACTTTAAGCTTGTTTCAAAATACAGTCCCACCGGTGATCAGCCGCAGGCTATTGACAGGCTCAGCGCCGGAGTGGAAGCCGGAGAAAAATTTCAAACGCTTATGGGAGTTACCGGCTCCGGCAAGACCTTTACCATGGCGAACATTATTGCCAACGTAAACCGCCCGACCCTTGTTCTGGCACACAACAAAACTCTTGCGGCGCAGCTATGCACAGAGTTCCGTGAATTTTTTCCGGAAAACGCAGTAGAATATTTTGTCTCTTACTACGATTACTATCAGCCGGAGGCATATGTGCCCGGCAAGGATATGTATATAGAAAAGGATTCTTCCATAAACGACGAGATCGACAAGCTGCGCCACAGCGCCACCAGCGCGCTGTTTGAGCGCCGTGACGTTATTATCGTTTCCAGTGTCTCCTGCATATATTCTCTCGGTCCGCCGGAGGAATACGCGGCGCAGGTCACTGCTCTGCGTCCCGGTATGACTATGGAGCGCGACGCACTGGCGAAAAAGCTTATTTCCGTCAGCTACAACCGCAACGATATGAGCTTTACCCGCGGCACCTTCAGAATGCGCGGCGATACGCTGGAGGTATTTCCGTCCAACGAAGGCAAATACGCCATAAGGGTAGAATTTTTCGGCGATGAGATCGACCGCGTGTCGCAGATCGATCCCCTGACAGGCAAGACGGTACAAAATCTGTCCTACGCCCCCATATATCCCGCAAACCATTACGTAGTATCGCCTGAGGGACGCGAGGAGGCATTTGCCGAGATCGAAGAAGAGCTTTGCGAGAGAGTTAAATATTTCCGCGATGCAGGCAAGCTTATAGAAGCGCAGCGCATTGAGGAGCGCACGCGTTACGATATGGAGATGCTGCGTGAAGTGGGATTTTGCTCGGGAATTGAAAACTACTCGCGCATATTTGCCCGCAGACCTCCGGGTTCAACACCGTACACCCTGATGGACTACTTCCCCAAGGATTATCTTTTGCTTGTGGACGAGAGCCACGCAACTCTGCCGCAGGTGCGCGGAATGTTCGGCGGCGACAGGGCAAGAAAACAAAATCTTGTTGATTACGGCTTCAGACTTCCATCTGCATTTGACAACAGACCCCTGAATTTTGCCGAGTTTGAGTCTAAGGTAAACCAGATGATAATGGTATCTGCAACGCCGTCCGCATATGAGGCCGAGCATTCAACTCAGACCGTAGAGCAGATAATCCGCCCCACGGGACTTCTCGACCCTGAAATAGAGGTGCGCCCCGTTGACACTCAGGTGGACGACGTGCTGGGCGAGATACGCCGGAGAGTAGCAGTGGGAGAGAGAGTTCTGGTAACTACTCTTACGAAAAAAATGGCAGAGGATCTCAGCGAATATCTTGACTCACAGGGGGTAAAAGTAAAGTATATACACCACAGTATTGACACTATGGAGCGCAGCGAGCTGCTGCGCGATCTGCGAATGGGTGTGTATGATGTGCTTGTAGGAATAAATCTGCTTCGCGAGGGCATAGACTTGCCTGAGGTAACTCTTGTCGCCATACTTGACGCCGACAAAGAGGGGTTCCTGCGCAGCACCTCGTCGCTTATACAGACAATAGGACGCGCGGCAAGAAACGCAGGCGGCAAGGTCATAATGTATGCCGACAAGATCACCGGATCAATGCGGGAAGCAATAGACGAGACAAACCGCCGCCGCGAGATACAGAAGAGATATAATGAGGAGCACGGCATAACGCCTACCACTATCAAAAAGGATATTGCCGAGCTTATACAGATCGGCGCCAAGGACTCCGGCAAGAAACGCGGCGCTAAAGCCAGGGAAGCTTCAAAGGCTGACAGCATAGAGTCGCTGAGAGCCGAAATGAAGAAAGCCGCAGCAGAGCTGCGCTTTGAAGAAGCGGCGTTCCTCAGAGATAAAATACGCTCGCTGGAGCTTACGCTTGACAAGAGCAAAAAAAGCTGAGTATCGACATCCGCGTACTAAAAAGCACTTAAAATACCACTTGACAAAATCAAGGTTACAGTATACAATATTAACAGAGATAAATCTGATTAAAGCAGCCGCCAGGCGGCGAGGAGGACAACATGGCAGATGAAGAGATCTTCGAGAATGACGATATATACACCCTTACCGATGAGGACGGCAACGAAAGCGATTTCGTGCTGATCGGCTCAGTCGAGGTTGACGGCACAGCATACTATGCGCTTATCCCCTACAGCGAGGATGAGAGCAATGAGCCTGAGGAATATATCGTGCTTCGCGGCGAAAAGGACGAGAACGGCGACGAAGTTCTTGTTTCTATTGACGACGACGAGGAATTTGACCGTATTGCAGACATTTTTGACGATGAGTTTGCAGACATCGACTACGATATGGAGCCTGAAGAGGACAACTGATGTGGTCATCATCCTGCGGTGCGCGTGATAGAGTATGTAGTTAAACCCACAAATGATTAAAGGAATTCAAAACCGCGGCAGGTATGCAGGCCTCCCGACCGCCTCTCTTTTGACAGACGGTGACGGACGTTGGAAGCACAAAACCGCGCGTCAAGAATACCGCCTTGCTGACGCAGGGTTTATAAATTATTACTTTACACGGCACAGCGGGTCAACTAAAAAAATTGCTGAGCGCATCGCACGATACGCTCAGCTTTTATTTATTCTCATCATTTTTATCTTTTTTATCTTTATCATTTTCATCATAAAGATTTATGACCCTCAGCCCGCATTTTCCGGCACGGCGAACCGTATATCCCGTACCGCCGCCCATTTTGCGCATATATGCAATGCAGACCGATGCCGCATCTACCATACGTCGGTTGCGGGTCAGCATACAGCCGTCAGAATAAAAATCGGATACATAGTCTACCCCGTCAGCCGCACCCAGAACCGCCTTATAGCGTGCGATCAGCGATGTGCTTTTCCAACGTACTGTCTGATCTCTGCACGGCAAAAACAGCAGCAGACGAATATGAGGACAGCGTTCCCTGATGCTTATAACGCACTCTGCCGCCTCTGTATCAAAGCCCATTGCGCCGCCGCAAACAAAGGTGTCGTATCCCTCTGATACAAGCGACATCACTGTCGAATACAGTCTTGTACGCATACTGCAAAGCTCTGTCCCCTCTATAATACGATGCCCGGTAAAGCATACGGTCCTATCTTTTAACGTTTCTGTCATATCACAAAATTCCCAAAAACAAGTATTAACGTAATCATACCATTTTTTACCTTATTTGTCAATAAAGATACACCTATTTTCACAAGGAGACAACATATGTCGAGAATATATGCCATTATCATTATGGCTGCGCTTGTGCTTTGCAGCATATTTGTTTTTATGAGTCACACGGAGAGCGACAGCAAAAAACCAAGTGACAGTGACAGCATCCGGCAAGAAGAAACTACAGCCGCACCTGAGCCGGATACAACGCTGCCGGAGACCACAGCAGAGACAGAGCCGGCCACTGAGCCTGAGACCGTACCCGAAACCGAGCCTGATACAGAACCTGTCACAGAACCGGTCACGGAGCCGTCAAATGCCAATGAATATATCGGACGCGAATATACAAGATCCGAGCTTGAAGCCCTTGACAATACAAAAAACGGCTACGGTCAGGGACTTTCCGTTGACGAAAACAACCGACCGTGGGGAGCTATAAACGCGCAGAACACCTACGGAGACTACGGAGCAGTATTTATCGGACCGACCGACGGAAATATTTATCTTACATTTGACCTCGGATACGAGAACGGCTACACAGGTCAGATACTTGACGTTCTCCGTGAAAAGGGCGTACACGCCGTATTTTTCGCCACTATGAGCTATTGCAGACAAGCTCCCGACATAGTCGAGCGCATAATAAACGAAGGACACACCCTCGGAAATCACTCCGTAAATCATTTGTCGATGCCCACCTTGTCAATTGACGATATGGCTGCGGAAATAACGGGTATGCACGAATACATAAAAAGCACTTACGGCTATGAAATGCACCTTTTCCGTCCGCCCATGGGTGAGTATTCCTACCGTTCTCTCGCCGTGGCGCAAAGTCTCGGCTACAGGACGGTAAACTGGAGCTTTGCATATTACGATTACGACACATCAAATCAGCCCGAATATTACGCCGCCCTTGACCGCGTTACAGGCGCTGCTCACAGCGGAGCGGTGTATCTGCTTCACGCTGTTTCAAAAACAAATACCGAAATTCTCGGCGAAGCTATAGACAGCTTCCGCGCTAAAGGCTATACCCTTGCCGCGCTCAGCTGAATTGAACGCTGACATATTGTGATCGTGTGGGGCGCCCGCCCCACACTTCTGCGAAGCGGAATGTGATGCCCCGCACTTCCGCGCAGCGGAATGTGCTTACATCGCGCAGAACCTTTTTAGGGAAGCTCTCTAAATGACATTACTTTGTCTTCAGTCTGAAACGAGCCTGATATCAGGCTCGTTTTTATTATCCGATAATAAAGCTTTTGCCCGACCTGCATATTGACAATAAATTAAAAATATGATATACTGTATGAACCAAAATGATATTGGGATATGGTGTAACGGTAACACACGGGACTTTGACTCCCGTTTTGCTGGTTCGAGTCCAACTATCCCAGCCAAAAAGGGCGCATAAGCGTCCTTTTTTGTTGGTTGAGATAAGTTACACTTGTAACACCGAAATTCATTTCAGCGAAACCTATGAGCTTAAAATATAAAATGACTGTCTTTCCAATAATTCAAACCACAGAAAATCAACTCGAAAAGTATTTTAATATCACGCCTATTCACCTCAAATTCGAGCTTAATTCAAAAAACGGGTTATTGTTTCTGCTATATGTTTATGCTATATTATATTTACCGAACCGGAGCGGAATAATAATGAACAGGAATCTATACTTATGAAATCAATAGGAGATAAAATTAAAGAATACAGAAGTAAGAACAATATGACACAGGAGCAACTGGCTTCTTGTCTGAATATCACTTTTCAAACGGTTTCCAAATGGGAGACCGGCGTATCAAGCCCTGATCTATCTTTAATCGTTCCTCTTACAAAGATATTTCACATATCTGCGGATGAGCTTCTCGGTATCAATGATGTTGAAGCCGACAAAAGATATGAGGAACTGAAAAAAGAGTACGATCATACTTTCAAAACAGAAGATCTTTCAAGGCGGCAAGCAATATGTGAAACTGCCGTATCGGAATATCCCGGCGATATGCAGTGGCTAAGCAATCTTGCATGGGTCATTTCCAATCGCTCTTTTGAATATGAGGATAACAACAAACATACAGCTGAGCAAGAAAAAGCAATCAAGTTATTCGACGCGATAGTAAAAAACTGTAAGGATGATGTAATCAGAAAAAATGCTATATTGGGAATCACACAGCTTCTCGGGTGGAGAGGACGTAAGGACGAGGCGAAAAAATACGTTGAATTGGTTCCCGAAAGAAGCATGATAACACGCGATTCCGTCATAGAAAATATGCTTGAAGGAGATGAACTGATTCGTTTCAGGCAAAAACGAATTATGAGTCATATCGAAGGCGTACTTTGGGATCTATCATTGATGTCCGACGTATATACGGAAGCTATTCAGAATATCGTCAATGCTATGTTCCCGGACGGGAACTACTTAGAATTCAATCATAATCTGTATTTTGCAGTCAAGAAAAAGATCAACAATATCTTCAGACAAGATCCCGATACCGACATTGAAACCATTATGGATCTGCTGACTGAATTGAAAAAATATGCGAAAGAATACGACCGCATTGTTTTTTCAAAGCCGGGGATTTATAAATATACATCTCCATGGTTTGATCACATTAAGGAAGATACACGCAAATGGCTTGGAAATGAAGGAATGACATTGATGCAAGATCTAAATGAGTATCTGGAGGATCCACAGTTCAGCAGAATGCACGGCAGTGATTTTTTTCAGTTATTGAAAGTTGAATAGAGCGAGCGTATTACATAAGCCATATTCGTGCAAAAAGGACGCATAAGCGTCCTTTTTGGTGTTGTATGGGTGCCCCGGCCCGAAGGCCTGTCCGGCAACAATAACTAACGATTTTTTCAATATAGCTTTATCCGAGGATAAGCAGTTTCAAGAAATACGAGTCTTTTGTAGTAACGCTACCGTCGCCGTCAATATCAGCTATCATAAGCTGCGCTTTATCAGGTGTGAGAGCGCCTGTTATAATACGCTTTAACAGATTGGAGTCCTTTGCGTTGACATATCCGTCGCCGTTTATGTCTCCCGCTACTGAGCAAAAATGGAAGCGGTCACCGCTGTCAAAAGCGTCGCTGCAGACCTTGATACGGTTCCAAAGAAATTCCGGACCATTGAAATAGATGTCCTTAAAATCAGGGGTGCCGAATTTGTATGAAGCGGTTTCAAATGCGCCTGAACCTATTTCTTTAATGCTTGACGGCAAATATACAGATTTCAAGTCATAACAATGATAGAATGCACCGAATTCTATAATCTCCACACCGTTTAAGATCGTCAGATCCGAAAGTGCGGCGCAGCAATAGAAAGTACCGTTTTTTATCGTGTCGACGCTTCCGGGGATGACTACGGATTCAAGTGATCGACAGCACCAAAATGCACACTCACCAATACTCTTAACAGTATCGGGAATAGTCAGAGAAACAAGATATTCATTATTTAAGAATGCGTCCTCTGCAATAACCGATACGCTATCGGGAATAGTATAGCGATCATTGAATTTGCCTACGGGATAGGATATAAGAGTTGACATATCTTTTGTAAAAAGAACACCGTCAACAACTGTAAATTCCGGGTTTTCATCATCAATATCTATAGATCGGCAGCCAAACGGATTTTTACCTAACTCAACGACATTCTTAGAAATATAAATATTTGAAATAGAGTAACAGGTGCGAAAAGCATATGATCCTATTGAAGTTACGCTTTCGGGAATAGTTATACTGCCAAGCGTTGAGCATTCATAAAACGCATAGTCACCTATAGACTCCAACGTTGACGGAAGGGATATTTTCCAAAGATAACGGTCTCCCTCAAAGGCACTGTGTTCTATTGATCTTATCCCCTCACCCAGAGTAACCTTTTCAAGCTGTGTGTAGCTGAAATTGCATGCGCCGACAGATGTAATTCCGTCTTCTATTACAAGTATTGAAAATGAAAGACCGTACCACGGAGCTCTCATATCCAAATAATCATACATATCGCCCGTGCCGCTGACAGTCAGCGTTCTGAAGCCGTCATATGACCAGTAAGCGTCGTCGCCGCACTTGCCGCCTTTGGGCTCATCTCCATCTGCAAAATGGAATTTTACAATATCGTGAAACGGAGATGTGCCGAAAATGATCTTGTTCCAGTTTACATCGTTTGAAGCATAATACAAATCTCTGAAATTGGGGCACTTCATAAATGCGAAGTCATCTATGTGCTCCATACTTTCGGGGATATATACAGTAGTCAGCTCTTGAGAATAGCCAAAAGCACCATAGGAAATACTTGTTATGCCCTCGTTGATAATAACGGTCGTATAATCAAGACCGTCCCACGGGGGAACGGGGAATCTGTACATCTCTCCCTCTCCGCTGATCGTAAGCGTCATATCGTCGTCCAGCATCCACGTCGAATTCTCTCCGCACTGTCCCGAATACCCGGTTGCACTGACGCTCAGGGTAAACACAGACAGGGATGACAAAATCATAAGTATTGCCGTAATGAGTGATATTTTTCTCATTGCCGGTTTCATAAAAGTCTCATCTCCTTTTTTTCGATTATAGCACCAAGTATAAATAAAAACAAGGCGTAAATTGACTTTTAGTAAACTGCTGACAAAACTTTTACATTTCTCTTACAAGAAATCCAAAACACAAAAAAATGACAGAAAAACATAAGAAACCGCTGCCCCGAAAACTCGGAGCAGCGGCTTTTATTATTTCAGTTTAATTGCATCGGCAACGGCGGTTACGCATTCTTCTGCTGTAAGCGCGTTGCAGTCTACGGTTATATCCGCGTACTTTTCGTACAGCGGCACCCGCTCTGCATAAAGGTCTTCAAGCGTCTCGCCGTGATGCATTGCGATACCGCGTGTCTTTATATTATTTACGCGGCGCACTATCTCGCAGACATCCAGCTTCAGATACACTATCCTGCCCATTTCGCCGAGGTGCTTCATAGCGCGCTCTGAATATACAACGCTGCCGCCTGTGGCAATAACGGCATTTTGCTGCTGCCCTACTGCCGATACAACGCTTTCCTCCACCTTGCAAAAGCCGTCAACTCCCAGAGTATTTACAAGCTCCTGCAATGGCTTTTTTTCTTTTTGCTGTATAAGCAGATCGGTATCGAGAAAGGAATACAGCATTGCCTTCGCCAGCAGCACGCCCACTGTAGATTTGCCGCAACCGGGCATACCTATTAAAATTACGCAGTTATTTTTATTTGCCATAGTAACGTCTCAGTCTGTCAGTGTCTATTTTTTCGCAAAGGCGAAGTCCCAGATCTCTTACCATTTCCATAGCAGTCTCTTCACTGGCAGTGTTGTAAAAATCATTGGGCTCGTGAGCGTCTCTGCCGATTATTATATCGCAGTCTTCCTCTGCCGCAATTGCAAAGAACTCGCGGCAGGGATAGCCTCTCCCCGCCTTGATGCCGAGAAGGTTAAGCTCCAGCGGAATGTTCAGCTCGCGCGCTTTGCGGCAAAGACGGCGAAATTCTCTGTCAAACGCGGGGCCGTTTCTGTCGTATTCAGCAATATCGGGGTGCGCCACGTATGAAAACAGTCCCGTCTCCATAGCCTCGCAGCACTGATCCACGTACCGCTTCAAAGACTCATCCGTCTTTATCCAGCGCGTCCATTCGCCGTACTGATCGTCGTCGTTATAGTGCTGACCCAGTATTATATAGTCGATATCGTAGGGGCGAAGGAATTCGATAAGCTTCGGAAAAAGCTTCGGATAATACTCTACCTCAAGGCCTATGCAGATATCTATCTTGTCCTTGTACTCCTCGCGCAGCGACTTAATGCTGTCGCAATAGTCGGCAAGCTCCTCAGGCATCATACGGAAGCTTGAGTAATAATCGCCGTCAAAGCCCACGTAAGGAGTGTGATCCGAAAATCCGAGAGTTCTGATGCCCACGTCAATTGCAGTCTCAACGTAATCGATGTCACGGCCTACTGCGTGGCGGCACCGTAAAGTGTGTGTGTGGAAGTTTACTTTCATTTGCCTGTGCTTTCTTTATTTTATATTATTCCGGATATGCTACGGGATCGAGCATATCGGAACGCTTTAATCTGAAATCGGGATTTATGGGATAGTCGGCGGCATTCAGCTTTTTGGGGTTCTTGCTTTCTTTGTTTGCCTTTTCCGCCTCAAGCTTGTCGGGAGACGTAAATACTACATAATTTCCCGCAGCTCGGTCAACGTCAATACCGTCCATATAGTTTTCTATAAATGACAGGGGTACCCAGATATCCTCGCCTATAACGCGGCAGCGTGACTGCATTACAACTGCGGAGCCGTTGATATTCGCCGTTCGCGAGCCGTCAGTAAAGATAACGTACTGCTCGCTGCCGACGCCTGCGCTGTCGCGGACGCCGTCAAGCTTAATAATAAACCGCATAGAGTCAAGACTGCCCACCGCAGCCATATTGAACTGAGGATACAGCGCAGAAAAATCAACATACATTACTCCGCCGTACCACGCATAGGATGCGCCGGCAGTGACAGAGGTGCCTGAGCCGTTGTCAACATAGTATGTAACTTTATCTCCGCTCTCTCCGATATCGGAATAGAATTCCGAATGATACCACCACAGTCCGAGAATGACTGTAATTATGAAAAATATCAGCAGTCTTACTGCAAATGCGCGCGTCCAAAACAGGATAACAGCGCCGATATTTCTTTTTTTCTTGTTTTTTTTCGGAACTGCCGGAGATCTTCTCGGCGGTGCAGCACCGTTTCCCTTAGCCTGCTGCCGTGCCGGTCCGCTCGCAGGTCTGCCGTTCTGATGGCCTGTCCGGTTTGCCGTACCATGAGAAGGAGAATGAGAAGGCGCTCCCTCGCGCCGCGGCTCATACATTCTGCCCTGAGCCGTATATATGGGGCTGCCCTCCGGAATTACCCAGCCGTTGGATCGCGGCTTTCCGCTCTGATCATTCCTCGGCTTGGCTCCGCTTTTGCTTTTCTGTGGCTGCGGCCTTTGCCCTCTTGGGGCACCTTGCGCCTGTGCGTTGGCAGGACGTTTCGGAGCATTCGCCGCCTGCTGCCTGTTTTCAGGCTGTCTGCCACCTGCCTGCTTGCCTCTCGGCTGCGCACTGCCCTGCTGCGGCGCTCTACCTGTCGGTCTGCTGCCGTTTTGTGCAGCTCCCGCGGACTGCGGCACTCTACCTGCCGGTCTGCTGCCGTTTTGTGCAGCTCCCGCGGACTGCGGCGCTCTATCTGTCGGTCTGCTGCCGTTTGGAACAGCTCCCGCGGACTGAGGAGCCCTCCCTGCGGGAGCCTGCCGTCTTGCAGGCGCCGGCCGTCTGTCAGTGGATATGGGCGCTGCACCCATAGTATTTCTTACCTTTGAGGACGGCGGCACTGCGACAGGGCGCGGCTGTGCCGGACGCGGTCTCCGGACGGTACCGTCCGGGTACACGGTCGGCTTTTTTTGCTGATATCCGTTTCTGTTTTCCACAGTGACACCTCCTTCTTTGGATATGATATCTGATAATAAATTATTTTGTTTCCGCTATCATAAAATACGGCGATGTAGGTGAGTTGCACATCTGAAATTTTGCGATACACAGCTTGTATCGGGAAAGTGTTGCAAAATATTTTTGCAGCTCCTCACCCTCCGCCTCGCCCTCGGGATGACCGGGATATACCGCTACCATAAGGATGCTGTCCCGTCCCAGCATAGAGAGTGCGCTCTCCACTGCGGGGAGAGTAGTTGAGCGCATAGTAGTAAGCGCCTTGTTGCCGCTGCCCGGCATATAGCCCAAATTGAACATTCCCGCCTTTATAGGCTCATTGACAAATTCTTTTGCCCGATGATGAGAAGCGCATATAAGGCGCCAGTTTTCGGGGCAGCCCCACTGCCTGAGATTTGCAGCAGTTGAAGCAAGCGCACCGGGCTGAATGTCAAAGGCGGTCACGCTGCCCTCTATGCCGACAGTTTCGGAAAGAAACGCGGTGTCGTGTCCGTTTCCCATAGTAAAGTCAACGGCTGTATCGCCCTCGTGCAAATGGGAGAGAATAAAATATTTCTGAAGTGAAAGAAGATCTACCATTGTAATCCTTATGTAATCCTTATCCTACCTGTGGGGAAGCAATAGAAACAATACCCCATAATATTCAACATAATAATTATATAACTGCGTCGGGCGTATGTCAATAATAAAACGATATTTGATATGTACCTTCAGAGAAAAGCTAAAATAAAAATGCTCCCCTATGGGGAGTGAGATTGTCGGAAAACCTCAATGTATTTCGGTTCTTATAGGCGATGTATCGCCTATATAGTATCACACATCGCCTATATTTGCAAGTGAAATTTCGTATTCTATATATGAAAATACATTCAGATCTATCGGAGACAAATTATGGAGCTTATAGCCGCAGTAAAAAACAGGATTCTACAGCTTTGCGAAGAACGCAGAATAACAATAAACCGTCTTGCGAGCATTTGCGCCCTGCCGCCGTCATCGCTTAAGGCAATACTTTACGGAAGAAGCAAAAACCCGAAGCTTGCAACCATCAAGATAATCTGCGACGGACTTGATATGACCTTAGCGGAATTTTTTGACACTGATGAATTTAACAGCCTTGAACAGGAAATAAAATAAAAATATCGCCGTACAAGCTTAGCTTGTACGGCGATCTGAGTTATCGGAAAATTTTCCTCATTTATCCCCTCTTATACCCCTGAGCAGCTTTATCTCCGCAGCATAGCCGTCAAGCTCATTAGGTGTTTCCAGATAAAACGGCAGATCTCTCAGTCGGGGAGAGGTTATTATGCTTGTAATGCCCTCAAGTGTAAGCTGTCCCTCTCCTATTTTTTCATGTCTGTCCTTCGCCGCGCCCAGAGGATTTTTTGAATCGTTAAGATGCACGGCGCGAAGTCTGTCAAGACCGATAATGCCGTCAAAGCTGTCAAGAACCGCTTCGGTATCGCCTGCAATATCATATCCGCCGTCCCAGATATGGCAGGTATCAAGGCACACGCCGACACGATCTCTCTTATCTGCGTCTACAAGAGATATCATCCCGGCTATCTCTTCAAAGCTTTTGCCGATCTCGCTGCCCTTGCCCGCCATAGTTTCTATCAGCACGGTCGTGCCCTGTGCGGGCGTTATTACCTCGTTCAAAAGGCGTGCGGTATTCTTTATTCCCTCCTCGCTGCCTATGCCGACATGGCATCCGGGATGAAAATTGTACAGCGCGCCCGGTATCGCCTCCAGCACCCCGATATCCTCTCTCATACTGTCCCGTGAGTATTCCCACAGCTCAGGCTTGGCAGAAGCAGGGTTGAAGGTATACGGAGCGTGAGCCAGAGGCGGAGCAAAGCCGTTTGCCTGCATCAGCGCCACAAGAGCCGCAACATCACCGTCAGACGGACGCTTAAAGCCCCTGCCGCGAGGATTTCTTGTAAAATACTGAAAAGTGTTTGCATCTATGGAAAGAGCAGTTTTTCCCATTGCTTCGTATCCGCCGCTTACAGATAAATGACAGCCTATATAAAACATATTCAAATTCTCCTTTGTTACAGTATATAAAGTATACCATGAAGCGCTTTTTATGTCAATCTCTGCGTCCATATGCAGTTGACATTCCACCTTAAAAAATATATAATACTATAGTAGATATAAGTAAACAGGGGAGGACAGCAGATGGCAAAAAAATCAAAGGTGATATCTGTGAAGGGCGCGTTACAGCACATTACCGACTTTTTCGTCATGATCGGCGACGATCAGATAACTGTTTACGCCGCGCAGGCGACCTTTTTTATTATAATATCGAGTATCCCCTTTATTCTTTTGGTGCTGAGCCTTGCAAAATATGTTATTAACGTTGACTGGTTCATCGACTTTATCCAGACACACGTAAAAGGCGACATCGGAACGCTTTTACAAAGTATTCTCGCCGAGATCGTAGGAAAAGGCGGCATACCTCTTGTATCCATAACCGTTTTTACCACTCTTTGGTCTGCGTCCCGCGGGGTAAACGCCGTGACAAGAGGAATTGCAGGTGCATACGGCATAAAGCTGCGCGAAAATTTCCTTTTTGACATTATCCGCTCCCTTATCTACACAGTTTCATTTATTCTTATAATCATTGCATCGCTGACAGCTCTTATTTTTGCCGACACTATACGCATTGCTTCCGCAGCAAAGCTTCCGCTGCTCTCTCTGATATTCCAGATAGTGTCCGATTGCAGTATAATAGTTTCTGCCGTGATACTGACGCTTTTTTTCGCCCTGCTGTACAATACCGTGTCCAAAAAGGGCAAGAGGCTTTCAAAAAATGAATACAACGTTTTATCCGACAAGCTGCCGCGGGGCTTTGGCGCGCAGCTTCCCGGAGCGGCGGCAGCCGCTCTCGGCTGGATACTGTTCTCTTACTTTTACAGACTGTACATCGAGTATTTCCCCGGCGCATCCTATGTATACGGAAGCCTTGCGGCTATCGTGTTTATGCTGCTGTGGCTTTACTTCTGTATGATAATACTTCTGATGGGCGCGGAAATAAACAAGATCGTTTTCAGACTGCTCAAAAGAAAAACCGGAAAAAGCTGAAAAACAGTCGGATTTTGCCCGCCGTATATTGACAAAACGCCGCGCGGCAGGGTATAATTATTCAGTAAATAAATGTGTAAAATCAAGGAAAGCATGGTAATTCAAATGTCAAACGTACCGGAAATATTTGCCTGTCTTGTTTTTAACGACAGCGTAATGAAGGAAAGACTGCCGAAAGAAACATACACCCTTTTGAAAAAATCCTTTAACGACGGCAAGCGTATGAGCATCGAGGTTGCAAATGTCGTTGCCAACGCTATGAAGGACTGGGCTATCGAGCACGGCGCCACTCACTATACTCACTGGTTCCAGCCTATGACAGGTATTACCGCCGAAAAGCACGACAGCTTTATCAATCCCACAGGGGCTGACAAGGTAATTATGGAGTTTTCCGGCAAGGAGCTTGTACGCGGCGAGCCTGACGCTTCATCCTTCCCCTCCGGCGGACTTCGCGCCACCTTTGAGGCACGCGGCTACACCGCTTGGGACCCCACATCGTTTGCGTTTATAAAGGACAAGACCCTGTGCATTCCTACCGCGTTCTGCTCCTACGGCGGCGAGGCACTTGACCAGAAGACCCCTCTGCTTCGCTCTATGGAGGCGCTTAACAAGCAGGCGCTCAGAATGCTGAAGCTTTTCGGATACGATGACGTTACAGGTGTTAAGACCACAGTCGGATCAGAGCAGGAATATTTTCTTATTTCCCGCGAGATGTACGACGCAAGAAAAGACCTTATTTATACAGGCAGAACCCTTTTCGGCGCAAAGCCTCCCAAGGGTCAGGAAATGGACGACCATTATTTCGGAACCCTGAAGCCCGCAGTTGCGCGCTATATGGAGGATCTTGACAACACCCTTTGGAAATTAGGAGTTCCCGCAAAGACGAAGCACAACGAGGTAGCTCCCGCTCAGCATGAGCTGGCGCCCGTTTTTGAAACCACAAATATTGCAGTCGATCATAACCAGCTCACCATGGAAATGATGAAAAAGGTAGCAGAGCGCCACGGTATGGTATGCCTTTTGCACGAAAAACCCTTTGAGGGCGTAAACGGCAGCGGCAAGCACAACAACTGGTCTATGTCTACAAACACAGGGATAAACCTGCTTGAGCCCGGCGACACTCCTTATGAGAACGCCGTATTCCTGCTGTCTCTGTGCGCAGTCATAAAGGCTGTTGACGAATATCAGGATATGCTGCGCATATCCGTAGCCAGCGCCGCTAACGACCACCGTTTGGGCGCAAACGAAGCTCCCCCTGCCGTTATGTCTATATTTGTCGGCGACGAGCTTATGGAGATTCTTGAGGCTATCGAGGAAGACCGCCCCTACGACGCAAAAGAAAAGGTGCAGATGAAGATAGGCGTGCACGTTCTGCCCAAATTCCCCAAGGACAACACCGACCGCAACCGCACATCGCCCTTTGCATTTACAGGTAATAAGTTTGAGTTCCGTATGGCAGGCTCATCACAGTCCATAGCCTCTCCCAACACCGTACTTAATACCGCTGTTGCAGAACAGCTTTCTCAGTTCGCAGACGAGCTTGAAAGCGCCGCAAACTTTACAGAGGCGCTGCATAAGCTTATCTGCCGCACTATAAAGGAACATAAGCGCATACTGTTCAACGGCAACGGCTACGACGACAGCTGGCTTGAAGAAGCTGCAAGACGCGGACTTTCCAACTCTCCCACAACGCCCGACGCGCTGTCAAAAATGCTTACCGACGGAAATATTGAGCTGTTTACAAAGCACAAGGTATTTTCCGAAACGGAAATGCGCGCACGCTGTGAGATAAATCTTGAAAACTACGCAAAGTCTATAAACATCGAAGCGCTGACCATGATCGATATGGCGCGTCACGATATTTTCCCTGCTGTCAGCGATTTTGCAGGCGCTGTTGCAGCAAACGCCGAAGCAAAAGCGAAATACTGCGAGCCCGCAGCAGAAAAGAAGCTGCTTGCAAAGCTTGCAGAAAAAACAAATTCACTGTATGAGAATATCGAACGCCTTGAAGACGCAGTACACGGAGCATCGAAGATCAGCGGTGCTGCGGCAACGGCTGAATACTTCAAGTCTACGGTTCTCAGCGCAATGAACGCACTGCGTGCCGACGCTGACGCACTTGAAGAGATCACCTCAGCCGATTACTGGCCCTACCCCAGCTACGGCGATATGCTGTTTTCTATAAAATAATGATTAAAATCCCGTTCGAAGTGCACAAACGCAAACGAACGGGATTTTGATATAAACAGCAGTAAGGAATTATTCAACTAAACAGGGAATTCACTTCAATGATCGCTTTATTTACTTTTAAATGTTTTTATTCTACACTATATGTGTAAATATAAAATTACGGAGGTAAGTAAAATGATAAGCATAGGCATAAACGGTTTCGGCAGAATAGGAAGACTTGTTTGCAGAATTGCATCAAAATTTCCTGAAAAATATTGCATAATGGCAATAAATGACCCATTTGTCAGCGCGGAATATATGGCGTATATGCTGAAATATGATTCCGTCCACGGTAGATTTAAGGGTGAGGTCAGCGCAAACGGCAATGTTTTAACAATAAACGGCAAGTCAATCATTGTATTTGACTCAAAAACGCCTTCAGACATTCCGTGGAGAGACGCAGAAGCTGAATATATTGTTGAATCTACGGGAGCATTTTGCACATCAGATCTTGCAAATGAGCATATAAGAGCAGGCGCAAAAAAGGTTGTTATCAGCGCGCCTGCTAAAGACGATGTTACTCCCACATTCGTATGCGGAGTAAACCTTGACAGATACGAAAAATCAATGAATATCGTTTCAAACGCGTCATGCACTACCAACTGCCTTGCACCGCTCGCAAAAGTAATAAACGATAATTTCGGCATTGTTGAAGGCTTGATGACTACTGTCCATGCCACTACCAACACCCAGAAAACAGTAGACGCTCCATCGTCAAAGGATCCTCGCGGAGGACGCGCTGCCGGATGCAATATAATTCCCTCCTCTACCGGTGCGGCTAAAGCCTGCGCGCTGGTAATTCCGGAGCTTTGCGGAAAGCTTACAGGCATTGCAATGCGAGTACCTACACAAGATGTGTCAGTTGTTGATCTGACAGTCAGAACTGATAAGAAAACAAACCTTGATGAGATAAAATCAATAATCAGGCATGCTTCCGATACTTATATGAGCGGAATTCTCGCATATACTGAGGACGCAGTTGTTTCCTCAGACTTCATTTCCGATCCACATACATCGATTTTTGACAGTGGAGCTTCACTTGAGCTTAATCCAAACTTCTTTAAGCTTATATCATGGTACGACAATGAATGGGGATATTCCAACAAGGTACTCGATCTTATTGCTCATATGTATTCAGTTGACAATACATGACGAAAGGATATTATATAAATGGAAATAACACTTGGCAAAAATATAAAAGAGCTGCGCCAAAGAAAAGGTCTTACGCAGGAAAGGCTTGCATCATATCTCGGGGTATCATTTCAGGCAATTTCAAAGTGGGAGAATGGTGAGACATATCCTGATATTTGTATGCTTCCTTCAATTGCATCATTTTTTAACGTTACCACAGATTATCTTCTTTGTATCGATAAGTCAAAAAAGGATGCCGCGGTGCAGGCTTACATAGAGAAATATGAAAGCCTTTGGGCAGAAAAACGATATGACGAAGTAAGAACCGTTATGAAAAAGGCAACAGAGGATTTCCCAGGTGAATTTACTCTTTTGGTTCGTTACCTTAATGCGCTTATATGGTGCAATATGTGTGACGAAAAATGCGCGGTAAATTCAAGGGGAGAGATTGAAGAAATATACGCAATGATACAAAGTAACTGTACCGTTGACAGCATACGTATATGGGCAAAAAAGCTTGTATGTCAGTATTATTTCAGACTTGCAAGCATAAAAAGCAGCGGTATCAGTTTTGATGATGTAAAAAACATCCTGTCTGAAATGCCTCTTATGCAAAATTCGCGTGATTATCTTTCCTGTATATACACCTCTTCTGAGGAGGAAAGGGAAGCAGCCGTCAAGAATTTAATAAATGAAGCAGTATATTTGATGTGCCGTGCTGTAGACGGCTTGTATAATGACAGAACAGAAAACGAACAATCTAAGCTTTCATCATATAAAAGTATTGCACATATATTAGAAACGGTTTATCCTGACGGAGATTTCGGAAAAAACTATATAAATGCAGCCATGATCTATGCAAAGCTTGCTGATTGTTTGCGTGATTTCGGCGACAACACAGCGGCAGACAAATATATGAACCTGTGTCGTGAAACGGCTCTGCGCTTTTACGGTTCAAGCGGCGTGCTCGTTCACACTTCACCGCTTGTTTCAGGGCACAAGGTACAAAAAAGCAAAATACCCATGGCACAGGGAGAACCGCTGTCAGTAAAAATTGAGAAATATAAAATTTAATGTAATTCAATACGCCCTCCGCACGCTTTAATAAGCATACGGAGGGCTACCGTTTTATCAGAGCTTTATCATATAAAAGCCTGCAAAGCAAAATTCAAATCTTTTCTATAGGACTGTTAAATCTTGATATTTGTTGTGATAATTATTATTCCGGCAGATCGATCAATATTATTGATTTTTATTCAGCATGATTCCCCGTCACTTCCCTACCACAGGCATAACAAGCGATCTGAGCTGCCCTGATCTTAAAACGAGCGGAGAGCTGTAGCCCTTATAGCATAATGTTATATTCTCACTGCCCGAGCACAGCACAAATTTGAAAGCATCTTTGATATACTCTGAGTTAAATGCCATGACTGCTTGTTCATCTTCAGCACTTTTCGGCTCTTCGGAAATAATTCCCATTGATCTCAGATCGACACATACAATAAGCTCTTTTTTATCATTCTCTTCATTGCCGTGCAGCATAATATATTTTCTCTCATTATTGATCTTCATTCCGTCAAGCTCTACTAAGAATAGAGACACCTGCTCCTTTGAAAGCTCAAAAATATCACCTTTATCTGTTTTGAAAAAGTCACCGATACAAACTGACGAACCGTTTTTCTCAAAATACAGCTGTGAGAGAATGCTGTCATCTGCCCCCTCAGGCAGTATAACGGCAGCTCTGAGCCCATCGCACACAGCTCTGACTCCATTGATGCTGTTTTGAATATGAATATCATCCTTACAAACGACCTGATTCATAATGTACTCTGCGTTATCCAAATTATAAAATTTCATATTGCTTACTCCTTCTTTCGATAAAATCAATTTGAATGAAAGTCGGGGAAAATCGCATAGAGGAGCATTGCTGTGTCTTGCAGCCGACGGTGTTATCTTATGAAACTTCTTAAAAGCATATCCGAATGCTATTTGCGAATTATATCCGTATTTTACGGCGATATCTATAATTCTTTCATCTGTATTTCTTATATCATTACCGGCCTTTGTGAGCCGCCTTTTTCTGATATATTCAGACAAAGAAATACCGGTAATACTTGCAAAGGTTCTTTGAAAAGCACCCTTTGCACCTGCAAATATTTCTGCTATCCTGTCATCGTCTATCTCCCCCTCCAAATTATTTTCGATATAATCGACTGCCTGATTTATTCTTTTCGTCCAATCCATACTTATGACCATGCTTTCTTCATATTTGTGTCTGCCCGTGCTTTGGGTGAAAGACACAAATCGTGTCTGAAATAAACTGACGTGCGCTCCCCGTTCACTTTATTTTCAGACTTCCCCCTCCTTGCTCTGATTATATCAAAGAACACAGCATCATTTCTAAATATTATCTGCACATTATATATTTATCTGAAATTCTCATCAATAAAGCTTATAAGCGGCTTTTTTATAACAGCTGATCTGTTATTCCGATACCATTCGTACGACTCGCAAAGTCCTTTTTCCATAGGCTTAATATCAGACATCAGTTTCATCTGAGCGCTGACGTCCAGTGCGTATTCATAATCATAAAAAGGAAAATAACTGCGCTGATAAATGCTTTTATCTACACTCTTAAAGCACGGTTTCTTTCCGAGAACTTCATAGCAAAGTGTTGCCCACTCCGAGACCGTCACAGACTCGGGATTTCCTACGTTGAAAACACGCTGCTCCGGCTGCTTTTGAAGAAGTATTTCCATAAATCTGCACATATCTTCAATATCAAAAAATTGCAGCTTCATTTCTCCGTTACCCGGAACATAAAAATGTCTGCCTGCCTCCGCACAGTCAAAAACAAAGGCTTCACGGTAAAGATTATTCATCTCGCCGTACAAATACGGCGGTCGGATAACATACGCATTGGGCACTTTATCAAGCAGATATTTCTCCGCTTCAATTTTATTTGTGCCGTAGTCTCCCCAATAAATATTGGCACCGCACGGATCGCTTTCCTTAACCGGCATTTTCAATGTTTCGGGGTAAACTGCGCTTGAGCTTACCATAATATAATTATCAAAGCTGCCCAGTGAACCCAGCAAGCATTCAACATCGTACTGATTATAGGAAGTAATGTCAAGAACCGCATCAAAATGATGCTGTTTCAAAGCATCACCCAAAGCATGGCGATCCCCCTCTATAAGGTGTACTCTCTCAAGCTGTGAACGCGTATTTCTGTTAAGCACATAAACTTCTGCACCTGCATCGCGAAAATACTTAGCCGTATATCTGCTTGCAAATACTGTACCGCCGCAAACCAAAATTTTCATATATATTTCCTCCCTGATTTCATAAAATGTAAGCTGTGCAAAGCGAAAAACGGCGGAGACCGCCGTTTTTCATTTTTTATTTATAATACTTTACAAGAGACTCGAACAAGTGCATCTGATACTCGCCGGGGACGTTTTTATAAAGTCCCGCGCCGACTCTCTCGCTGTGACCCATTTTACCCAGCACGCGTCCGTCGGGAGAGGTTATACCCTCTATAGCGAACACTGAACCGTTGGGATTGAAATGGATATCGTCTGTTGCGTTGCCGTCAAGATCGACATACTGTGTTGCGATCTGACCGTTTTCAGCCAGCTTTCTTACAAGCGCTTCGTCTGCAAGGAAGCGACCCTCGCCGTGAGAGATCGGCACGTTATACACCTCGCCTACGTTGGTTGCAGCCAGCCAGGGAGACTTATTGGACGCAACTCTTGTGCGAACGATACGGGACTGGTGGCGTCCGATAGTGTTATATGTAAGGGTGGGGCAGGTCTCGTCTGTATCGATTATCTTGCCGTAAGGAACAAGACCCAGCTTTATAAGCGCCTGGAAGCCGTTACAGATACCGCACATCAGACCGTCGCGCTGCTCAAGCAGTGCAGTTACGCCCGCCTTTACCGCATCGTTTCTGAAGAACGCCGTAATAAACTTACCGCTGCCGTCAGGCTCGTCGCCGCCGGAGAAGCCGCCGGGGATAAATACTGCCTGTGCATCGTTCAGCGCTTTTGCAAAGCTCTCAACGCTTCTTGCAATGCCGTCGGCGCTGAGGTTGTTGATTACAAGTATCTCGGCGGCAGCGCCTGCGTCTTCTACAGCCTTTGCGCTGTCGTACTCACAGTTTGTGCCGGGGAATGCAGGGATAAGCACTTTAGGCTTTGCGCTCTTTACTGCGGGAGCCGGATAGCTCTCTGCCTTATATTCAAAGTTCTCGCACTGTACGCTCTGCTCTATATTGCAGCTGAACACGCTCTCCAGCTTGTTCTCGTAAATATCGCAAAGCTCTGTAGCCGCAATGCTCTCGCCGCCCAGTGCAAATGCGTTTTTATCAGTAACAGTACCGACTGTCTTGCCGACATTCACATCATCAGCAAGCTCCAGCACAAAGCTGCAATAGCTGTAGGAGAACAGCTCCTCTACGCTCATACCGGCATCGAAATCGAAGCCGAAGGAGTTACCCATAGCCATTTTCAGAACTGCCTCGGCAATACCGCCCATACCGGGAGTATAGCAGGAAACAGCCTTGCCGTCACGGAGCAGCTCTGTTACAGTATCAAACAGCGCCAGAAGCGACTTTGTTTCAGGCAGCTTAGTGTCTGCATTATATTCGGGAGAAAGAACGACGACCTTATTGCCCGCCTTCTTGAATTCGGGAGAGGTGATATTTGCTGTCTTTTCGCAGGTTACTGCAAAGGAAACAAGGGTGGGCGGAACGTCAAGATCCTCAAAAGTACCGCTCATAGAGTCCTTACCGCCGATAGAGCCTATGCCAAGCTCCATCTGAGCCTTATATGCTCCCAGCAGCGCCGCAAGAGGCTTGCCCCAACGCTTCGGCTCTTTGCCGACTCTCTCAAAATATTCCTGGAAGGTGAGGTAAACATCTTCAAACTTTGCGCCTGTTGCAATAAGCTTACAAACTGACTCCAGCACTGCGAAATATGCGCCGTGGTAAGGGCTTTTTTCTGTAATAAAGGGGTTGAAGCCGAACGCCATAAGAGACGCGTCATCAGTATGCTTTTTCTCCACGGATATCTTCTGCACCATTGCCTGAGGAGGCGTGAGCTGATTTTTGCCGCCGAAGGGCATAAGCACGGTGCCTGCGCCGATAGTAGAGTCGAATCGCTCGGAAAGTCCGCGCTTTGAGCAAATGTTAAGGTCGCCCGCAAGTGCCTTGAAGTTATCTGCAAAGCCGCCGCTTACAGTCTTATCAAATGCCTCGGGTGCTGCGGTCTCTACAGTTATATGCTTAGGCGCGCCGTTGGAGTTCAGGAACTCGCGGCTGATATCAACTATTGTATTTCCGTTCCAGTGCATTACAAGGCGAGCCTTGTCGGTAACGGTAGCAACAGGAGTTGCCTTGAGGTTTTCGCTGTCGGCAAGAGCAAGGAATTTTTCTACATTCCACGGCTCGATCACAACCGCCATACGCTCCTGTGACTCGGATATAGCAAGCTCTGTGCCGTCAAGTCCCTCGTACTTTTTAGGCACTGCGTTAAGGTCGATATCAAGTCCGTCTGCAAGCTCGCCGATAGCGACTGAAACGCCGCCTGCGCCGAAGTCGTTGCAACGCTTTATCATAAGGCACGCTTCCTTATTTCTGAACAGTCTCTGCAGCTTACGCTCCTCGGGAGCATTACCCTTCTGAACCTCTGCTCCGCAGGTCTCAAGAGAGGTCGCGGTATGAGATTTTGAAGAGCCTGTAGCGCCGCCGCAGCCGTCGCGTCCCGTTGCGCCGCCGAGAAGTATAACAACATCGCCCGCCGAGGGAACCTCGCGGCGAACATTTTCCGCAGGAGCCGCCGCGATAACCGCGCCGATCTCCATACGCTTTGCAGCGTAGCCGGGGTGATATATTTCGTCAACGATACCTGTGGCAAGTCCTATCTGGTTGCCGTAGGAAGAATATCCCGCAGCAGCGGTAGTGACGATCTTACGCTGAGGCAGCTTGCCCTTAATAGTTTCGTCAACAGGCTTCAGGGGATCTGCCGCACCTGTAACGCGCATGGCGCCGTAAACATATGAACGGCCTGACAGCGGGTCGCGGATAGCGCCGCCGATACAGGTTGCCGCGCCGCCGAAAGGCTCGATCTCTGTAGGGTGGTTATGCGTTTCATTCTTAAAGAGCAGCAGCCAGTCTTCATCCACGCCGTCAACGTTTACCTTAACTTTAACGGTGCAGGCGTTGATTTCTTCGCTCTCGTCAAGCTTTGCCAGCTTGCCTTCTTTTTTCAGGCATCTTACGGCAACTGTAGCAAGATCCATAAGGCAAACGGGCTTATTTTCACGTCCCAGCGCCTTTTTTGCTGCAATATATTCTTCATATGTTTTTTGCAGAAGCTCGTCCTCAAAGCTTACGCCGTCGATCTCGGTAGTAAAGGTAGTGTGGCGGCAGTGGTCAGACCAATATGTATCTATCATTCTGATCTCGGTGATAGTGGGGTCGCGCTTTTCACCTGCAAAATAGTCACGGCAAAATCTTACGTCATCAAGATCCATTGCCAGCGCATATTTTTTAAGGAACGCTTCAAGTCCCGCTTCATCAAGAGCGGTAAAGCCCTCAAGGGTCTCAACTGTTTCGGGCAGAGTATAGCTGACGTTCAGGGTGTCCACAGCTTCAAGAGACGCTTCTCTTGACTCTACGGGGTTGATAACATAGCTCTTTATTGCGGCTATCTCGTCCGCAGCAAGGCTGCCCTCCAGCACATATACCTTTGCAGTGCGGATAAGGGGACGCTCGCCCATGGAGATTATCTGCACGCACTGTGCCGCAGAGTCTGCGCGCTGGTCAAACTGACCGGGCAGATATTCAGCAGCAAAAACGGTACAGCCGTCAGTATTTTCCACCTCTGTTGTTACGATATCAAGCTGCGGCTCGGAAAAGACCGTTGTCTTGCAGCGTTCAAACAGCTCTGCGTCGATATTTTCAACGTCATATCTGTTAAGAATTCTCACGCCGCAAAGGGATTTTATACCCAAAAAGCCTTTTATATCAGACAAAAGAGCCTTTGCCTCAACTGCCTGATCTTTTTTCTTTTCAACGTAAATACGGTAAACCATTGATATGTTCGCCTTTCTGAATTTTGTCTGTGCCGCTCAGCTGAGTGCCTTAAGGGCAGCCTTGCCGATATCGCGGCGGCAGTATTTATTTTCAAAGCTGATCTTGTCGGCAGCAGCATATGCTGCATTTATTGCGTCGGGCAGGGTGTCTGCCGTAGCAGTTACGCCGAGAACACGTCCGCCTGATGTAAGAAGCTTTCCGTCGGCGGTCTTTGCACCTGCAACATACACCTTTGACGCCTCGTCAGCGGGAATAGTTATCTCAAAGCCCGTCTCGTACTTTTCGGGATAGCCCTTTGAAGCCAGTACCACGCAGCACGCAGAGCCGTCCCTGAACTTCACTTCTGTCTCAGCGAGCTTGCCGTCGCGGGTCGCGCGCATTACCGTGTAAAGATCGCTTTCCATAAGAGGCAGAACGACCTGAGTTTCGGGGTCGCCGAAGCGGCAGTTATACTCGATGACCTTAGGACCGTCTGGAGTTACCATAAGTCCGAAATACAGGCATCCCTTAAAGGGTCTGCCCTCTGCCTTCATAGCGTTGACTGTAGGAATAAATATCTCCTTCATACAGCGCTCGGCAACGTCCTTTGTGAAATAAGGGTTTGGAGCTACAGTGCCCATACCGCCGGTGTTGAGACCCATATCGCCGTCAAGCGCACGCTTGTGATCCATAGAGGATACCATAGGCACAACAGAGTCGCCGTCGCAGAATGCCAGCACGGAAACCTCAGGACCTGTGAGAAATTCTTCAATAACGACCTTTGCACCGGACTCGCCGAAAATGCGATCCTCCATAATGCTTGCAACCGCTGAAACAACGTCCTCTCTGGTATTGCAGATAAGCACGCCCTTGCCCAGCGCCAGACCGTCCGCCTTAACAACGATAGGCAGCTTGCATACCTTTGCATACTCCATAGCGGCCTCTGCGCTGTCAAAGGTCTTATACTCCGCAGTAGGGATATTGTATTTTGCCATTAAGTCCTTGGCAAACGCCTTGCTTCCCTCTATCTGAGCAGCTGCGGCGTTAGGACCGAAGCAGGGAATGCCGGCAGCCTCCAGTGCGTCGACCGCACCGAGAACAAGAGGATCATCGGGGGCAACAACAGCAAAATCTATTTTATTTTCCACTGCAAAGTCGCGGATCTTCTCTATCTCCTTTGCACCGATGGCAACGCACTCTGCGTCTGCGGCAATACCGCCGTTGCCGGGAAGTGCATATATTTTCTCAATATCGGGATTTTCACGCAGTTTTTTTATAATAGCGTGCTCGCGGCCGCCGCCGCCAACTACCATAAGTTTCATAATTTATAATTATTCCTTTCATTGCATTTACAGCGCATTTACAGCCGTATCAAACAAACGTAGCGTGAAAGGCAAAGCCGTGCTTTGTTTTTCACGCTGTTTGAATACTTTATTAGTGGTGGAACAGTCTCATGCCTGTAAACGCCATAGCTATACCAAGCTTATTGCAGGCAGATATTACTATATCGTCACGCACACTTCCGCCGGGCTCGGCGATATAGGAAACGCCGCTGCGGGAAGCTCTGATGATATTGTCGTCAAAGGGGAAGAACGCATCGCTGCCGAGACTTACACCGGTGATAGTATCGAGATATGCTCTCTTTTCCTCAGCAGTGAGGGGCTCGGGGCGGCGGCTGAACAGTCTCTGCCACTGACCGTCTGCAAGAACATCGTCGCTGTCAGCGGAAATATACACGTCAATAGCGTTATCTCTGTCAGGTCTGCCGACTGTATCAAGGAAAGGCAGATTCTGAACCTTATCGTGCTGTCTGAGGAACCAGTTATCAGCCTTCTGACCTGCAAGACGCGTGCAGTGGATTCTTGACTGCTGACCTGCACCTACACCGATAGCCTGTCCGTCTGCAACATAGCAAACAGAGTTTGACTGAGTGTATTTAAGAGTAATAAGAGCAATGCAAAGATCGCGAACCGCGCTCTCGGGAAGCTCCTTATTGTCTGTCACCATATTGGCGAGCAGCTCACGGTCGATCTTGAAGTTATTGCGTCCCTGCTCAAAGGTAACGCCGTAGACCTGCTTTGTTTCCTTCTCTGCGGGAACATATGCGGGGTCGATCTTTACAATATTATAGCTTCCCTTGCGCTTAGCCTTCAGGATCTCCAGTGCTTCAGGCTCGTAGTCAGGAGCGATGATACCGTCGGAGACCTCACGCTTTACGATCATAGCTGTGGTAACGTCGCACTTATCACTGAGAGCTATCCAGTCGCCGAAAGAGGACATACGGTCGGTACCGCGCGCTCTTGCATATGCGCACGCAAGGGGAGACGCATCGAGACCCTCGATATCGTCAACAAAGCAAGCCTTTTTCTGCTTATCGGTAAGGGGTACGCCTACAGCCGCACCGGAGGGGCTTACGTGCTTAAAGGAAGCTGCTGCGGGAAGACCGGTAGCCTCTTTTATCTCACGTACAAGCTGCCATGAGTTAAAGGCATCAAGAAAATTGATATATCCGGGTCTGCCGTTAAGTATCTCAATAGGCAGCTCGCTGCCGTCAGCCATATATATCTTAGAGGGCTTCTGATTGGGGTTACAGCCGTATTTCAGTTCAAATTCTTTCATAATGCTTGCCTTTTCCTCTTATTTATTCTTATTGATGATCTTTGTGTCGCTCTTTCCGCTTTCAAGGTCTATATAGCGAACGAACAGAGATATTTTGTTGTCCTCGTTGAGAGAATTCCAGATAGTATCGGTAAATTCATCGATGCTGTCGGGAATACTTACGACCTCGGGCTCGCCCTCAAAGGAGGGGATAGGATCGCCGTTGTGCTTATATGTATGCACAAAGTGACCTGTGCCGCGAACGGGGGTATACTCCCAGAAAAATCTGTTGGCACCGCTGCCTTCAGCGTCAGCTGCCTTGAGAATGCTCATATTATAGGTGTAACCGCCGTCAAAATTGAGAATAGCGCTGATACGGGGGGTAAAGTTGGGTGCATCAGGCTCAAAGGTACGGGTGCGAAGCGCGCCCTCGAAGGTTCCGCCTGCAAGAAGCGCGTCCTTGACAGTATCGGTCTGATCTCCGTTAGTAACGACCATGGAATTTTCCAGACGTCTTACGGGATAGTAAATAATAAGAGAGGGGTCCTCGAGCAACGACTCGTCAAACGCCTTGGTGCGCATATCCTCGCCCTCTGCAACAAAAACTCTGTTGCGGCTGTTTGAGCTTCTGCCCATAATGAAATATGCGCTTACGGCATATTTTCCGTTTTCGGAAAGACCTGTAATAATACCTCTGCCGGGGTACTCGTTTGAGGTGAGAAGCTTTTCCACCGAAACCTTTTCCATACTTTTAATTCCTTTTATTTTTTATTTCTTTTTTATTTCTTTTGAAACTATTTCAACCGCGCGGGGGAGAATATCCCATTCCGCCTGCTTCATTATTCTCTGCTGAAGGCTTACAGGGGTATCGTCCTTTCTGATACGCACTGCCTTTTGCAGAATTATCTCGCCTCCGTCCGGCACCTCGTTTACATAGTGGACGGTCGCACCGCTTACCTTGACTCCGTAAGACAGTGCCGCCTCATGCACGTGAATGCCGTACATACCCTTTCCGCAGAAAGAAGGAATAAGGGAGGGATGAACATTTATGATACGCTTCGGATAATGGGAAACAAAATCCGCCGAAAGTATTGACATAAAGCCTGCAAGCACGATAAGCTCGATGCCTGCCTTTTCCAGTGACCGCAGTATGTTTGCCTCAAACTCCGCTCTGTCGCCTTTATTTACTATAGTAACAGCGGGGATGCCTGCGTTTGCAGCCCTTGCTATCGCGTATGCGTCGGGGTTATTTGAAATGACCAGAGACACCTCGCCGCTTTTGATCTTTCCGGCTAGCTGCGCGTCTATGATAGCCTGCAAATTAGTGCCGCCGCCGGATACTAAGACTGCGATCTTAATCTTTTTTTTCATCTGAGGATAACTCCTTCTTCGCCCTCGATAATACTGCCTATGATATAAGCGTCCTCTCCGGCCTCGCGGAATATCTCAAGCGCGGTATCTGCGTCTTCCTTTGAAACGATGACAGACATACCGACGCCCATATTAAATGTATTGAACATATCGCGCTCGGGAATGTTTCCTGTCTTTGCAATAAGATCAAAGATAGGAAGCACGCGCACTGCGCTCTTTTCGATGTCGGCAGTAAGACCGTCAGGAATGCTGCGGGGAATATTTTCGTAGAAGCCGCCGCCGGTAATATGGGAAATACCCTTGATATTTACCTTTTTCATTGCTGCAAGTATAGACTTCACGTATATTTTTGTAGGCTCAAGCAGCGCTTCGCCGATGCTGCGTCCGCCGAGAGCCTCTACGGGAGCTTTGATATCGCTGTTTTCAACGTCAAACACGCGGCGAACAAGCGAAAAGCCGTTTGAATGTACTCCGCTGGAAGCGAGTGCGATAATAACATCGCCGGGCTTCATATCCTTACCGTCAATAATATTCTCGCGGTCAACGATACCTACGGAGAAGCCTGCAAGGTCGTAATCGTCCTCAGCCATCATACCGGGATGCTCTGCGGTTTCGCCGCCGATAAGCGCACAGCCTGCTCTTACGCAGCCCTCTGCAACGCCGCCGACGATATCTGCGATCTTCTCGGGAACATTTTTGCCGCACGCAATATAGTCGAGGAAAAACAGGGGGGCAGCACCCGAACAGATTATATCGTTTACGCACATTGCAACAGCGTCGATACCGATAGTATCGTGGCGATCCATAAGCATCGCAATTTTCAGCTTTGTGCCGACGCCGTCTGTACCCGAAACAAGGATGGGATCCTTCATTCCCGCAAGTTCGGGACGGAACAGTCCGCCGAAGCCGCCGATGCCGGATACTACTCCGTCGATCGTTGTGCGGCTTATGTGGCTCTTCATCAGCTCTACCGCTTTATATCCGGCTGTAATATCTACGCCGGCAGCCTTGTAGCTTTCGCTTGCACTTTTCATTTATATGTCCATGCCTTTACTAAATTTTATTATAATTATACTCCGAGGCGCCGCCTCGGACTCCGCTTAAAACCTTTTTGAAAAAAGGTTTTAAGAATTCCAAAAAATCTTGGTAATAAACTCGTTTACCTGTTTTTTTGAAAGTTTTTGAAGATCACTAAGAAACTTTTTTCAAAAAGTTTCTTAGTCGGGGCGTGGGGCAGAGCCCCACATACACTATTACACTATTACACTATATCGCTATTACTCGCCCATAAGACGGCGGCTGATCTCGGCGTAAGCCTCCTCAACACCGCCCATATCACGGCGGAAACGGTCCTTGTCAAGCTTTGCGCGGGTCTCTGCGTCCCAGAAACGGCAGGTATCGGGAGAGATCTCGTCTGCAAGAACGATCTTTCCGTCAGCGGTCTTACCGAACTCAAGCTTAAAGTCAACAAGCAGAACGCCTATCTCTGCGAAATACTTCTTCAGAAGCTCGTTGATCTTAAAGGTCATAGCGGAGATAGTGTCAAGCTCCTCTTTAGTAGCCCAGCCGCAAGCAAGAATGTGATAATCGTTTACCATAGGATCGCCCAGATCGTCATCCTTGTAGCAGAATTCCAGTGTGGGGCAAAGCAGATCCTTGCCCTCCTCAACGCCGAAACGCTTTGAGAAAGAGCCTGCTGCGATATTACGTACGATAACCTCCAAAGGAACGATGGAAACACGGCGAACAAGAGTGTCGCGCTCGCTGAGCTCCTCAACGAAGTGAGTGGGAATGCCCTCAGCCTCAAGACGCTTCATAAGGAAGTTAGACATTTTATTGTTTACAACGCCCTTACCGCTGATCGTGCCTTTTTTCAGACCGTTAAACGCGGTAGCATCGTCCTTATAGGAAACTATGCAGTATTCCTCGTTGTCGGTAGCAAAAACTTTCTTTGCCTTGCCCTCGTACATCTGTTCTCTTTTTTCCATTTTTATCCATTCCTTTCTATTGCATATGCGCCATCGGTGCAGATGCGGCGTGAAAAAGGTGATTTCGGAGCAGGGTCTCTCCGTTTTCACGCTTATCCCCAATTGATTTTGATTTTTATTTTATCTGTATTTTTCGTTTATCTCTTTGTCTTTTGCAAGAACCTTGTCCCGTCCGGACGCGCGAAGGGCGTCAAGGCGTGCTGCCAGCTCCGCATCGGAAACGGCAATAATCTGAGCCGCAAGAAGCGCTGCATTTGCCGCGCCGTCTATGGCAACGGTAGCTACAGGCAGACCTGTAGGCATCTGAACAGTGGAAAGCAGTGCGTCCAGTCCGTCAAGAGTAGAGCTTTTTACCGGTATTCCTATGACCGGAAGTGTGGTGTTTGCCGCAACTGCGCCTGCAAGATGCGCTGCCTTGCCGGCTGCCGCTATAATAGCGCCGAAGCCTGCCTCTCTCGCATTTTTTGTAAACTCTGCGCACTCAGCAGGAGTTCTGTGAGCGCTGAATACGTGCACCTCAAAGGGCACATCCAGGCTTTTCAGCATATCCATAGCCTTTTCGACTACCGGCAGATCGCTGTCGCTGCCCATTATGACCGCTACTTTTTTCATTTTTTGTCCTTTCAACTAATACATTACACCTAAAAAAGGGCATTCCTGTCTTGCCAGACGGGAATGCCCAGACGGTCGGCTTCAACCGCTCCTGCTCCCACGCGGTTACCCGCCGGGCGCTAATGCCCTTTTCCGTCAGTTACAGAAGCTTAGCGTGAAAATCACATTAAACTAAAAATCAAGTATAACCATTTCACGCCCAAATTCACTTAAAAATGGGACCCAACCCATTTTTGTCTGCTTCAGCAGACACAGTGAATTTCAAAAATATTTTGTTGCCGCAAAGCGGCAAGAAGAAACTACGCGTGAAAATCACATTAAACTAAAAATCAAGTATAACCATTTCACGCCCAAATTCACTTAAAAATGGGACCCAACCCATTTTTGTCTGCTTCAGCAGACACAGTGAATTTCAAAAATATTTTGTTGCCGCAAAGCGGCAAGAAGAAACTACGCGTGAAAATCACATTAAACCAAAAATCAAGTATAACCATTTCACGCCCGAATTTTACTTTTTGCGTCGCCGCAATGCGGCAACGCAAAAAATTTTTATTACATTATTATTCTATCACAGTGCGAAAAATCTGTCAACCATATCAACGCCGTCATTTTAACCAAATTAACGCGGCAGTCATCATCGTCTTTGCACTTTTGGCAGGCATTATTCGCCGTATACGGGAATACCCTTGCGACTGCCGTCGCTCCAGAGCGCGTACTGGCAAACAGGCACGTCAAACACTGTCAAACCTACGTGCGCTCCGCTGCCCGAAACAAAGCCCGATGAGCCCGCAGAGCCTACGACGTCACCCTTTTTGACCTCAGCGCCGACCTCGACATTTGTCTTGGACAAATGAGCGTACCAGCTCTTAAGACCCCAGCCGTGCTCAACTACGACCGTATAGCCTGAATAGTCAAGATAGCCTGCATATACTACCTTACCGTCGTTTACCGCCTTTACATCGGTTCCCTCTGTCAGGCGATAATCAACGCCGGTATGTCTGTATGTAATATCTGTACCTGTGACCTTATAGTTATGACCGAAGCCGCCAACTATGACAGCGTCCCCCACACCTATAAGGAATTCACCGCTCCAATACTTATTTTCGTCTCCTGCCTTTGCTACGGCAAGCAGCGCCTCTTCACACTTTGTCTTTGCCTCGTCTGTACCGAAAGAGGTTACGGTAGCGTTGGCTATAGTGACCGCAGAATCGCGGAAAGGATTGTCGCGGCCTGTAAGCGCGATCTTTATTTCCTGGCTGGTTCCGCCGTATGCGAAGGTAAGCGTATATTCACCTGCGGAAAGATCCCAATTGAAGGGTATAAGTGCGTGAGCCGAGTCGCCGTCCTTATAGAATACGGGAGTGTAGCCTATGCTCGGTTCACTGGCAAATGTAATATTCTCAACATTTCCGATATTCTCGCCGGTTACAGCGATAAACTCACCGATCTGAACTGTAGCAACGCCAGCGTAAAACTTAGCAGGCGCTGATAAGGTTGCGTTGAAAACATAGCTCTGCTCGCCGTAGTAGTTTCTTTCGGCGTCCTCGTACCATTTAGCTACAGCCTCAACCTTTACCTTCATACTCTCGTTTATGGTGAGACCTGCGATATTTTCGTAGCTGTCGTCAAAAAGAACATCGGAGCTGGCGGAGTCTGTTATTTTAAGCGTGAGAACGTCAGGCTCTATTGTAAAGTTCATCGCAATGCCGCCCTCAAGAGCAAGGTTCTCCGCTTCGTTATTTACCATAGGAGCGGTATCGGCAGCAACAAACTCGCCCTTTGCATTTTTGAAGCTCCACGCTGAGCTGTCGGGCGTGCAGGGCTGACCTGAAACGCTGAGAGAAGAGGGCAGTCCGTTTTCGTAAACACAAGCAGAATAGCTTCCGTTCAGAAATTCTTCCGCAGACTCCTCATCGATCTTATACACAGAGCCGTCGCCCGCCATATAATAGCAATCGGCAGCAGACTGAGTGAAATAATACTTGTACCCGAAATCCTTTACGGCAGTAGTAAGAACCACCTGATAAAAGTCTCCTGCCTCAATGGTAGAGGGCAAAACACCGATGGACACGGCTTTTGCGGGAACATTCAGAAAATAATTTATCATGTCCATTCCGTCAGCCCTGTCAAAAACATAAACATTGCCGTCGGCATCGGTCATTGTCAGCTTTATGGTGTTATGGCTGTCAGCCTCTCCGCCCTGCTGTATGCTGTAATTTATTATTGCAACTACGGAGGGGATAAGCATTACCAATACAAGGATAACCGTAATGATCTTGTTTTTCATATGAAATATGTAACTCCGTTCTTTAATATACGCCGCACTGCAACACGGCTTGGAAACATACACATATTTATTATACTATTAAATATGCTCAAGGTCAAGAGTTACTTTTTTTCATATTTTCATTTTCAGAGTTTTTTCGACACGGGCGCCTTCAGAGAAAAATTCCGGTAATAAGCTTTACGGCAAGGCAGCATATAACACCGAACACAGTGGGCAGAAGAAAGGCAACAATTGTCCATTTGGCGCTTTTTGTCTCCTTTGCCACGGTTATAAGAGTAGTAGAGCACGGCCAGTGCATCAGGGCAAAGATCAGCATACACAGCGCCGTTTGCACCGTCCACCCGTTTTGCAAAAGCACCTCTTTTATTTGTGAGATGCCTCCTGCCGCGGTCAGCGTGCTCTCCGACATATAGGTCATAAGCATAACGGGAACGACGGTCTCATTTGCGGGAAAGCCCAGTATAAACGCAAGAAGTATGACCCCGTCAAGCCCCATGAAACGGCCTATGGGATCAAGCAGCTGCGACATATGATAAAGCAGGCTTCCGCCGTCCACGGTGATATTGGCAAGCAGCCATATCAGAAGTCCCGCAGGAGCTGCCACTGCGGCTGCTCTGCCCAGAACGAACAGCGTACGGTCAAATATGCTGCGCACTATCACCTTGCCCACCTGCGGCACTCTGTACGGAGGCAGCTCCAGCGTAAACGACGAAGGCTGCCCGCGAAGCAGCGTTGACGAGAGCAGCTTTGTAGCAGCAAAGGTCGCAAGGATCCCTATTAGTATAAAGCCGCACAAAAGCAGCGCGGAGATAAAGCTTTGCGCCGCCCCCGCGGCAAAAAATATACCGATAACAGTTATCATCATTGGGAAGCGGCCGTTGCAGGGCACAAAATTGTTTGTCAGTATAGCAAGCAGCCGCTCTCTCGGGGAGTCTATTATGCGGCATCCCACAACACCGGCGGCATTGCAGCCAAAGCCCATGCACATGGTAAGCGCCTGCTTCCCGCAGGCGTTGCAGCGACGGAACGGAGCGTCGAGGTTATACGCCACACGCGGCAGATATCCCAGGTCCTCAAGCAGCGTAAACAGAGGAAAAAATATCGCCATTGGCGGCAGCATTACCGACACCACCCAAGCCAGCACGCGGTACGCACCGCACACCAGCGCATCGCAGCAGACCTCGGGTATATGTATAAATCTCAAAGCATCATATATATTGTCCTGCAAGCCGAGAAGAAGCCCCGACAGCGCATCCGACGGATAGTTTGCGCCCACAAGGGTGATCCAGAAAATAACTGCCAGCATCAAAAGCATTATGGGATATGCGCTGAATCGTCCCGTCAGCAGCCGATCTATGCGGCGGTCCCGATCGTTTTTCTTCGCGACGCTCAATATACCTCTGCACAACTCCTCGCCGGTGCTCACCACCGATGTCGCTATCATATCACGCACCTCATCGCCGTCTATATCAAGCTCCGAGATGCAATTTTTTGCCGCAGCTTTAGCCGCATTCAGCTTTTCGCCGAACATAGTGTCAAGCTCCGTCAGGATCCCGCTGTCCCCCTCCAGAAGCCGCAATGCAAGCCATCGGTGCTCCATTCCCTGCACATCATCGCCTATAGCCGCCTCGGTTTGCGCAATGGCAGCCTCAAGCTTTTCGGGGTACTCTATGCGAAACGCCTTTCCCTCCCTTGCCACAGTATCGTCAAGCGCCGCGGCAAGGGAGGTCAGCGTTTTCTTTTCCCTTGCAGAAACACCGCACACTCTCAGACCCAGCCTTTTTTCAAAAGCAGGAATGTCGATACCGATGCCCTTGCGCCGCGCCTCGTCCATAAGATTGATGCATATTACAGTCTTAGGCACAGCCTCGGCGATCTGCAAAGCAAGGTTCATATTTCTCTCAAGGCAGGTGGCGTCGCACACAACTACAGTCGCCTCGGAACCGCCGAAGCAGACAAAATTTCTGGCAACCTCCTCTTCTGCCGAATGGGCAAGCAGCGAATATGTACCGGGCACGTCAACTAAAGTGTACTTGTTTTCTTCGCTGACAAAGGTGCCGCCCGCCACTGCGACCGTCTTTCCCGCCCAGTTGCCCGTGTGCTGCTTCATACCCGTCAGCGCATTGAACACCGTGCTTTTGCCCACGTTGGGATTGCCCGCCATAGCAACAACAATGCCCGTCTTATCCGCCGTAAGGCAGCTTTCGGCAGCACCTCTCCCCACAGATCTATGTGTAAGTCCCATATTGCCTCCGTTTTATATAGAATTCTGCTGGTAACAGTCTATGATAATTGCAGGCGGCGGGACACAAGGTACGTAAAGTAAAGTAAAGTATTATGGGGTTTCACCCCATACCCCATTCAAGGAACTTTTTGAAAAAAGTTCCTTGAAAATCCTCAAAAACCTCAAAAAAAGGGATAAGCAAGTCCGGATCAGAGTTTCATGTAAAAATTGTCGTCAATACCATGCATTTTTTCAAGAAAAGGTATTGACATATGCCGCCGCTTGTGATATAATCCCCTTGTTCACCAAAGACAGCAGGTTACGGTAAAAGCTATGCTTCCCTGCCGAGGAGACAACGATATAAGCTATATCAGCGTCTTTTTCGGTCTATCGGAAAAGACGCTTTCTTTTATCAAAGGCTGTCGGACAAATTTGACAAGGAGGTATTTACCATGCCCAGTGAAAAGATCCTTGAATCGAAAAAGGCTGCCGTTGCAGAGCTTTCCGACAAGATGAGCCGCGCCGCTTCCGGTGTGCTCGTTAAGTATCAGGGTATCACCGTTGAGGACGATACCAAGCTTCGCGCTGAACTTCGCAAGGCAGGCGTTGAATATTCCGTACTCAAGAACTCCATTATCGGCCGTGCTGCTGACATTGCAGGCTTCGGCGATATCAAGGGCGAGCTTGAAGGAATGAACGCTCTGGCTATCAGCTACGACGATCCGATCGCTCCCGCTAAGATCCTTAAGGAATATGCTGAGAAGATCGAGACATTCGAGCTTCGCGGCGGATTTCTTGACGGCAAGGTAGTAGACGTTGCTACCGTTAAGGAACTGGCAAGCATCCCCCCGAAGGAAGTCCTTCTGGCAAGAATGCTCGGTTCACTTCAGGGTCCCCTTTCCGGTCTTGCTGTTGCCCTTCAGGCAGTTATCGACAAGAGCGGCGAAGCACCCGCAGAGGAGTCTGCTGAAGCAGAGGCTCCCGCTGCCGAGTAATTCGGCAAAAGCAGCATAGATCTGCACACAAACATCAAAATTCATTATAATTTATTGGAGGTACTTAAAATGGCATCCGAAAAGACAACTGCTATCCTTGAAGAAATCAAGGCTCTTACTATTCTTGAACTTTCCGACCTCGTTAAGGCAATCGAAGAGGAGTTCGGCGTATCCGCAGCTCCCGTAGCCGTTGCTGTAGCAGGCGGCGCAGCTCCCGCAGCAGCAGCTGAGGAGAAGACTGAATTTGACGTAGTTCTTAAGAGCTTCGGCGCTAAGAAGCTTGACGTTATCAAGGTTGTTCGTGAGATCACCGGTCTTGGTCTGAAAGAGGCTAAGGAGATGGTTGAAGGCGCTCCCGCAAAGGTTAAGGAAGGCGCTTCTAAGGAAGATGCTGAGGCAATCAAGGCTAAGCTTACTGAGGCTGGCGCTGAGGTTGAGGTTCAGTAATCTGACACAACAGTATGTTTTCAAAAAGAACCGCTTTGCGGTTCTTTTTGGCTATTAAACAGAAAGTCACAAAGGCGCGCTTTGATGCCCGCAGTGATACCTTAGACAATAAACGAGGGACTATTATGACTGACTATTCCGTAACACTGCCGTCTTATACGGTAGGCGCAAATTCATACAGCAAAATATCCGAGATCTGCCCGCCGGGACGCGCAGCCTTAATAGGCGGCAAAAAGGCTCTCGCCGCTGCTGAAGCCAAGATACGTGCAAATCTGGGCGACGGCATCACAGCAGGCGATGCAATCTGGTACGGCGGTGAAGCAAGTGAAGAGAATATTTCGGCTCTTATGAAGAACGAACAGGTAAAGGACTGCGATATGATCTTCGCCGTCGGCGGCGGAAAGGCGCTTGATACCTGCAAGGCGCTGGCATATAAGCTGGGCTTGCCGGTCTATTCTTTCCCGACCATTGCCTCCACCTGCGCTGCAACAACAGCGGTCTCTATTCTGTATCACCCCGACGGAAGCTTTTCAAAGCCGTTTTTCCTGCCTGCACCGCCCAAGCACGCTTTTATCGACACTGCCATTATCGCCACATCGCCCGAAAAGTATCTGTGGGCGGGTATGGGCGACACGCTTGCAAAGTTTTACGAAAGCAGAATGTCCTCTGAGGGCGAGGTGCTTGAGCATTACCATGAGCTTGGCTGCACCGTCAGCAGAATGTGCGTAGATCCCGTTCTTCGCTGGGGCGAGGCGGCACTGGAGCAAAACAGGGCAAGGGCGGCGAGCTATGAGCTTGAGCAGGTGATCCTTGCGGTAACAGTTACTACGGGAATTGCATCTATACTTCTGACAAACGAGCACATAATAGATTACAACACAGGTCTTGCCCACGCTGTTTTTTATGCGCTTACAGTGTATCCTGAGATAGAAAAAAACCACCTTCACGGCGAGGTAGTCGCCTTCGGTATATTGCTTCTGCTGCTTACAGAGGGCAGAACCGACGAATTCGATAGGCTCTACAGCTTTATGAAAAGCGTGGCGCTTCCCACAGCTCCTGAGGATATCGGTCTTACCTTTGAGGACGCCCTTGGAGTCTCGGCAAAGGTAGCGTCCATGCCCGACGTTGACCACAACCCCTTTGTTGTTACCGAAGCAATGATCGCAGATGCATTGCATAAACTGAAAGAATATAATAAAAGTCACTGAGCGTAAAAAGGCTGCCCCGCGGGGCAGCCTTTGATAGTGCTCTCGTATACGGTCACCGTGAAGCTACATCAACTGCTTTATTATATTCTGAAAGCGTTCTGTCTCGCGGATGATGTCATATATCGGTCTATTCAAATGATGAAGCAAGAATTCTGCAGGTGATTCTGTATAATTTCTGGCATAATTACCTTTTTCAAAGGTCAGGTGATCGAACAAAGGTGATGTGTGCACAAAACCGTTATTCAGTGCATCAGAACCCATGAGATCGTATTTTACATACTTCTCCAAAGCGTCAAGCGCGGAATCATTGTCGTTTGCTTCAAGATACAACCTTGAAAGATAGTCGTATATCTGCGCGACCGTTTGCGCTTCAACTCCATAGTCTTCGTTATCATATATCAAACGGTGCAGATCCAGCGCCTTTTTACATACAAAGATCTTTTTCTCGGTGGCGCACTGACTGTAAACAATATCCCGCATTTCCCACCACAAAGAGCATACAAGATCCTGAGTGTATTGCTGATGAAATAGTATTTCTTCCTCAGTCACATACCCGTAGATCCTCGCAAGCTCAGCATGCTTTGAATTATAGTGATGCGGCAAACGATTGGTACATTCAACTGCCTTTTTTATTGAAGGTTCATCGTCTATTGTCTTATAGACCATGATCTGAAGACTGATAGCACTATACCGTATCTCATCGTCGGTACAGTCCTCCAATATGATCCGGCAAATATCAAGTACCTCGTCAAAGCACTCCTTCAATTCATCATCCGACATGATACATTTACCGTCAAGCCCGGAATACGGTGACGCGACCAAGTCCCACGCGTAATTTTTAAGGACTCTGAAATCACCCGGAAAAGAGTTTTTTGCCGCTTTGCTGAGCGCAAAGCGTTTGTCTTTTTCACCGGTCGCCTCAAGGCGTTTATATTCCTTGAGATATTCCTGTATCTGTTCCTCGCGCTTGCTTTCTTCAATGCCGAAAAGTATATCTGCACTGATTCCCAAGAACGTAGCAATAGCAGGTATGGTGGTAATATCAGGATATGCAACGCCGGTCTCCCAACGGCTGACAGCCTGCGGCGATACATTAAGATATTCGGCAAACTTTTCCTGAGTAATGTCGCGTTCTCTTCTGTATTTTTTTATTATTGCTCCGATATTCATAATAATTCCAATGCCTTTCATAATAATTATCAGAAGTGCGCACCTCTTGATTATTATTATAACGATTTATCGAAAAAAGACAATATATTTACCGTTTACCCGAAATCAATCATCGGTTGATTTTTTTAATATCTGGTTTTGAAACCATATTTCCCTTCAATATCAAAAAGCCACCCATCGGGTGGCTTTTAATTGTTTATGCTAAATTATTCAGCTACATCAGCAGTGGTCGTGTCATCTGCTGCGTCGTCAGCAGCAGTTGTATCGTCGGCATGATCGTGGTCGTCAGCCTCATCCGCTGCATCGTCCTCATTGTCAAGAATCATGCTCCAGAAAGAGCTGTAGTCAGAAGCATCCTTGCCACTGTCCTGCATAACATATACAGTGCTTACCAAAAGAACAAAGATGATAGCAACTACTGTTGTAAGAATAGAAAGCTTTTTATTGATGGTCTGTGCCTTGGACTTGCCGAAGAAAGTCTCTGCACCGCCGGCAATAGTACCGGAAAGATTATGTGCTTTACCCTGCTGCATAAGAACTGCAACAATAAGAAAAACGGCGAAAACAAGAAGTATTATGCCTATAACAAGCTGCGCTGTAGTCATTTTAATTTCTCCTTATATATTATATTACTGATTTTGTAATTTTTTACACTGACGCCTCACTATTGTATCACATCATAACCGAAAATGCAATAGTATTTTTAGTTTTTGTTAAAATTTGAAGCAGTTTTAATGTAAAAAACAGTCAGAAATACTTGCTCAGCTCAGGTATTACTTCTTTGACCATAGCGCCAAGCTCTGCATCGCTCATCGTAGTGTTGCGTCCCGCAGCGTATTCGTTATCGACCATTTCCTTGATCTTTATGATCTCATCGCTGCGCTTCTCGTAGCGGCGGTCTACGCCCTTTTCACCCAGGCGGGTGTTCAGCCAATGTGCGATGCCTGCAAGACCGCTGTGCGCGTCGATAGCTACTGCGGCAGGTCTGCCGAGGATAGCTTCCGTATTAAATATGTTGTATATCTCCTCATCCTTGAGAAGTCCGTCTGCGTGAATTCCGGCGCGTGTAACATTAAAGTCGCGTCCTACGAAAGGAGTCATAGGAGGGATCTCATAGCCGATCTCCTCTTCAAAATAGCGCGCGATCTCTGTAATAGCCCGCAGGTCCATACCGTCGAGCGTACCTCTGAGAGACGCATACTCCATACACATAGCCTCAAGGGGGCAGTTACCTGTACGCTCACCGATACCGAGCAGCGAGCAGTTTACGCCCGACGCACCGTAAAGCCACGCGGTAGACGCATTTGTTACCACCTTATAAAAATCGTTATGGCCGTGCCATTCAAGCATTGAAGAATCTATGCCTGCGTAATGAGTAAGACCGTATATGATGCCCGAAACGCTTCTGGGAAGCGCCGCGCCGTGGTATGTAACGCCGTAGCCCATGGTATCGCAGGCGCGGATCTTTACGGGAATTCCGTATTCCTCGCCCAGACTGCGCAGCTCGCTTGCAAAAGGCAGAACAAATCCGTAGAAGTCGGCTCTTGTTATATCCTCAAAGTGGCAGCGGGGGCGAATGCCCATCTCAAGCACTTCACGAATAACGCCGAGATACTTATCCAGCGCTTTAGCACGGGTGAGTCCCATTTTATTATATATATGGTAGTCTGAGCAGGAAACAAGCACGCCTGTTTCTTTAATTCCCAGGCTCTTTACAAGCTGAAAGTCCTCTTTGGAAGCTCTTATCCAGCTTGTGATCTCAGGAAACTCATAGCCGAGATCCATACACCGCTTAAGTGCTTCTCTGTCCTTTTCGGTGTATACGAAGAACTCGCTCTGACGGATAATGCCCTTAGGACCGCCCAGCTTGTGCAGAAGCGAATACAGGTGTACGATCTGCTCTACGGTAAAGGGCGCTCTTGACTGCTGACCGTCGCGGAAGGTCGTATCTGTGATCCATATATTATCAGGCATATTTATAGGCACAAATCTATGGTTGAAGGAAACACGGGGAATAGCATCGTAGCTGTAAAGCTGACGGTACAAATAGGGTGTTTCTCTGTCCTGCAGCTGATAGTGATATACAGACTGCTCTATGAGATTTGTAGTTTCGGAATATTCAACTCTTCCGTCACGGTCACCGTTTATATCGTTGAATTCTTTTGTTCTGATCTGTTCTTTTTCCATTTAGTTCTCCGTTTTGCAGCCGTGCGGCTGATCATATTTCAAAATATAGCTGTCTAACAAATAGTATATACCCTTTTTTGAATAATGTCAAGGCGGAATATGCAAAAATCGCCGATTATTCAGTAAATACCGTTTTCTGTTGCAATTTTATATCTGTTTTTGTTCACTGAGTCATTTTTCTATCAAGTCGAGAACGGCTTCTGCAACACTTTCGAGATCCATATGGCAAAGCTTCTCCAATTCCTCAGTCCCGGCATGGGTAAGAAAGCTGTCAACGGCAAGTATTTTTATCTTTGCCGACAGTCCCCTGTCGGCAGCAGCAGACACGTACATTTCGCCGATGCCGCCGTGCCTTGTTCCCTCTTCAAGAACAAGAACCGCAGGAGCGTCCGAAGCCTTACAAAGGGCATCGCCGTCAAAGGGCAGCAGCTTCAGCGCCTTTACGACCTTGATATGTTTATTATATTTCAATGAGAGAATATTTGCTGCCGCCACGGCGTTTGAGGTTATTCTGCCGTAAGTAACTATAGCCGCGTCGCACTTGCCCTCTCCCATAGCGTAAATGCCGTCTGAGACCTCCTTGAAGCCCGATCGGTCATAGCTTCTCTCTCTGCCCTTTGGATATCTGAGAGCGCACAGCCCCTGCCCCACAAGGCATTTATCAAAGCAGTCCGTAAGCTCGTCATAGGTCTCGGGAGAATACAGCGTGATACCCGGCACGGACGAAAGCAGCGATACATCGTATATACCCTGATGAGTGACGCCGTCGCCGCCCACAAAGCCTGCCCGGTCTATGGCAAGCACCGCGTGCACGCCCTGCAATGCCAGATCCTCAAGGATCTGGTCATAGGCGCGCTGCATAAAAGTAGAGTACAGCGCAAGCACGGGAATTCTGCCGCCGACCGCAAGTCCGCCTGCAAAGGTGGCAGCGCATTCCTCGGCAATGCCCACGTCAAAAAATCTTTTGGGGAAAAGCTGCTTGAAGCCGGAAAGTCCCGTTCCCTTATCCATAGCGGCGGTTATTGCAGAGATGCGCCCGTTGCTGACAGCGACCGCGCACAGGTGAGAGCCGAAAACAGACGAAAAGCTTGTTTTTTCACTTGGAAACGCTCCCGTTTCAGGATCAAAGCCCCCTGCAAAATGGAATGCCTCAGGATGCTTTTCCGCAGGCTCATAGCCCTTGCCCTTTGTGGTCATCATATGTATCAGAGTACATTTATTTTTCGTTTTCGCCTCTCTGAAAAGAAGCTCAAGCTTTTTTTCGTCGTTGCCGTCCACAGGCCCCATATAGCAAAGCCCCATGCTCTCAAACATATTAGTGTGCAGAAGCAGACGCTTAACAAACTCTTTTATACGGTAGCAGCCCATAACGATGCCGTGACCGATAACGGGAACCGCGCCGAACACCGCCTGCAAACGCTTTTTGAAATTGAAATACCGCTTTGAATTGCGGAGACGGGTGAAATAATTGGGCATACCGCCGACGTTTTTCGATATGGACATTTCGTTGTCGTTAAGCACTACTATAAGCCTGAGTCCCTGCTCGGTGCAGGAATTAAGAGTTTCGTACACCATACCGTTGGTAAAGGAACCGTCGCCGATGACGGCGACCACCCATCTGCCGTTCCCCTCAAGAGCATTGGCACGGGCGATGCCCAGCGCAAACGGCAGAGCGCTGCCCGAATGCCCGGCAGTGAGCACATCGTGCTCGCTCTCATTTCTGTTGGTAAAGCCCGATATACCGCCGAATTTGCGTATAGTATCAAACTCGCCGTATCTGCCTGTAAGCAGCTTGTGAGCGTAGCACTGGTGTCCCACGTCAAATACTATTGAATCTGACGGACTGTCAAACACACGGTGAAGCGCAATAGTTGCCTCTACCATTCCGAGATTAGAAGCAAGATGCCCTCCGCTCTCAGCGGCAGACGATACCATTTTCTCTCTTATCTCCCCTGCAAGAGCGGAAAGCTCTTTATCCTGCAACGCCTTGAGGTCACTCGGGGAATTTATCTTTTCAAGCATAATAACTCCATTAGTAAAAGACTTAAAAGCTCTCTGCCGCCACAATGGCTGCGTTGACAGCCGTCAGTACAGCTTCTTCGCGAACGCCCTCGCGTCCGGCATCAGCGTCAAAGCTGCACGTAAATGCCGCGGTAAACGATGCAGTGGATACACCGAAGCAGACAGTGCCCACGGGAGTTTTCTCACTGCCGCCGCCCGGACCCGCAACACCTGTAACGGAGACCGCAATATCAGTATCCGCCGCGCGTCTCGCGCCCTCAGCCATTTCGGCGGCACACCTTTCGGACACAACACCGAAAGCGCTGAGAGTCTCGTCCGATACCCCCAAAAGCTTTTGCTTAACGCTGACACCATATGATATAACACCGCCGAAAAAGACCTCAGACGAGCCGGGCACCGCCGTGATCGCAGCGCCTATAAGTCCGCCCGTGCACGACTCTGCAACGGACATTGTAAGCTTTTTTTCGCAAAGAGCGCGCACCAGCCGGCACGCCGCCGAATATATATCGTCTCTCATAGCTTATCAATTACGCATTACGTGAAAAGTATGCCGGAGCAAAGACTGCTCCGCTTCACGCACTTTTCCTTTTACAGTTTATACTTTATACTATTATACACCATCCGCCGCGCTTTATCAAGTAGCAGTGACAAAGGACAGCCGGCGGGAATACTCTGTTATTGGGCAGGTCAAATTTTTTGCCGCTGTATGATTAAAACACCCCTGCCCAAGGAAATAATAATGACATCAAGGAAGTTCATAAAAACGGAGTGTGATTTTTGTGCAGATCAGACGAGGAGATATATTTTACGCAGATCTCAGCCCTGTAGTGGGCAGCGAGCAGGGCGGACTGCGCCCCGTGCTGATAGTTCAGAACGATGTGGGCAACAGGTACAGCCCAACGGTAATAGCCGCAGCTATAACATCAAAGCTGGGCAAAACAAGACTGCCCACACATATTGACGTGACCGCGGATAAGGTCGGCCTGCAGCGCGACTCTGTTGTGCTGCTTGAGCAGATGAGGACTATCGACAAACAGCGCCTTAAAGAAAAGATGGGGCATCTTGACCCCGATGCCATGCACGCCGTTGACGAAGCCATCAGCGTAAGCCTGGGATTGGGAGCCGATAACACTCGCGGCGAGGTCGTGGGATAAATTGGATAAAAAGGAGCAGAGCTGCAAAAGTTTTACTTTTGCAGCTCTGCGGAGCTTGTCGAAAAAGTCCACAGAAATAGGAAAATACACAAAAAGGGATTTTAGCGCTCTGCGGAGCGCTGACCCAAGGCTCCCTCATTGAGGGAGGCATAGAAGCTACGCGTCCTTCACTGCGCCGTCTCCCCCAAAAGCTTGACCAAAACTTTTAGTTATTTTGCTACAGCCATATAGTTTTTCGACAGACTGCAAAGATCCCTCGTCATTGACGAGGGATCTTTTTCATAAATACCTATTTTACGCCTTCAAAAATCCGTGAACCGCTTTGTTGAATTCCTCCGGGCTGTCGGCGGCAACACTGTGAGTGCCGCGCAGAATACACAGCTCGGAATCGGGAATGGAATTTGCTATAAGCTCTGTGTGGCTTCTTTTTATAAGGTCGCGGCTTCCCGCAATGACCAGGGTGGGAACGCTTACATCGGCAAGCTGTTCGGGCTTTATATCCGGCTGATCTGTCATAAGCCTGAGAAGCTCCGCTTTGCGGCGTGCAAACGGAGAGCACAGAAAAAGCGCTGCTCTGTTTATTATACGCAGTGAAGTCACAAGTCCGGCGGGAAACAGATTCGCGCCGTTAAGTATAAGCTTTTTCACCTTTTCAGGATGCGCCAGCGCAAGGGTAAGCGCTATGTTTCCGCCGTCGGAAAAGCCGAGGAAATATGCGCTTTCAATATTTAATTCCGTCATAAAAGCAAAAATATCCTCTGCGAACTGCTCTATGGTAAAGGGCGCAGACCCGCGCGGACTTTTGCCGTGGCCTCTGGTATCGGGTGCAATAACGCGGTAGAATTTTGAAAAATACTCTATCTGGGCGCGGAAATATTCTCCGCTTTCGCCGTTGCCGTGAAGCAGTATGAGCGGCTCTCCGCTGCCTTTTTCAGTATAGTAAAGCTTTATATCCTTATCCATGCCGATGTCTCCGTTCTGTAGGGATAATTTTCTCTTTTTGCGAAATACTATTGTCAAAGTAAAAGGAAGGTATATATAAAATGGCTACAAGACTTTTAGAAACCTTGCTGTGCACGCTGCTTTCCGTTCTTGCAATGTTCGCCATTACGAGAATTATAGGCTACCGTCAAATGTCGGAAATGACACTGTTTGACTATGTAAACGGCATAACCGTAGGCTCTATCGGCGCGGAGCTTGCCACTGCCAAAGCCGACGAGTTTCTGCCGCCGCTGCTCGCCATGATAATCTTCGGCGGAGTTACAGTGCTGCTCGCAGTTGCGACAAGCAAATCCCGCCGTGCGCGCGGTTATATAAACGGAACACCCCTGGTTCTGCTGAAAAACGGTAAGATATACAGAAAAAACTTTTCTATATCACATATCGATCTTGACGAGTTTTTGATGCAATGCCGCAATCAAGGATATTTTGATCTTGACGAAATAGAGTGCGCCGTTATGGAGACCAACGGAAGCCTCAGCATACTGCCGAAATCGGCATACCGTCCCGCCACACCGCAGGACCTGAACATCAGCGTTGCGACAGCCGTACTGCCCCAGCCTGTCATTCTTGACGGCAAAGTGGACATAGACGCGCTGCACCGTCAGGGGCTTAACGAGATATGGCTGAACAAAAACCTTGACTCATTGGGCTTTTCTTCTCCCGACAAGGTATTTTTTGCCTACGCCTCCGACGGAACTCTGTACGCCTTTCCCGATGCGGGAGAATAAGCATATACTGTAAAAACGGACTTCGCACGAAGTCCGTTTTTTAATATTACTTATCCTTATTTGACTTCAATATCTTCCACGTTGCGTCGTAAACCTTTTCGCGGTTGATAGAGCGCAGATACAGCATCTTGTGACGTGTTGAGTCAAATGCATAAACTCTCTGATCGGTAAAGATCGGTGCGGGGATTATTTCTATCTCGGCGCACTCGGGGCACTCAAGAATTGCAGGTGCTGCGATATCCCAGATAGTGCGTACCCAGCCGGGATTTTTACCTGCGGCTACCCACATTTCCTCTGTGATTCCGCCAAGGTAATCGCACAGCTTATTATGTCCCATAAGATCACGGGTAAGCTCGATATTTGTTGTAAGCACAGACACTATGCACCATGCGGGGCACAGCAGAAGCGGAACGCCTGAATTTATAAGTATCTGACCTGCAGTATAGTCCTGAACAAGATTGAATTCGCCCAGGTTATCGCCCTCGATCTGGTTTCCGCCGAGCCAGATGACCGCCATATTATCCTTAATGGACGGGTCAAGCATAAGTGCGGATGCGACATTTGTAATAGCGCCGATAGCAAGAACATAAACTATTTCATCACTGTTCTTTACAGTATCGATAATATTTCTTGCAGCGGGGCTGTCTACCACTGCGCCGCTTACCTCGATAGTTGTGCGGCTGCCGTGGTACACGGGCGTAGTATAGTCGGGATCGGTAAGAGCGAGAACCTTATGTATCTCGTCGTAGCTTTTCAGCATACCGTCCTCATAGCCTTCGCTTCTGTCATTGTAGAAGGGCGCGGCATTTACGCTGAGAAGATCGATAGTATCCGAAAGATAGCAGTATGCAAGCGCGTACTGGTCGTCGATCTCGTTATAGGTATCCGTATCAAGAATTACCTTTTTTACTCTTTTTGACTTGATATCATCAAGTATTTCATATACTGTCATAAGTACCTCCGAAATGGATCTTAAGTTAATTATATACAAGCGATAAATCAATGTCAACAATTCGTGGTAATTTAATTTATTTTATTGACATTAAGTTTTCAGTAGGGTAGAATAATAAAAATATCGAAATCGGGAGATTTACAGTGAAAAAAGTTCTTTTTGCGGCAGCGGCTTTTATTATGGCAATATGTATGCTGTCATCATGCATATCTGTGCGCCGTACCGATACGCCGGAGGACAGCACGGCGGCAGAAACAAAAGCTGATACGACCGCTGTGACTACAGAAGCCGAAGTGACTACGGAAGCGGAAACTACAGAAGCCTCGACCACTGAAGAGGAGACTACGGCTGCCCCTGCCGGCACGGCTGCTGCGGCTGTCGGCAGCGGAATATACCCCACAATACTGACTTACCACCTTATTTTGGACGAACCCTTCACGCAGTTTACCAATCTGTTTGTAAAGGTGAGCGATTTTGAAAGTCAGCTTCAGGCTCTGAGCGAAGCGGGATACAGCTTCCTGTTTGCAGACGAATTCGGCGAGGTCGGCACAAAAAGCGTTATTCTCACCTTTGATGACGGCTACGTTGACAACTACACAAATATGCTTCCCCTTTTGAAAAAATACAATGCCAAGGCTACTGTTTTTATGATATCCAACAGCATTGACACGGAGGGATATCTTTCAAGCGATCAGATAAAGGAAATGGCTGCAAGCGGACTTGTGCAGTTCGGCTCTCATACATTCTCTCACCGCGACCTTCGGAATCTCGGTGAGGAGGATCAGCGGGAGCAGTTGGCCGCCTCCAAGGCGACCCTGCAAGCATTGACCGGTCAGGAAGTAAACTGTCTTTGCTACCCTGCCGGCGGCTATAATGAGACAACTCTCGCGCTGATCGGGGAGTATTATAGCTTTGGCTTCACAACACACCGCGGAAAATACAGCGATGAGAGCAACTATGAGCTGCCGCGGATCGCGGTACAGCGCGGAATGAGCGCACAGGGACTTTTATGGACACTGGGCGGATAAGATCTTAGTTTAATCAATATACCGGAGATATACATATGAACACTTACATTAAAAACAATGCGCGTTTTACCGTAATGCGCGAGGGCGTTATAAGAATCGAATACGCTGAGGGCGGCGCTTTTTGCGACAGCGAGACGCTGTTTGCCAAAAGAGACGCTGTGTGCGATGCGGACTTCACCTCAGACGGTGATACTCTTCAAATCACCACAGGCGCCATTACACTTACCTATAAGGGTGACGGAATGTTCTCACCCGACAATCTGTTTGCACATATCCACACGGGCGGAGTTGACACCGTATGGCATTTCGGCGACAAGAATTCGCAAAACCTTAAGGGCACTCTTTCCACCCTTGACGGCGTGAGCGGTTTTCGCGAGGTGCCCGACGGACTTCTCGCACGTGACGGCTGGTACGTCATTGACGACAGCGCTTCTCCCGTGATGTCCGACGGCTGGGCAAAAAACAGATCAGACGCCCATCTTGCGGACCTGTATTTGTTTGCGTACGGACACGATTACAAAGGCGCTCTCCGCGATCTTGCAGCTGTCAGCGGAGACATGGAAATGCCGAGAAAATATTTTCTCGGATCGTGGTATTCCCGCTGGTGGAAGTACACGGCAGAGGAATTTTTGCAGATCATAGACGAGTACGACGAGCACGGCTTTCCTATAGATATCCTTGTTATGGATATGGACTGGCACTATGAGGACTGGGGCTGGAAGGAGGGCGAGCCCCGCCCCATGTACGGCTACGGACACGCAGGCGGAAATCTCGGCTGGACAGGCTATACATGGAACAGAACTCTTATACCCGACCCGAATGCGCTGCTTGACGAGCTGCACCGCCGCGGTATTGCCGTAACGCTTAACGATCACCCCTGCGACGGTGTGCGCGACCATGAGGATACATATCCCGAAATGATAAGACTTCTGGGGGATGCCGGCTATACAGAGCAGGTTCCCGATATTGAGGATAAAATATCGGACAGAGAGCGCGAAGGTGCTTCGCGCGGCATTACAAACTATCGCTTTAACGCAGGCAGCAAAGTATATATGGATGCGTTCTTCAAAAGCACCCATTCAAAGCTGGAAGCTGACGGCGCGGATTTCTGGTGGCTTGACTGGCAGCAGGATTATATTTATCCCGAGGTCAACGGCATAAAGGGACTTTCCCACCTCAGATGGCTGAACCACTTGTATTATCAGCATTCCAAGGAGGGCGGAAAGCGCGGAATGTCCTTCTCACGCTGGGGCGGCTTCGGCGATCACAAGCACCCTGCATATTTTTCAGGCGACACTTCCACAGGCTGGGATACCCTGAATTTTGAAATTCAAATGACTGTCTCGGCGGGAAACGCGGGATGCTTCTGGTGGAGCCACGACATCGGCGGCTTCAGCGATCCGGTACCCGGCGGTCAGGCCGAGGTATATGTAAGATGGGTACAGTTCGGTATAACCTCTGCGGCACTCAGACTGCACGTTTGCGGCGATATTGACCGCCGCCCGTGGAAGTGGGGCGACGTATACTGCAATGCTATGCGCGAAATGTTCCGCGTACGCTCCTGCCTTATGCCGTACATATATTCTGCGGCATATGAGAGCAGAACAGACAGCGTACCCCTGCTGCGACCTTTATATCTGGAGCAACCCGAATGCGAGGAAGCATACAATCACCCCGGCACCTACTATTTCGGCGGCGGTATGATATCCTCGCCCATATGCAAAGCAGGCGAGGGCGAGAGCCATACCGTAACTGAAACGGTATGGCTGCCTGACGGTGAGTGGTACGGTTGGTTTGACGGAAAGAAATACGACGGCGGAGAGGTCAGCATAACGTGTGATCTCAACACTTTCCCCCTGTTCGCAGCGGCAGGATATCCCATAGTAACGCAGCCCTACACCCCCAGAATGACAAGCGAACCGTTAAAGGAAGTCATTGTAAAAATATTTGCAGGCGACGGCGACATAAAGGGCAGCAGCGTACTGTTTGAAGACGACGGAATTACCGACAGCTACAAAAACGGAAAATGCAGAAAGACCGCTATATGCTACGTCAGGGAAAACGGTGTGCACACCATCAGCTTTTCTCCCGAGGGCGACGGCTATGACGGCGAGCCCGGGAAGCGCAGCATAACCGTAGAGCTGCACGAAACGGACAAAGTAGTTTCTGACAAATACGTTACCGAATACGACGAAAAAAGCAGATGTGCAAAAGTGCACATTGACGGAATATCTCCCGCAGAGGGCTTTACGGTAACATTAAAATGACATATAAAAAGGTTATTCGGGCGCGCTTTATAAGCCGCCCGAACAGATTTATAGCCAAAGCAGAGCTTTGCGGCGAAGAAGTTACCTGCCACGTAAAAAACACGGGAAGGTGCCGCGAGCTTTTAGTCAGCGGCGCCGAGGTGATACTCAGCGACGAGCGGGACAATCCGAAAAGAAAAACGCCCTTTGACCTTATAGCGGTAAAAAAGGGCGATATTCTTATAAATATGGACTCGCAGGCGCCCAATAAGGCGGCGGGCGAGCTGCTGCACCGCCTGTATCCCACGGCAAAAATACATCCCGAATATACTGTAGGCGAGTCGCGCCTTGATTTCTTTCTTGAGGACGGCGATACCAAGCGATACATAGAAGTCAAGGGCGTGACGCTGGAGAGCGACGGCGTTGCAATGTTTCCCGATGCGCCGACCCAAAGAGGCATAAAGCATCTTGATACGCTTATATCCCTGGCAGACGTGGGATGTAAGACAGGCGTGCTGTTTATAATTCAAATGAAAGGTGTATATGTTTTTACGCCGAACCGTGAAACTCATCCTGCCTTTGCAGATAAGCTGAAGGAAGCAGCAGAACACGGTGTTGAAATAACGGCATATGACTGCATAGTCACAGACAGCTCAATGACGGCTGACTGTCCCGTTGCCGTAAAGCTGTAATTTGCTTAAATACTGATAAGGTCGCTGATGACCTCGTCGGCAGTGCCCGGCATTACGCAGGCGCGGCTTACTATGTCGAACAACCGCTCTGCTTCCATGCGGCTTCGGGATATGTCGGGAAGTCTTCGCACCTCGCGGCGGCTGCCGGCCTGATCTACCTTTGTTACGGTAAGTGTGTACTGAAATCTTGTAAACGCGTCCTCGGCGTATTCCTTTGTCAGCCTGTACAGGAGAATAATGTCTCCTCCGGCTCTTTTGATCGATATCTTTATAACTCCCGTCTCCTTGCTTTTCACAATAGGTAAGTTCATATGGCTATTCCTTTTTGCATTTACGTCTTTCCCGAAAAAACATAAATGGAATTTGAAAACATCATATCTGCACTTCTGCACTGCGCATTATTCCGTTTTCAAACACGTACCTTCCACATATAAATTATTAAGATTGTATCAACAGAAAAAAGTCGAAGATTAAGAAATATGTCGATAACTGTCGGCGTGTATTTCCCCGACGGCATTTTTCGGCTGAGAAACCTAACGGGCTTATTATATTTGATCAAAGCAGTGAAAACAGTCGATTGACGGAGTAAATATAAATTATTAAAAAAATATTATTTTATTTTAATAAATTATTACGAAAAACCCTATAAAAGCCCAATTGCCGACATTTCTTTCTGCAGGCGCTCTCTGCCTGAGGCAGTCATTCTGCAGAGCGGCAGGCGCATCTCGTCCGAGCATATATTCATCATAGACAGGGCGGTTTTTACCGGTATCGGATTGAGCTCGCAGAAAAGCGCCGATATAAGGGGCATAAGACGGCTTTGAAGAGCGGCGGCGTCACTCATTTTGCCCTTTTCGCAAAGTGAGCAAAGGCGAACCATGGCAGACGGCACAATATTTGAGGCTACCGATATAAGTCCGCTGCCGCCTACTGCGTAAAGAGGCGCGCAAAGCTCATCGCAGCCGCTGTACACGTGCATTTTGCCGCCGAAGCGCGAAATAATGCGGGCAGCCGAGGCGATATTTGACGACGCTTCCTTAACCCCTGCGAAATTCGGTATGGTGCAAAGCGCCTCGTATGTATTTTCGCTGATATTCATACCTGTGCGCGACGGAACATTGTAGGCGATCAGCGGAATGCTGATGCTATCTGCAATAGCCTTATAGTGCAGATATACACCCTCGTCAGTTGCCTTGTTGTAGTAAGGAGTCACACACATAACGGCGTCAGCCCCCTCTGACTGTGCCATAAGTGCAAATTTTGCCGCAAAATCCGTAGAGGGAGAACCGCAGCCGGCTATTACCACAGCCTTTCCTGCCGCCCGGTTTACCGTGGCGGCTATTACCCTCTGCTTTTCGTCGGTGCAAAGCGTAGGCGCTTCACCCGTTGTTCCGCAGGCAACCAGGGCGGTTACGCCGTTTTCCGTTTGAAGATCAATAAGTCTCTCAAGCGCCGCAATGTCTACAGCCCCGTTTCGCATAGGCGTTACAAGCGCGGTAGCACAGCCGCTGAATACCGTTATCATATAATCCACCAATCCTTCACAAGTATTTTTACGTCAATAGATTATATTCGGCGAGAGGTGCAAATGTTACTGCTTTTCTATTGAATTCGCCCCATTGTGTGGTATACTTATGAGCAGGACGGCAGTTTTCGGAACTCAAGTAAAATTTTTTATATAACATCAAGAAAGGCTTAAAGGTCATAATTATGAAAGCATCTGAAATAATGAACGATATCGTCGGCGAAGACTTTGTAGCTTCAATGCCGTGGACGGTTGACAGGCTGAAGCTCGGAGACGGTGAGCGCGAGGTTAAAAAAATAGCCCTTTGCCACATGGCAACGCCGGACGTTATACGCGCGGCTGCCGGGTGGGGGGCTGATCTTATGATCACTCACGAATGCACTTTTTACAATCACGAGGACAACATAGGCGATGACGCTCTGTCGCTTATGAAGAAAGAGCTTATAGAAAAGGCAGGTTTTGCCCTGTACCGTTATCACGATTTTATGCATCTGCACGGCGAGGACGAGGTCAGTGCTGCTTTTATAAAGCGTGTCGGACTTTGCGGCAGCTTTGACGGCCAGATGGGGTTTGTTTCGGATAAGGCGTACAGCGCCGTTGCCCTTGCGAGACTTATAGAAGAAAAGCTGGGCATAAAGCACACGCGCATTATCGGAGACTGCGACAGCGAGGGGGGCGGAATTCTTCTGGCGCTTGGAATGCGCGGCAGCGGATGCTTCAGAGACTTCCTGGCCAACGGGGAGCAAAGCATCGCCGTCTGCGGCGAGCTTTGCGAATGGGCGGACTGCGAGCCTGTGCGCGACGCAGCGCAGCTTGGAATGCATAAGGCAGTCATCGTACTGGGTCACGCCGACAGCGAGCGCTTCGCTATGGAGGATATGACTTCAAGGATAGACCGAAAGTATGACGGCGCCGAAGCAAAATATTTTGACTGCGGAGAGATCTATACTTTTACAAAGTAAGCAATCGCAATCGGGTAGGAGGCTGCGAATCAGCAGAGTAGCCGACCTCTCACACCACCGTACGTACGGATCCGTACACGGCGGTTCGATCATAAACAGCGCAAGGACTTGTACGCCGCGGATATTATGATATATCCGAAGCGTGCAAGTCTTTTGTTTGTTATGGTATGGGTTAGTATTCCACTGCCGGCAATAGCCCGGTAGCCTTTGCGAGTGTTTCCGTTTCTGTATGTATGCCTTATATACAATATAAGAAATCGCCCACGCGAGGTCTCGCGTGGGCGATTGTATTAAAAAGTTAAACGGAAGCGACTAAATAACCAAAAGTTTTCGCCTGCCTTTTGGGAAAGGCGGCGCAGTGGCAGGGCGAGGGCGAAAAGCCTTACTTTTGATCACTTCTCTTCAAATTCGTGTGCAACGTCCTGAAGCAGGTCTCTGATAGGCAATTTCTGCGGGCAGGATGCCTCGCATTTGCCGCATCTGATACAGTCGGACGCTTTTGCATTTACCGTATGTATGCTCTTATAATAATAATCCGTGTTCCAGTTATTATAAAGCTTCTTCGCGTTCATGCAGCTGAACAGCTCCGGAATGGCGATGTTCTTCGGACAGCCGTCAGTGCAGTAATGGCACGCGGTACACTTTATAAGTCCCTTAGTCTTCAGCATCTGCGCCACGCGGTCCACCGCAGCGCGCTCCTTTTCACTGAGGGGCTGAAAGTCCTTCATAAATCCGATATTATCAGTAACCTGCGCCATATCGCTCATGCCGGACAGCACCATAAATACGCCCTCAAAACCGGCGGTAAAGCGAATTGCGTAAGCCGCATTGCTGTAGCCGCCCTCCAGCTCATCAAGCACCGCCTGCGCTTCGGCAGGAAGATTTACAAGACTTCCTCCCTTGACAGGCTCCATTATTATAACAGGCTTGCCGTGACGACGGCACACCTCATAGCACTTGCGGCTCTCTACAGAAGCATCCTCATAGTCTGCATAATTGAACTGTATCTGAACCACCTCTATCTGCGGGTATTCGCTTAATATCTGATCCAGCACATCCGCCTTGTCGTGAAAGGAAAGGCCGAAATGGCGTATCTTACCCTCTGCCTTTAAGTTCAGCGCGGTCTCGTATGCGCGGCGCTCCTTAAAGATCTGAAACAGCTCTGCGTCCTGACAGTGCATAAGGTAAAAATCAAAATAGTCAACGCCGCAAGCCGCAAGCTGACTTTCAAAAAACGGACGTATCTCCGCCTCGCTTTTGAAAAACGGCTCTGTAAGCTTATCGGTCAGTATAAAGCTTTCTCTGGGATATCTTTTTACAAGCGCTTCTCTTACGGCAGGTTCACTTTTTGTGCCGAGGTAGCCGTGAGCAGTATCAAAATAATTAAAGCCGGCAGCCATAAAAGCGTCTACCATTTCGCAGAATTTATCGTGCTCGACCTCTCCGTCCTTCATCGGCAATCTCATGCACCCGAAGCCGAAATTCTTTTTTACGTTTTCAAAAACACCGTTCATTATATACACCGTGCCTTTCCCATATGTGATATCTTTAGTTTAATTATATATCCTGTTCGGCTGTATGTCAACTTTGCTTCTTCACATAAATTGTCACAAAAATACGAGCCCTCAAATGTTAAAAGCAACAAAATGTGAAAAAACTGAAAATCGTATAAAACTTCGCTATTGACTTTTCAAAAAAACTACAGTATGCTTGACTTGTACAAATTCAGATAATCAGATAAAGGGTAATAATGAAGAAGATAATATACAAAAGAATACTTGCGCTCCTTCTTTCCGTTGTATTTATACTTTGCGCGCTGGCAGGCTGCGGAAAAAGAGATGACGGTACAAACGACAGTAAAAATGAAAATACCTCCGCTCCGTCTCCGGCGGACGACGGCGACATTTTCGGAAGCGGCGACATTGACCCTGAAAACGCCGAAATAATTTTAGAAGACGGAGCTGCCGTTGACACGACCGGACTGCACCGCGAGGACGGCAGATCCAACGGGATCGACGTTTCAAAGTGGCAGGGCAAAATAGACTGGAGAAGCGTTGCCGCATCCAACATAGATTTTGCTTTTATACGCATAGGCTACCGCGGAGAAAACGGAACAATATACAAGGACGACAACGCGGATTACAATATTCAATGCGCCGTTACCGCCGGTATACCTGTGGGGGTATACTTTTTCTCCACTGCAACAAGCATTGACGAGGCACAGGAGGAAGCAAAGTGGACAGTCTCTCAGATAGAGGGCTACCCCATTTCATATCCCGTGGTATATGACTGCGAGGGCTTCCGCCAAAGCACAAGCAGGATGTACGCCGTAAACGCCGCATCGCGCACGGCAAACGCCCTGGCTTTTCTGGCGGAGATCTCGGCAGCCGGCTACGAAGCTATGCTGTACGGCTCATCAAGCGAGCTCGGCAGTGCGGCATACTGGAATATAGCGGAAATAGAAGCGACCTATAAAATATGGGTGGCGCAATACCCTGCCGTACCTTATCCCGAAACGGACAAGCCCGCCTACTGAAGAAGCGTTGACGCCTGGCAGTATACCAACAAGGGCCGCGTTGCAGGCATAACAGGCGACGTTGACATGGTAGTATGCTATTTTGAAAGAGATACGGCAAAGCCGAAAAATTCTGCGGCAGAGCCGAAGGAAGCCGCAGCTCCGCTGACAGACGACGAAAAACAGTACGCAGCCGCAGACGATACGGTAACTGCAAAATATCTGACTAATCTTAGAAGCGCCGCGACTACAAAAAGCAGCATAGTTGCCGCGCTTAACAACGGTGAGACCGCTCACCGCACCGGCATCGGTAAAAACGGCTGGTCTCGCCTTGAATATAACGGTCAGACAGTTTACGCCATAACAAGCTATCTAACCACAGATCTTACCCCTGCCACGTCGGGTCAGGATGACACGCCAACAGGAGATATTGTAAACGGAAATACCTTTACGCCTCAGAACGACAGTGTTCGCGCAAAGAACGCGGTAAATCTGCGCTCACTGCCCACTACCGACAGCGAGGTGGTAGGTATGCTGTCCTCCGACAGCTTTCTTCCCCGCACCGCCGTAAGTGATAAGGGCTGGTCAAGACTTACCTACAACGGACAGTCCGTTTACGCCGTAACAAGCTATCTCACCACTGATCCCGTGCCGGCAGACGGAGAGACCGCACCGCCGCCCACCCCCGTAACTACAGGCTTTGCCGATGTTGACGAGCAGGTAACGGCAAAGGAGGAGACAAATCTGCGCACGGCACCGTCCACCGTAAGCTCTGAAATAGTTTATACGCTGAAAAACGGCGAATTTGTGCACAGAACGGGAATACACACAAACGGCTGGTCTCGCCTTGAATATAACGGTCAGACAGTATACGCCGTCAGCTCTTACCTGACAACAGAAGCTGATAACGGTGAGGAGTCTCAGCAATAATAAATTCTTTGTAAAGAAAAGTTTTCGCCCGCCTTTCGGCGGGCTTTGCTTTTGTTTTTTACAATAATTTACTAAAAATTCACACTGCAAGGCATATGCCGGTAAATTATTCTTGAAATTACATTACCTTTGTGGTAAAATAAATTATGTATTACTATGCCGTCGAAGGGGGGTGTCCCTTGGTGGATAACAAAGATACCCATACGGGTAAAAGTATCAGAGATATTTTTTCAAGACTTTTTATACACAGTCTTACGTCCGAAATACTGTCACGTCTGAGAAGCGGCATACTGAGACTGAGACTCAGAGTTATAGGAGTATTTATGTCCACCTTCGGGATATACGCTCTTATAGCATCGCTGATATCTCATTTTTTCACATCGGGTGACAACGGCGATACTGCTATTTACTTCGGCATATGTCTCGCCGCATCGTCCATACCGCTGCTTATTTATCCCGGCAACCTTTCGGCTTGCCTTACGGAGTCAAGATTCGGTGTAAATCTGTGCAGCTTTTTGGGTATACAGCTTGAAGCCGTACGCGAAGAAAAGTGCATAGGGCGGCTTAACGCAGGCTTTATTGCAGGCGTTGCGGCAGGAACACTGACGCTTATATTCTCACCCTTTGAGATCGTATTTTTTCTTCTTCTGGCAGCAGCTGTCGGCACTATATTCACAATGCCGCAGGCAGGTCCTGCAATTATTATGGCCGGGCTTCTTATATTTGACAAAAAGGTGCATTTCTTTATCATAATCGTCACCCTGCTGTCATTTTTATTAAAGCTTGCACGCGGCAAGCGCAGCCTTCACCCCAAAAGGGCTGATGCAGTACCGCTGATATTTATGACGGCTGTTGCGGGCGGCATTATATTCTCCGCCTACGACAACATAACGGCTGATACCTTATGGTATCTTCTTGCAATATCGTCATATTTCCTGCCGGTGTTTTTGTACGGCGACTGCCGCCGCATCGTACGGCTTTCCACTATCGCCTGCACAGTTGCGGCGCTGATCGCGAGCGCATATACACTCGGACATATAGTAAACTTCACGCTTCGCTATACAGTACCGGACAGCAGCGTTCTGCTGTCTGCCGTAAGCTCGCTTTACGCATTCAGAACAGGCGCTGCGTCCCCTATACTCGCTGCGCTTATTCCTGCTGCAGTGGGACTTGCCATGCGGCATCACAGCAATATGCCTCGCCTTACAATGTGTCTGTGCGCTACCGCTATGGCTATCGCTCTGGCAACTGCGGGAAACATTTCATATGTTTTTTCGGCGGCTGCGGCTACATTTCTGATGCTGCTTATCATTGGCAGAAAGAGCGTATATGCCGTTCTTTGCGCTATGCTTTTTATCGGCACGGCGCTTATGTATACGGATATCGGCAGCCGCTTTTATATAAAGGCATATGAAACGATGTCGTCAGACGCTGCCAATGCCGGCGAAGTATTCACGCGGCTGCGCTCAGTCGGCGAATATATTATATGCGGCAAGGGCTTCGGTATCGGAGAGAGCGCACCGGATAATCTTTACACATATATCGCCGGCGCCTTAGGTATTGTAGGTCTTATTATTCTTACAGTATTTATCGTCTCCGTTATACTCAGCTTTACGGGGCTTGTTAAAAAAACGCTGAATTCCGATCTGTCAGGCAGCGAGCTTGGCCGCTTCGGAGCCATACGCAGCGCCGCGGACACCCGCATCGGCGCGGCGGTACCGCTATCTGCGTGCTTTTCTCTGCTTATCAGCGGAGTATTTACAAATATTATGTCAGATCCCATATCATTTATGTTGATATGGATGCTCGGCGGTATGTGCGTTTCATATTCAAGAAACGCCTGCGGCGAGCTTGACAAAGCAAAAGAAGCAGCATACTTCCATTATTCATCTGACGCGGCGGCTATTGATATAACTGTCGCGCCGAGGACAAGAAGGAGGAGGAAACAGTCTTGAGTGCAAAAAAAGCAAGGAAATTCAACATTATAGACGCTGTTGTTATTGTCGTTCTTGCAGCGCTTGTCGCAGCCATAGTGCTGGCTGCCCTCTCGGATCTTGGAGTCAGCGGGACAAGCACTAAGATCCAATATGTGCTTGAAACAGAAAATCTGAGCAACGAATTCACCTCAAAGGTGGCTGTCGGTGACGGCGTTTTCAGCTATGAGGACGCAAAAAAGATCGGCACTGTCACCGCAGTATCCAAATCCCCTGCACGTTACGAGGGAACGGACAGCGAGGGCTTACCCGTTTCGTCCGAAATAGACGGCTGCAGCATCCTTTACATTACCGTAGAGACTGAGGGAGAGTCTGGTAATACAGGCTACACCGTAGCCGGCACCGTGATCAACACAGGCAGAGAGCTTGAGGTCCGTCTGCCGTCGCTTTACTGTAATACGCGCTGCATAAGCGTCTCCGCCATAGAAGAATAAACCTGTCAAAAAGCTGAAAGGATCATTGATATGAACGAATTAACATCACTTATATTCGGATTAGTTGCAGTTGCCTGTGCAATGCTGGTAGCCTATACGATGACCCCTCCCGTAAGACTGCTTGCCTTTCGTATAGGAGCTATCGACATTCCTCTTGATGAAAGACGAATGCACCACAAGCCTACCCCCCGCATCGGCGGTCTTGCCATATTTGCGGGCTTTATGGTAGCCACCCTCGTTTTCTGCGAGCCCTCAGCCGAGCTGTACGCTATCTGGATAGGCGGCGCAATACTTGTTGTTCTCGGCATTATTGATGATATTTTCCGTCTGAGCGCGTGGATAAAGCTGCTTGTTCAGCTTTGCGTTGCAGGTATTGCAGTTTGCTTCGGAATGCTCATTGACCAGATAACGCTTTTCGGTCTGACCATAAACTTCGGCTATTTTTCCATACCCTTAACTATCCTGTGGATAACCGGACTTTCAAACGCAATAAATCTTATTGACGGTCTTGACGGCCTTTCCTGCGGAGTTTCCGCAATTACGGCTCTGTCTGTATTTTTCGTTGTTCTTATTACAGGCGACACTACCTCGGCACTGCTTACCGCTATTCTTATCGGCGCGTGCCTCGGCTTTCTGCCCTACAATAAAAATCCCGCAAAGATATTTATGGGAGACACCGGCGCACTGTTTCTCGGCTACACCCTGTCGATAATATCCGTACAGGGACTGTTCAAGCTGCACACGGTGCTGTCCTTCCTTGTTCCCTTTTCAATATTCGCACTTCCCATTTTCGACACACTTACTGCTATATGCCGCCGTGTTATACACGGTCAGAGCCCTTTCCATCCCGACAGAGGACATCTGCATCACAGACTGGTCGATATGGGATTCTCCCATAAGGAGGCAGTGCGCATTCTGTACGCTATAAGCGCTCTTATGGGTCTTGTTGCAGTTGTATACACAGACGCTATGTTCCATGAATCTACCACAAGAATATGGAAAACACTTCTGCTGCTGTGCATTGCAGTGATAATTCTTATGCTCATATACATATGTATGAAAAAGCCCAGTACACGTATTCTCTCGGGACTTGCCGAGCATATAAGCGAAATACGCCTTGAAGAAGAAAAGCATGAGAGAGAAGCCGTTAAGGAAAAGGCTGAAGACGGCGCTGACAGCAAGACTAACACCGTAGAATAATTCATTAAAGCTCTGAGAAAGGTAATGTTACAGCTATGATAAAAAAGAATGATGGCAAAAAAAAGATCGCTGCGGCAGATGCCTTTATTGTGATACTTCTGCTGCTGAGCATTGCCGCCATGGGCGTTCGTATCGCTATCGGCAGCGGCGGACTTTTATCAACAAGCGAGCACGGAGAGTTTCTTGTATCTTACGTTGTATCCGGAATAAAAAGCGAGTACAGCGACGCGTTCTCCGGCGGACGTGAATTTTATCTGGAGGACGGAGAAAAATTCGGCGTGCTTTGCGACGGAGCTGCCTTTACCCCTGCGAAAATGTATACGGAAAACGCCGACGGTATCTGCCGCACTGTGTATGCCACAGACGGAACTGTTGATATAAAAGGGGTTGCCACGGTGCGCGGCACTATGACCGACAGCGGATTTCTTCTCGGCGGCAGCAAATATATAGCGGCAAATATGCCTCTCACCGTATCTTCCCCCGACATAACGGTAACAATTACCGTAACGGATATAACCACGGCGCAGTAGGAAGCGCCACGCGGCTCGGCACAAACGCAAAGAAAGGCTTGGTGGTATAAATGAAAAATCTGCGCAATTTCGGCATTACCTTTGCAGTATCCCTTGTGATACTTGCGATCGCCGCGGTTTTTGCGTGCAGCTTTGTTGCAAGCACTGTCAGCGGTATATTTACCGGCGGCAGCAAGAATCTGAGCGATATTCTTAACCCTATTGAAACGGGTGAAGACGATAAAGACAAAAATGACAGAATGTCCAGAGAGATAAGCGGCGAATCCTTTACATGGCTCTGGGCTGTATCGGATTACCGTCCGAAGGATTTTGACAACTACTATCCCGACAGCGCTTCTGCCGTAAAATCTATGAAGGACTTCGGAATTCTCGGCGCAGACTACCGCTATACAGACGCAACAAACATAGTGCTTGTTCACGCAGACGTAAAGACAAGAGAATATCTCATTACGGTCATTCCTTCCATAACCCGCATCTCCACTCCGTCCGGCGATATGACGCTGGGCAGAGTATATGCCCTCGGCGGAATAGAGGAGCTGGCTGAAAAGGTAGGCACTATGACCGGACTGAACATCGACTACTACACAGTCATGCACTCCACTGATCTTTCAAAGCTGGCAAACTCTATAGGCAGCATTGAAATGACATTGCCTGTTGATATATACTCTGACGGCAAAAACTATGTCTCCGCCCCCAAGGAGACTGACACTACTGACGAGTCTTCCACAGCAAATAAAGACAAGGACACAAAAAAAGACACCGGCACCAACAAGGATACAAAGCCCGGCGACACCACAAAGGAAGAGGAAACGACTGTCACCTATACAAGCGAGCTTGACCGCGCAGACTCTGTAAAGCTTGCGCAAAAGCTTGCGGCAGCTCTGCTTTACTATGACGACACCGACGGCATTACCGATGAAATGACTATAATGCAAAGCTTTGCCAAGGGCGTTATGGGAAATATCAGCTCCTGCTCCGACAGTCAGCTTACCGCTATGCTAAATGGCCTTGACAGCTCCTTTGTAAAAAACAACGTAACAACAAACGCCGTTATCCTCAGCGGCGAGGTGATTCGCGCATACACATGGTTTGACGTGAATATTACGACATACCCCGGCAAATTTGTTGCCAAAAGAGGAAACAGCGACGCATACTATAAGCCCGATATCGACGCAGGCGTTGCAATGTTTTATAAGTATAGATAAATTTCACCGCAAATCCAATTACTGATAAGCATTATAAAACACGTTTAATTTTTCTCCGAAAGGAATATATATAAAATGGCAAGAATGAAAAACACTGACAAAACAATGGAAAAGATCGTAGCACTTTGCAAAGGCAGAGGCTATGTATATCCCGGTAGTGAAATATACGGTGGTCTGGCGAACACTTGGGACTACGGTCCCCTCGGCGTTGAGTTGAAAAACAACATCAAGCGCGCATGGTGGAAGAAATTCGTTCAGGAAAACAAGTACAACGTAGGTCTTGACTCCGCTATACTTATGAACCCTCAGACATGGGTAGCCTCCGGACATCTGGGCGGCTTCTCCGACCCTCTTATGGACTGCCGCGAGTGCAAGGAGCGCTTCCGTGCAGACAAGATCATTGAGGACTGGTGCGCTGAGAACGACTTTGAGCTGCCGAAGCCCATTGACGCCTTCTCTCAGGAGGAAATGAAGAATTTCGTGGAGGAAAAG
>CAZBAR010000005.1:0-102098 GCA_964490165.1 uncultured Lachnospiraceae bacterium | reverse complement strand
TCGACAAGCTCAAAGCAGCCCGCGGCTTTTGCCGCGGGCTGCTTTGTTTTTTAGAAAATTCAATCAGAATCAGACCACACCCTGAGCGAGCATAGCGTCTGCAACCTTCATGAAGCCTGCGATATTAGCGCCTGCAACAAGGTTATCAGCCATATCATACTCAGCAGCAGCTTTTGCAGCGTTGTGGTAGATGTTTACCATGATGTCGTGGAGCTTTGAGTCAACCTCTTCAAAGGTCCATGAATATCTCTGAGAGTTCTGAGACATCTCAAGCGCGCTGGTAGCAACGCCGCCTGCGTTTGCAGCCTTTGCAGGTCCGAACAGAACGCCTGCGCTCTGGAAAGCTGCGATAGCTTCGGGAGTAGAAGGCATATTTGCGCCCTCTGCAACTGCGATTACGCCATTTGCGATAAGAGTCTTAGCGGACTCCTCGTCAAGCTCGTTCTGAGTTGCGCAGGGAAGAGCGATGTCGCACTTGATAGTCCAGATGCCCTTGCAGCCCTCGGTATAGGTTGCGCCGGGATGAGTATCAGCATATTCCTTAATACGTGCGCGGCGAACTTCCTTTATATCCTTAACAGCGTCGAGATCGATACCGCGGGGATCGTAGATGTAGCCGTTAGAGTCGGAAAGTGCAACTACCTTGCCGCCGAGCTCGGTAGCCTTCTGAGTAGCGTAGATAGCAACGTTACCGGAACCGGAAACTACAACAGTCTTACCCTTGAAGCTGTTGCCCTTGTCGTTGAGCATTTCCTCAGTGAAGTAGCAAAGACCGTAGCCTGTAGCCTCAGTTCTTGCAAGGCTTCCGCCGTAGGTAAGGCCCTTACCTGTAAGAACGCCTACATACTCGTTGCGAAGTCTCTTGTACTGACCGAACAGGTAACCGATCTCACGGCCGCCAACGCCGATGTCGCCTGCGGGAACGTCAGTATCAGCACCGATGTGCTTGGAAAGCTCTGTCATAAAGCTCTGGCAGAAAGCCATAACCTCACGGTCGGACTTGCCCTTGGGGTCGAAGTCGGAGCCGCCCTTGCCGCCGCCGATAGGCAGACCGGTAAGGCTGTTCTTGAAGATCTGCTCAAAGCCGAGGAACTTGATGATGCCTTCGTAAACGGAAGGATGGAAACGCAGACCGCCCTTGTAAGGACCGATAGCAGAATTGAACTGGATACGGAAGCCTCTGTTGATCTGAACGTTGCCGTTGTCGTCAACCCACGGAACACGGAACTTGATGATTCTCTCAGGCTCTACGATAGAATCGATAACGCCTGCTTTGATGTACTCGGGGTGCTTGTCGCATACGGGCTCGAGAGACTCGAGAACTTCACGTACTGCCTGATGGAATTCAGCTTCGCCGGGGTTGCGTGCAATAACCTTATCCATAAGGTCTGCAAAATATTGATTTTTGAAGGACATAATTGTCTCCTTGAAGTAAATTTTCGCTCGGTGCATATTAAACTACACTTAACTGTTATCAGTTTATCACATTAGAGCGCTGTTGTCAATGCAGTTTTGAAAGTTTTTGACGTGAAAAATTCATTTTTTTAATTATTTTTGCGTTTTTGTTGATTTTGTGCAAGCAATGTGTCTTAAAGTTTCAGATTGACGGCAGATTGCAGTGCAGTAGATTTTTTGTGCCGCCGACTTGCGTGCAGCTTGAAAAAGGTGTATAATTATGATAGAAAAAACCTATTCGGCGCCGAGGTCCCGACTGACCGGCGCAAAGCAAGGAAAGGATCGGTAATAACGATGTCACGCTACGAAGAAGCAAAAGAAATGTATGCCGCACTGGGAGTCGATGCAGAGGCGGCGCTTGAAACGGTAAAAAACATAACTGTTTCCGTCAACTGCTGGCAGGGAGATGATCTGCAGGGCTTTGACAGCCCCCAGTCTCTGTCAGGCGGCATTCAGGCGACCGGTAACTATCCGGGTGCGGCGCGCACTCCGAAACAGCTTGCAGACGATATGGATTTTGCATTTTCGCTGATGCCGGGCAAAAAGAAGCTTAATCTTCATTCAAGCTATGCAGTTTACGAGGACGGCGAGGTTCCTGACCGCTCAAATATTCAGCCGCGACACTTCAGATACTGGGTGGACTATGCTAAGGAGAGAGGTCTGGGCATCGATTTTAACCCTACATTTTTCTCCCATCCTATGGTAAAGGACAATCTTACTCTGTCATCCCCTGATGAGACTGTCCGCCGCTATTGGATAGAGCACGGCAAGTGCTGCCTCAGACTGTGCAGTTACTTTGCAGAGGAGACGGGAATACCCAGTGTTATGAATATATGGATACCCGACGGCTACAAGGACTATCCCGCTGACCGCATTTCTCCCCGCGCACGCTTCAAAGCATCGCTGGACGAAATACTCACCGAGCTTTACGATCCCGAAAAGGTGTATATTACTCTTGAGTCTAAGGTCTTCGGTATTGGACTTGAGGCGTACACCGTGGGCAGCGCGGAATTCTGCCTTGCATATGCAAAGGAGAAGGGCATAACTCCTCTTATGGATAACGGACATTATCATCCCACAGAGATGGTGTCCGATAAAATATCCTCGCTGCTGCTGTTCAATAAGGAGATCGGACTGCATATCACGCGTCCTATGCGTTGGGACTCTGACCATGTAGTGCTTTTCGAGGACGAGGTACGGGAGATCGCCAAGGAGATAGTAAGATGCGATGCGCTTGACAGAGTGTTTATAGCGACTGACTTTTTTGACGGTGCTATAAACCGTATTTCCGCGTGGGTAACAGGTGTTCGCAGTGTGCAGAAGGCTCTGCTTTACGCACTGCTTCAGCCAAACGGCAAGCTTCGTGAGCTTCAGGACAGCGCGGACTTTACCTCGCTTATGGCGTTGCAGGAGGAATTCAAGACCGCACCCTTCGGCGATATCTGGAACGAGTATCTGAACCGTTCAGGTGTTTCGGCAGATTACATTACTGCAGTTAAAAAGTACGAGGATGATGTTCTCTCAAAAAGAGACTGATTGAGTTTCACAGCTGTATAACATTTGAATAATAAGCACTGCTGGCATTATTCTGTTATCAGTGCTTATTTCTTAATAAAACAGGAGAAAGCAAAATGGCAGTATTTGAATGGAAAAACGAAGAATGTCCGGCTGATCTTGAAGTTAAACAGGTACACGGAATGATATTTGATGAAGCCGGAAATATAATTCTTATAAAGAATAAAAGCTATTCGCTGATAGGCGGCAAGCCTGAAAAATTTGATTCTGATTATGCGGCTACTCTGTTTCGCGAGGTGCTTGAAGAAATCAATGTTGAAATATGTGAGCCCTGCTATCTTGGCTATCAACTTGTAGATGAACAGGATGGCAGTTCGCTGTATGCTCAGCTCAGATACATAGCAAAGATTGCTTCTGTTGGTAAAAGCATAGCTGATATCGATACAGGTATTGAATATAAGCGTCAGTTTGTATCTCCCGATATGGCGATAAAACTGCTTAATTGGGGAGAAGTAGGAAAACAGCAGATTTGCGACGGTGTACAGCTGGCAGAATGCCTGTGGGGAATCAGATCAGAGAAGGCTGACTGCTTTTGTGAATTCTGATCCTATATAATGTTTTTATAACGCACTAACGAAAGGGAGGTTCCTATGCTGTATAAGTCTGTTTATTCGTCCCCGATGGGCGATATGCTTATTGCCTGTGATGACGGGCGGCTTACGGGACTGTGGTTCTTCGGCTCAAAGTATTTTGCCGACGGTATTTCTCAAAATGCAGTGTCTGAGCAAACGCCCGTTATGCGTGAGGTATTCAGGTGGCTTGATATCTACTTTTCCGGCAAAAATCCCGGCGCGGCGCCGCCTGTGGGTTTTGCAGGGTCGCCCTTTCAGCTTGATGTATGGGAGGAGCTTTGTAAAATTCCGTACGGTCAGACCGTGACCTACGGCAGCATTGCTAAAGCCGTGGCTCAAAAAAAGGGACTTGGGCGTATGTCTGCGCAGGCTGTCGGTAATGCCGTCGGGCGAAACAGAATATCGATAATAGTTCCGTGCCATCGGGTGGTAGGCGCCGACGGCTCGCTTTGCGGATATGCGGGAGGACTTGACATAAAAGCACAGCTTTTGCAGTTGGAAAATATTAAATAATAGAATTAGACTTGAAAACCTACTAAAAATATGGTATTATAGTAATACCAACAATAAGGAGGAGCGGCACGTGAAGATATCAACAAAGGGAAGATACGCGCTGCGTATGCTTGTGGATCTTGCAGAGCACAGCAACGACGGATATATTGCGCTGAAGGATATTGCCGAAAGGCAGAGCGTTTCAAAAAAATATCTGGAGCAGATCGTGCCTGTTTTCAACCGTGCGGATATTCTGAGGACTAACCGTGGATATCAGGGAGGATATAAGCTGGCGAAGCCTGCCAATATGTATACTGTAGGTCAGGTGCTTCGACTTACGGAAGGCTCGCTTGCTCCCGTGGCGTGTCTTGAGCACACACCGATAGAGTGCGACAGATGTAATGACTGTACTACCTTGCCGATTTGGCAGGGGCTTGAGGCAGTCATCAACGAATATCTTGACGGAATTACCATACAGGATATTATAGACAGCAAAAATGCCCGCGGTGCGGACGATTACGTAATATAAAGAATAAAAAATGCAGCCGAGTGCGGCTGCATTTGAGGTTGTCGAAAAAGTCCGCAGAAATAGCAAACTGCACAAAAGGAATTTCGCTCTCTGCGGAGAGCGACCAGAGGTAGCCCTCTGGACTCCGTGAAGTCTTAGGTCTTTCGCCCTCTGCGGAGGGCGATTTAAGGCTCTGATCGACTTCCTGTCATTGACAGGAAGTCGGAAAATCACGCAAGCTTTTGAAAAAGCTTGACCAAAACTTTTAGTCATTTTGCTACTGCCATTTAGTTTTTCGACAGTCTGAAATGCAGCCGAGTGCGGCTGCATTTTTGTTTATCTGACTTCAAAAACGTCGTTAGTCTTCAGCACGGCGTCAAAGGACAGAGTGTCACCTGACGAATTGCATTGTATGCTCTTGCCGTTAAGCGCGGCGCTTTTGATCGGTACTTTATATTTCATCGCCCTGAGGTGTATTTCGCCGTAAAGGACGCTTAGCCGTATTCCGTCGGCGCTGCATTCCGCAGTCCCCCATGCGCCGCCCAGCGACCAGAAATATTTACCGTATGACACGGGTGAAAACTCAATAAATCCGCGACGCATATCAGCGTTGAATCCGCTGTAGGCAAGCAGCAGAGAATAGCTTGCCATACTGCGTGCATAGCTTGCACCGCACTCTATTTCCGCCCACGGATTGCGGTGCTCTCCGCTGTATCGCTCGCGAACTGCCGATACTAATTCTTCCGCTTTGTCATATATTCCGTCCTGTATCATAGACGCTGCAACCGAGTATTCAAAGCCGCTCATGCATTCCTCTGCATATGTCAGTGGGATAGCAGGGCGGCTTTTTGCGCCGTCCCAGGAGCATATTATAGTTCCGCGTTCGTCGTCCAGCGCAAAAACGCGGCAGGAGTTATCAATGTCACGCATGGATCTGAAGTTGTATTTGTATATCGACTCAAGGGTGCTTTTTCGCCGCTCGCTGTCAAAAACTGCGCCGGGTCCGCACAGGCGGCACTGCCAGTCGGCAATAACCGATGTTACGGCGCAGCCGTTGCCGATCTGATATTTGATCTCTCCTGCTTCATCGTTCCAGTAGCCGTCAGAGTTTATAAGCTCGCCCATTTCATATGCATCAGGAACGGAGCGGTCGGTAAGGTCTATGCTCTGGCAGTAGTATTCGCCGTTGTACAGGCAGTCCTCTGCAAGCGCCTTGCCCTTTTCGTACAGCTCTTCATAATCAGCCCTCGCCGCTTCATCACCCAGCGCTTCTGCCATTTCAGCCGCTGCCTTAAGCGCGCCTAGATAGTAGCCTTCCAGCCATGACGACGCTCCGAAAAGCTCCATGTCCAGCGTGTGGTGGCATCTGCCGGACAGCAGCCCTGTTTTGCCGCTGTCCCAGCGGTCGGGGTTTTTGTCATTCCACGCATAGGCTATGATCGACTTTATTTTGTCCCATTTGTCTTTAATAAAGCTGTCGTTTCCGCAAAGCTTCCATTCGCGGTACATCTTTATAACAGTTCCCATTTGTCCGTCCACGCAGGCGCGGAAGTTTGACATGGGTGAGCCTAAAGGAAGTATTGAACGGAACGCCATTTTACCGTCGCCGTCAATGCTGTACTTGAATTCAGAATCTCTTATCCCACGTTCAAGAGACGGGAAGAGGAAGGGCAGGCTGTAGGCGTAGTTCCACACGTGGGTGCAGGTGCCTTCGCAGCTGCCGCTTTTCTCCGTAACGCCTTCCCAGCCCCACAGCGTGCCGTCTTCAAGCCTCAGGCAGGTGGAGCTTTTCAGTATCGCAAGGTTTCCCTGTACGGCGTCAAGCATTACGGGCGGCAGGCTCTGCTCCTCCATTGCCTCCTTAAACCGAACGGTGTTTTGCCACAGACAGTCAAAATTTTCAAGCACGTGTTCGGCGACTTCTTTTGATGAGTCAAACAGGGTGGAATAATAGTTTTTCATTTTTTGTTTGCGCTGATCCCAGTATTTCTCAATATTGGGCGCGTACCACGAGAGAATGAAGCGCACGTGCCGCACACCGTTTGCGGGAACGCTGATCTTTGAAGCTATGGTGCAAACATCGGTATATCCCTGCCACGGTTCGCTGTAGGTGCGGTTCTTCAATGCACCGAAGGCGGAAAAATCCTTTATAAAGGTGCAAAGCTCGTCAAACCAGCCTCCGCGGTACCAGTGCTCCTGAAAAGATACCTCGCCGTCCGGCGCTGCTACAGTCATATTGCCGTATGCTGTATCGTCATCAGCTATGCCGTCTGAGTACAGATACATAGCGTGGGTATCCCCGGCGGTTATATGTTTGTTTTTTCTTTCGCCGCCGAAAAGGTTGTTGACTGAAAACGCAACGGTGTAGTCAGTGTCCTCATTGCTGTCGTTTGTCACTGTAAAATCAAATATAGCGACGGGCAGGCTTGAGCTTTTGTCATCCATAGGTATAAAAGGGGACAGTGCGCGCATTGTCACGCTGCCGGGGAAATGTTCGTCACTGAAATCACACTGCGCCATAGGATAAAAAGCGCTGAAAGCAGTATTTTTGAAGTGGCGCACGCCTGCCATTGTGCCGCGGTCAACGCCGTTTCCGTACACCCAGACTTCGGTGCCTTTAGAGGTGTCACCCATAAAGTTTCCCTGTCGGTCGCCCTGCAAAACACGCCAGTCGATGACTTTGCCGTCACGCTCTGCTTTGACGGCAAAGTGGGAGAAGGGATTTATAGTGCATCTGTTCGGGCGGTTGAAGATCTCCCATTCGCAAAGCGATCCGTCGCCTTTCAGGCCTATGCTGCCTGAGCCTATGCCGCCGAGGGGAAAAACGGCGGCAGCCGTTTTTTTGTATTCTATCATAGTTGTTATGTCCTGTTTTTTTGAATTTTTTATTATCGCTTTTTATCGCTTTCTTTTTGTGAAAAAAGAAAGCTCAAAAGAAAATCATTCAAGGAAGGAAACTACGTTTCTTTCCTTGAAAATCCTATCTTCCTTTATGCTTCCGGAGGAAGCATAACAAGATTTACAGCAAATCGTTAGTGGTTAATACCCCCAATATTGTTTGATAGATACTAACGTGTGCTTCTCCCTTGGGAGAAGCTGAAGAAAGAATGGGATTTCAAAGGGAAAGGAATTCTTTCCGTTCCCTTTGATGTCTTTTTCTTTGTAACTTTCTTTTTTACATAAAAAAGAAAGTTAGGAATAAACCTTTGTATAACTATACCATACACCCCTTCAAATCACAAGTGAGAGCGCAGAATTTCCGAAAAAATATTGAAAATTCTGTTGACAATCAAAGTTGTTGTGATATAATATAACTGTACTATTACAAATAGGACACTAAAATAGCATACTTAAATCCTTAAGAAAGGGTGAGATCAAAAAATGCTGCAAATAGACGTAATGTCTCGAATTCCTGTTTACGAGCAGATAGTAAGCCAGGTAGAACGCCTTGTAGCTGCCGGAATAATGAGCCCCGGAGATCAGATGCCGTCTGTAAGAGGGCTGTCTGTGGAGCTGTCCGTAAATCCCAATACTATTCAAAAGGCGTATACAGAGCTTGACAATCGCGGCTACGTCACATCAGTACCGGGAAAAGGGTGCTTCATTGCCCCCGACGCGGCAGCGCTGATAAACCGCAGAGGAAAACAGCGCCTCGGCGAAATGGAGGTCCTTGCAAAAACTCTTTATCAAATGGGAGTTACAAGGGAAGAAATGCACGATGCTGTTGACAGAGCTGTAGACTCTGACAAGAAACTTTAAGCTTTTGAAGATTTGAAGAAAGGAAGAGACGAAATGATAAAAGCAGAGAACTTGACCAAAAACTTTTCCGACATGATCGCTCTCGACTCTATAAACTGCACTATACAAAAGGGCAGTGTTTACGGAATAGTCGGCTCAAACGGCTCCGGTAAATCTACATTCCTCCGGCTTCTTGCGGGCATATACAGACCAGACGGCGGCAGTGCTACGCTGGACGGCGAGGAGATATATGAAAATCCCGGTGCAAAGTCGCGTATAGTTTATGTTTCCGACGAGCTGTATTATCCCGCAGGGGCAACTATGGAGCGCTGCGCGCAGATGTATTCATCGCTTTATAATAACTTTGACCGTGAGCTTTGCCGACGCCTTGCAAACGATTTCGGTCTTAATATGAACAAATCCATAAGCACCTTTTCAAAGGGTATGCGCCGTCAGGCAATAACTATTATGGCTATTGCGTCCAGACCTGATTATCTGTTCTTTGACGAGACCTTTGACGGGCTGGATCCCGTAATGAGAAACTATATAAAGCGTATCGTAATAGAGGACGTTATGGACCGCGGCGCAACGGCGATAATGACCTCCCACTCTCTCAGAGAGCTTGAGGACACCTGCGATCAGCTGGCGCTTCTGCATAAAGGCGGACTTGTATTTGAAAGCGATATTGAGGATCTTCGTACAACGAGATATAAGGTGCAGATAGCATTTGATCACCCGTACGACAAGGACGTGTTTGCGGGTATTGACATTGTAAGCTATGTAAAGCACGGTTCGGTGGCAAACCTCATAATCAAGGGCGACAGAGATGAAACTATCGAAAAGCTTCAAAGTATGTCACCTATATTGCTTGAGGTGCTGCCTCTTACTCTTGAAGAAGTGTTTACATATGAAATGGAAGCCTTGGGCTATTCCTTTATTCTTGACTGAGGGGGCGTTGAATGATGAAGAAGAATAAAATTTTTTCCGGCGGCGTTTACGCCGAGGGTCTCAGAAAGTTAAAAATATTCGGCATTATTTCAATGGCGATGATGCTTGTGATAGAGATCGCGCCTGTACTTATGGCGTATGCCGACCGAAGAGTCACCAAACCGGGTAATATAGAAGTACTGGATTTCTGGGGAATGTGCCCCGCTGTGGCGGTATGTGCCTTTGTTATCACGCCTGTTATGATGTTCATACTGTTCTCAGGCTTTAATAAGCGCGCATTTTGCGACTTTTACCACGCGCTTCCCTATACCCGCCAGTGTGTATTTGTAAGCTTTATTGCAGCGGTGCTCACATGGATCGTCGGTATGTCTGCTATAAGTATGGCTGTAGGTATTACGGCGCGTCTTATGCTTCCGTGGGCATATGCGCTGTCGTTTTCTGGCTTTGGAATAAATTGCCTTGAGATGTTAATAATTTCATTGCTTTTGTGCGGTGCAATAGCTCTTGCTTCAAGCGTTACAGGTACTCTTTTGTCAAATATCACGGTTTCCGGCCTGATACTTTTTCTGCCCAGATATATAGCGTATGTTATAACCTCTATGGTCATAGACAATGTTCCCGTGATGACAAGTATTCAGTCTATACCTCTGCTCTCACCCAGATATAATCTGCTTATAGGCTTTTCAGTCAACGCAGCATTCTTCAACACTACAGATATCGAGTCATGGACTGCAATTATTTATACGGCAGTCGTTGCAGTGGCTTATCTCGTTCTCGGCTGTATTTTGTTTGTAAGAAGAAAAAGTGAGATAGCAGGGCAGAGTGCGCCCGGCAGAAAAACTCAGGCGATAATCAGAATTGCACTCACTCTTGTTCCTTCCGCTCTGGGCACAGCGCTGATCATGAGCGACGAAGGCGCTGTAGGCGTTATTCTGTGGATAATTGCCGTAATAGTTTATTTTGCATACGAAATACTTTCAACAATGCGCTGGCATAACCTGCTTCGCGCTGTACCGTATTTTTTGGCGGTAGTCGCTCTTAACGGAATAATGGTGGTTACCATTACAGGCGTCAGCTATGTGGGACTGAACTACTGCCCCGCGGCGGATGATGTAAAATATGTTCGTCTTATGGGCGCAGGTTATGAATATGAATATATAGCAAATAAGATATCGGAATACAAAATAGAAGACAAAGAGATCATAGAGATATTTTGCGACACTCTGGCTGAAAATATTGATACATATAATACTTACGGAACAGATTATTTGTATTTCACACGCGGTGAAAATATCATATCAAAGGAGATAGCCATAAAGGACGGACTTTTCACAAAATACAGATATGTACATTTCAACGCTGAGGATTACAATAAGATAATAAGCTATTTGAAAAATGATGCGGAGCTGAAAAAGAGCATTATGACTCTGCCTGACGCTGTGGCGAACAGTATGTATGCGAGAGGATGGTATGGCAGTATCGGTGAGATCACTGCCGAGCAGGGTGAAGCTATACTTGAGGTCTTGCAAAAAGAGATAAATGAAAACAGCTTTGAAGCGTGGATCACTTCTGTAGGCGATCTGTCATACTACCCTGAAAGTGCTGAAATAACTACCGATCAGTCTTACATCACAGCAGACAGTATTTATATTGAATACACAGTTGAAAGCGCAACAAAGATGGTTATGGGTATAACAATAGATAAAAATATCTACCCCGACACATTTAATTTTGTTGTAAATATGATTTGGGAAAATGCAAAGGAAAGCGCTCAGTATCTTGAAGCATTGGAGATCCTGGAGTCTCTTATGAGCGGTGAGTATTTATATGGTGATATAGATCTGCAATACTTCAATCTGTACTGTACTGTCTGCTCAGACGGAGAATATTTATGCGATACAAGCTTGAATGTGCATTATTATGATGATAACGGTAAGGATACATACGATGTAACTGTAAACGGTGAAGTAGATATAGATGTAGCTGAAGCGGCGCAGTGTATGTATGAGCTGATCACCGCTGAAGGATCCTTTTTGGCAGACGATATCTACGTTTATGTGGATCTTGATATTTTTGACGGCATAAATTATGACTCCAAAATCTCCGGCTTCTATGCACCGGTCCCGGATAACTTTGATTTTGATGCGTACAGCGATCTGTTCGTATACGATACGAGTTATATGAAGTAAAAATAAGGGCAAACGGATATCCGTTTGCCCTTTTGGGTGAGGCGGCGCAGTGGAGGTCGAAATCCCTTTATGTATTTTGCTGTTTCAATATTGCATCGTCTTTACAAAAAAAGAGGTCAAATCTCTCCGAAGTGGTTGACATTATAACAATTAGCGTGTAAAATAAAGGTGTAGAAGCTACCGGAGACGGTTGCTCCCCTCGACGATTAAGAAATAACCGCGATGTTGGTAGCAGGGCGGTTATTTCTTTTTGTTTTCATGATTTATTATACAGTTCACAACCGCCACCGTTTGGTAACTTCTACGCGGCATTATATCATATCCATAAATACCTGTCAATAAAATGTCTGAAACTAAAATCCGTAATAAATTTTAGTCGTATCTTGACAAATAGCGGCGGTTATAGTATAATTAGTTAAAAGTAAATACCGCTCTCCGGCGTGAGCAAAAAAGGGACGCCGGCAGATCTGAAGAGGTGGAACTCATCAGATCCTGATGTCTATGTGCTGAAGACGCATAAACACCCACCGGAACTCCGGCGCCGACGTTATTCACATTATAACAGATTTGCGCTATTTTTTCAAGGGGAGTACAGTGGTTTTCTGTCGGATTTATAACAAACCGGGCGGATGTGTTTTTGTCGCACATACGTCCGGTTTTTGCTTTGAATATTTTCAAAGGATGTGAGTCTTTTGTCAGATCCGTTCGGGAGTAAGAATTTAATAAACTGACAGCTGCTTATATCTGGGAGAAAACTTTTTAAGGGTTAATCTTTCGGATAAAATAAGGCGTCGCAGCGGAGCATGAGGAGGTGGAACTCCCCATGTCCGAACTCAGGGTTGCTGAAGACAACACCTAAGTCACTTCTGCGACGGTAATAGTTTAACATACTTGACTCCTCTTGTCAAGTACGGGCGTTTACCGCTGCAAGTGCGCTGTTAGCTTCAAGCTGTCAGTCATATATTGATAAAGTGCTGTGGGTAAATGCACAGTGGAGGGAGATTATTCTCCCGTGCGCCGCTTTTGCGATAGCCCACAACCCCGTGTTCATTCGCTTTCGGGTCGTTTTTATTCCGGAAGTTAGCTATTCGGCTCAGGTGTTTTTTCAGCGCCTGAGTCGGATCATACATCTCCGAAAGTCATGCTGCAATTATCTCTGCGGCATGGCTTTTCTTTTTGAAAGGAAGGGTTATGGCTATGGATAAGTCCTTATATGTAAAGGATAATGTGCGCACGTGGATAGACAGAACTGTTGATGTGCTTATAAAAACGGACATTATGGGATTCAAAGGGTTTTCAGAGTATTTTTCATGCGGGTTTAACGCTGCCGTCAGACTGAATCAGGCAGCTGCAAATTTTATTGCCTGCATAGCGGACTTTGATCTTATCAATCTGAACACCCCGGCGGTTATCAGGGGAATATGCAGCCAATACAAATGCAGCGAAGAAGAGTTTATTGACGCTGTGAATGAATACATCAGTAAGCAGGAGGACGGGCTGTGGGAAGCGCTTTCAATGACCGGAGCGCCGTCTGCCGAGGAGCTTATGGATCATGTTCTGACTAAATATATTGAGGAGATTGTGTCAGAAGCAGAAATTGTAGGAAATATAAATTATATTTATACAGATTATTCCGAAATGTTGTTTGATCCTGTTATAAAGCATTGGAAAGACAATTTAGAGGATAAGTGTTCATTTCGGCTAAGGCTGTATGATATACACAACGGGCTTGCAGAGGAAACCGAACACGGCACAAAGGATGATGCCATGGAGCTTATAGATTGCAAAACCATGGATAATGCCGAAAAGTACAGCAGATGTGTTGTTATGATAAGAACTCCTTTTGCGTCTGATCATGACTCTGTATATACAATATACGGAGGTTTTAGTGCAGCGCATATTTGCCGAAGCACAGACAGAGCAAAGGAATGGCGGGCGGTATTTTATGATTATACAGACCGCAAGATAGATTCTGTTGACAGTAAAAGGTATATTAGCGGTGAAGAGCTGACGCAATATGCGCATAAGATCGGAGCGATGTACTATGTTCTCTTATACCGCAGAACATCTGAGGAGGATTTCACCGTACAATATTTTAGAGCTGTCCCTGACCCTTGCAATTCTGATCTTCTTTATACAATGGAAGAAACTGTTTTTATGGATATTTAATGAAAAACGGTTGCTGGTAAGGCAGCCGTAAAAGTAATATTGAAACAGCAAGGTGAATAAAGGACATTCGACTTCCAGTGCGCCGCCTCCCCGCAAAAAGGGCAAACGGAATATCCGTTTGCCCTTTATAATTATTTCTTTCTCTTTGCTTCTTCTTTCAGGCGAAGCTCAGTGTTGAGTATCTTCTTGCGCAGACGGATAGTCTTAGGTGTGACTTCGATAAGCTCGTCCTCGCTGATAAACTCAATTGCCTGCTCGAGGCTCATGATCTTCGGGGGAACAAGGCGCAGCGCTTCGTCCGCACCGCTGGAGCGGATAGCGGTCAAATGCTTTTTCTTGCACACGTTAAGTGCGATATCTATCTGCTTCGGGCACTCGCCGACGATCATGCCCTCATATACAGGGGTCTGAACGCCGATAAACATAGCGCCTCTGTCCTGACAGTTGAACAGACCGTATGATGTAGACTCGCCGGTCTCGCTGGCAACAAGAGAGCCTGTGTAGCGGGTTGTTATCTCACCCTTGAAGGGCTGATATCCTTCAAATACAGATGCGATAATACCTTCGCCGCGGGTATCGGTCAGAAATTCGCTTCTGTAGCCGAAAAGTCCTCTTGCGGGGATAGAATACTCTATCTTCATACGGCTGCCGCGCAGATTCATTTCAAGCAGCTCGCCCTTACGGCTTCCCAGCTTTTCAATAACTCCGCCCACATATTCTTCAGGTACTTCAACGGTAACGTGCTCCATAGGCTCGCACTTTTTGCCGTCGATCTCCTTGTACAGCACGTGGGGAGTGGAACAGCATATCTCAAAGCCCTCGCGGCGCATTGTTTCGATAAGAATGGAAAGATGCATCTCACCTCTGCCGGACACCTTAAAGCTGTCTGTGGTATCTCCGTCCTCAACTCTGAGAGATACGTCCTTCAAGGTCTCCTTATAAAGACGCTCTCTTATCTGACGGGAGGTAACGAATTTGCCCTCGCGTCCTGCAAAGGGGCTGTCGTTAACGGAGAAGGTCATTTCAAGGGTAGGCTCGCTTACCTTTACAAACTCAAGAGCCTCAGGCGCCGTGGGCGCGGTGATAGTGTCTCCGATAGTAATACTTTCAGCGCCGGAGAAGCAAACGATATCGCCGACAGTTGCGCTTTCAACTGCCTTTCTTGCAAGTCCGTCATACTGATAAAGCGATACGATCTTAGTCTTTTTAGGTGCAGCGTCGGGGGTGTGATAGTTTACTATAACTGCTTCCTTGCCGACGTTCATAGAGCCGCGCTCTATTCTGCCGATGCCTATTCTGCCCACGTACTCGTTATAGTCGATAGAAGAAACAAGCATCTGCATAGGTCCTTCTTCGTCGCCTTCGGGCATGGGCATATATTCAAGTATAGTATCAAGAAGGGGAGTAAGGTCTGTACCCTCGCTGTGGGGGTCAATGCTTGCAGTACCTGCTCTTCCGGAGCAGAAAAGCATAGGAGAGTCAAGCTGCTCGTCGGTTGCGCCTAGGTCGATAAGCAGCTCCAGTACCTCATCGATAACCTCGTCAATGCGTGCGTCGGGGCGGTCTATCTTGTTTACAACAACGATAACTCTGTGTCCCAGCTCCATAGCACGGCCCAGCACAAAGCGGGTCTGAGGCATAGGACCCTCGGCAGCGTCAACAAGCAGGATAACGCCGTTTACCATTTTCAGTATGCGTTCCACCTCGCCGCCGAAGTCGGCGTGCCCGGGCGTGTCGATAATGTTTATCTTAACGTCCTTATAGTTTACAGAGGTGTTTTTAGCAAGAATAGTAATTCCGCGCTCCTTTTCAAGGTCGCCCGAGTCCATAACTCTTTCCTGCACTACTTGGTTTTCATGGTATTCGCCGCACTGCTTCAGCATCTGATCCACAAGAGTGGTTTTGCCGTGGTCAACGTGTGCGATGATGGCCACATTTCTGAGGTCTTCTCTGATCATAACGATTTTCTCCGTTTTTTAATTTACAATTATATATTATACTTCTTTTTTTGATTCGACGCAACGGTTTTTTACATAAAATTATAAATTTTATGTGGGTATGGTTTATTTAGTTTTACTTTTGTTTTCTTTGTTGTGTATCTTAACTTTCTTTTTCGTACCAAAAAGAAAGTTACAAAGAAAAGGGTATCAAAGGGAACGGAAAGAATTCCTTTCCCTTTGAAATCCCATTCCTTCTCTCACTTCCCTGCGGGAAGTATATGTTAGTATCAATCAAACAATATTGGGGCCTATGAGGCTCCCTCTTTGAGGGAGCTGGCGCCGAAGGCGACTGAAGGAGTAAAAAACATAAACTCTAATTAAACACTCCTTCCGTCTCGGCTTCGCCGCAGTTGCATAGCAACTGCTCACCTCCCTCGAAGAGGGAGGCAATAGACCCCTTAATGCTCTGCTTTTCAAACTTTCTTTTGCTACCCAAAAGAAAGTTACAAAGAAAAGGGTATCCAAGAGGGATGTATCCCTCTTGGAAATTTCCCTCTGACTTCCCTGCGGGAAGTGCACATTAGTATCAATCAGACAATATTGGGGCTATTGACCACTAACGATTTGCTGTAAACCTCGTTATGCTTCCTCCGGAAGCAATAAGGAAAGTGAGATATTTAAGGGAGAAAACGCAGTTGTCTCCCTTAAATGATTTTCTTTCTAGCTTTCTTTTTTCACAAAAAGAAAGCGGAAAAAATGCAGAAAATTCGGAAAAAATGCGGAAAGTCTTTAGTATTTCCTACCTGTCTGAACGCTTATTACAGAAGAGACATAATAAGCGAGCAGACGTACGCCGCAGCGCAGCTTGAAAGTGCAACTGTTATAAGCGAGCGGTTAAAATACGAAAGTATAAGGGCGCAAAGCGTACCGACGGCGGCGGTAACAAAGCTGCCTGTAGAGTAGAATATCCACGGTACTGTCATTGCACCGAGAACCGAATAGGGAATGTAGTGAAAAAAGCTCAGCAGAAAACGGTTTGTCAGCTTTTTTCTGAACAATGTAAGCGGCAGCATTCGTATAAGGTAAGTGACCGCTGCCATTACAAGAATATACAGGAGCATATCAATTGTCATGACAAGCCTCCTTAACCGGGAAAAGTACGGCAGCCGCGGCTGCTGCAAGCAGTGCGCATATTATGATCGCAAAGCCTTGTGTGATAAATGAAAACGCGGGTATGTATTTAAGCATACAGCTGAGTGCTGCGGCAATAACGGCGGTAAACAGTATTCCGCGTTCCTTTTTTGCGGCAGGAACCACAATAGCGACAAACATTCCGTAGATCGCAATACCCAAAGCGTTTGATATGCTATCAGGCAAAAGCGAGCCTGCAACAGCGCCGAGCAGAGTTCCCAGTGTCCAGCCCACCCACGGCAGGGTGCCCAGACCGTACATATACGCAGGGCAGATGTAATCGCTTTTTGAGGACGCTACCGCGTATATTTCGTCTGTAATAAAATATGAAGCCGCAAGTCGGTGAAGTGTGGAAAATTTTTCATCAAGCTTTTGAGTAAGGGTAAGACCCATAAGTGAGTAGCGGATATTTATTATCAGCTGTGTAAGCATCATTTCGTAAAGCGGCAGCGCGGACACAATAACGGTAACTCCCGCCACCTGACCGGCGGAGGTAAGGTTTGTCATAGATATAAGCACTGCTGCAAGCGCGCTTATGCCCTGACCGACGGCGCTTATTCCGAAGCCGAAGGAGACGGAGAGATAGCCGAGCGCTATGGGCAATCCGTCACGAAGCCCATGCCGATATTTAAGTTTAGATATTGCCATAAGATCTCCGAAAAAATAGAGTTTGCACACTGGTGCAAACTCTATTTTACATTATTTGTACTGTTTCGTCAAGTGTATTGCGCTTATGACGCCATAAGCTTTTTCATCAGATAACCGTCCTTTGTATTGACATACCCGTTGCCGTCAAGATCCGCAGCCGACATAACGCTGTCATCAAAGCTTTCTCCGAGTATAATATGCTTGAGTATACAGCTGTCCTTGGGGGTCAGCCTGTTGTCCCCGTCAAGGTCACCCAAAGGCTTCAGCGATATTTCGACCGCGGAAGCGCCGCTGACGTTTACGTCAACAGTAGCTGTGAAGCAGCCCTCTGCCGTTAATCTGAGTGTATGAGCACCGAAGGAAAGATCGTTGAAAAACAGGGTGCTGTCGCTTGTATAAACGGACGCGACAAGGGTATTGCCGCAGTACAGCTCTGCATGATAAGGGAGGACTGCACTGTCCGGCAGAGATACGCTTACGCTAAGGCTGTTTTTGGGCAGCGAGTCGGACTTTATCGTTACAACAACTTCATTAGCGCCTCTCAACAGAGAGTAAGAATATGAGCCGTATATGTTAAGGGCGGAGATAACCTTCGACATATTGGCTTTTAATTCGCTTATAAATTCGGCGGCCCCTTTCTGTGCATAAAACGCTGCTCTGTAATTGTTTTCGCGAAGTGCATTTGCAACCTTTACAGCGTCGAACTCAGTTATTACAGCGTCGTTTCTGACGAAATAATTGTTGACGTCAGAGCTGCATTCGGGCAAGCAGCCTATATAAATATCGTCGGGGATATGGGTAGAATACATCATTTCGTCTGTAATGTTGAAGTATTCGTGGAATATATGGTTTGTCTGATCGTCCCATGTTACATCAGTGAGATACCAGTCTCCGTCCAGCAGCACCATATTCCACGCGTGGGGACCGCTTACGCCTGACAATGGGGCATTGGCGTTTCCCGTAACGGTGAATGCAGGTATTCCCATTTTATTCATCAGATACTGATATGCTGCGGAGTATCCGGCGCAAACTGAATAACCCTCTACCAGCGCTCCGTATGCGTTCTGGTCGTTTGACGAGAACTTATAATCTACAGCATTTGCCACTCTGTCGTGAAGCGCAAGGGATATTTCATAGTCCGAAAGGTCGTAAAGTCCGTCGCAGAGCTTTTCTGCGGCAGCGTCAAGCTCGGCTGCGGCGCTCTCAGCCTCGTCCTTTGTCATATCGTACCCGGGATTTACGGTGTAAATTCCTTTACTTGTCATTGAATAGCCGTATCCGCTGTAGCAATAGAAAAATTCGGGGTGATCGGAAAGCATCATTCTGTATACGGTCGAAAGCTCAGAAGCGCTTATGGTATGTACGCCGTCGCTTATAGATACAGAGGTCTCATAGCTTGCGATGCCTTCGCAAAGTCTGTCGTATACATATATCAGCGTATCTCCGTCAGGCATATCAGATAGAATTTCACGTCCTAAAAGAACATCAGCGGAAGCGTTTGCGGCGGAGGTTGAAATTATGCTGCCCGACAGAAGAATTGCCAGCATAACAGTTATGCATAAAATGCGTTGTGATATTTTTTTCATAAAAGTATTGCATCTCCTGCTTTGTTATTGTATACAATTATACACCATAAGCCGGATATTGTCAAATAAAAAAGACTCCGAGGAGTCTTTTTTGATCACAGCACGGCAGGGTCGTTTACGGGCAGGGAGAGGGATATCTCCAGATTTCCGTTGCGGCACCGAAGTGCATCGATAAAATCCTTTTCGTTTATATCACTGCGCAGGTGTGCCTCATATTTCAATCGGTACATACTGCCCATGGCGTAGGTCTTTGCGCTTATCAGACGGCAGCTTTTTGTATATTTCTCAAAAATGTCAGTAAAAGCATCAGTATAGTTGAGGTCCTCAGGAACAGTTATATTCAGCACGCGCTCTGTGTCTTTGACGCTCAGCATATGGCCGACGGCGCTGTATATAATAAAGAACAGGCTCATCAGAAGCGTAAATACTGCGCTGTAGGCAAGCAGTCCCATTCCGCATATAAGTCCCGTGCCCATTGCAATAAATATCGCGCATATCTCGCTTGCGCCTCCCGGTGCGCTTCTGAAGCGCACCAGTCCGAAGGCTCCTGCCACGGCGACGCCTGCGCCGATATTTCCGTTTACCGCAATAATAACTGAGCAAACTGCGGCGGGAAGCAGGGCAAGTGTGAGTGCAAAGCTTTTGGAACGCTTTGTCTTAAAAGAATAGGCAAGCGCCAAAATTATGCCCATCAGCAAGGCGAAGCCAAGGCACAGCATAAATTTCAGGGGAGTCAGCCCGATGCTTTGATTACTGAAAATACTTTCAAACAGATGCGTAGTAGGCATTTGTATTTTCTCCTTCTTTTTTGGTATTCATTATTTCGCGGTATGCCGCTCCGTATTTTGAAAAGGAAGTGCAGTATATTTTCCGCTTCGACAAATGCTCAGTCAGCCAAAGTGGTATCGCACTGTCTGTCTTTATTTCCATCAGAACGGAGTCCGGGTCAAGCATAGGCGTACCGCCTGTAACGGATAATGTCAGATCAGCAGTTCTCCGGCAAAGGTCACTGTCAAAGGTAAGGCGGAGCGAGCCGTCCGGTGATTCGTAAGCCTCACGGTGATATGACAGATAAACAGTGGGGGAGAGAGGAGCGTAAATGGATGAAAAATACGATATCTCACGCTCTGCCTGAGTTTCGGGAGGGCGCTTGCCGCTTATGAGCAAAAGCGCGTCTTTCTCAGTAGTCCGGATGCGGCGCTTTGAAACGACCGAGTTGTATTTTCGCTTTATCTCTGCAAAAACGGTGTCTGTGTTTGCACCGTAGCTTCTCAGTCTCAGCTTTTCCTTAAAAACGGGGCGCGATACGCTGCGACGTATAAGCAGCATATCAGGTGTGTCAAGGTACAGGTTTGATATTACGGACGCTCCGTGAATATCGGGCGGCAGCTGCGTTTTTACAAGTTCCTTTATCTCTTCTGCCTCATCGCGCCCTATCAGATATTTCACCTCGCGGCGCATAAAAGTGTTTTTTATTACAATATTCATAGCAGCTCCTCAGCCGTCCGCAGACTTCAGCGACTCAGCCATATTTATGCCGTCAAGCTTTTTGAACATGGCGATGTTTACGGCTGCGGCAAATATCAGTGTCATAAAGAACGATATAATATAGCTTGCCGCCGCTATTCTTGTGTCAAAGGATATCATATCTATTTTGATACAGGACATTACATAGGCGTGCAGCGCTGTGCCCATAAGAAGTCCCACCGCAGCGCCCGCAATAGACAGCGAGAAATTTTCGCGGAAAACGTATGCATATATTTCTCCGCGCCTGAAGCCGAGTACCTTTATAGTAGATATTTCGCGCAGCCTTTCGGTAATGTTTATGTTTGTCAGATTGTAAATGACTATAAACGCCAGCGCCGCGGCGCAGAAGGACAAAAGAATTATTATGTAGTTGAGGCTGGACATCATGTGATTGACGCTGTCCCTCATATCGTCGTTTATTCGAACGGATATAACAGCGCTGTCAGCTGCCACTGCCGCCGCGCTTTCGTGCGCGTCCCCACGGCATATGATGTACGCGGTCTTTACTGATGTGTCTGTATTCCAAGTTTCGCTGAGGGTATCGGCAGAGATGTACACGTAGTCATACACATAGTTGTCGCATATGCCGGACACTTCGACGGTGCACTCTCTGTGCTCGCTGTTAGTCAGAGTTACGCTGTCGCCTATGTCAACGCCGAGCGTTTCCGCCAGCTTATCAGACAGCACGGCTTCATTCGTTTTTGGGTATTCGATCTTGTTTTTGCCGCTGTGCAGATCTATAAATGCCGGCACATTGCCGTCAGCGGCAATAAGCGTGGCGCTGTCGCTGCCCTTGCCGCTTTTTATGTCCGTATCGGCGCTGTGAAAAAACAGCGCGTCTTCTATATATTCTGTGTATTCATTTGTAAATTCAGCCTCGCGGCCCGTCATATCTTCACCGAAAGAGGCGCTGTAGCTGTAGGTCATAATATCGTCAAACTGGAAGTTGACTATGTTTTTTATAGAATCGTTAATACCGAAGCCTGTAACAAGCAGCGCGGCACAGCCGCCGACGCCGAGTATCATCATTACCATACGGCTTTTATATCGGAATACATTTCTGAAGGATACCTTTGCAAGAAAGCTGATGCGGTTCCAGAAAAATCCTATGCGTTCAAATATAATGCGCTTGCCGTTTTTGGGGCTTTTGGGACGTATCAGCTCTGCCGGACGCAGCATCAGCGAGCGGCGGCAGGCAATATATGCCGTTCCTGCCGAGCATATTAGCGCTACGCACATAGATATGATAAACAGGGGGACGCTGTACGCTATGGTAATGTCGGAAAAGCCGTACATTATATCGTACACCTTCCAAATGACTGTCGGGAATATGTTGCAGCCGGCAAAATAGCCTATAACAGCCCCGCTTACTGCGGCAGAACCGGAATAGAACATATATTTTGAAGCTATAGCTCCGCTGCCGAAGCCGAGCGCTTTGAGCGTACCTATCTGAGTGCGCTCCTCCTCTACCATGCGGGTCATTGTAGTAGAGCATACAAGTGCCGCAACAAGGAAGAAAAATACGGGAAATACCTTTGATATACCGTCAACTATTGCAGAGTCGTTCTCAAAGCAAACATAGCCGGTGTTTTCGCTGCGGCTGAGTACAAAAACGTCTGCCTCGCCGAGACTGTCGCGAATAGAATCTACGGCACCCGGTACTGCCGATACTCCTGCGTCCTCTGCCGCTTTTTCCGCTATTTCGTCAAGGCGGGCGGCGGCAAGCTCAGCTCCTGTCTCTTCTATCTGCTTTTTGCAGCCCTCTGTTTTGTCTTTGTAGCTTTCGCTGTAAATGTAATCGTTGCCGTAAAGCTTGACATATACGGCGCTGTAGAAGTCTTCGCTGAAAGCGTCGGGCAGTGTATACATAAAGTAGCTGACAGAACCGCTGCCGACCGTTGTAGAGCCGCGCTCGTAGTTGAGATAGCATACGGAGTCTGCAACGCCGACTACGGTAAAGCTGTCGCAGGTAAAGGCGTCTGCAGTGCCGCTGTCGTTTGAAGCTGACAGCTTCAATTTCTTGCCTATGTCGTTTTCAACGAAATACCGTCCGTCAACAACGCATTCGTCGGCGGACTCCGGCAGACGTCCGTATTTCAGTGACAGTGTGTTTATGTCTTTTGTAATGCTTTTTACGGAAGCGACAGAGTCGCGCTCCTCGAAGCTCATAATCGCGTCTCTCTCATGGGCTCCCTCTGCATACCGCACATTGCTGTCTGATGTCAGCTTGCCCTCGCAGTCCTTTGAAAAGCCGACAGTTGACAAAAGCTTAAAATCGTACATATTGTGAGAGCTTATGTATTTGTTGCCTGTTTCAAGCATTGAGGACTGTGTAATACGAAGTCCCGAAAAAAATCCTACGCCGAGTGCGCAAATAGCGAAAATTGCGCAAAATCTGCCGAGACTTCCGCGTATTTCTCTGAGTGTGCTTTTTCTTAGTGCTTTCATAATGCTTTAATTCTTGCTTTCTTACCATTCAATGCTTTCTACGGGGGCGGGCGAGTCGTTTTTTTCAACAGATACAACAGTACCGTTTTTAACTCTTATAACCCTGTCTGCCATAGCGCACAGTGCCGAGTTGTGGGTTATTATAACTACGGTCATGCCGCGCTCCTGCCCGGTCTTTTGCAAAAGCGACAGTATAGATTTGCCCGTGTTGTAGTCCAGTGCACCGGTAGGCTCGTCGCAAAGCAAAAGCTTGGGATTTTTCGACAAGGCTCTTGCAATAGAAACTCTCTGCTGCTCTCCGCCTGAAAGCTGTGCGGGAAAGCTGCGCTCGCGCTCGGAAAGACCTACCGCACCAAGGGTCTCCCGCGGGTCAAGAGGATCGCGGCAGATCTGGGTGGCAAGCTCTACGTTTTCCAGCGCCGTAAGGTTGGGCACCAGATTGTAAAACTGAAAAACAAACCCCACGCTGTAACGTCTCAGCTCTGTAAGGCGGCGCGAATTGTACGCTGATATTTCCTCTCCGTCAAGGATTATTCTGCCGCTTGTCAGTGTATCCATACCGCCGAGAATATTCAGAAGCGTGGTTTTTCCTGCGCCTGAGGGACCCACGATAACGCATACCTCTCCGCGTTCTATCTCAAAGCTTGCGTCCTTAAGGGCGTTTACTTCTATCTCGCCCATTTTATATGTTTTATTTACATTTTGAAATTCAATAAATGCCATAATTCAACCTTATTCTTTTTAACTTTCAGTGGATATATGTTGCGGAAAGCGTTTTATATCAATATACATTATATTAAATCACTGTTTGTCATAAGTCAATAAACATTTTGTTAAAAAGAACGCCTCGGCGCTGTACTTGACATCAATGTTTGCGCTGTGGTACAATAGTGGCGGAATATGCGCTGAAGAAAGTGCAGATGTATTATGAGTATTCTGCAAAAAGCAGTAACGGTGAATAAACAGATCGAAAAAAGGGTGTGGCTGATTTGAAAATAAGAAATATTATCTGCGCTGCGGCATTGGTCATAGCAGCTATGCTTTGCCTCAGCGGCTGTGCGGCAAGAGAATTTTTCGCCACTCTCGGCTTTGATACTCACGATTACGAGGGCGAAACAGTTATAGCTGCATATGAGAGTGACAGCGAAAAGGCCGCCGAGATAGGCGAAACAGTAAAAACGCTGACTATGGGAAGCGTTGATATACCTGTTTTTAACGGTACAAATGACGCTATAGAGCATTGCAGAGACTCGCTTCTGAATTATATGCTTAACGGCGGATTTTCAAAGTACACGGGTAATATGAAGCTTTTGGAAGAGGCGGCAGAGGCTTATCCTCAAATGAGGTTTTCTGTTATAATACCTGCAAAGGACTTTTCAGACGCGGCGTATAAATATTTCGGCGGAAAGGAAAAGGTCTCCAATGTCAGCGGAGATATGTTTGAATATCTGGACAAGATAGAGTGCTACGTAACGGCGTCTCAGCCGCAGGAGAACGATATCAGTGTAAATGTGCTGAGCCTTGAGGAGACCGAAGCTACCTACAGGATGCGCTTTAACTGCTCAGCCGGCGGCAAGACCGGCGATACATATTTTGCCCTGCTTATAAAGCGCGCTGATGACAGCTATTATTTTAAGTATGTAAAGCTTGATAAATAAAAAGGCAGCGGGAAGCTTTTGCTTCCCGCTGTCTTTTTATTTGCTCTTTTCCTTATCCTTTTTCTCAACGTTTGCAGGGTAGGTGGAATATTCTCCGCCTGCGAGATTTGCAGGGGTGCAGCGCGGCATCAGTCCGTCGTCCATCTGAGTTGCAGGATAGAGAAACGCAGCTTCATATCTTACAACGTTCTCAATAGTGTTCTTTGCGTTCTTGTCTTTATATTTATTTGCCTTGTTTACCATAATATCAGTCCTTTCGCTTTACGCAGGAGCTTTTCCTGTCTGTTGTTATTGTGCTGCGGGCTGATAAAATTATTCAGTATAAAGAAAGCCTTAAATGGCAAAATTTCCGTTTTCAAAAACAGTTATCTCTTTGCCGTCATGAGTAACTCCTATAATAGAAAGGTCCTTGCTGCCGACCATAAAGTCCTCATGCATAGAGCTGTCTGCGTTTATTCCGGCCTTTATAAGCTCTTCAGTTGTCATATTGTCTCCGCCCTTAATGCAGCCGGGATAAGCCTCGCCGAAGGCAAAATGGCAGGAAGCGTTTTCGTCAAACAGCGTGTTGAAAAAGAGAATGCCGCTGTTTGAAATGGGAGAGTTATAGGGCACAAGCGCTATTTCGCCGATATAGTGTGAGCCTTCGTCGGTCTCAACCGCAGCGCGAAGAATGTCTTCACCGATATCGGCGTATATGTCGGTAATTCTGCCGTCAGTAAAGCCGAAGCGAATGCCTTCAACTACGTTGCCGTTAATAACCAGCGGCTTGGTAGCGCAAAGTGTGCCGTTTATGCCATCGCGCTTCGGTGCTGTAAATATTTCCTCTGTGGGCATATTTGCAATAAATCTCACGCCTGTTTTTGTGCAAACGTCAGCTCCGCCCGCCCAAACATGATTTTCAGGCAGCTCAACTGTCAGGTCTGTTCCGAGAGAGTTTTTGTATTTCAGATATTTGAAGCTATAGTCATTCAGCAGCTTTGAGCGCTGTGCAAGCTTTTCGCAGTGAGCACTCCATTCTTCAACGGGGTCGCTGTCCTCGCTGACGCGTACTGCACTAAGCACTGCGTCCCACAGCTTTTCTACGGCGTTGCCGTCATTGGGGAAGACCTTATTCGCCCAAGATGGAATAGGCAGAGATATAACGCACCAGGGCGCGGCGTTTGACATAATACGTTTGGTATATGCTTTTTGTGCCTTGCCGCTTGCAGCGTCGGCACGGCGCAGCCTGTCGGGATCAACGCCGCGAAGATTTTCGGGGTCTGAGGCGTGTATTGAAAGAAATCCGGCGCCTTCAGCAGAGAGCTTGTCGTTCCGCTCTACTACCCAGGGGTATACCTCGTCAAACAGGCTGTCATCACCGTGCAGCCAGCGCTGGCGCGAGCAAAAGTCGTCGTGCCAGTTGATAATAACATCTGCTGCACCGGCAGCATATGCTTCTTCAGTGCAAAGTCTTACAAACTCGGCGCATTCTACGGGAGCGGTGATGACCAGCTTCTGGCCTTTTTGAATGTTGATACCGCTGCATACTGCAAGACGGGCGTAGTTGCGTAAAAGCTTATTGTTCATGGCTGTCAATATCCTTTTGGGTAAATTATTATTTGCTTTTGATTTTTTATTGTTTTTTATTTATCGCTTTCTTTTTGTGAAAAAAGAAAGCTCGGAAAGAAAATCATTTAAGGGAGACAACTGCGTTTTCTCCCTTAAATATCTCACTTTCCTTATAGCTTCCGGAGGAAGCATAACGAGGTTTACAGCGGATCGTTAGTGGTCAATAGCCCCAATATTATTTGATTGATACTAACATATGCTTCTCCCTTGGGAGAAGCAAAAGAAAGAATGGGATTTCAAAGGGAAAGGAATTCCTTCCGTTTCCTTTGATGTCTTTTTCTTTGTAACTTTCTTTTTTACATAAAAAAGAAAGTTAATAAAAAATCAAGGAAAGAAAACTAAGATAAACTTAAAAGATCTTTTATTACCTCAGCGGCTATGAGGTATCCCGCCACAGGCGGGACAAAAGAACAGCTGCCGGGAACGCTTTTCCTAACACCGCCGCTCTCAGTCTGCACAGAGACTTTTTTCGGCTCCTCCTCTGAGTATACCACTTTAAGACGCTTAATATTTCTGCGCCGCAGCTCATATCTCATAACCCTTGCAAGCGGACATACCGATGTCTTGTATATGTCGGCGATCTTCAACTTTTCGGGATCTGTTTTATTGCCGGTTCCCATAGAGCTTATAACAGGCACGCCTGCACTCTCGGCTCTTGCTATGATCTCAAGCTTTCCGCTTACTGTGTCAATCGCGTCAACTATATAGTCGTACTGCGAGAAGTCAAAGCTGTCCGCATTTTCGGGAAGAAAAAATATATTAAATGCATTGACGGTAATATCAGGGTCAATGTCTTTAATGCGGTTTTTCCACGCCTCTGTTTTAAGCTGGCCCACAGTGCTGTCAAGAGCTATAAGCTGCCTGTTTTTATTGGAAATGCTCACGGTATCCGCGTCAATAATGTCAAGTGTTCCGATTCCCGCCCGTGCAAGCGCTTCAAGTGCTGCGCCGCCGACACCGCCGAGACCGAAAACAGCTACACGGCAACCGTTAAGAGTGTGAACTCCGTCTTCGCCGAAAAGCATTGCTTCTCTGGAATACTGTTCTTTCATTTATAATTTATCCTTTTTATTTCTGCTGATAACATAATTTTATTGTATCAAAGCAGTAAAAATTTGTCAAGTGAGGGAATACTTTTCAGATCATTGACATTTCGTTTATTGTATCGTATAATACAGAATGTTGAGAATTCAACCTTTGAAAGGAAAGCAGTATTATGGATATTTTAAGAAATAAGAGGATCCTGCAGAACTCTCTGCTTTGCATTGCTGTTCTGGCTTTGGGCTGGATATTTTTGTACTCTCAGTTCTGGGGCTGGAGATCCGATGTCAGAAGAGCGTTTAAGGCGGCTGCCGGTGTAATGTTTGTTGTGACTTGCGCATGGAACATTTTTGTGATCGGCAAAGCAGGAAAAAAGCCTGATCGCAGTCAGATCTTTATGCTGCTGGGGCAAGTGTTCGCCTGTCTCGGAGATATTGTTATAAACTATGAGTTTGCCGCAGGGGCAGCGCTGTTTGCCGTAGGTCATATTGGATTTTTCGTGTCCTTTTGCTTTCTCGGAAGGGTAGGACTGCGCGACCTTATATATATCGTATGCGCTGTCTGTGTGTCATTGTCCGTCTTGCAGATGATCCCTGATCTGGTTCTTGACGATATGGCGCCTGTTATATATGCGTATGCCGTTATAATTTCCTGTATGCTGGGCAAGGCAGGATCGCTTGTTTGGGAAAAGTCTCTGAGTGTAAAGCATCATGTGCTTATATTTGCAGGCGCACTTACATTTTATCTGTCTGATTTTATGCTTCTGATCTGTATGTTTGCGTCAGGCGGCAAGCCCTTTGATATAGCGTGTCTTATGCTGTATTATCCTGCTGAATGCCTGCTTGCAATATCGGCAGGATGTGTAAAAAAGAAAGAACAGTGATTGACAGCATGGTATTTTTGCTGTACAATATAAGCATTTCACGGCAGTATATTCGGAGGGAATATGACGAAGTTTAAGCTGAACCTATCAATGGGAAGCGTGCTGACAGCCGCGGGACTCTTTGTGAGAGCGCTGCAAATATGCTTTATGTCATTCGGCGTCAGGCCGGCGGCAAATTCAATGCTTACTCTTGCAGTTACGTGTATAACTGTAGGCGGCTTTTGCGTAATGGCGGTGGAGCTTAGAGGGCGCGGCGCGATATTTTCTCTTTTGTGCGCCGTTCTTATGCTGGTCGGCGTAATGAGTGCGGAAAGCCTTAAAATGCTGGGGCTTGTGTCAATGATCCTGACATTTGTGTCATTCGTTGTTTTGCTGTATACAGTAAGACGCGGCGGGTGGCAGCTTGCGCTTGCGGCTTTAGTTTCGGTTCTTGCAGCAGTCGTTTTATTGCAGGCTCTCGGTGTTATCAGTTTGCCCGGTGTGCTTATTTCCGTAGTGCTTGCCGCTGTATATATTTCTATGGGTGCAGGTCTTATTCTGTAAGACCGCACCCGTTTTTCAATTATTTTTCTGTTTATCTTCAAAAAACTGTCACATTGGGGCAATATAATAACATCACAAAGATAAACAAGAACCTGAAAGGATGGTTTTTATATGGATCAGTTCAATAATAACAGCAACGAAAACGTAAATGCAGCAGAATCAGAAAGCGAAAGATCTGCAAGCTCCGGTTACACACCTCTTTCCGCTTTTGCGGCTAAGCCGTCAGACACGGCACCTGCGGCACCTACGGAGGAAAAGCCTGTATACAGCCAGCCTGTATATGAGCAGCCCTCATATTCGCGCCCCGAACAGGCAAGCAGAGCGGAGCATACTCCGAACTACGGAGCTCATGCGCAGCCTCAGTATCAACCTCAGCCTCAACAGCAGCCCCTTCAGCAGGCTCAGCCCCGTCCTCAGCAGAATCCGGGCAACCCTTACGGAAGCCAGGATCCCGCACAGAGCGGAGCATCGGGCTACAACTACAACCAAAACAGCGGGGAATACAGATATGTCCCTCCCATGGCGCCCCATAACAATGTCCCCGGAACTACTACGCCTCCGCCTCCTCACAGACCTGATATGGGCGTGGGACAGCCTGCCGCAGCAGGCGGCAAAAAAGAAAAAAGCGGCAGAACCTTTTCTACCGGTGCTATAGTGCTTATTATCTGCGCTTGCGTGCTGCTTTCTTTCGGAGCGGGAATGCTTGGCGCAATGCTTGTTGGTACAGGCTCTGTCGACAGCTCAGGCGATCCTATGGTAATATATAAAAACAATGACAGCAAGAATGATGCTGCTGAGGATACAGTTGACGACACCAGCCTTGTAGGCGTTTGTGCTATGGTCTCCGACAGCGTTGTTGAGATCACTACAGAATATAAGACATCTTACGGCAACTATCAGTACGTAAACGAGGGTGCAGGAAGCGGCGTTATTATAAGTGATAACGGCTATATTATCACAAACAACCATGTTGTAACAGATACCCAGAGCGGCGATGTTGCCGACGGTGTAAAAGTACGTCTTACCGACGGTACAGAGTATGACGCCGAGGTCATCGGTCACGATTCCGATACGGATATTGCAATTATTAAAATTGAAGCGGAAAATCTCAGCGCGGCTACTGTCGGCGACAGCGATACCCTTAAGGTAGGCGAGCAGGTCATAGCTGTGGGCAACCCCCTTGGTGAGCTTGGCGGTACGGTTACACGCGGTATTATTTCTGCTACCAACCGCGAGATCAGCGTTGATAATAACAGAATGACTCTTATTCAGATAGATGCGGCTATCAATCCCGGCAACTCAGGCGGCGGACTTTTCAATATGAAAGGCGAGCTTATAGGAGTTGTAAACGCAAAGTCTACCGGTGTAGATGTTGAAGGACTTGGCTTTGCTATTCCCGTGAACGAGGCTATTGATGTTGCGGGAGAGCTTCGCACAAACGGCTATGTGTCAGGCAGAACGTATATCGGCATAAGCCTTACCGATGTAACTGACAGCTTTACTGCATATTATTACTTCCGCAGCGAGAATGCCGGTGTTTATATCAGCCAGGTTCAGGATGGATATAACGATGGCGTGCTGAAGTACGGCGACCGTATTACCGCTATTGACGGCGACGAGGTATCTTCATCTCAGGACGTTAAGGACGCGGTTAAGAGCCATAAAGTAGGCGATAAGATGAAGTTTGCGATATCAAGACAGGGCAAGCTTATTGAGGTAGAGGTAACCTGCTATGAGTATGTTCCCGGCGGCGTAAGCTTCAGAAATTAAGATGTAAAGATAAGCCGTGACCGGAATTTATTCCGGTCACGGCTTGCTTCAGATGAATGAAGAAAATAAAATTCTTGACAAAACGCTTATGCTGTGTTACAATTCTTTTATCATCATTATTTACAGGCATTGATGAGGAGGAGTATCTGAAAAGGTGACCCAAAGAGAGCGGCGATAGGTGAGAGCGTCGCGGCACACTGTCGGAGAAGGTAGCCTCGGAGCTTTGGCGCTGAAATTTCAGTAAGCGCTGACGGCAGCCGCCGTTATCGGCATTGAGTGCACATTCCCGTGTGGGTGTGAATTCAGGTGGTACCACGCAATTATTGCGCCCTGACTTTGTCAGGGCGCTTATTTTTTTAGAAACGGAGAAACGGTATGAAAAGAGAACTTCCCAAAACCTACAGCCCGTCGGATTTTGAAGACAGAATATATGCCGACTGGTGCGAAAAGGGCTATTTTACCCCTACTATCGATAAATCAAAGCCCCATTATTCCATAGTTATCCCCCCGCCGAACATAACAGGTCAGCTTCATATGGGCCACGCACTGGACAACACCCTGCAGGATATTCTGACACGTTATAAGCGTATGAGTGGCTACTGCACTCTGTGGCTGCCCGGCACAGACCACGCTTCCATTGCCACGGAGGCTAAGATCGTTGAGCAGATGCGTGGGGAGGGCGTTACAAAAGAGCAGCTCGGCAGAGACGGCTTTTTGAAGCGCGCATGGGACTGGCGCGCAAAGTACGGCGGCAGAATTATTGAACAGCTTAAAAAAATGGGCTCCTCCTGCGACTGGACTCGTGAGCGCTTTACTCTTGACGAGGGCTGCTCCGAGGCTGTCCGCACCGTATTTATGAAGCTCTATAACAAGGGTCTTATTTACCGCGGCGAGAGAATAATCAACTGGTGCCCCAAGTGCCTTACCTCTATTTCCGACGCAGAGGTTGAATATGAGGATCAGGCAGGCCATTTCTGGCACATACGCTATCCTCTTGAGGACGGCAGCGGTGATATTGAAATAGCTACCACCCGTCCCGAAACGCTGCTGGGCGATACTGCAGTTGCTGTACATCCCTCTGACGAGCGCTATAAGGATATGGTAGGCAAAATGCTGGTTCTGCCCCTTGTCGGCAGAAAAATTCCGATCGTTGCGGACGAATATGTTGAAAAGGATTTCGGTACAGGCTGCGTAAAGATAACCCCTGCTCATGACCCCAACGACTTTGAGGTCGGCCGCCGTCACGATCTGCCCGTTATCAACGTTATGACTGACGACGCGCATATTACAGAGGATTATCCCAAGTACGCCGGCATGGATCGCTTTGAGGCGAGAAAGGCTATTGTTAAAGATCTCGAGGAGGGCGGATATCTTCTCGAAGTTGAGGACTACGCTCACAACGTCGGCACCTGCTACCGCTGCGGTACTACTGTAGAGCCGAGAGTAAGTCTTCAGTGGTTTGTAAAAATGAAGCCGCTGGCAGAGCCTGCGATCAAGGCTGTACGCGACGGCGATATCAAATTTGTTCCCGAGCGCTTTGAGAAAAACTATTTCCACTGGATGGAGAATATCCGCGACTGGTGTATCTCCCGTCAGCTTTGGTGGGGCCACAGAATTCCTGCGTACTACTGCGATAATGAAGAGTGCGGAGAGACTGTCGTTTCCCTCACAGCTCCCGAAAAGTGTCCTAAGTGCGGTGCGTCCATGACTCAGGATCCCGACACCCTCGACACCTGGTTCTCCTCCGCGCTGTGGCCCTTCTCCACTATGGGCTGGCCCGAGAAAACTGAGGATCTTGATTATTTCTATCCTACCAACACCCTTGTTACAGGCTATGATATAATCACCTTCTGGGTATCCAGAATGATATTCTCAGGACTTGAATACACAGGCAAGGCACCTTTTGACACTGTTCTTATACACGGACTTGTGAGAGACGCGCAGGGCAGAAAGATGTCGAAGTCTCTCGGCAACGGTATTGATCCGCTGGAGATCATAGATAAGTACGGTGCAGACGCACTGCGCTTTGCCCTTGCAACAGGCAACAGCCCCGGAAACGATATGAGATTTTCCGACGAGAAGATCGAGGCTGCCCGCAACTTTGCAAACAAGCTGTGGAACGCGGCAAGATTTGTTATGATGAATCTTGATATCGATAAAATAGAGCTTCCCGCATCGGACAAACTGGCGGCTGAGGACAAGTGGATCCTTTCACGCTTCAATGCATGTGCTGCAAACGTAAACTCAAACCTTGACCGTTATGAGATAGGCGTTGCGCTGTCAACTCTGTACGACTTTATCTGGGACGAATACTGTGACTGGTACATCGAGCTTACAAAGACCTCTGTTGCAGGCGAGGACAAGGAGAGAAGCCTCGTTGCACAGAACACTCTTGCATGGGTTCTTGCAGAAACACTTAAGCTGCTTCATCCCTTTATGCCCTTTATCACAGAGGAGATATATTCAGGTCTTCCCGGCACAGAGGGCAGCATAATGGTAGAGAAGTACCCTGTAGCCAATGCGTCTCTTGATTTTGCCGAGGCGGCAGATATGGAAAAGGTCATCGACGCTATTAAGGCTATCAGAGCTCGCAGAGCTGAGATGAACGTTCCTCCGTCACGTAAGGCAAAGGTATATATCGCCCCGAAGCAGACAGATGCCTTCGGAGAGTGGTGCGCTCCCTTCTTTAAGAAGCTGGCAAGTGCGTCCGAGGTTGAATTCCCCTCTGAGTACAGCGATGAGGGTGCCGTTCAGATAATCACCGACAGCGCGGCTATATTTATCCCCCTTGCCGATATGGTAGACTTTGAAGCGGAGAGACGCCGTCTTGAGGGCGAGCTGAAGACTATGGAGGGCGAGATAAAGCGCTGCGAGGGCAAGCTCGGTAACGAGGGCTTCGTTGCAAAGGCGCCCGAGGCTGTAGTTGCGGCTGAGCGTGAAAAGCTTGAAAAATACAAGGCTCAGAAGGCCGGTATTGAAGAAGCTCTTGCTGCTATCGCAGGTAAGTGATAAGCAGGTAAAGGCAAAAAATATAATTATTCCCCCTTTTTGCAGGTTGTTTTTCAAAAAACTCTTGACAAAAGGGGGGATACGTATGTATAATAATTATTGCCTATGCGTATAGGGCGTTTTGCCCTGACAATTAAACAAAGAAAAATAATAATTTCAACCATAAACTGTAAGGAGGTGCGAATATGCTCAGAACATATCAGCCCAAAAAGCGCCAGAGAAAAAAGGAACACGGCTTCAGAAAGAGAATGAGAACTGCTGACGGCAGAAAGGTGCTTAAAAGACGCCGCGCAAAGGGCAGAGCAAGACTTACTCACTGAGTGTCGCTGCTTTATGGCAACGGTCTGAAATTTGACCGACTACCTCCGAGAGGATCCTTGGCGGATTGTATCGGAGGTTTTTGATATTTATGAGTAAACGGAGGTCGTACAGATGAAGCTGAGAGCCATCAGTGAAAATCATCTTTACCGCAAGGCATATTCCGGCGGCAGACGAGCTGTCAGCCGCAGCGTCGCGGTGTATGTTCTCCGCGACAGGCAAAAAGAGGTGCAAAAGCGCCGCAATCCGGAAAAATGCTATATCAACCGTGTGGGAATTTCAGCCTCAAAGAAGATCGGAGGCGCCGTAGAGAGAAACCGCGCAAAAAGAGTTATACGCGAAGCGTACAGACAGCTTGACGGGCGCGGAAGCATAGGCATAAAAAAAGGCTATCTTGTGGTGATTGCCGCAAGAGAAAGCGCTACGGTACTTAAAATGCAGGACGTTATGCGTGACTTGCAGTACTGTCTCACAAAGCTTGATATGCTGTCGGGTGAAAGACCCGAAAACAGCTGAAATGCTGAAGAGAATATTTCTCGCCCCGGTAAGGTTTTACCGGAGGCATATATCCCCCGCCACGCCGCCGTGCTGCCGTTTTACGCCTACCTGCTCTCAGTACTGCATAGATGCTGTAGAGGAATGGGGTATTATCTGCGGTTCAGCGCTTGCGATCTGGAGAATTCTAAGATGCAATCCGTGGTCAAAGGGAGGATATGATCCGGTTCCGCCCTGTAAATGGAATAAGAAAAGGCGGAAGAAATAAAGAATATGTTTCGTGTATTGTGAATACCGTATATTTATAATACCGTAAACACATCTAAAGTAAAGGAAAAATTAAATATGGGTAACATTCTTTACTACGTTGCTATGCCCTTCGGCTATCTTATGCAGTTCTGCTGCTATATAAGCCCCGGACATAACTATCTTGTAGCCCTCATATTCTTTACTGTAATAATTCAGGTACTGCTTTGCCTTATTTTCGGCATAAAGCAGCAGAAGAATATGCAAAAGCAAGCGTCAATGGCGCCCAAGGTCGCAGCTATCCGCAAAAAGTATGCGGGTCGCACAGACACCGCTACCCAGCAGAAAATGCAGGAAGAAACGATGGCACTGTATCAGGAGAACGGCTACAGCCCTATGGGCGGCTGTCTGCCTATGCTTATACAGCTCCCCATAATTATGGCACTGTATTATGTTATCGTTTACCCCTTGCAGTATATCTGCCACCTCAGTACGGAAACTATATCAAAGCTTATAGTCAGCTTCCGCGACGCTGAGCTTCTTTCACCTACAGCCGTACAGGCTCTTGGCGATAAGTTTGACGTTGGCTCATCTCTTATGAGCACACGTACAGCTCAGGTCGAGATAATCAATAAAATAAGCGAGTGGCGCGCGGCGGGAAGCGATCCTGCAGCTGATATTGCAAAGATCATTCCCGAAAGCATGAAAACAGGTATGCTGCCCGACTATAAGGTGGGATTTCTGGATTTCTCTGCTGCTCCTCCGTATCCTAACGCAGATAACTTCAAGTCGCTCTGGCCGCTTCTCATAGTTCCTGTTCTTATTGTAGTTACTATGATACTCAGCCAGATTCTCACACGTAAGTTCTCATATCAGGATCCTACCATGCAGGCGCAGCAGAACAACTGCTCAATGAAGGCTATGATGTATTCTATGCCTCTTTTGTCAGCATGGATCTCCTTCACTCTTCCCGCAGCTGTCGGTGTGTACTGGATATACCGCTCTGTTGCGGCAACCTTCCAGCAGTTCGTGATGTCAAAGCTGATGCCTATGCCGAAGTTTACAGAGGAAGATTATAAGGCAGCCGAGAAAGAGATAGCAGGTTCTTCAAAGAAAAAGAAAAAATCCCAGTCGTCAGGCACTTCAAACTACACAGGAGAGAAAAAGCGTTCTCTGCATCATATAGACGATGACGATGATGACAGTGCTCCTGCGGTAGCTGCTCCTGAGAAGGACGAAGAAGAGAGCAAGAGCGAGGACAGCGCTGCAGACGAAACCGCTCATGTTCCCGATCCTGCCGACGCTCCTGTGATGAAGGACGATAAGGGCAGCAAAAAGTATAAAAAGAAAAAATAAAGGATAACAGTCATGGCAGAAGAAATTATTATTCAGGGAAAGACCTTTGAAGCAGCCATGGAGGAAGCTCAGTCTAAGTACAGCGGCGAAAATGTGCAGTACGAGATACTTGAAATGCCTAAAAAAGGTATATTCGGTATCGGCGCAACTCCTGCTAAAATAAAGGTTATTATAAATGACGACGGAAGCGATGAGGACACTGATCTTTCCGGTATCGTAGCATCTATCAAGGGTCTCGGCGTTACTACCAACAGAGGCGGCGGAAACGAGAAGCCCAAAAAGGCAGAAAAGCCTGCTCCCGCACCGGAAAAGGCAGCGGCTCCCGAAAAAGTGAAGAAAGCAGCGCCTGCACCTGCAGAAAAGCCCGCATCCGCTCCCGCACCCGCGGCAGAAAAAGCGGCAGAAAAAGCGGCAGAAAAAGCGGCAGAAAAAGCGGCAGAAAAAGCACCTGCGGCTGCAAAAGCAGAAAAGCCTGAAAAGCCTGCACGTGAGCCTCGCCACAAGTCGCCTGTAAAGGAGCCGAGAGTTATTGAGGTAAGCGACGCGGAAAAAGAGTGCGCTCTTAAGTTCGCAAATACTCTGCTTCAGGATATGGGCATTAATGCTACTGCAAGATTTACCGGCAGCGAGCCTTCGGGAATCGGCGGAAACACCTATCCTCATATGGAGATCGAGGGTGAGGGCGCAGGAATTCTTATCGGTCACCACGGTGAAACACTTGATGCTATTCAGTATCTTGTAAACCTGTGCGCACACCGTAAGGGCGGCTCCACATCCAAGGAGTTCGTTAAGATCATTGTCGATATCGAGGACTATCGCCGCAAGAGAGAGGAAACTCTCCGTGCTCTTGCAAGACGTACAGCGGCAAAGGCTGTGAAGTACAAGAGAAATATGGTTCTTGAGCCGATGAATCCTTTTGAGAGAAGAATTATTCACTCTGAAATACAGGATATCGAAAATGTTTCCACTCATTCCGTGGGCAGCGACGAGAACCGCAAGATAATCGTTTGCTACGACGGTCCCGATAAGGTAGACCGCCGCCGCGGCAGAAATTACAATAACAGAAGACCTGCAGGTGCCGAGGTGCCTGTAGTGGCTGCTGTTGAGACTGAAGCTGATACAGCTGAGGTAACAGAATAAATAAAAGGGGCTGTATCAAAATGCGTTGTTTTGTTACAGCCCGCTTTGCACAAGAGGATCTTTTGAAAATGCTAAACGAAACTATTGCCGCAGTGTCCACCCCAAGAGGGCGCGGCGGTATTGCTGTTATAAGAATAAGCGGAGAAGAAAGTGCGGAGGTGCTTAAAAAGTGCTTCGCTCCCGCGTATAAGGCACCGTGGGACGCTCCGCGCCTTGCCTGCTACGGCTCTGTGGTAAACGGCGGCGAGATAATAGACACTGCGTTGGCAACGTATTTTTCGGGCAGTGCGTCATTTACAGGCGAAGACAGTGCGGAAATAAGCTGCCACGGCGGTATAGCCGTAACATCAGCGGTGCTTGAAGCTGCTCTTCGTTCAGGTGCAAGACCCGCCGAGGCAGGAGAATTTACAAGACGCGCCTATGTAAACGGCAAGCTGTCTCTTACAGAGGCGGAGGCTGTCGGCAGACTTATAGACGCAGATACAGATTCCCGCCGACGGCTTTCATCAAATGCGGCAAGGGGAAGCCTCAGCCGTGCTACAGAGGACATCCGGGCAAGGCTGCGCGGCGTACTTGCTGCGCTGTACGCTGTTATAGATTATCCCGACGAGGATATAGGAAACGAGGGGGAGGAGCAGATACTCTCTGTTTTTGAAGATGCGGTCAGCCGTCTTGAAGCGCTCCTGGCGACCTACAGAACAGGAAGCGCCGTTGCCGACGGTGTTATCTGCGCTATTGTCGGCACGCCGAACAGCGGAAAAAGCTCGCTGTATAACCTGCTGTGCCGGAGTGACAAGGCTATTGTCACCGATGTTGCGGGAACAACGAGAGATACTCTGTGGGAGACCGTGGACGCCGCGGGAATAACTCTGCGCATTGCCGATACGGCAGGTATAAGAGATACTGACGATAAGGTAGAGTCTATAGGTATCGACAGAGCAGTTGCCGTTATGGAAAGTGCAGAGCTGATAATCGCTGTTGTAGACGGATCAAGGCAGCTCAGTGACGAGGACCGTGCACTGCTTGATAAAGCGGCACAGTCCGGCGGCGCGAAGATCGCCGTAATAAACAAAAATGATCTCGGCGATGCAGTGGATACGACCGAAATAAATGCATCCTTTGATAAAACAGTTTCTATGTGTGCCAAAAGCGGTGAAGGGCTTGATAGGCTGTACAGCGCTATAGGCGAGGTGTTCAACAGCGAGGGACTTTCACTTGATAACGACGCTATGCTGTGGAGCTCAAGGCATAAGGCGTGTGTGGAAAATGCAGTGTCAATGCTGAAGGACGCTATATCGGGTCTTTTGGCAGGGGATTTTGCAGATGCCGTGTGTACTCTTGCGGAATCGGCGCTGTCTGAGCTTTCGATGCTTGATGGCAGAGGAATATCGGAAGAGATCGTGTCTGAGATATTTGCAAGATTTTGCGTAGGAAAATAAAAGACCGTCTGAATGCTGTTTTGCAGCATTCAGACGGTTCAGGAAGAACTATCTCTTTTTCTTGGGTACAAGAACGCAGATCAGAATAATAATGGCAACTACAATAACTATGGCTATTATGATCGCCCACATACTCATTCCGTCTTTGTCTTTGTTGTTTTTATCGTTAGCAGCATTGCCATTGGTGGTGTCGTCGGTCTTGCCGCTGTCCTTGTCGGCAGAGTCCTTTGCGTTGTCGCCTGTGTCTTTTGCGTTGTTGCTTGTGTCATTATTGCTGTCGGGATTGTCCTTGTTGTCGGCAATTCCGGAGCTGTCGCCTGTTATATTGCTGTCTGCATTGCCAGTGACATTTCCGTCATTGTTGTCGGTAAGCGCTCCGCCGATGTCGTCTGCGGCATCTTTTACGCCGTCCTTCACATCATCGGCAGCTCTGCCTATGTCACCGCCGATATTACCCAGCGCGCCTTCTGCGCCGCCCATACCTGCTTCGGCAACAAAGGAATAGTTTCTGTCAGCAGGAGCAGCGGCTGCACTTACGGCAAGTGCCGAAAAAGCAGCGATAACTACTGCAAAAGCTATAGCAGCAAGGCGAAGACGCCCTTTTTGATTTTTCTTTCTCATATTGACCATACCTTTCTTTGCAAATGATATAGAGAATTAAAATTTGCACACTCATATTATTGCCGAACTTTTTGTATGTATTCAAAAAATTGAAAATGCGTACAACGATACGAAATTCTGTACGTAAATGCACCTTTTCGCGCTTAGTAAAAAACAAAAGAAAGCATGAGACTTTTTATGGAACAAAAAAGATTTTTGAAAAATGACAGCGGCTTTGTGTGCGGTCATTGCGGCAGAGATGTCGAGCCGCTGGGATACACCTCCAGAAATCACTGCCCGTATTGCCTGTGGAGCCGTCATTTGGATGAAAATCCCGGAGACCGCGCAAGTGAATGCGGCGCGCTTATGGAACCTGTGTCAGCAGAGCCGGACGCCAAAAAAGGCTATATTATAACTCACCGCTGCACAGCGTGCGGTGCGCTTCGCCGCAATAAGGCGGCGTACGGCGCAAAAGCAGGCGATAGAGCTGACGATCTGAAGCTGCTTATAGCTCTGACCGGCAGACACGAATAATTTCAGAGGTTTTAAGCTTTATGATATATCAAAAAGAAGAATTTGTAAAAAAATTAAACGATACTGTCCGAAAGGCAGGACTTTCGCATCTGACGGAGGGAAATGAGGACAAGCTGTATACAATATGCGCGCGCCTTGATGAGTGTTCAAAGCAGTTTAATCTTACTGCCATAACAGAGCCCGACGAGGTGATGAAAAAGCATATTGCAGACTGTCTGTTCTTTGCCGACGAGATAAAAAAGCTCGGCGCCGACAGCCTCATAGACGTCGGCAGCGGAGCCGGATTTCCGTCGCTGCCTACGGCTGCCGTGCTGCCGGAGGTGTCTGTTTGCGCTCTTGACAGCACCGCTAAGAAAACTGTATATATGAGCGATACGGCAAAGCTCGGCGGTATATCAAATTTTGAAAGCATTGCCGCACGCGCAGAGGACGCCGGACGAGGGGAACTGCGCGAGAGCTTTGATGCGGCGGGTGCGCGAGCTGTAGCAAGGCTTTCCGTTCTAATGGAGCTCTGTACCCCGTTTGTTAAGGTGGGCGGATATTTTGTGGCAATGAAGGGCGCCGCCGCTATGGAAGAGGTTGATGAAGCCGCTAATGCGGCTAAAGTGCTTGGCTGCACTCTTGTGGAGGCTCGACAGTATACTATCCCCGGTCTGTGTGATAAAAGATTTCTCCTTATTTACCAAAAAAATTCAGCGGCAAAATCGGAATATCCCCGTAATTTTTCACAGATAACAAAAAAACCGCTTTGATTGTCAGCGGAAGTGACGTGACGATATTCTTTTCCAAAAACATTTATAAAAACAGAACCTGTTTCCTGCTATATTTCATATTTTCCGTGGTATTATTTTTTCACAAAGAAAAAACAATATACGAAAGGAATATGAAAATGGCAGGAACTTTATTTTTTCAGCGTCCCAAAGCAAATTTTGAAGCGAAAACAGAGGTGTTTTCAGACGAGCTGACATTGCAGAACACATCGGGGAGAGTGCAGATGATATTTATGCTGTCACCCGATGAGATAACGCCTAATCCCGCGCAGCCGAGAAGATTTTTTACGGAGGACGCTATAATGCGCCTTGCAGATTCCATACGTCAGCACGGCATAATTCAGCCGCTGGCAGTGCGCCGGCCTGAGGGCAGTGATATGTACGAGCTTGTAGCAGGAGAGCGACGGCTGAGAGCTTCAAAGCTTTTAGGGCTTTCAGAGATACCGTGCGTGCTTGTAAAGGCAGACAGTGAGGAGTCTGCCCATATGGCGATAATCGAAAACATTCAAAGAGAAAACTTAAATATGTTTGAGCAGGCGCAGGCAATATATCAGCTTATGCAGGTACACTGCCTTACACAGGAGAAGATAGCGGGACAGCTTTCCTGCTCTCAGTCATACGTTGCAAATAAGCTGAGACTTCTGCGTATACAAAGCGAGGACAGGGAGGAAATACTGACCGCAGGTCTTACGGAACGCCATGTTCGCGCCTTGCTGAGAATAAAGGATAACGACCGCCGCCGAAGTGTTATGCACACGATGATACGGCGTTCAATGAACGTGGCAGCCGCTGAGGAATATGTGGACAGGCTCATAGAAGCTGAAAAAGAGGAGAAAAAGGGAGATAATACCTCTAAGGGCTCGTCACGTGTTATAATCAAGGATGTACGCATACTTTATAATACCATAGACCGCGCAGTGGAGACTGTAAGACTGTCAGGCATCAATGTGGAGACTTTGAAGAGAGAAAGCGCAGGCGATATGGAGATCGTCATACGCATTCCAAAAGAAGCCTAATGACGATTGGTACATATTGATGTGTCTGCAATAATATGGTATAATTGCCTTAGCAAAGATTTAGACTAAGGGGTGATATTTACTGTGTGGGCGGCAATTTTTATTTTGACCGTGTTGGCGGCGGCAGCAGGAATAATTTATCTTGTCAGCCGTTTTTATAAATTCAGACTGTTTGAAAAGCTGTCCTGTAAAAGACGTTTGTTAAGAGTTTTGCTAAGCTTTGCGGCGGTGGCTCTTTTGTCCGTTGTGCCGGGCGTTTTCTTAGGATCGATCAACGCCATTGTATGTGTGATACATCTTGCGGTGTTCTGGCTGCTTTGCGACCTTGCTTTCTTTATAGTAAAAAGGGTCAGAAAAAGAGATTTCAAGCTATACTGGGCGGGACTGTCGGCTATTCTTGTAACGGTGTTGTATATGACGGCAGGCTGGTTTACGGTGTACAATGTTCAGCAGACAAACTATGTTATTGACACTGATAAAGGTGTGGGAGAGCTTCGGGTGGTCCTGTTTGCCGATTCTCACGTGGGGACTACCTTTGACGGCAATGGTCTGGAAAGGTATGTCAGCGAGATCAACACACAGAAGCCGGATATTGTCCTTATTACCGGCGACTTTGTTGATGACAGTACCTCGTACGAGGACATGAAGGATGCCTGCAGCGCCCTTGGAGGACTTGAGACTACTTACGGCGTATATTTTGCTTTCGGCAATCACGACAGCGGCTATTACGGCTCTGAATACAGAGGATACGGTGAAAAGGAGCTTGTTTCGGAGCTGAATGGAAACGGAGTCGTTGTGCTGCGTGACGAGGTCCTGCTTGTAGATGAACGATTTTATATAATAGGCAGAAACGATATGTCAGCCGTTTACCGTGCCGATATGAATGAGCTTGTTTCGGCGCTTGACAGTGATAAGTATATGATAGTTATGGATCATCAGCCGTGTGACTACGACGCCGAGGCCGCGTCAGGGGTGGATCTTGTTCTTTCGGGACATACCCATGGCGGTCAGCTGATACCTATAAATCTTATAGGCGAGCTTGTAAGCGAGAACGACGGCACATACGGGCTTGAAAAGCGGAATGAAACGAACTTTATAATAACTTCGGGAATTTCCGATTGGGCGCTGAAATTCAAAACGGGATGCATTTCGGAGTATGTTGTTATAGATGTGAAAGGGAAATAAAAAAGCAGTCCTTCAATCCTGAAGGACAGCTTCATACTGTCTATAAACCAAGCTGCCTCTTTAGACACGTTTTAGTATAATAGTATCAGGTTTTTCGGGTACACTATTATATGTCAAAGAATCATTAATAAGAAAGTAAAGGGGCAAAAATGATAGAACAGGATACAATAAAATTGCTTCGCGAGTGTGACGCCGGAATAAAAATGGGCATATCCTCTATCGACGATGTGCTGGATTATGCTAATAATGATACACTGAAGCGTTATTTAACAGATTGCAGAAACGAGCATGAGAAATTAAACACGGAAATTCAGACTTTGCTTGATGAATTTCATGATGAGGGAAAGGACCCCAATCCTATGGCAAAAGGTATGTCGTGGATAAAAACAAACGTAAAGCTGGGACTTGATGAATCGGATAAAACGATTGCGGATCTGATAACAGACGGATGCAATATGGGCGTTAAGTCGCTTAACAGATATCTTAATCAATACGAAGCCGCTGATGAAAAAAGCAAGGATATTGCAAAACGGCTTATCAATCTGGAAGAAAGACTGGCGATAGATATCCGAGCGTTCTTATGAAAAATCCCCCGTAAGACGGGGGATCAGAGAAAACACAAGCAGGGGCTGTAGCTTTTTTGATTTTTGCTACAGCCCCTTTTTCAGTAGATAGATCATTTTATCGACAGCGCGTTAATAAGAAGCAGCTATAACACTGTTGAAATAACAAAGGTTTTGTGATAATATAACAAAAGTGAGATGCTTACAGATAAATACCCGATGACGAACGTGTGTCTTGCGAAATGTGATGTGAAAAGAGGGATGTTTGATGCTGAGAATATTTTTGTGCGATGATGACCCTTTTTTTCTTGCTCTTGAAAAAGATATAATAGAAAGAATGATCAGCGATGAAAAAATAAACGCGCAGATCGGCGGGATTGCGCGTTCCGGCAGTGAACTGTTACGCCTTACAGATATTGAGGACGAAAGCCTTGTGTTTCTTGATATAGATTACGGTAATAATCAGCCAAACGGAATTGATATCACTGCATTGCTTAAAGAGCGCGGTCGATGCGTACGGGTGGTTTATACTACAAATCACAGCGAACTGGCAATGAAGGTGCTGAACAGCGGAACGGAGCCGTTTGGGTTTCTTGAAAAAGGCTGCGAGGTCGCAAAGCTTGCAGCATCGCTTCGCAGATATATACATATGGCACTGAGACTTTCAAAAGGTGATGACAGCGACAGGGCAAGCGTGCGACTGAAAATAGGTGCGGGTGAAACAGCAAAGCTTTGCATTCGGGATATACTTTACCTTGAGGCTGAAAAAAGCGTTTCTCATGGGATAACCTACCATACTGGTAACGGTTCTGTTATTACCGTAATAAGCACGCTTGATGCAGAAAAAGAAAAGTTGGACGAAGGATTTATCAGGGTACACAGATCCTTTCTTGCAAACAAAACTCATATTATAGGCATAAAGGACGGATATATCATAATGTCCGATCAAAGTGAGATACCGTGTTCTTTTAAGATGCGTGCGGAGGTTAGAAAATGGCTGAAAAGAGACTGAAGAAGGCGGTTTATTACGTATTAGCCGCAGTATTATTTGTATTGGCGGTACTGTCGGTTAAATCAAGAAGTCCGTGGAACACCTATGATACCATTGAGCTTGTAAACACGCTTATGCTCTGTGCTCTTGTGGCAATGCTCAAAAGGTTGCCGTTAAATTTATTATCATATATAATGCTTATATCTTTAATGATAACAGAAAAAGCATATATGGTATTTTTTGCTGTGCCGTCTTGCTTTGCTATCTTCTTTTTGCTTGATCTTATTGCGGTTCTTTGGCTGCAGACCGGACGTATAAAAGAATATTTTACGGAGATAAGTGTAGTATCGATGTGTGCTGTCATATTGATAGCAGTATATGATGCTGCTACTACAAAGCTTATACCTTTGTACTATGATATAGGCAGACTTTTTTTACTGTCGGCTATGCAAAAAGCTGTGTTGATAACGGTATTCGGCGGTGTCGTTGTTGTAGCATTTACAGCGGTCGTAAAGCTGACGTCGAAGCTTTTTAATAAAAATCGTGAGAAATTCCTGTTTGTGGAAAAAAGATTTTCAGGTCTTTGGGCATATGTGCTTGTTATTATAATGATCTTACTGATACTTTTTGATATGTCGGAAAGTATTTCAAGAACAAGCTTTTATGAAACTGGTATATTTCGTTTGCTGATAATTTTTGCCGTTGCCGTGTATATATGCCTTTTGTTTAAGGTAGCGTCTATAAGAGAAAAAATGGATATTGCAAAAAATGCAGAAAATGAACTTGGAGCATACAGCAATGATCTTGAAACTACAATTGAGGACATGAAGGATATACGTCACGATGTAAAAAATTTGCTTTTGACCATGGGCGGATTTGTTGAGAAAAGCGATGACAGGGAAATGAAAAAGTTTTACTCCGAAAACATTGTTCCGTTTATGCAGAATGCTTTGGCAAGAAGCGATCTTCAGGCTAAGCTTTCAGTGCTTAGCGATAACAGACTGAAATCCTTTTTGTATTATAAGGTCACAGAGAAACTGGAACAAGGTGTAAATGTTACACTGGATATAACATCTTCAGCGGTTGTAGGCTGCGGCGATATAGTAAGACTGCTTGGTATTTTTATTGATAATGCCGCCGAGGAAGCGCTGCTGTGTGAGGGAAGACATATGCGACTGGGGATATCTGATGATAAAAGCGGCACAAGCTTTATAATAGTCAACGATGTTCGGGACGGAGTGCGGGAACGCGGTGTTATTGCCGGTACAACTGAAAAGGGACTTGGAAGGGGACGAGGATTGCTTATAGCAAAAAGAATCATCAATAACTACGATAACCTTATACTTAATTCGTATTTTACCGATACCCAGTTTGCTCAGTGTCTTATCATACTGAAAAACACGGTGTGATCTATGCCTGAAAAATAAAGAAAATGCCTGAATGAAAATTTCGATTTTTCATTCAGGCATTTTCTTTATCCGCGGGGCAAAACAGATGTTATTTTCTTTGCGGTGTGATATGCTCATATGCACCAAACAAAAGAAAGTATGGTGATCAATATGGATAAAAGATTTGGGGTAAATCCCGGCAAGAATGAGTTTGTAGAAGCAGGCGGTGTAAGGTATGGTTGTTATGCTGTCCGCACAGCGGTGATAACTAAGAATGATGATCTTTCGGATATAATGGAAAAATACGTTGTTCCTGTTCTTTTGCCTGAGGATATAGTTTTTTTGAGCGAAAAAATGATAGCCTGCACTGAGGGCAGGGCATATCCTGTCAGCGAGATCAGACCGGGATTTTTAGCTTGCATTCTCAGCCGCTTTGTTAAGCGCTCACAGTACGGTATAGGACTTGCAATGCCTGAAACAATGCAGTGCGCTATAGATGAGGCAGGTGTCATCAGGATACTGTTGGCGTCATTTGCAGGGATGTTGGGCAAGCTGTTTCACCGTCACGGATGGTTTTATAAAGTTGCAGGCAGTCGCGCGGCTTCTATAGACGGTCCGTGTTCTTATACTTTGCCGCCGTACAACAAGTATGTAGTGCTGTCGCCTGCCGATCCGACGGATACGGCACGCCGTATTTCGTATCAGATTGGTGGAAATACAGTTCTTGTTGTTGATGCAAACGATCTCGGCTGTAATGTTCTCGGAGCGTCGGACAGCAATACGGATTTTTGCGTTTGGGAAAAACTGCTTCGTCAAAATCCTTTGGGTCAAAGCACGCAGTCAACTCCTATAGGGATACTGCGGCCAGTAAAGTAAAATAAAGCGGAGATGACCGAGCAGCCATCTCCGTTTTGATTTATAATTATTCAGTCTTCAATAATAGCTACGCTTGCCATTCTTTGCTCGGTCATGGGTTTGTCGTTTCTGTCGGTTGCAACAGATGCGATCTCGTCAACGACCTCGATGCCGTCTGTTACCTTGCCGAAAGCCGCATATTGGCCGTCGAGAAACTCGCCGTCGGCGTGCATAATAAAGAACTGGCTTGAGGCGGAGTTGAAGTTCTGGCTTCTTGCCATGGAGATAACGCCGCGCTTGTGGGAGAGGGGATTGTTTACGCCGTTGGCTGCAAACTCGCCCTTAATGTTGTTGCCGCTGCCGCCGATGCCGATGCCCATGGGATCGCCGCCCTGGATCATGAAGCCTGCTATAACGCGGTGAAATATAAGTCCGTCATAAAAGCCCTCGTTTGCAAGGTTTACAAAGTTTTCAACAGTGATAGGCGCGATATCGGGATACAGTTCAAGAGAGATCTTCTTGCCGCTCTCCATTGTAATTTCAGCTTTAACAGTTTTGTTTTCCATATTATTTGTTCCTTTTCTTTAGTCTTCAGTCTTCAATCTTCAATCTTCAATCTTCAATAAGCTTTACGTAATCTATAACTACAGGCGTGGTGGGGGCATCGTTTGCATCTGTAGGTACAGCGGCGATCTTATCAACTGTGTCCATGCCGTCAATTACCTTGCCGAATGCGGCGTACAGACCGTCAAGATGAGGAGAGGTCTGATGTACAATAAAGAACTGGCTTGACGCGCTGTCAGGGACGCTGGTTCTCGCCATTGAAATAACTCCGCGCTCATGCTTCAGGTTGTTTTCAACTCCGTTTGCCGAAAATTCGCCCTTGATACTACTTGCGTTTCCGCCCATACCTCCCTGTATCATAAAGCCCTCTATAATACGGTGGAAGGTAAGTCCGTCATAATATCCGCTGCTTACAAGCTCAACGAAATTTTTAACTGTTATAGGCGCGACGTCGGGATACAGTTCAAGAGTTATCTTTCCGTAGTCTCTGACGGACATTTCAACCTTTATGGGGTCGCTGCTGTCGGGTCCGTCTGCGCTTTCAATGCTGCTGCCGCAGCTGAAAAGGCACAGAGAGGCGGCTATACACAGCATAATGGCAATAAGTTTTTTCATAATTATTTTTTCCTTTCCGTGAATATATATTTTATAATGTATTTTATCAAAGTCTGTGAGCAATGTAAACAGTTTTCTGAAGTTTTTGAATAAAATCCGCAAAAAAATTATTATGCGGGCAAATACTTTTAATAAAGAGCATTGAGACTTCGTTTTAATCTTTGCACGCGGAATGTGCAGTCTGATCTTTGAGTCCCATAAATTATTCCCCTTATATTCCTTTTCTAAAAAGGTTTTCGGGGGTCCGGGGGTGCTTTTCCTTAAAAAGCACCTCCGGTCATTAACTAACGTGAGGTGGTACGGTATGCGAGAGGAAACACTGAAAAAAGCGGTTCTATACGGCGTGTGCGTCGCGCTTTGTGCCGCCGGAATATGGCTGGCTGTAAAATACGCTCTGCCGCTTCTGTTGCCTTTTGCCGCGGCATATCTTTTGTCGTGCCTTGTTCGTCCTGCCGCTGCGTGGCTTTCAAAAAAGACAAAAATACCGAAGGGCGTGTGGGCGGCTGCCATTGTAGTGATATTTGCCGCAGGCATAACTTATTTCACTTATTATTCGGTGACACTTCTTTGCCGTGAGGCCACCGACGCCGTGTCAAGGCTTATGAAGCTTCTGGAGACGGAGGGCAATCCCGTAAGCTGTCTTGTGGAAAAGCTTACGGATAAGGTACGCGGCTTCAATATCGGCGGCAGCGCAGATCTCGGCGGAACCGTCACTGATATGCTTTCAGGCGCGGCAACTGCGCTCAGCTCATATGCGGCGCAGCTGGCGGGGGACATTATATCACGAGCGCCGTCTGTATTGTTTTCACTGTTTGTCGGACTTATATCACTTTTCTATTTTTCTATGGATATTGACGGCATCGTGCGTGACGCACGCCGGTTTCTGCCCTCTGCTGCAATAAATGCAGTGTCGGGCGTTTTGAGTGTGGTTAAAAGAGCCTTGGTAAGATTCGCCAAGGCGTACCTTGTGCTTATGGTCATAACCTTTTCAGAGCTTCTTATAGGATTTACCATAATAGGTGTTGATTTCGCGTTCCTTATGGCTTTGCTGACTGCCGTTATTGACATTCTTCCCGTTCTCGGGGTCGGCACGGTTCTTGTGCCTTGGTCGGCCGCACTGTTCTTTTCGGGAGATACGCCGTCTGCTCTGTCTATGCTTGCGCTGCTTTGCGCTATGTATGTAGTGCGTCAGATAATCGAGCCGAAGGTAATGGGCAGCAGCGCAGGTGTCCATCCCGTTATAGCTCTTGTGTCGGTATATGCGGGATACAAGGTAGCGGGGCTTGCGGGAATGATAGCGGCGCCCGTAATACTGAACGCCATAGGCGTGCTGTGGGAGGAAAAATCACCTGAAAGAGGAGAAAAAAGTAAAAGCAAAAGTTGACAAAGGGTATATCGTGGGGTATAATATATTATGTACCAGTATGGGAACACTGTATTTTCGTAAAAGGAAGGACTGTAAAATTGGCAAACAGTATGACTGCCTTCGGCAGAGCAAGAAGTCTCAGCGCTGACGGCTCCAAGGACATAACGGCAGAAATAAAGAGCGTGAATTCGAGATATCTTGACTGCACTGTTAAGCTGCCCCGGATGTATTCTTTTCTTGAAGAAAAAATAAAGGCGTACCTCACACGCCGCGGTATTTTTCGCGGAAAGGTAGAGGTATACATAGGTGTTGATGTGCTGGAACAGCGCGGAATTGAAACTGCGCTTGACAGTGCTGCGGCAGCCTCTTATATAGAAGCGTTGAAAAAGCTGCGTGATGAATTTGATCTGAAGGATGATATATCCGTAATGCGTGTGGCTCAGAACAGAGAGCTTTTCTCCGTTAAAAAGCCTGACGACGATATGGAAAAGGATTGGGAGGATGTAAAGTCCGCGCTTGACTCCGCTATAGACTCCTTCCTGACACAGCGCGCCGCCGAGGGCGAGCGTCTTATAGCCGATATCTCGTCTAAGATCAAGGGTATCAGAGAGATCGCCGCGAAGATAAAGGTGCTGTCTGAAAATGATATTCAGGGCTACAGTGCAAAGCTTTGCGAGAGAATAAAGAAGTTTTTGTCAGACTTTGACGTTGAAATAAGCGAGCAGCGGATACTGACCGAGGCTGCTATATTTGCAGACAAGGCCGCAATAGATGAGGAGCTGGTACGTCTTGACAGCCACTTTGCTTCTTTCTATGAGATAGCCGGCGGCAGCGAGCCTGCGGGCAGAAAGCTTGATTTCCTTTTGCAGGAGATGAACAGAGAGACAAACACAATGGGTTCAAAGGCAAACAACGCCGAGATCGCCCACCTTGTAGTTGATATTAAGGCAGAGCTTGAAAAAATAAGAGAGCAGATACAAAATATAGAGTAGAGGAAACCGAATTGAAATTTATTAACGTAGGCTTTAACAATATGGTCTCCGCTGAAAGGATAGTTGCGCTTGTTACATCCGACAGCGCGCCTGCCAAAAGACTTGTGCAGGACGCAAAGGATACAGGCAGAGCTATAGACTGCACCAGCGGCAGACGAACGAGAACGGTCATTATTACCGACAGCGACCATGTAATACTTTCCTCTATACAGACAGAAACAATATCACAGCGCATTTCCGGTGACGGAGAGGAGGCAGATGAATGATGAGGGGAATACTTATTGTAATATCAGGTCCCTCCGGCAGCGGCAAGGGAACAGTTGTAAAGCGCATTAAAGAGCTGCGCGGGGATATCGGTCTTTCCGTTTCCGCAACTACCCGTTCTCCCAGAGAGGGCGAGGTTCACGGACGCGAATATTACTTTATAACTCACGATGATTTCAGAGAAAAGCTCGAACGCGGCGAGATACTTGAGCATACCGAGTATTGCGGCAACTATTACGGCACTCCGAGATCGGAGGTGGACAGAGTAATTTCAACTGGCAGGGATCTTATACTGGAAATTGAGGTAGAGGGAGCTGCACAGATAAAAAAGCTTTATCCCGATGCCGTAACAGTAATGCTTATTCCGCCGACCCTTGAAGAGCTGAGACGGCGTCTTGAGGGACGCGGCAGCGAGGACAGCGCCACGGTGGAAAAAAGACTTTGCCGCGCAGCTGACGAGATAAAGCTTGCCGGTGAGTATGATTATGTCGTTGTAAACGAAAACGACGGTATCGACCGCTGTGCCGAAAAAATTCTTGAGATAATAAGCGCAGAGCGCAGCCGGTCTTCAAGAATGACAGAGACGATAAACAATTTCTGCAATGCAGATAACTGATATATTGATATAAACAAGGAGAAAAATTAAGATGATCAGTCCTTCTATCACAGACCTCACCGAGGGAAAATTCAACAGATACACTCTCAGTATCGCTACTGCCAAGTGCGCAAGAATGATTACCGACGAGTACGTAAGGCAGAGAGAGATCGCAGAGCGCCGTATTGCAAACAAGGAAACAGACAAGAGTCTGGCTACTATGATAAGCCGCGACTACCGCGATGAGAAAGCAGTAAAGGTTGCTATTAACAGACTTTATAATAAAGATTTTGTCATTGTCGGTCTTACCGATGATATTGATGAGGCTGACGGTACTTACGACGCTGAAGAAAACGATTCTGAGGCTGAGGATACTGAGGATACTGCAGCTGAATAAAGACCGCACGGTTTTTTCGACAAGTTTCTTCATTTTTCAAAGCTGCCGACCTGTAAGGCTGGCAGCTTTTATAGCATATCCTGAATTTTGAGAGGGGGAGTATTGTGAACGGCAAAGACGACAACGCAAAAAAGCTGTACGCAGGGGTGCGCATACTTGATGTGCCGTACCACCTTGACAGGACCTATGAATACTATATACCCTCTCATCTCGAAGACTCTGTTTCTGTGGGAACCGTAGTCAGCGTTCCATTCGGGCGCGGCAACAGAAAGACCGCGGCAGTCGTTATCGATGTTAAGGACAGCTGCAGCTTTGACGAAAACAGCGTAAAGCCTGTTGCAGCCGCATCCCTTGATACAGGGCTTCTGCAAGGCGAGGCTATGGAAATGTGTAAATTTCTGTGCGACTATACCTTGTGTACATACGGCGAGGCTGTGAAAACGGTTATCCCCGCTGCTGCAATATCCCGTCTGGATGAATACTATGTTTATACAGGTGACGGCAGCGAAACAGGGGACAAGCTGTCTGAAAAGGCAATGATGTTTTACACATACATCAAAGCGCGCGGCAGCGTATCTTCTAAACGGCTGACATCGGAGTTCGGCGAGGATGCCCCAACACTTGCGTCCTCTCTTGTAAAGCTCGGTCTTATTAAAAAGGAGACCAAGGTCCACGAGGCTACAAATACAAGATATATCACCTATGCTTCGCTCAGCGATGATGCTATCGGCGATATAGACGGCGTTTTGGCAAGGCAGCGCAGCGAATTGCAGCGGGAAATAGTTATGCTTTTGTCTAAAACCGGAAGAATAACTACAGACGAGCTGTTTTTCAGACTGAACAAAAAAGCAAGCCCGCAGCTGTCAAGCCTTGCTGCTAAAGGGATTATTAAGATCGAAAAGATCGAAGCATACCGGAACCCGTATTTAGTCGATTGCCGAAAATCTGCCGCAGACAGTCCGTTGTCAGAGGAACAGGCGGCGGCATTTGATAAGATAAATTCTTTGTATTCAGGCGGCAAGGCCGCAGCTGCTCTGCTGCACGGTATAACCGGCAGCGGAAAGACCAGGGTCATAAAGGCTATGATAGACCGCGTTATTTCCGACGGGCGCGGCGTAATAATGCTTGTGCCGGAGATATCACTCACTCCGCAGACCGTAAGTTATTTTTGCGGCTGTTACGGAGACAGGGTGGCGGTAATGCACTCCAACCTTTCGCAGGGAGAGCGCTTCGACGCGTATAAGCGGATAAAAAGAGGTGAAGCGGATATAGTTATCGGAACAAGAAGCGCAATTTTTGCACCTGTAGAAAATCTCGGAATGATAGTTATTGACGAGGAGCAGGAGCACACCTATAAATCCGATACGGATCCGAAATATCTGGCACATGATGTTGCTCGTTTTCGCTGCGGAAAGCACGGCGCGCTGATGCTGCTTTCAAGCGCAACGCCTTCTCTTACATCATACCATAAAGCTGTTGAGGGAATATATACTCTTGTCGAGATGACTTCGCGCTACGGCGGAGCAACACTGCCGGAGGTAATAATAAGCGATATGCGCGCTGAAAGTGAGCGCGGCAGCGTGTCACCCATAGGCAGCATTATGGCAGAGGCGCTTGGTGAGGTTTATAAAAGCGGCAGGCAATCTATAGTGTTTCTCAACAGGCGGGGATATAACAGCTCAGTTTCATGCCGCATTTGCGGCGAGGCTATCAAATGCCCTAACTGCTCGGTATCCCTTACTTATCACACAAGAATGCCCCTTGGCGACAGCGAGAGCGCAGAGGAATATATTGCACGGCGTCGCGGGCGCGGTATGCTTGCGTGCCACTATTGCGGCTATAAAACGGGAGTACCCGATAAATGCCCGTCATGTTCGGCGGAGCACTTTAAGTTTATAGGCTGCGGAACACAGCAGGCCGAGGAAGAGCTGAAAAAGGCCGTGCCGGGGGCAACGGTTCTCAGGATGGATATGGACACCACCCAGACCAAAAATGCCCACAGCGAGCTGCTGTCCAGCTTCAGAGAGCATGGCGGAGATATTCTTCTCGGCACGCAGATGGTAACAAAGGGGCATGATTTTCCCGCCGTTACTCTGGTCGGTGTTCTCAATGCAGATCAAAGCCTGTATCTTGACGATTTCAGAGCAGGCGAGAAGACATTTTCAATGCTTACTCAGGTCATAGGCAGGGCCGGGCGCGGCAAGGACGCAGGCAGGGCAATAATCCAGACCTCAAATCCCGATTCCGAAGTGTTGCTGCTTGCGGCAAGGCAGGACTATAAGACCTTCTATGAAAAAGAAATACGGTTGCGGCGTGCGATGATCTTTCCTCCGTTTTGCGATATTGCCGTAATAACTCTTTCCAGCAGCGATGAAGCGCTGCTGTCGGCATCGGCAATAAAGCTGTCCGAGCTTTCAAAGGAACTGCTGTCAGGAGATTTCAAGGATGTAGAGGCAGTGCTGTTCGGTCCTTTTGAAGCACCTGTTTATAAGGTTCAGAATACCTGCCGTATGCGTATGGTGATGAAATGCCGTATGTCGCGCAGGGTGCGTCAGCTTGTATCCTGCATTTTGTGCGAATTCGGTAAAAGCGGAACAAAAAATCTCAGTGTGACGGCGGATTTCAACCCGTCAACTCTGTAAAAATAAGTAAAAATAATATGTAAAGGTACGGTAGGATAAAATGGCTATACTTAACATTGTAAAAGAGGGAGATCCCGTTCTTCGCGGTAAGTGCCGCACAGTCGAGGAAATAACTCCGAGAATAATAACCTTGCTTGACGATATGATCGAAACCCTCCATGATGCGGACGGTTGCGGTCTTGCTGCTCCTCAGGTGGGCGTGCGCCGCCGTGTCGTTATCGTTGAGGTCGAGGACGGTGAAACTATTGAGATGATAAACCCGGAGATCATAGAGCGTGAGGGAAAGCAGTGTGAGGTAGAGGGCTGCCTGTCGCTTCCCGGTAAGTGGGGATATACAGACCGTCCAATGAAGGTCACGGTAAAGGCGACCGACCGCTATGGCAAAGAGTTTACTGTTTCGGGAACAGGACTGAAGGCAAGAGCTTTTTGCCATGAGATCGACCACCTTGACGGAATTCTGTATACAGATCATGCTGTAAGAATGATCGATCCCTCAGAGATAGAAGATTAAGGGGGCGCTTTTGATGAAGGTTCTTTTTATGGGCACTCCCGATTTTGCCACAGAGTGCCTTAAAGCAATATATACAAACGGTCATGAGGTCGTGGGTGCCGTGACGCAGCCGGACAAGCCTGTAGGCAGACACTATAACTTAGTACCGCCGTCTGTAAAGGTGTATGCGGAAAGTGTGGGAATTCCCGTATTTCAGCCGGAGACCCTGAAGGACGAGGCTTTTTTACCGACACTTCGTGAGCTTGACCCTCAGATCATAGTAGTGGCTGCATACGGAAAAATACTGCCTCACTATATTATAGATTATCCCAAATACGGTTGTATCAACGCTCACGGTTCACTGCTTCCAAGATATCGCGGCGCGGCTCCTATTCAGCGTGCTCTTATGGACGGGGAGAGCGAGACGGGCATAACAGTTATGTATATGGACGATGGGCTGGATACCGGAGATATGATATTGAAAATGTCTACTCCTATTACAGAGGAAGATGATTTTGAAAGTCTGCACGACAGACTTGCCGATATTGCAGGTAAGGCGCTTTGCAGTGCTATGGAACAGCTTGAAGCAGGGACTGCAAAAAGAGAGGCTCAGGATGACAGCCTTTCGTGCTATGCCGCGAAGATCATGGGTGAGGACTGCATTGCAGATTTCAGCCTTACGCAGGATAAGCTGCTTTGTCAGATCCGCGCACTGTCTCCTTTTCCTCTTGCAAAAACCAAAACTCCCGATGCAAGGCTTTTGAAGATCATCAGCGCAGAATCCGCGCCGGGATCCTCCGAGGCTGCTCCCGGAACGGTTGCCGTTGTTGATAAGAACGGCTTTGAGGTCGTTTGCGGCGGCGGCAGAAAAATAAGGATAACTGCGGTTTTGCCCGAGGGTAAGGGCAGAATGAGCGCGGCGGATTTCGTGCGCGGCAGACGTATCGAGGCAGGAGATAAGCTGCAATGGCAGAAGTAAATCCTGCAAGAGAGGCAGCCTTTAACTCTCTTTTGAAAATGAAATGCGGCAAGTATACGAATATTGAAGTAAGCACTACACTGAAAAGGCAGAAGAATATGTCAAAAAGCGACCGCGCTCTGTATACAGCGCTTGTATACGGTGTGGTGGAGCGGCTTATCACTCTTGACTATATAATAGCTCAGTATTCGAAAACTCCCGTAGAAAAGCTTGACGAGGAAGCGATGGCGGCGCTCAGACTCGGAATATATCAGCTTAAGTATATGGATAAAATTCCCGATCACGCTGCGGTCAGCGAATCGGTAAGCCTGTGCCCGCGCCGTGTTTCGGGATATGTCAATGCAGTTCTGCGAAGCTTTATCAGATCGAATAAATCGGTAAAAATGCCGCCGAAGAGCGATGTTATAGAGTACCTCAGCATTACATATTCCGTTCCGAAGGAGCTGTGCAGCCTGTTTTGCCTGTGGTATGGAAATGATGGGTGCGAGAATATCTTTAAGTCATTTTTTAACAGTCAAAAGACCTCTCTTCGCGTAAATACCCTTAAGATCACGACGGAAGACGCGGCAAAAAAGCTGAATGCCGAGATATCGGGAATAGCACCGGACACCTTGAACGTGTCGAGCTTTGAGGGCGTTATGGAAGGCATAGACGAGGGACTTTGGTTTGTTCAGGATGAAGCAAGCGCTTTGTGCGCTCACGTTCTCGGGGCTCGCAGCGGCGAGACCGTTGCAGACTGCTGCGCCGCACCCGGCGGCAAAAGCTTTGCGGCTGCTATAGGAATGAAAAACGAGGGACGCATTTGTTCCTTTGACATACACGATAATAAGCTTTCACTGATAAACGACGGTGCCCGCCGTCTGGGGATCGATATTATTGAAGCATCTATGCGCGATGCGAGAAAGCCGGAGATTTCTTTGCTGGGCAAGTGCGACAGGGTGCTGTGCGATGCGCCTTGCTCCGGCTTCGGCATAATCGGAAAAAAGCCGGATGTTAAATACAAGGGCACAGATGCAATTATTCGTTTGCCTAAAATACAGTATGAGGTGTTGTGCGGCGCTGCTTTATACGTAAAGCGCGGCGGTACGCTTGTGTATTCTACCTGTACACTCAATCCTGAGGAAAACAGCGCGGTATGCACAAGATTTCTCGCTGATCACAGCGACTATTCTCTCACGCCATTTGAGGTGCAGGGAGAGGAGTGCGACGGAATGATGACCATGCTGCCGTCAAAGCACGGAACAGACGGCTTCTTCATTTGCAAAATGACGAGGAGTCTGTAAGGAAGGATCGCAATTGCAATGAATAATAAAACAGACATTTTGGGGCTGACGCTTGAAGAATGCCGTACCCTGTCAAAGAATATGGAAGCGCCCGCTTTTCGGGGCGAGCAGCTGTATCGCTGGATGCAAAAGGGCGTTTGCATAGATGATATGAAAAATCTGCCCGCGGCTTTTCGCGAAAGGTTAAAGAATGAATGTGATTACCGTTTGCCCGAAATAGCAAAAAGGCAAGTGTCGAAAAAAGACGGCACAATAAAATATCTGATGCGAATGACTGACGGCGAATGTGTTGAAAGCGTTTTTATGAAGTACGAGCACGGCAATACCGTGTGCGTATCCTGTCAGGCAGGCTGCCGTATGGGGTGCAAATTTTGTGCGTCGACCTTGCGCGGCAAGGCAAGGGATCTTACTGCGTCTGAAATACTGGGGCAGATAGCGGTCATCGGCAGAGACACGGGCGAGAGAGTCGGCGGCATAGTAATGATGGGTATCGGCGAGCCCCTTGATAATTACGATAATACAGTAAAGTTCCTCCGGCTTGTGTCGTCGCCCGACGGATTGAATATAGGGCTTCGCCATATATCCGTGTCTACCTGCGGACTTGTGCCGGGTATTATCCGTCTTGCAGACGAGGGACTGCCCGTAACGCTGTCCATATCACTGCACGCGTCAGATGACGAGCGCCGCAGCTCGCTTATGCCTGTAAATAAAAAATACAGCATTGACGAGCTGCTGGGTGCGTGTCGCGCGTATTTTGAAAAAACCGGCAGGCGTGTGTCCTTTGAATATACGCTGATATCGGGTGAGAATGACGGCGAGGAGGATGCAAGACGGCTTGCCGCACTTTTGAAAAAGGGAATGCGCGGACCTTGCCATATCAATCTGATTATGCTTAATAAGGTTGATGAAACCGGCTTTCAGACTCCCGACAGAGCAGGCGCTAACCGTTTTCGCGAGACTTTGGAGCGGTGCGGGATGAACGCAACGATACGCCGCCGTCTCGGCAGCGATATAGATGCTTCATGCGGTCAGCTGAGGCTTAATAATATGTAAATATTTTTTATTTAAGGAGATAAAGATCATGGTGATGAAAACACCTCCTATGGGCTGGAATTCATGGAATACCTTCGGTGCGGATATTAACGAGAAGCTGATATTCGATACTGCGGACAAGCTGGTTGAGACCGGACTTGCAGACGCCGGCTATACATATCTTGTGATAGACGATTGCTGGTCTCTCAAGGAACGTGACGAAAACGGCAGACTTGTGCCGGATCCTGAAAAATTCCCCCACGGTATGAAAGCGATTGCGGACTATATACATTCAAAAGGGCTTAAATTCGGTATGTATTCCTGTGCGGGCAATCTTACTTGTGCAGGATATCCCGGAAGCTATGAGCACGAATTTGTTGATGCTGCTTCCTTTGCCGAATGGGAAGTGGATCTTCTGAAATACGATTACTGCTATCACAGCAATATCATTCACGGCAAATATCTTTACCGCAGAATGGGTCTGGCGCTGGAAAACTGCGGCAGAGATATCCTTTTCAGTGCCTGTTCGTGGGGCATTGATGAGACTCATCAGTGGATACGTGAAAGCTCTGCTTCAATGTGGCGTTCAACAGGCGATATTTTTGACTCATGGAGCTCAATAAAGAGCCTTACGGAGCAGCAGGAGGAAAAGCTTGCCTTCGGCGGTGCCGGATGCTTTAACGATATGGATATGCTTGTTGTCGGAATGCACGGCAACGGAAACGTAGGTCTCGGCGGTTGCAGCGATACACAGTATAAGACGCATTTTTCAATATGGTCGCTGTTCTCATCTCCTCTTATGATAGGCTGCGACGTGCGTAATATGAGTGATGAGACATTGAAGATCCTGAAAAACAAAAAGCTTATTGAGATCAATCAGGACCCTGCATTCCGACAGATCATCAAGTTTGATAACGATTTTGAGCATAACCCCGATATTAAATACTATGCAAAAATGCTTGACGGCGGTGATATCGCTATCGGCTTCTTCAATATGTCGGAAAAAGACGGACACGTAAGATTTAATCTGGATCAGTTGGGCTTGAGTGAAAGTACGGGAAAGACGCTTGAAATGCATAACCTTTGGGAGGACGAGTGCGTCAAGGTAACCAACGGCACATTTATTCATCCCATAAAGATGTATGATACGCTCATCTACCGCTGCCGTGTGGTGGATAAATAAAGGAACATCCGTCCCGCAGAAAGCGGGACGGCTCCTTTTTTAATGAATGACTTTTAACAAATTTTCACAAATCTATTTACAAATCTGTCGAAATATGCTATATTACTTGTAGAATTTTTAATCGGTTCAGAGAAGCCGGTAAGATTTGTGAAATGCTGCTGCGGCAGTCCATATCCGATCTCATGTCTTGCCGTGCGGCAAGACTTTTTTGTGTCTGAAAAAACGTAAGAAAAGGCAGGATACTGCTATGAATTTTAAGGCTCAGATCATGGACGAGTCGTCCATGATGCGTTCTCTTGCAAGAATAACTCATGAGATCATAGAGAAAAACCGCGGGTGCGAAAATATAATGCTCATCGGCGTGCACCGCCGCGGAGTTCCGCTGGCGCAGGTGCTCAGCAATAATATAAAGAAGTTCGAGGGTGTGGACGTCCCCGTGGGTTATGTGGATATCTCGCTGTACAGGGACGACCTCAGCGAAATAGAATCTTTGCCCGACGTATCTGACAGCAGTTTTCCCTTTGATGTAAGAGATAAAACTGTTATTTTGGTTGACGATGTAATATATACAGGCAGAACGGTCAGAGCAGCCATCGAAGCTGTATTTGCCGTGGGCAGACCGCGTGCCATACAGCTTGCCGTTCTTATTGACCGCGGGCATAGAGAACTGCCCATAAAGCCTGATTATGTAGGTAAAAACGTTCCCACGTCTCACAGCGAAGTAATATGCGTGGAGGTTCGCGAGTACGACGGTGCAAACCGCGTAATGCTCGGCGAGGAATAATGTTAACTTGCGGCGATGCCGCTGAAATATTATTTTTACGGAGGGTTTCAAAATGAAACTGATTTACGGCGTCAAGGATAAGCCGAAGCTTGGTCAGGTAATAGTTTTTGCTATTCAGCAGCTTCTTGCTATTCTTGCAGCAACAATTGCCGTTCCCGCTATCGTAGGCAACGGTATGTCACAGTCCGCAGCGCTGTTCGGCGCAGGCGTAGGTACTATAGTGTACCTTCTCTTCACAAAGTTTAAGAGCCCTGTGTTCCTCGGCTCATCCTTCGCATTCCTCGGCTCTATGGCTGCGGCATTTGCAGGCGGCGTTTCCGCTTCTGCCGGATACCTCGGTCTTATCATAGGCGCGGTAATGGCTGGTCTTGTTTACGTTGTTATTGCAATTATCGTAAAGCTTGCAGGCGTTAAGTGGATATCAAAGCTTATGCCTGCTGTTGTTATCGGTCCTACAGTTGCTATTATAGGACTTTCGCTCTCGACTAACGCTATCGGCGATGCAGTAGGCGGCGCTGTAAATGAGGGCGGCGCATATGTTATGGATCTGCATGCAATTATTTGTATTATCTGTGCGCTTGTAACTCTCGGCGTGACCATGCTGTGCTCTGTATACGGTAAAAAGATGCTTAAAATGATACCCTTTATTATCGGTATCGTTGCAGGCTACGTCGTAGCTACTGTATTTACCATTATAGGTAACAGCGCGAATATCGAGGCGCTTAAAATCATCGATTTCAGTGCATTTTCAAACCTCAAGTGGATTCCCGACTTTACATTTGTTACCGCATTCAGCGGAGGCTACGACTTCGGTGAGGCAGGCTCTATCGGTTCATATATAGGCACTCTTGCTGCGGCTTATGTTCCCGTTGCCTTCGTTGTATTTGCTGAACATATTGCAGACCATAAGAACATTTCTTCTATTATTGAGACTGACCTTCTTGAAGAGCCCGGTCTGCACAGAACTCTTCTGGGCGACGGCGTAGGTTCTATGGTAGGTGCTGTATTCGGCGGATGCCCCAACACTACGTACGGAGAGTCTGTTGGCTGTGTTGCTATTTCCGGCAACGCTTCCGTTGTAACTATTCTTGCTACTGCCATTCTCTGTATCATCGCCTCCTTCTTTGCTCCCTTTGTTGCATTCCTGTCCACTATCCCCTCATGCGTAATGGGCGGCGTTTGCATTGCACTGTACGGCTTTATTGCAGTATCAGGCCTTAAGATGGTGCAGGAGGTTGACCTTAACGAAAACAGAAACCTGTTTGTCGTATCTGCTATCCTTATCGCAGGCGTCGGCGGTATGACACTTAAGTTCGGTTCCATTACGATCACCGAGGTTGCTTGCTCACTTATTCTCGGTATACTCGTAAATCTTATGTTTCCCTCAAAAAAGGCAAAATAAGCAGATGAACTAAGAATTGAACCATTTGCCAAGGTGAGATAACAAAATGGCGGTACAGTAAAAGCTGTACCGCCATTTTACTAAGATTTCTTAAATTGAATCAAAACATCACAATGGCAATTCGGTGAAGGCATTTCTATAGCTTCCGTTCTTTGGGCGTATTCGATAATTACCGTGTACAATCCTATGAACATACTCTGGCACATTCTATCCGCATCATCATTCAGATGCTTGGGAAACAGTTTTTTATATCCTGAGATAAACTTGTTTACGATTTCTGAATACTCCGGCATAAGATGCGCAAGATATTTGTCGGCTATGGTGTCAAATTCTGCCTTTTGCTCTTTTGTAAAGAAGGGAGCTGTTACAAAAAGGCTGCCATCTTCTTTTTTTACTATATATCCGTCCTTGATAGCATTTGCGGCGGAATCTATATCCTCCGTTGAACCGTCTGACAAAAGATCTTCGCAAACATTGATGTAATTATCGTACATCATTTGCCGGAATGTGATACCGCTGATAGCACCGTACGAGGTATGGCTGCAACCTCCACGGCTGCCCAAGTTGGCGCAATGCTGTGTAGCGATTCCGACTCTGTGGTGTTCACCGGTCTCCATATTTCCGATAAAGCACCACTTAAAGCCGTCATATTTTTCCCGAATAACGGGATACGGCAGCTTGCAGCAATGCTCACTTGCATAAGCAAATGCCATAGCTCCGTAAAGATAGTATAAGTCCGATTCGCTTTTTTCGGCTTTATAGAAATCTATTTTTGCTGCTTCTTCGGCTATACAGTTAAGCGCTTCAAGCAGCTTATCCATAATTGGCAGTAAAGCTTTCTCGGCATTCTCTTCACAGTAGATACCGTACTTATCCGACCAAATTATAAAATCTGTTTGATATTTGCCCTTGGAGACTTCTGTTATTGCCTCTCTTTTTAACAGGTTTCCAATTCGCTCCTCAATATAGTATGCAGGGACTCCACACAGCTTTGCAAGCTCTTCAACATTGTTCGGCTGCTCGTAGCAATAATGCAATATATTTTGAGAAAGAGCATCATTAATATACTCAGAGGGAAATGGAATGGTTTTGCCATTATAATTTCCGCTTCCGTATATGTCAAGATTCATCTTCGCAGGTCTCAAAGCAGTTTCTTTCATTTCAGTACACTCCTTTTTCAGTTTTCTCCGAGCCTCGGTAAGCCGCCATCTGACGGTACCCTCCGGAATATTCAGCTTTTCGGAGATGGTTTTAGTTGAAAGACCGTCGTAATAATGAAGAACGATAATATCACGGTATATAGCAGAGAGCATTGCAATTTTTGTCCGAAGAGAGTCGTATATTTCTTCCTGATCGTCAAAATATTCGTCCTCATAAGACAGATATTCAAGGGTGTCATAGGAATACATCGCGCGCTGTTTCCCGAGACTGCGCCTGAAATTTTTTGTTGTGTTGCTTGCTATGCCCCATAGCCACGGTTCAAATTTGCCCTTGTCCCTGAGTTTCGGCAGTTCACGAACGGCGGTAAACAGAATTTCTTGTGACAATTCGTCTGCTTCTTCTCCGGAGTATGTATGATTGATCGCATAACCGTAGACTTTTTCGATATGTTCTTCAATAATATCGTAATTCATTATTCTCACCTGCCTTTCGTCTATAAAGTGTCTGAAAAAGAAGTTTTGCTTGGTAGTTTTGAAAAATATCTGAAAAATTTTCAAAAAAGTCAATAAAACTTATTTTTGATGCTTTTTGTGCGGAAGCTATGACTTCCCATATAAATTCAAATAAGAAAACAGCGGCAGTGAAGATCAAGTTCTCTGCCGCTTATGCTTTTCAGGTGTATATCAATTCTGCTTTTGCACTGTTTTGTACTCATCGTAAAACTTGTAATAGGGACAGGAGGAATAGGGGTGACTCATAAATCGGATCATCTCATCCTCATCAAGGTTAAGCGTACATATGTCCGCGTCCATAACCTCATCATAGTCAAAATACATACAGCTTTCGCAGTTTGTTTGCACATTTTTCTTTTTTGCCGCCATAATTTACACCATCCTTGAATATATTGTAGCATATCGTCAAAACAAAATCAAGTGTTGCATTTTTCCTGATTTTGGGCTACAATAGTATCAGTAAAATTTTCAGAAAGCGGGGAAATAATATGCCTTACATCGGAACAAGAACCACTGTAAGTATAACAGCGGAAAAAGAGGAGAGCATTAAGAAAAAGCTGGGAGAGGCGATTGCTACTGTGCCCGGAAAAAGCGAAAAATGGCTGATGTGCGAGTTTCAGGACAACTGCCGCCTTTGGATGGCCGGGACAAACGACGCTCCTGCGGCATTTGTTGAGGTGAAGATACTGGGCGGTGCTGCCAGCAACGTCTGCGAGAAAATGAGCGGTATTATTTGCGCAATTCTTTCCGACGAGCTGGGTATACCCTCTGACAGGGTCTACATCACCTATGCCGCTTTTGACGACTGGGGCTGGAACGGCTCAAATTTCTGATTTTACCAAAAATAAACGCCGCGGTACGGCAGATCGGAGAATCAATATGAACTATAAAGAGATAAAGGCTGAGGAAATACAGTCAAGCGCATTTCAGATGATAGGCAGCGATTGGATGCTTATCGGTGCCGAAAAGGAAGGCAAATTCAATGCTATGACAGCAAGCTGGGGCGGCGTCGGTATTCTGTGGGGATGTCCCGTTGCATTTGTTTTCATCCGTCCTCAGAGATACACATATGAATTTGTTGAGGCGGGAGACAAAATGACGCTGTCATTTTTCGGCGGCGAGCAGCGGGATGCGCTTAAGCTTTGCGGCTCAAAAAGCGGCAGAGACTGTGACAAGATCGCAGAGGCGGGATTGACCGCCGCATCTACGGGAGAGGGCTACACCTCTTTTGAGGAGGCGAGCGTTATTTTTGAGTGCCGCAAGCTGTATGCAGATATGATAAAGCCCGAAAGTATGGTGGACGGCAGTATTATGTCAAACTACAAAAACGGCGATTTTCATAAGATGTATATCTGCGAGATAGAAAGAGTTCTTGTCAAATGCTGAAGCGCTTTTTAAGCTATTATAAGCCGCACAGGCGAATATTCATTCTTGATATGCTGGCGTCGCTGTGCGTTTCTCTCGTAGGCGTGTTTTATCCCATACTGACGCGCGGTATGATAGGCGAGTTTACAAGCGGCGGCAGGAATTATAAAATTATAATAGTCTCAGGCGTTCTGCTGTTGGTGCTGTACAGCATTCGTATGATGCTTGACTATTTCATACAGTACAAGGGTCACATAATGGGCGTAAAAATGCAGGCGCAGATGAGAAGCGATATGTTCGATCATTTGCAAAAGCTGCCGTACAGCTTTTTTGACAATCATGAGACCGGTAAGATCATGTCGCGTATGACCAACGATCTTATGGATATAAGCGAGCTGGCGCATCACGGCCCCGAGAACGTTATAATATCCACCATAACTGTCATAGTGTCGTTTATATATCTTTCTACTCTGAATATATGGCTGACGCTGATAATTTTTGCCTGTGTGCCTGTGCTGTTTTTAATATCTCTGGCACTGCGTACAAAAATGCGTAGCGCATTCAGACGCAGCAGAGAGTCTATTGCACGGATAAATGCGGCTCTGGAGAGCAGCATTTCAGGCATTCGCGTCACAAAGGCGTTTACCAACGACAAAACAGAAAAAGAAAAGTTTGAGATCGGTAATGAGGAATTTGTAGAGGCGCGCCGCGATGCATACGATGCAATGGGCAAATTTCATTCGTCTACTACCTTTGTCACGAATGTGTTCAATGTGGTCGTGCTTATTGCAGGCGGACTGTTCTTGTTTGCAGATAAAATAAGCGTTGCGGATTACTCTGCTTATATTGTGTCTGTCGGTTTGTTTCTTACGCCTATCAACACTCTTATCGGCTTTATGGAGCAGTATCAGAACGGCGTAACCGGCTTCCAGCGCTTTTTGGAGATAATTGATGCTGAGCCTGAAGCAGATGATCCTTTGGCTGCGGATATGGGTAAGGCTGAGGGACACATAGAGCTGAAAAATGTATTTTGCGATTACGGCGGCGGGCGTGACGTCCTTCGCGGTGTAAGTCTCGATATACCGGTAGGTACTACATATGCGCTTGTGGGACCCAGCGGCGGAGGTAAAACGACTATATGCCATCTGATACCACATTTTTACGAGCCCAGCGGAGGAGAAATACTTGTTGACGGCAAAAACATAAATTCCGTCACCAGAGAATCGCTTCGCCGGAATATAGGCATCGTGCAGCAGGATATATATCTGTTCAACGCGTCAATGCGTGACAATATTCTTTACGGTAGACCCGATGCAACTGATGAGGAAATAGTTGAAGCGGCAAAGCTCGCCAATATACACGACTATATTATGTCGCTGGAGAACGGGTATGATACCGAGATAGGAGAGCGCGGAGTGCGCCTTTCCGGCGGACAAAAGCAAAGGCTTTCCATTGCCAGAGTATTTCTTAAAAATCCGCCTATCCTTATTCTGGACGAGGCAACCAGCGCTCTTGACAACGCTACGGAAATTCTTATTCAGTCCGCGCTGGACGAGCTGTGCCGCGGCAGAACGACGATCGTTGTTGCGCACCGACTGTCTACAATAAAAAATGCGGACAAGATCGCGGTGATCTCCGACGGCAGTATAGCGGAAAGCGGAGATCACGATGAGCTTATGAAGCTTGGCGGAATATATGCAGATCTGTACTCGCAGCAGTTCAGAACGAGGTAAGGGCAAATGGCTGAGATAATAGCGAGACGGCAGTTTTTGCCCATGTATATATGGTTGGATATTGCGTTTCTGATAGTCTTTGCAGGACTTCTAATATACAAAAGGAAATACGCAACAGTTATAGTAGGCGCACTGGCAGGTGTTTTATATATGCTTGTGGACTACGGAATATTTCACCTTTTGTGCCACTCGCGCACAATATCCGAGGGCTACAGCCTGTTTTGGGTGCTGCTCTGGATGTCGGTCAGCTATGGCTTTACTAATTTTACATGGATATGGCTGTGGATATCAAAGGACAAGCATTTGCTTGAGTGGTCTTTGCTGATCTTAATGTGGTGGTTCTGCTGTCCTATGCTTGCTGCGTCCTTCGGCGGCAGCGGCACTCCTATAGTCATACAGCGCACCACGGGTGAATATCACGGATATATGGCGCTGATACTGTTTGTCGGGTATTTCGCACTTGTAGTCTATAACCTGCGGCAAAAGGATAGATCGAAAAGAGTAGATCTTTTGTGGCTGCTGGCTATCGGCATACTGGTGCAGTTCGGCTGGGAGGCAGGGCTGCTTATAGGCGGAATACGAAGCGCGGGCTTTGAGTCGGTATGGCAAAAGCTTTCGACCTTAACGGTAAATTCCCTGCTTGAGACTAATTTGGGTATGCCCATAATATACTTGATCTATATATGCTTCAGCAGCCGCCGCAGGGAGGACCTCGGACGGCGCGGGAGCAAAGTATCCTTGACGGAGCGTATTCGTGAAAATAACAGCGAAAAAGTACGGGCAGAGCGGTAAAATTAAGAGGGAAATTACCGCTGCTGCGGCATTTTGGCTGATTTGAGTGCAGCATATGATGCAAAATTTTATTTCGCGCTTGACCGCGGCTCTTTGCGGTGTTACAATAATAAAAAATATATAAAGATTGGAAAAAACTATGAATGCAGTAATTTTCGGTGCCGGTAATATCGGCCGCGGATTTATAGGCGCTCTGTTTTCAGGCGCGGGATTGAACGTCACCTTTATCGACGTGTCAAAGACTATAGTTGAAAGAATGAATGCCGACAGATGCTATCCGCTTCACATAGTTGGCGGCGAGAGCGAAAAGATCGTAACTGTTGAAAACGTATGCGCTGTAGACGGCAACGATAAGGATGCCGCTGTTGAAGCAATAATGAATGCCGATATTGCGGCTACCTGCGTAGGTGCAAAGGCTATAAAGTACATAATCCCCAACCTGTCAGCGGGCATTAAGGCAAGATATGCCGCAGGCAAAGCTCCGTTGAATCTGCTCATTTGCGAGAATCTTATGGACGCTGACAAGTATATAAGGGATGAATTGCTTGCTCCCGTTCTGAGTGAGGAAGAAATGGAGCAGATAGGTCTTGTAGAGACCTCTGTCGGCAGAATGGTGCCCGTGCCTAAAGCGCTCGGAGAGGGTGAGAACCCCCTGAAGATAGCAGTTGAAGAATACGGAGTTCTTCCCGTTGACCGCGCTGCTTTTAAGGGCGAGGTGCCTGAGATCGCAAATATGGTTCCTTTTGCGCCGTTTCACTATTACATCGAGCGCAAGCTTTTCATACACAATATGGGACACGCTATATGCGCATATCTCGGCGAGATATTGGGACACGAGTATATTTGCGACAGTATTGCCGATCCATCTGTAAGACTGCTGGTGCATAACGCAATGCTTGAGTCCTGCGAGACACTGGCAACCAAGTATTCCACTCCCGTAAAGCCTCTGCTTAATCACGCCTGCGATCTTATCCGCCGCTTCGGCAACAGAGCGCTGGGCGATACCTGTGCAAGAGTAGGCGGCGATATCCCACGAAAGCTGGCATACAGTGACAGACTTACAGGCGCTGCGCGCAGTACCGTAGAAAACGGCAGCTTCCCTGTGTACATATGCACAGGCAGCGCTGCTGCACTGTACTGCTATATGAAGCAGAACGGTTTTGAAGGCGATGCTGTATCAGCTCTTGTGGCACTTACAGGTCTTGAAAAGGACGATGAGATAACTGTTTGCACAATGGAGATGTATGAGCATTTCAAAATGGGCGAGAGCCTTTCCGAGATACTTGCTGCGGCAGATCAAAAGCTGCACGAGAAGCTGGGAATGATCGTTTGATCTGACATTAACATATTATACTAAGTCAAAGGGCATACACCGATTTTCGGTGTATGCCCTTTCAATTTTTCAAAAACTAAATGGCAGCAGCAAAATAGCTGGAAGTTTTCGCCCGCCTTTTGGGGGAGGCGGCGCAGTGGCAGCGCAGAGCGCGAGATCTCTTTTTACGCATTTGCTGTTTTTTCTGAATCTTTGAAAGACGTAAGTCTTTTTTATTTTTAGGCAATTCGGGATGACTTTTTTGCATCTTCAGAATACTATAAAATCCGCTAAAATTCGACACTCGCAAAATAAGGTTATGCAAACACCAAAAACATTTGTTCTTGGTCGGAAATGCCAAATAATAAGAAAATTAGTATTTGATGCGGGCAAAAAAGCACAAAATAGCAAAAAAACCCACGAAATAATGGAAAATATCTAATAAAAATAACGAAAATGTATTGCAAATATGAGAAGAATGATATATAATATTCACACTGGTGGTGGAAAAATACATCGTCGTTTCATATCAGTGGTGGAAAAAAGGAGGGTTTGACATGGGAGATAGCGCATTGGTAAGTAATTATACCCATACGCTGGATGCAAAAAACAGAGTGTTTTTTCCGGCAAAATTCCGTGAGGAATTGGGAAGTCCCATTGTCATAACCGTCAACTTAGACGGATGCCTATCCGCATATTCCGTTACTGAATGGGGAAATTTCATGGACAAGCTTAAGTCCCTGCCTAAAAGCCAGGTGAACGATATAACACGTTTTTTCAGCGGTAACGCCTTAAAGGTAGCTCCGGACGGTCAGGGCAGAGTTATGCTGAACCGTGATTTGATCGACTTTGCAGAGATCACCGGAAGCATTACCTTTGTCGGATGTGTCGACAGAGTAGAAATGTGGGCTGAGGAGAAGAGACCGATGAAGAGCTTCGACGCTTCCTTTATTGCAGGGTTGCGTGATAAAATGCAGGAGCTTGGCATTTAAGCTCTATCTACAGTAAATATGAAAGGTCGATGTCGGTGGATTTTGCACATATATCCGTACTTCTTCACGAGTCTGTAGACGCACTGCTGCCGGAGCGCGGCGGAGTGTTTGTTGACTGCACCGCAGGCGGCGGCGGTCACTCTGAAGAGATACTTAAAAGATTGCCTGAGGCATCAAGGCTTATAAGTCTTGATCGCGACGACAGAGCTATAGAAAGATGCCGCGAACGGCTTGCTCCGTACGGAGAGCGCTCGACGGTGGTGAAAACGAATTATTCCGAGATATCAGCTGTGCTTGACAGCCTCGGTATTGAAAAAATAGACGGTGTGCTGTGGGACCTCGGTGTTTCCTCGGTACAGCTTGATGAGGCAGAACGCGGATTTTCTTATATGCAGGACGCTCCGCTGGATATGCGAATGGATCGCAGCGGCGGAAAGACTGCGGCAGATGTTGTAAACGGTTACAGCGAAAAGGAGCTTGTTCGTGTTCTCAGAGATTGGGGCGAAGAAAATTTTGCCGCAAAAATCGCATCGGCAATTGTAAAAAGAAGAGAGGAAAGCCCAATAGAGACTACCTTGCAGCTTGCCGATATCGTAGCGTCCGCCATACCCGCTGCGGCAAGACGTAAGGAAAAGCAGCATCCCGCTAAGAGAACCTTTCAGGCGGTGCGGATAGAGGTAAACGATGAGCTTACCATTATTGAGCCTGCCCTCAGCGCGGCGGTCGAAAGACTTGCACCCGGCGGCAGGGCAGCTGTAATTACCTTTCACTCGCTGGAGGACCGCATTACAAAGCAGACTTTTAAGCGGCTGGAAAATCCCTGCACGTGTCCCTCTGATTTTCCTGTGTGCGTGTGCGGTAAAAAGCCGCAGATAAAGCTCATAACGAGAAAGCCTATGCTTCCTTCCGATGAAGAGCTTTCGTTAAATCCGAGAGCGAGAAGCGCAAAGCTTCGTGTTTGCGAAAAACTTTAATACTATTATTACTATAAAAAATCATGCTGTCGAAATGACAGCGAAAGGGGTGACTGACGTGTCAAATGCAAAAGTAAATATGAATACTGCTGCAAATAATCCGCTGTGTGCCAGACTTCAAGTCAAGTTTGACGGCAGAGGAGCCGCGGCGGCGGGCAAAACAGCAGATGCACGCACGGTGTCGATTCCCCGTCAGCAAAGTGCGGCAGCCGGAGCGGCGCGCCGTATTTCCGATCCTTTTGAAAAAACTGCAACATATGCATACGCTACCGCACCCGCCAAAGCTAAGGCGGCTGATACGGTAAAGATCAATAAGGTAAATGCAGCGCACCGTGGCGCGAAAAGCACTTCGGATACAATATCTCAGGCAAAACGCCGTTGCGCGGCAGATGAGGTATCAACTCCTTTTGCATCGGGCGCATATGCTGCGGCATACCAGCGTGCGGCTGCACGCAGACCAAAGCCCTTCAGCGCAGCGTGGTTCAAATATGTTAAGGATAGCTTCAAAAATCCCGTTGCAGACGAGGTCAAGGTAGAGACTCCCTCTGTTTCCAAGGGTATTATAATTGCTATAGTGCTCTGTGCCGTAGTAGTTATGATGATCATATTCTCATTTGCTCAGATAAGCGAATTCAAGCGTGAGATATCCCAGCTTGAAGCTCAAAAGGGTGAGCTTAACGAGCAGATACAGCAGCTGGCTTTGGATATAGACCTAAAAAACGATATCCGCGCCATTGAGCAAACTGCTACCGAGGAAATCGGAATGGTAAAAAGCAATCAGGTCCAGTCAAAATATATTACCGTAGGCGACGGAGAGCGTGTGGTCGTTATCGGTGACGATGAAAAGAATGAGGATTACGGCGTATTTTCAACACTGATGTCGGCTGTATCCTCCAACTGGGACAAACTGCTTGACTATATTGATTAAGTATGAGGCTTTACAAGGGGAGAGGATCGAAAGACTCTCCCTTTTAAGCTATTAACATAATTGAGTCCGCTTTGTCATAATATCAAAGGGACGAACATTGAAGACATAAAGTAAAAACAAAGAAAGTATGGGTCAGACAAAATGGCACAACAGCAAAAGCGAAAAAGAATATCCCGGCAGACCTCGTTCAGATCAAATCTGATACTTGCATTTTTTGCCGCAGTCGCCGTTGCAATAGCCGCGCGCCTTGCGTATTTGCAGGTATACAGCTATGATTATTACAAAGAAAAGGTTATGAACGAAATAACCGTAGAAACAAAGGTCAATCCCGAACGCGGAACGCTTTATGATACAAACAACAATATTTTGGCAACTAACGCGACTGTCTACCTGTGCTTTATATCTCCGCAGGACATAATCGATGCGATGGAGGAGGCGGAGACCGCCAAAAGCGTGGATGGCGAGAGTGATAAGGTAAAAACGGTGTACACCTGGACATCATCCGACGGAAAAACGTATCAGAATGTAAAAATGGATGAGCTTATCTCACGCTTTATGGCAGATACTCTGGGCGTCGACTACGACGACGTTATGAAAAAGGCGGCGAAAAAGGGACGCAGATACGAGGAGATCGCTGACGAGATAAGCGAGGAAAACGCAGAAAAGATAAGAGTTTTTATTGAGGAAAACGAGCTTAATACACAGATATATCTCAGAGCCGGCGCTATAAGATACTATCCGTACGGAGATCTTGCCAGCCATGTGCTGGGCTTTACAAACAGCGACGGCGTCGGTGTGTACGGACTTGAGGCATATTACAACAATATCCTTGAGGGCACCGGCGGCAGATATGTTACGGCGCAGGACGCACTGTCCAACGATATGGACTACAAATATGAGACCTATGTTGACGCCGAAAACGGTATGAGCATAGTAACCGGTATTGATACGTATATTCAATATGAGCTGGAAAATCAGGTAGAGGCTACACTCAGAGAAAATCAGGCGGCTAACAGAGCTACCGGTATTGCTATGAATGTAAATACAGGCGAGATAGTTGGTATGGCAACAGCGCCGTCCTTTGACTGCAACGATCCTTATCAGCTTGATGATCTGTCCGAAGCAAAGCTTCAGGAATATGCCGCTTCAGAAGAAAGAGAAGCGGACACGAAAAAGCTTGCAGAGAAGAAGTTTAAGGCTGACAATAAAAATATTGCAGAGGACAGCGAGGAATTTGCTGCGGGCGCAGCCGCTTTCCTTCGTGAAAATCACGACGAGCTTTATAAACAGGCATACAGTGACAAATTCTTTGAACTGCTGTATGAGATGTGGAAGAATAAAGCAATAACCGAGCTGTATGAGCCCGGATCGACCTCGAAGATAATTACTACTGCTATGGTGTTTTCCGAGGGCGTTGTAAAAGAAACAGACAGCTTTACCTGCACGGGCGCTTTGAAAATAGACGGATATCCCCGCCCGATACACTGTCATAAGACAACGGGTCACGGCACTGTATCATACCGCAGGGGACTTCAGCAGTCCTGCAACCCGACCTTGATGAAGGCGGCATTCAGACTTGGGCGCGAAAAGTTTTACAACTATTTTCTCGATTTCGGCTACGGTGATATTACCGGAGTTGACCTTCCGGGCGAGGCAAAGACCTACTATCACAGCTACGAGGACTTTTCAAATGTTTCCCTCGCGGTCTACTCCTTCGGTCAGACATATAAGACCACGCCTATTCAGCAGCTTTGTGCAATATCTTCAATTGCAAACGGCGGTAATCTTGTAACCCCTCATCTTTTGAAGGAGGTGCGTGACTCTGAAGGCAATCTTGTACAGAGCTACGAGACTGATATCAAAAGACAGGTGGTAAGCTCAGATATCTGCAAGCAGATCGCCGATATCCTTGAAGAGGGCGTTGCAACTGACGGCGGTGCGAAGAATGCAAGAGTTATGGGATATAAGGTCGCAGCAAAAACAGGTACGTCGGAAAAAATAGATACAAAGGACGCCAGCGGTCAGACCTCCCTCAGAGTCGGATCCTGTATTGCCTTTGCACCTGCCGATGATCCTGAGATCGCAGTTATAATTCTCGTTGACGAGCCTATGGGCGGCAGCGTATACGGAAGTGTAGTTGCAGCTCCCTATGTTTCGGCGTTTCTGGCAAATGTTCTGCCTTATCTGGGATATGAACCGCAGTATACTGATGAAGAGCTTAATTCTGTTGAGATCAGCATACGCAGCTATATCGGACTTGACGTTGACTCTGCAAAGATCGATGTTGCCAACAAGGGACTTCGTGCAATGGTAATAGGAAACGGAGATACCATTACAAATCAGGTTCCGCAGGCAGGCTCTACTATTTCCAAGGATGGCGGAAAGATCATACTGTATACAGGCTCTGCCGCACCTACGGATACCGTTGAGGTTCCCGATGTAACAGGTAAGAGCGCGGAGGCGGCAAACAGGTTGCTGACTAATGCAGGGCTTAATGTAAGTATTGTCGGTACTACGCAGTCAAGCGACGCTACAGTTGCAACACAATCTGTGGCCGCAGGCGAGATGGTACCCGAGGGTACTGTAGTTCAGATCTCGATGCGTGTAACATCAAATCTTTCAGACGACTGACGGACAAAAATAAAAGGGCAAAGCCCTTCGGAAGTTCAAAGATATTAACTTTCGGAGGGCTTTTATGTATTTATCGGAGCTTTTAGACGGACTGGAATACTCAGGGGGCGGAGAATTTGCTGATGATATAGAGATCAGCACGCCGACTACAGATTCAAGGGAGTGCGAAAAAAACAGTCTGTTCATATGTCTTGACGGCACCCGCTTTTGCGGTGAAGATTTTATTTCGGAGGCAAAGGCTAACGGTGCTGTGGCGTGTGTTGCCTCCCACAGCATAGAATGCGGGATGCTGTGCATCACTGTCTCTGATACGCGCATTGCGGCGGCAGTCATATGGAACAACTTTTACCGCCGCCCTGCAAGGTCTATGCGGGTATTCGGCATAACGGGTACAAACGGCAAGACGTCAACGGCGATGTTTCTGAAAAGCATACTTGAGGCAGACGGCAGAAGGGTGGGCATTGTCGGCACTCTCGGATGCAGCGCTATGGGCACGGATATAGAATCACGAGGGGCAGAGCTTACCGATGTCCCCGCATCAATGACAACGCCTGATCCGAAATATCTTTACGGAGTGCTCAAAAAAATGGAGGACATGGGTGTTGACGATGTTGTAATGGAGGTCTCCAGTCATTCTCTTTTGCAAAAAAAAGTAGCGCCTATAGATTTCGAGGCGGGAATATTTACAAACCTTTCACCGGAGCATCTGGACTGTCACGGGGATATGGAAACTTATTTCAATGTGAAATCGACATTGTTCGGCAGGTGTAGAAAAAGCATAATAAACGGCGACGATCCGTACGGAAGAAGACTTGAAGGCATATATGCGGCTTCTGATATGGCAGAAAATGTTGAGCTGTCATGCGGCTGCTCCTACATTCTGAATTACGGCGGTGCGAAAATACCGATCAGGACCCCGGTAGGCGGCGGTTTTACCCTGTACAACACAATGCTTTCCGCCATCGCTGCTCTTGAAGCGGGGACGTCAGTGCAGGCGGTGCAGCGCGGTATTGAGTCCGTGGAGAGCATATGCGGCAGAATGGAACGTGCGGTGCAGCATGAAATATACGGTTTTGACGTTTATATAGATTACGCACATACTCCGAGAGCGGTTGAGGCTGCGCTGTCCTGCTTTTCGAATAAAGACGGCAGACTGGTCGTTCTGTTTGGCTGCGGAGGTGACAGAGACAGGGAAAAGCGTCCGCTTATGGGGGACATTGCGTCACGTCTTGCCGACCGTGTTATAATAACCTCAGATAATCCCAGAGGGGAAGACCGGCAAAAAATAATTGATGATATAGTCGCAGGTATAGCAGAGAAGCATAAGGAAAAATGCACTGTCATCACGTCGCGCCGCGACGCCATATTTTATGCCGTAAAAGAGGCGGTAGAGGGAGACATAATACTCTTGCTCGGTAAGGGGCATGAAACGTGGGAGACGGGTAAAAACGCAAAGACTCATTTCGACGAGCGTGAGGTTCTGAAAGAGGCACTTGGACTATATAAGACAAATGACTAATATGTCAAAAAATGCTTATAATTTCATATAAGTGTTGACCCGGAGAGGAAAGCGTGATATAATTAAATGAATACATATAAGTTTATGCAGATGACTAAAATCAAACGGAGACAGCGTGAAAAATACGGGATGATGTATCGTAAATATACTTTTTCACGCCCCATTTGTGTCTGAGTGCACAAATGCAAAGGAAGGCATGGTAATTTTTATGACTTATCCTGTAATGTACTGCGCTGCGGCGCTGGCTACCTTTTTAGTAACAGTGATCATTTCGCATTTTCTGATTCCTGTGCTTGCCAGTCATAAAATGGGACAGCGCATACTTGAAATAGGTCCGCGCTGGCATAAAAGCAAAGAGGGCACGCCTACAATGGGCGGCATCGCTTTTATTATAGCGTCTCTTGTTTGCGGCGGCGCCTTTTGCGGCATTATCGCACTGAAAGAGGGCTTTGAGGCTGTCTCTCCCCTTATAATGACGATAGCTATGGCTACGGCATCGGGACTTATCGGAATGATAGATGACAGAGCAAAGCTCAAGAAAAAACAAAATGAGGGACTTACTGCCGCTCAGAAGTTTCTTTTGCAGCTTATTATATCGGCTCTTTACCTTTTGGGTATGTTTTTGTTCGGATCTCTCACAACAGAGCTCTATATTCCCTTTGCAGGCGTAAGTATAGATTTCGGTATTTTCTACTACATAATAGCTCTGCTGCTTCTCGCCGGAATGATGAACAGCGTAAACCTTACGGACGGCATAGACGGTCTTGCCTCATCAGTAACTCTCGTTGTGGCTTTGTTTTTCGGAGCTGCCGCGTTCTTCGCGTTTGACGGCACCGTTCCTTCTCTGGCTGTCCTTTCCGCAATAATGCTCGGCAGTACCGCAGGCTTTTTGGTGTATAACTTCTATCCGGCAAGAGTATTTATGGGTGACACAGGCTCGCTGTTCCTCGGCGGTCTGGTAGTAGGCGCTGCATTTTTAATAAACAATCCGCTTATCGTTGTTGTTTGCGGTATTGTATATATCTGCGAGACTGCATCTGATATTTTGCAGGTAGTATACTTTAAGCTCAGCGGAGGAAAGCGTATATTCAAAATGGCGCCTATTCATCACCATTTTGAAAAATGCGGGTGGAGCGAGATAAAAATAGTTTTTGTGTTCAGTCTTGTAACAGCTTTGTTCTGCGTTATCGCGTGGTTCGGACTGTAAAGGCAGATATGCTCGGCAGAAAGGAGTGCGTGACCAATGGCGGGTAATGAAAAGAACAGAAATGCTTCCGGGCGCTACGGTGCAGGGATTCGGTCCGGGCAAAATCTTCCGTCTGAACGTAAGCCCTACGGCGGACTCCGGACAAGGCAGCTCAGCTCGGGAAGACCGAAGTCAAGGGGAGGCGCTCTTACAAAGCGCGAGAGCACTGCCGTTGCTGAAAGGCAGCGCGATGTGCAGTGGGAAGCAGGAGTACAGCGTGTTCGTCACGGCGTTGACCGACCTATGCTGGTCGCTATCCTTCTTCTGCTTTGCCTCGGTACAATAATGGTATTCAGTGCAAGCTATCCCAACGCTATAACAGGCAAGGGCGATGCTACTTATTATATTCGCCGTCAGCTTTTGTGGCTTGCGGCGGGCGGCGTGTGTATGACTATTCTTGCGTCGCTTCCTTATCAGATATACAAAAAGTTCACACCGGAGGTCGCTGTAGTATCGATCCTGCTGCTTGCGCTCGTGCTTGTAATGGGTACTGCTCAGGGTGTTGCAAAACGGTGGATATATGTAGGCGGAGTATCCGTTCAGCCTTCGGAGATAGCCAAGCTCGCTGTTGTTATGACACTTGCGTGGTATATAGACCGGCACGCTGAAGAAGCGGCGCGATGTACAAATAAGAGAAAGCGTTTGTTTATTACGATAATTATGCCGGGCATCATAATGGCTGTATTTTGCGGCATGGTGCTTTTGGAAAAGCATTTGTCAGGTACTGTAATCATTGCGCTCCTTGCGCTTATCGTAATATTTCTCGGCGGTGCAAAGCTGTATCAAATGGCTTTGTATTACGCAATTCCCGGCGGTCTTGCCGGAGGTGTCTACCTTCTCACAAACGAATACGCCCTTAAGCGAATACTTACCCATGCGGATGAGAACGCCGATGTGCTGAAAGAGGCGTGGCAGACTACGCAGGGACTTTATGCTATCGGAAGCGGAGGACTTCTCGGCGCAGGTCTCGGCGAATCAAATCTTAAATACAACTATGTGTCAGAGGCGCAAAACGACTTTATATTTACGATCTGGTGCGAAGAAATGGGTTATGTCGGTGCGATAATCCTTATTGCACTGTACGGCTTTTTCGTTTGGCGCGGTATGACTATTGCAAAGCGTGCGCCTGATATGTTTTCGTCACTTGTAGCCTTCGGTATTACCTGTCAGGTCGGCGTACAGGCGATGCTTAACATCCTTGTTGTTACCGACCTTATTCCCAATACGGGTATAGCGCTGCCGTTTTTCTCATACGGCGGTTCGTCGCTGATACTCCTGATGTGCGAAATGGGTATACTTTTGTCAATATCAAAGCATTCGTTTCAGAAGAATAAATAATTAACTAACCGGAAAGGCTGAAATTCAATGAGAGTTCTTATGACCGGCGGCGGTACGGGCGGACACGTAAATCCCGCGCTTGCCATAGCCGATACGATAAAGGAAAACGATCCTGCTTGCGAGATAGCTTTTGTAGGCACGCCGCGCGGCATTGAAAACAAGCTTGTCCCTGCGGCAGGCTATAAGCTGTATCATGTGGACGTTATGGGGCTTCGCCGCAGCCTGTCACCTAAGAATATTAAGGCTGCGTGGCTGGCGCTAACATCACCGTCCAAGGCGAAGAAGATAATTAAAGAATTCAAGCCTGACCTTGTTGTGGGCACCGGCGGATATGTAAGCTGGCCTGTGGTAAAGGCAGCCGCTAAAATGGGAATACCTACCGCGCTGCACGAGTCAAATGCCGTTCCCGGTATGGCAGTCCGTATGCTGTCAGGCGCAGTTGACCGGATATATCTCAATTTTGAGGCGGCGGGCGCAGGACTTGATTGCAAGGATAAGCTTATGACCGTTGGATGCCCGTGGCGCGGCAAGCTTTCCGGCGTCTCAAAGTCCGAGGCGAGAAAAAAGCTGGGCATACCTGACGACGCATCGTGCGTAGTGCTGTCCTTTGGCGGCAGTATGGGCGCGGAGAAGGTAAACGAGGCGGTTTTTGAGGTGATGTCACGCGTAACCGGCGGAAAAGACGGCGTGTATCATACTCATGCAAGCGGCGCTATTGAAAAGGATATAGCGCGCGGCTGGTTCAGAGACCGAGGACTTGATAAGTATTCCAACCTTGAGCTGCTTGAATATATCTACGATATGCCCGAAAGAATGGCTGCTGCTGACATTGTGATCGCCCGTGCAGGCGCTATGACAATATCGGAGCTGGCATTGGGCGGCAAATGCAGCATTTTCATTCCGTCGCCTAACGTAACAGACGACCAGCAGTATAAGAACGCGGCGGTGCTTGCAGACGCGGGAGCAGCCGTCGTTATCCGCGAGGGCGAGGGGCTCGGCGATGAGCTTTGCAAAACAGTTGAAAGACTTATGACAAACAGCGCAGAACGTGCGGATATGGAGAAGAAGATAACATCCTTCGGTGCGCCAAACGCAAACCGCGATATATACACAGACCTTGTGCGTCTTGTGAAAACAAAAAACAGATCTTAGAAGTAATCAGAAGTAAGAAGTAAAAAGTACAGGAGGTGATCGGCGTGGGCAAGTCTATAAGCGACTATTATGCAGAACGGATGCAAAAGCTTTTGGAGGCAAATCAGCAAAACACAGCAGCTGCGCCGACACCGCTGTCTGCACCGAGCCCCATGAGAAAAAATGCAGGGGCAGCTAAAACGGCGGCTCCCGGAAGAAATTATTACGATAATTTCCGCAAAAGTACAAACACTGCTGCAGGCAGATGGCAAGATCCTGCGGAGCGCGCGCAGCGTCCGCAGCGTCCGACAGGACGCCCCGCCGCGCCTGCCGGAGGACAGCCCCCGAAAAAGGGTGCACCGTATGCGCCGCCGCGGGCGACGGTGCAGGGAGACGCACGACGGGAAAGTCAGGGCGCACCTCGGCGCAAAACTCCTGAGCAGACCGTTGCGGACAGGCAGCGGGAGGAAGCGGCACACGCAGAAGCGATGGAGCGCGCTCGCCGCGCGAGACGCTTTCGCAAAATGCGGGATGCCTTCGTTTCATTTGTTCTGATACTGGCGGTTTTTGCCGCTATGTGCTTTGCGGTATACAGACTGCTGTTTGTTATATCCGATATCAGCGGAGACGGCAGCAACAGCTACAGCTCAGACGAAATAGTGGCAGCGTCGGGAATAATGGAAGGCGATCATTTGTATTCCTTCCGCTCAAGCGTTGTAACATCCCTCATATCACACAGACTTCCGCAGATAACAGATGTTGATGTGCAGAGAACGGTACCCTCAACTATAGTCTTTAATGTAACCGAGGAGCCTTGCTGCTACTACGCGGATTTCTACGGTGAGTACAGAGGTATATCAAAATCTATGCGAGTGCTGTTTTCTATGAGTGCGGAGGAGGCAGAAAAACGCGGACTTGTGCTGCTGAAGCTTCCTGCTGTGCAAAATGCGGTAGCAGGTGACAGGGCAGTATTTGCCATACTGAAAAACGACAGCTATATTTACGATACGGTAAGTGCAGTGGCAGAATCAGAGCTGGGTGAGCGTATAAGCGTTATTGATCTGCGCAGCAAATATGACGTTCAGCTTGTTTGCGATAATAAGTATCTTATGATACTCGGTGAAGCTGAAAATATTGAGACAAAGCTGCGAATAGCCAAGTCGGTTCTGAAGGACGATATGTTTAATTCTGACGACAAAGCACGTATCGACCTGTCCGACCTTTCCAAAACCAGTGTTGTTGTAGATAATACGCTCGAATTTGACTGATAGCCGCGCTTAGTCAATTGCATAAAGAAATATAATTTTACAATTGTCTAAAACAGTCGAAAACATCGAAATTCGGCTGAAAAACGTGATTTTTTGCAAAAAAATAAAATATAACACAAAAAAATTCTTAAAACATCTTGAAAAAAACGCGGTAACAGTATATTATATATGTGTATAGTAATTTGTATCTGCCGATTACATATCTTTGACGGTTGATACATCATGATTTTGATAAAACATGGATTTTTGAATACGGAGGAATTGAAAAAATGCCTTTTGAGCTTGACGAAGAATTTGAAAGCGGCGTAAATATTAAGGTTGTAGGTGTAGGCGGCGGCGGAAACAACGCTGTCAACAGAATGATCTCATCAAATGTTCGCGGCGTTGATTTTATAGCTATCAATACTGATAAGCAGGCGCTTCAGAAGTCTGCTGCAACTCATAAAATACCGATCGGCGATAAGGTTACCAAGGGTCACGGCGCAGGCTCCAACCCTGAGGTAGGCGCAAAGGCTGCCGAAGAGAGCATTGAGGAGATCAAGACATCTCTTGCAGGCGCTGATATGGTGTTCATCACTACCGGTATGGGCGGCGGTACAGGTACCGGCGCGGCTCCCATTGTTGCACGCGTTGCAAAAGAGATGGGTATGCTTACCGTAGGTATCGTAACAAAGCCTTTTGCTTTTGAGGGTAAAAAGAGAAAGGTACAGGCAGAAGCAGGCATCGCCTCTCTCAGCCAGTACGTTGACTCTCTCGTTATAATCCCCAACGAAAGACTTAAGCAGGTTTCAGATAAGCCTATTACTATGATAAATGCTTTTGAGATAGCAGACGATGTGCTCAGCCACGGCGTACAGTCTATTTCAGAGCTTATCAATGTTCCCGGATACATAAACCTTGACTTTGCAGACGTAACCTCTGTTATGCAGGATGCAGGCTACGCACACATGGGCGTCGGCGCTGCAAGCGGCAAGGAGAAGGCAGAGCTTGCTGCAAAGGCTGCTATTTCCAGCCCTCTGCTCGAGACTTCTATCAGCGGTGCCCGCGGTATTCTCGGTAACATTACCGCATCTCCCGATATCAGCATGGAGGATATCGATATCGCTTGCTCTATGATAGCAAACGAGGCTCACGAGGATGCTACCGTTATCTGGGGTGTTGCATTTGATCCCGATATGGAAGACTCAATGAAGGTCACCATCATTGCTACCGGCTTTGAAAACGAGAATGAAAATCTCGCTCCCGCTCCTGTTCCCGAGAAAAAGGTTACTCCCTCTTATTTTTCAGCAAAGCCTGAGGTAAAGAAGGAAGAGCCTGCAGAGAAAGAGAAAGAGGATGACGCATCAGATATATCCGATGCAGAGCTTGACGAGCTGCTCGGTATGCTCAAAAATAAAGAGCGTAAGGAAGACAATTCCGGTTCCGGTCTGAAGAGATACTTTTAATTGAATAATTTGCATTTCGTTCACCGAAACGTGCATTTGGTTCACCAAGTGCACGTTTTTTGTATTTTTTGCAGCTTTTTACACAAAACCGAAAAATTATGATAAAATATTAAAAAACTCACCTAACATTTTTTCCATCAGGGAGACTGTATAAGTGAAAGCATTGATCAATGGCTTTGAAAGGTACAATTTAAGTATGAACAGATCTGAACTTGTGAAAATGATCGACCGCGAACTGTTGGATAAGCTCTTCGGTTTTTGCTATGTGCGGTGCAGCAGCAGCTACGAAGCGGAAGAGCTGTGTTCGGATATCGTATTCGCAGTTGTTAAAACCGCAAATGCAAAAAAAGACGGTACAGTAGAAGATCCGTATTCGTTTATATGGCGTATTGCACGCAATGTGTATGCCGACTTTTCTGAGAACAGACGCAGACGCTCGGAGACTGCATATGAAGGCTCTCCCGAAGATGTACTGCCGTACATCGCAGAGGAGGAAGAGACTGACGATGACGGTGAGCAGCTGGCAGCGGTATACCGTCAGATAGCTTTCCTTACCCGTGCATACCGCGAAGTGATGATACAGTATTATATCGACGGATTGTCTACAGCAGAAATAGCACGGCTTCAGAACATAAGTGAGACGGCGGTAAGACAGAGATTATTTTCTGCAAGAGAAAAAATCAAAAGTGAGGTAGATGAAATGAAAGAAGCAGCAAACAAGCCTGTTGCGCTTGATAATATCGAATTTACAATTTGGGGAACCGGAGATCCCACATGGGGCGACCCCAGAGATGTCGCACAAAGACAGCTTTCTAAGCACATAGTGTGGCTGTGCCGGAAAAAGGCTATGAGCGCATCTGAAATAGCGGCTGAGCTTAATGTGCCCACTGTGTATGTTGAGGAGGAGCTGGAGATACTCAGAAACGGTAAAAACGGCAGCTACGGACTTCTCAGACGTACTGAAGGCGGAAAGTATATTATAAACTTTGTTTTTCTTGACAAGGAGGATATTCAAAACGCCCAGTCTGTTTTTGAAGAGCAGGTACCGGGTATCTGCGACGCAGTCGCTGATTTTATAGATAAGAAAAAAGACGACTATCTTGCGTTCCCTTATCTGAACAGGAAAATTGACCTGAATCTTATTCTTTGGCAGCAGCTGCATAGTTTGTCCAATGCATTCTCATATAATGCAGAGAAAATACTGGAGGAAAAATATTTCAAGGATGCAGGCGAGCGCGAGGCCCGTCCCTTCAGTGTATTCGGTTATGAGTATGATGGCAGGCGTTGGGGCGGCGGATGCGACGGGACATCGGCTAAAAATATCTGCGGATATTCTGAGGTCCATGCGGTAAATATACACAACAGCAGAATAAACGCCCATTTCTACTGTGCGCATGACATAGGAAATGATCCTGTACTTCAGCTTGCATTGCAGGCAATACACGGTCTGAGCGTCAATGTTATGAGCGAGAACGCGAAGGAGCACGCGGCAAAAGCGATAGAAAGCGGATATATTTACAGAGACGGCGATATGCTGTATACGAAGATACTTGTCAACAGATCAGAGGACGACAAAGATCTGTACAATATTTCAGATCAGCTGAGCAAAGGCCATTTCGAGGCAGAGGCAGATGCTGCTGCAAAGAAGCTTGCTCCCATTTTCAAAAAGGCTTTGCCTGAGCATATACTGCCGGAATGGAGATTTGCACTGCAGTTAGCAGGTATGCCAGTGATTGATACATTGGCAGGGGCGCTTATTGAAAGAGGTATACTCACACCGCCGAAAGGAGTTTTAGGCGCCGAGGGCTGCTGGATGAGCGTAAAGGAGTAAACGCTATACAAATTCTGAAGCAAGGGACGGTGTGATCTGTCCCTTGTTTTACAAACGGAGATTATATGAAACAAGTATTAAAAAAAATCGGATTTATGTTCCGCTTTTCGTGGAGCACAAGCCGCGGCATATTTTTTGCAGGAGCATTCAACATTCTTTTCGATTCAGTCGAACCGTTTTTAATGCTCATACTTCCGAAGTTCATAATTGACGAATTGGTGGGCGGCAGATCATGGGAGAATGTATTGAAGTACACTCTGATATATATCGGAGCTTTCATTGCCTGCAAAATGTTGAATATACTGCGGCATTACGGTTTTGCATATATAGTTAATTCATGTGATTTGAAAACCGCTGTACGGTATATGTGGGGTTTTCTTCTAATGGACTATAAGTGTCTTGAAAACGATGCGATAAGAAATGAATTTCAGAGAATGTACCCTAATATTCATCCGTACAATTTTATTTTTCAAATTATTGCGACTACAATAACAAATATATTGCGCCTTGCAGGTTATACGTATATAATCGCATCGCTGCATCCCTTGCTTATTGTATTGCTTCTCGCCATTATCGGAGCAAATGCGCTTATATCAAAGAGACGCGAGAAGATAAACTATGAGTTTGAGCCGAAAACCGCGCGCTTTAACAGAATGCAGACATATCTTTATGGCACAATGATCGGCTTCGACTGGGCGAAGGAGACGAGAATAAATCAGGCAGAGCGATGGCTGCATGAGAAGTACGACAAGACCACGGGCGACTTTATGAAAGAAGATCTGAAGCGGCAAAAAAAGCACCTGCCGCTGAATGTCTCAGAATCACTGCTGTCCTTTGCCGAGACCTTTGCCACATATGTTTACTGCGCAGTCCGCGCAATAGGCGGCAGCATTACAATAGGCTCTTTCAGCGTTTATGTTGGCGCTATATCTAACTTCACATCCTCATTCAACGCGGTGGTGCAGTCCTTTATTCATGACGGTTATGCACTGAAGCGCATAGAGGAATACGGAGAATATAAGAAGGCGACCATACCCACATATACAAAGACCGATCCTGAAATAAGCCCTGTTATCAGTGAGCATCCTGCCATCGAATTTGTAAATGTATCGTTCAGATATCCCAACACCGAAAGCTATGTGCTGAAAGATATATCTTTGAAGATAGAGGGCGGAAAGCGCCTTGCCATAGTAGGCTACAATGGTGCAGGAAAGACAACGCTGATAAAGCTGCTTTGCCGATTGTATGAGCCCACAGAGGGCGAGATACTGTGCGACGGAATAAACATAAGGGACATAAAGTACAAGGACTATATGGAGATTCTGTCCGTGGTTTTTCAGGACTTCAAGCTGTTTTCATTCGCCGCATGGGAAAACGTTACCTTAAACCGCGAGGTTGATAATGAGCGGCTTATGTACTGTATAGAGCAGTGCGGACTGGGTGATAAGATTGCGGCGCTACCGAGGGGTATTGACACAACGGTAGGCAGAGAGTTTGATGAGGAGGGCATAGAGTTCTCCGGCGGCGAGGGGCAAAAGCTTGCATCAGCAAGAGCGTTATATAAGGACGGCAACATATCTATTATGGATGAGCCTACCGCTGCCCTTGACCCCATAGCCGAAAATGAACTGTATCACCGATTTGACAATATTATCGGAGAGAAGACCGCACTGTATATCTCTCACCGACTGGCGTCAGCTCGCTTTTGCGACCGAATTGCGGTGTTTGCTCGCGGTGAGGTGGTTGAAAAAGGTACGCACGATGAGTTGATGAACCTCGGCGGCGTTTACTGCGAAATGTTTAACAAGCAAGCTGAGTATTACAGAGAAGGAGAGGCCGTATGAAAAAAAGATGTTTTTCCGCACTGAAAACAGAAATAAAAAACTGCGTATTCATACTGGGTATATCGTGGAAGGCAAACAAGGCGTTTTACTTTATTAAAATACCCATGCTGCTTATGGGCATATTCTCCTCGTTCCTGCCCCTTATTTCCCTACGTCTCATTCTTAACGAGATAGAAGTCGGCAGAGATATAAAAAAGCTGCTTTTGTATGCGGCAGGCTATGCAGGTGCACTGCTTGTAATTGCTCTCTTAAACAATTTTCTCGGCATTGTGCTTGACAGGCAGACAAAAAAGACAGTGTACGAGACTAAGAAGATACTGGGCAGATCGGTCATGAAAATACCTTATTCTCAGCTTGAACAACCAAGAATGAAGGACTTTATTCAGAAAGCCGGCAGTCAGGATCTGTTTTTTGAAATAATAAACAATCTGTTCTCCCTTATTTCGTCGATAGTCACATTGGTGGGTCTTGCGGCGATAATCGTCAGTCTACAGCCGATCATTCTTGTAATGATAGCCGCCGTGGTTCTTGTCAGGCTTATTGCCGAAAAGCGCAACCGTAAGATAGATACAAAGTACCGTGAAATATTTGCAAGGCTTGGACGAAAGCAAGGCTACTTAAACCGTATAATCAACAGTGTTGAATACGGTAAAGAAGTACGCGTAAACAATTTGCAGGACTGGGCAATGGATAAGCGTATGGCGGCGTGCAAGGAGGATATGCACCAAAATAAGTTTCAGCTGAGAGACCGTGCTGCAACAGAAACTCTCGTAAATATCGCAGTCACCGCGCAGGAATGCCTTATATATCTTATTCTTGCCTACAAGGTGGTTTTCACAGGTATGCTTATCGGTGACTTTTCCATGTACATGACGGGTATTAACAGCTTTACAGGCTGTTTGCAGGGAATAGTTTCAGCTTTTTCAAACCTCAGAAAGACCGGTGAGTTTGCAAACGATCTGAGATACTGCATTGAGATGTCAGAGACGGCAGGAGAAAGACATATGAACAAGCACCTGAAGAAAGATTTCGGCAATGTGGAGCTTGAATTCAGAAATGTGTCCTTTAAGTACCCGAACACGGACAGAATGATACTGAAAAACATTTCCATGAAGATAAAGAAGGGAGAAAGCCTGTCCCTTGTAGGTGTAAACGGCGCAGGAAAAACTACGCTCGTAAAGCTTATATGCCGACTTTACGAGCCGACAGAGGGCGAGATACTCATTAACGGAATTCCCGTAGAGACTATACCCTACGAACAGTACAGCGAGCTGTTGGGCGTAGTATTTCAGGACTTCAAGATATTTGCTTTCACCGCCGCTGAAAATGTTGCGCTGAGCACCGCATACGATGAAGATAAGCTTTTTGACTGCATGGACAGAAGCGATATTCTTAAAAAAGTTGAAAGTCTGCCGGAAGGGTACAGCACATTTCTCTCCAAGGAATTCAACGAAAACGGAGTTGAGCTGTCCGGCGGCGAGGGGCAGAAGCTTGCTATTGCGCGTACGCTTTACAAAGATCCTCCGCTGATAATTCTTGACGAGCCGACCAGCGCTCTTGACCCCATTGCGGAATACGAGATATATCAGAAGTTCAACGAGCTTGTTAAGGGCCGCACCGCCATTTATATTTCCCACCGTCTTTCCTCCACAAGATTTACAGACAAGATAGCGGTATTCTCAGACGGTGAGCTGTGTGAGTTCGGCAACCACAGCGAGCTTATGGCGCTCCCCGACGGCGTATACAAAAATATGTTTGAGATGCAGGCACAGTATTACGTGTAAAAAGACAGTGCTAAATACAAGAGAAGGGAATTCCGCGAAAATAGAAAAACTTACCAAACTTAGAATAAAGAATATCGCCGTCATAATAATTACACGCCCTAAATTATAAATTATATGATATAATTTATGTAGAAACCTCTGAGGTTTAAGGTTTTACTGATTCGCCGTCCTGTACTTGGCACGTTTAATATTTTGTCATCAAAAACAGGGACTTTTAATTCATAGCACAACAAAAAATGTAACCAAATTCGAGATTGCCATACTATATGGGTGAAAGAAAGTGAGAAAGAGAGCGAAAAGACTACCATGTCGGAAAAACTTGTGACAGAATTTACAGAAAACTATTTGGAAAAGATTTTCTATTTCTGCCTAAAAAGGACGGGAAACGTAAACAGCGCAGAGGATTTAATGCAAGACATTGCATTGAATATAATTGCGTCTTTGAACAAAGGTATCGTCCCGGAAAGCTTTTCGGCATGGGTGTGGAAAATAGCTCGCAACAGATACTCTATGTGGGCGGATGAAAAACATAGAAGAGCTGAATCGCTTGCTGCATCCGATATTGGCGACTATGAAATCTCAGATGAAAATGCGAATATCATTGATAAAATGATTCACAGTGAACAGTTATCACTGCTCCGGCGAGAGCTGGCTTTTATCGCGAGTGATTATCGTAATATTGTCCTTGCCTACTATATAGAGCATAAAAGTGTGCGAAATATAGCTTTGAATTTCTCGCTTTCCGAAAGTGCGGTAAAACAGAGACTGTGCCGCGCAAGAAATATTTTGAAAGAGGGCATGAATATGGCAAGAGAATTTGGCGTAAGAAGCTACAAACCGGAGGAAATAACATTTACCAACAACTGTTCAAAGCCGGGAGAGAAAAACCAGCCGTACAGCATCATGGAGCACAAGCTCTATAAAAACATTTTTCTGGAAGTATACGGAAATCCATCCAACGCAGAGTCGCTTTCTCTGGAGCTTGGTGTTGCGCTTCCCTACATGGAAAATGAACTGGAATACCTTACTCGCGAAACCTTTCTTATGAAAAAGAATAACAAATATCAGACTGCGTTTCCGATTATAAGCCGCACCGCACAGGAACAGGCACATATCGCCGAACTTACTGCCGCACCTGATATTACAAAAGCCCTGACAAACTTTACAGACCGTCTGCATACTGCATTCAGATCGGTGGGATATGAGTATTACGGAAGCTATCAGGATTATGAGAGTGCCAAGTGGTCTTTGCTGATGCTGGCATATGATTATTTTATCTACAAGACCCCTCATGTCCGTGATTTCACAGAGCGTCCCGATAACGGAAGCTGGGATATGATAGGGTATCAAAACTGTGATGTCACGGAGCCTGATTTTGTCGGGAACCATGGAAGCAATTACGGTTTTCATCAGTTCAAATTTGAATTTGACGGTATCGCAGACCGCACGCCGCTTTATCTGACCGATGAGGAAGCGGAAACGCTTTACAATTTCGCAGTTGGTAACGCAGTAGCGGAAGGATCGAAAACGGTAAAAGCGCTTGCAGCGTATGGCTATCTTCGCAGAAACGGTGAGGTGTATATTCCCGATATTTTGGTTCTTAATATGAACGAAATAAAGCAAGCGGCTGAAAAGTTTGATAAGGCAACCGCATCGGAGCTATCCGTGATGGCGGAGAGGGCAAGAACACAGTTGAAAAATCTTTATGATAAAATTGCCGACGCGGTAAAAGCAGATCTTCCCACTGTTTTTTCAAAGGATGAATACCAGTGCAGACTTGCAATATCAAATATATATCATGCTCGGGGATATGTTATGTCGGAAGCACTAAGATCGGGATGGCTTATGTCGGCGGATAAAGTCAGCCCTGCTATCGGAGCACATATATATTTATGAATCGGGAAGTAAGGTAAAGTTTCTATAACTAAATAAAAGATTATCAAAATAAATAGGAGAGAAAAAGGAACTGCCGGAATAAGGCAGTCCCTTTTCTATTTTGTCTTCTTATTCTCCGTTGTTAAGTATACCAAACAAACAGATTGCTATATTTTTATCAGCACTGCTGCATAAGTGAACTTGTAAAAATTTAAACTTGCGCAGCCCTTTTTGTTTTAATAAATACTGATTACCGGATTGGTTTAGAAAGAATGAGCATGACATATCTGAAAAGAGCTTTTCTCCCTTATCAGCCTTGCAAAAAGCTGTTAAGGTATGACAGCCTATATTGTATCTCACTGTCTTCAACAAGCGGTTTATTGTCACTTCCTGCCTCTACCATGCGTTCAGCAATGCAATACAGTCCCCTCAGGAAGATCTCAAAGCTTATCAAAAGTTGTCTGTCAAGCTGATCTCCGTCAAGCAGCATAGTCAGGATATAGTCGCTTGTGTCCATAACACAGGGCAAACTATAAGCCATATCAACAGCCATATCCTGCTTGCCCTCCTCTTTTAATATCAGGCAATAGATCGGTTTAACACAGCTGCACCATCTTTCCTCTTTGCAGTTATTAAGAAGTCTTATGCAATGATATTCTGCTTCAGAAAGTATTTGCATTTTCTCCGACTTGTTTTCTTTTTCAGAAGCAAGACACCACAGATCTGATGCTAACAACTGCACAAGAAACCAGCAATCAGGTCGAAGCTTCACGGCATCGCGCAAAAGCTCTATTCCCTCTTCCAGATGAAAATACTTGTCCGGCAGTCCGTCGCTGCCCACTTTTTTGCGAAGCTCGTTGTATTTCTTTGCAATTCCATTGCACCATTCTCTTACAGCTTCTTCATCGGACGCAAGCAAATAGTCTACTGTTGTACAATAAAATGATGCAATTTGCGGCAGCAGTGAGATATCCGGCATTCCTTCACCGCGTTCCCATTTTGAAACAGACTGAACAGAAATACCGATATGATTGGCTAATGCTTCTTGTGTATAGACGTGTTTTTTACGAAGTTCAACTAATCTTTTTGACAGTATAGATTTCATAATAATCTCCATATGTATTTATTTCTAACACGTGTTACAATAGAATTATAGATCACCGGAATTAAAAAAACAATAACCGCAAAGCTTAATTTCAGTTGAAAAATTAAACTTTGCGGTTACATCGATGTGGTTTAACGCCGGCAAAGCTGCAAAGAGGATCAAAAGAAGTCAGGCATCTTACTCAGACTTTTTTTCTTTCAGCTCAATATTTACCAGCGGATTATGCTCCATTGCACGTTCCATGCCTTCGTTGCTGACGTGGGTATATATTTGCGTGGTATTGAGCTGCTCATGACCGAGAATATCTTTCAGCACGCGGATATCAACGTCTCCCGACTGATACATAAGGGTGGCGGCGGTGTGGCGCAGCTTGTGGGTGGAGTAGTGCTTATACTCAAGTCCAGCTTCGCTGAGATATTTTTTCACCATCCACTGCACGGTCTTTGTACTGATACGCTTGCCGAGACGCGACAGAAACAGTGCATTTTCTTTTTCCCCGACGTTTTTCCATGCAAGGCGCATGGGAAGATACTCATTCAGAGCAGCACGCGCCGACGAGTTCAGATATATAACTCTCTCTTTTGCGCCTTTTCCCAGCACACGAAGCGATGTCAGATCACGGTCAATATCGCCGAGGCTGATACCGCATAGCTCTGACAGACGCATTCCGCAGTTGAGAAACAGGGTGAGTATGCAAAAATCCCGCAGGCGGTATTCGTTGTTCATATCATTCTTTACGGTTGACAGCAGATCGACACACTCGTCGACTGATAAGTGCTTCGGCAGCTGTTTTTTCTTTTTCGGTGACTCTATATTTACAGCCGGATTTTCCTCTATGTAATTGCGCTTAACACACATAAATTTATAAAAGCTTTTTATGGCGGAAAGCTTGCGCGCCTTTGCTGCACTGCCGTTGCCTCTGTCGCCTGAGGCGTACATAATAAAAGCGTATATATCGCCTGAGGTAATGCCGGCGAAAAAATCAAGCTCCAGTCCCGATATGTCGATTTTTTGAAAATCCTCACTGTTTTTATCAATGCCTTTTTTGTTTGCAAGCATAAAGCGGCAAAAGGTTCGCAGATCGGAAAGATATTCGGTAACGGTTTTTTGAGAGCATTGCTGTATTGTCAGCTTGTAGGCTGCAAACTCGCGAATATGCTTCGGAAATTCGGAAAGATCGTTTATGTCCATTTTATCTTCTTTATCTTCATCCCGCTATAATGAGATCTTTACACAGCGGCTCCTTAAATTATAATATCATAAATTCATTTTACCATAACACCGGTAAATTTTATAGATATTTTGTTAACTTTTTTTCGCCCTCCTTGAAAAAACTCGAAAAACCTACTAAAATATATTACAGGTAAATAACTACACTGCGCATACGGCGCATACTGAAAGGTTTTTATATATGAATGATGCATTATACGCAGCAAACCCGTATCGTGTTGCGGTAAAGAAGCTTGTGCTGAATCAGTTCGGCGCAGCTCTTATGGGCATAATGCTCACCGCCGCTTGTCAAAACAACAGAGTGCTTGATCTGCTTACAAGCCTTTTTGCTGTTTTTTTCTTTTTGTTTATAAACTATAACGCCATGTGGGACATCGGCGCCGCGGCGCGTGTGCGCTATGACGGCGGCAGAGGGGATAAAAACGAGCTTTTCGGCTTGAAGGCTTCCTTGCTTGCTAATATTCCAAACTATGTGCTGGCGGGCTTCTGCTTTATTTTTAAGATCATCGGCACTTTCGGAAAGGTCGCTTTTTTTGAGAAGGCTTCATGGTTTTTCAATGTCGTAGTAAGATTTTGGGAGGCTATGTATCTTGGCATTTTGGTAAATATCATTCCGCAGACAGACGCTGCCGGCAATGTGATCGTTCTAAGCGATACTGCAGCGGTAATGTATATGCTTCTGTATGCGGCGGTTACGATCCCGTCGCTTATTGTGTGCACACTCGGCTACAGAGCAGGCTTTGCAGGCTTTAATGTGTTCCGCAACGATAAAGATAAGAAATAAGACAGACAGAGCTTGCGGCTTGCCGCAGGCTCTTTTACGTTGTAATATACGGTGTTAGAGTGTACAAAAACGTGTGGAAATTTTTGTTAAATATTACGATAATGGAAAACGCCGAAAAAAAGTGCGTCTTTTCGCTTGAAAAGCTGAGGCCGTGGCTGTAAAATAGAATTAATACAGTGCTAAGGCGCATATTATCAATTTTTTTATATATTCCGGAGGAATAAAAATGGCAATCGGTGCAAACGAAAAAGTAAGAGTAGGTATCATCGGCTGCGGCGGAATTGCAAACGGCAAGCATCTGCCCGGTCTGAAATCCGTACCAGAGGTCGAAATGGTAGCTTTCTGCGATATTATCGAGGAAAAAGCTGAAAAGGCGTGCAAACAGTACGGTACTGCTGACGCCAAGGTGTATACCGATTATAAGAAGCTGCTTGAAGATAAATCTATAGATGTTGTTCATGTGTGCACACCTAACCGTTCACACAGCTTTATTACTGTTGACGCTCTCGAAGCAGGCAAGCACGTAATGTGCGAAAAGCCTATGGCGATCAACTCCGCTGAGGCTATGAAAATGCTTGAGGCTGCAAAGCGCACAGGCAAGAAGCTGACTATCGGTTATCAGAACAGACAGCGCAACGACGCTCTGTATCTCAAAGCTGCCGCTGACCGCGGTGAGTTCGGCGATATTTACTATGCAAAGGCATTTGCTGTACGCCGCCGTTTCGTTCCTACATGGGGCGTATTTCTTAATGAATACGAGCAGGGCGGCGGTCCTCTGATCGATATCGGAACACACGCGCTTGACCTTACTCTCTGGACCATGAATAACTACAAGCCCAAATACTGCGTAGGTACATCATACCACAAGTTCCGTTACCAGACCGAGACCGGTAACGCCTGCGGCGACTGGGATCCCAACGAGTTTACCGTTGAGGACTCTGCATTCGGTTTTGTCGTAATGGAAGACGGTTCATCTATCAGCCTTGAGTCCGCATGGGCACTGAACACCCTTGAGGTAAGAGAAGCTCAGACACTTATCTGCGGTACAAAGGGCGGCGCTGACATGATCCACGGCCTGCGCTTCAACAGCGTTGAGGGCGGCAGACAGATCATTAAGAACATCGACCTCGGCGTAGGTGCTGTTGACTACTTCAGCGGCAATGCAGGCGGCGAGCCTCACGAGAGAGAAGCATATCAGTGGATCCATTCTCTTATCAATAACACCGATCCCTGCGTTCTTCCCGAACAGGCATACTGCGTAACTCAGATCCTTGAGGGTATTTACAAGTCTGCTGAGACCGGCGATATAGTTTTCCTTAATAAATAATTTATCTGTAATAACGAAAGGTATGGTGGCAATATGAAGCTTTGTGTTCTTGCAAATCTTTACCATGATCTTACTCTTGACGAAACGCTGAATAAGCTCTCTTCTATGGGCGTTGAGGCTGTTGAGATCGGCGCCGGCGGCTTCCCCGGCAAGGATCAGTGTGATCCCGAAGTGCTTCTTGCCGACGAGGCGAAGTTCGAAGAGTGGGTAAACACTTTTAAGAAGTATAATATCGAGCTGGCTGCTCTTGCATGCCACGGCAACCCCGTGCATCCTGATAAGAAAATCGCTGAGGATTTTGACAGGGATTTCAAAAATGCAGTTCTGCTTGCAGAAAAGGTGGGTTGCGATACTATCGTAACCTTCTCCGGTTGTCCCGGCGGCAGCCCCGAGGATAAGACACCCAACTGGGTCACCTGCGCATGGCCTGACGATTTTCCTGCTATTCTTGATTATCAGTGGAACGATGTGCTCATTCCTTACTGGAAAGAGACAGGCGCTTTTGCAGAGGCACACGGCGTAACTAAAATTGCATTTGAGATGCATCCCGGCTTCTGCGTATACAATCCCGAAACACTTATGCGCCTGAGAGATGCAGTCGGTCCTGTTATCGGCGCAAACTTCGACCCCTCTCACCTTGTATGGCAGGGAGTAGATCCCGTAGCGGCTATCCGCTATCTCGGAGATGCTATTTATCACTTCCACGCAAAGGATATCAAGGTAGACGATATCAATACCGCAAAAACAGGTGTGCTTGATACTAAGCACTATGGCGACGAGATCAACCGTGCATGGGTATTCCGCGCACTGGGTTACGGTCACGATGCTAAGTGGTGGAGCGATATCTGCTCGGCTCTCCGCCTTGTAGGCTACGATAAGGTAATGTCTATCGAACATGAAGACAGTCTTATGAGTATCGACGAGGGCCTTGAAAAGGCAGTTGCAATTCTTAAGCAGTGCATCATCAGCAGTCCCAAGCCCAGTACTATTGCATGGGCATGAAATAGGAAATAATATGTAGTAAAGCGTCACATCTCCTGAGATGTGACGCTTTTTGTCTGTGCGCAAAGCAAACGACAGGGTTCCGTTTTTTGGTTCCCGGTTGTTTTTAGGTGTTATTTCACACGACGGTAGATCCCGTTTTTTCGTTCAAGAAATCCGACTGCAACCAGTTCGCGGCGTATGGTACAATAATCGTTGTGAAAATGCGTGATCGTATCATTGACCTCCGGCTCAGTGTAGTCTCGGCCGCAGTCAAAGGCGTTTGTGATATGCTCGCATATGATCTCGCGCTTCTTGAGCTGAGAGGGCAGATGAGTGAGCTTGCCGTACTCAAAAAACGCCGACAGGATCTGCTGCTTGTATTTTGTTTGTATGTTTATCGGGCAGCTGCCAAAACATTTCTGCGAAACGGCAGTATACAAAAATCGCGATAAAATTTGTAAATATCTACATATGGTGTTTTTTGCAAAAATATATGTACAAAACGCAAAATGTGTGATATAATTAAATGAATAATAATTACTATCGGACATTATGCCCTGATTTTTCAGGCATATATGCCCTCATTGGGCGCGTGCCGAAGGTCTTAGGAAAGCCTGTATTATGGAAGAAAAAAAGTATAACAATAAACGCACCTCGAACCGTCCTCACCGTAACGGGCAGAGCGGAAGTGCTGCACGTCCTTACAGCGGCAGGAATGACGGGTATCGAAACGGTCATCGCCCCGACGCCGAAACTCCCCGGGCTGACGGCAGCGAGAGCGCTGACTCTACCGGCATCGTCGCAGGGCGTAACGCCGTGCGCGAGCTGCTTCGCAGCGGGCGCAGCATAGATAAGCTGCTCGTAAAGGGCGGAAGCCGTGAAGGATCTATAACCGTCCTTGTGGCTGAGGCTGTAAAGCGCGGTATACCTGTTATTGAAACTGCGCAGGAAAAGCTTGATATGCTGTGCGGCGGTATAAATCATCAGGGCGTTATTGCAATGGCAGCGGAAAAAGAATACTGCGATGTTGATACGATTCTGGCTATTGCGGAGGAACGCGGAGAAAAGCCCCTTGTTGTAATTGCGGACTGCATAGAAGATCCCCATAATCTGGGTGCGCTTATAAGATGTGCAGAGTGCGCAGGTGCTCACGGAATTATTATCCCCAAACGCCGCAGCGCGGGTCTGACGCCTACCGTAGCCAAGGCATCTGCCGGAGCTATAGAGCATATGGCTATAGCAAAGGTCGCAAATATTTCGCAAACTGTTGAGTCCCTTAAGAAAAAAGGGCTGTGGATCTTTGCCTCCGAGGCGGGCGGCGCTGCGTATTACGATACTGATTTCAACGTTCCCGCAGCCATTATTTTCGGCAGCGAGGGCGAGGGTATCGGCAGAGCTATAAAAGATAAATGCGATTTTCTTGTGTCCATACCTATGTACGGCAAGGTAAATTCGCTTAACGTGTCAACGGCTGCATCTGTAATACTTTGCCATGCTGCAAGAATGCAGAGAACAGGCGGTTAATAATCTTATTAAGTACAGAACGAAATTCCGGGAGAAAGGAATACTCGATCATGGCTGATTCAAACAACGAAAATAAAAATGTTACGGCAAAGGAGCTGCTGTCAAGACTGTCGCAGAGGTCTGCTCCGAAGCCGGAGGTACCGAAGCCACAGGCTTCCAAGCCTCGTCATAATGCTGCTGAATTCATTGAAAGCAGACTGAATGATCCTGCAAAGAAAGAATCCAAGCTGGCAAAGCCCGCAGAAGACGTCGCGGATGTTGATGCCGTGCCCTTCAGCGACGAGGAGTTCGCTGCGCTTATGAACGACGCGGGAGATTATGTTGCTGATGAATATGTCGCTGATATAGAAGAAAATTACGATGCGGCTCCGGACGATGCTGTTTATCCCGATAGCTTTGAGGGTGAGGAATACCTTCCCGATGAAATGTACGGAGAATATATTCCGGACGGCGATGCTGTTGACCCTGCCGTATATCAGGGCGAGGACTATTCGGATATAGCGGGAGAGTATGACGAGACATATGCTCCGGATGAATACGCTGAGGACGGCGCGGATGACGAAATGTACGGCGATATTATGCCGGAAGACGACTTTTTCGACAACGATCCTATCGGTGACGAGGAGTATTACGACGACGCTGTATATGAGGAAGAGCCTGAGGAATACGACGAGGAAAAGGATTTTGAAAATCTTGTTGCCGAGGTCGTAGCAGATACGGGCATCAGTGACGAGCTTGACGAGAATGATATAAACCTTATGGTCGCGCTGGGTATGGAGGATGAGCTTGCCAAAAGTATAGGTGCCGAGAATGCCGCGCAGATCACAGATGACTATGTGGCAGATCAGGAGGAATGGATAGACAGAACAAAGCGCTTCGGCGCAGGCGAATATTCAGATCCTTCCGAAAACGGCGAGATCGCAGACAGATACAGAAAGCGCAACAGATGGGCGTTCTGGAAGATGATAGCGGCAGCACTTCTTACCGTCGTATTGCTGGTATTTGAAAATCTGCCTGTCATCGATTATCAGCTGTCCGGTGTGTTTGATCCGGCAGTGTATCCGGTTGTATACATAATGGCAGACCTGCAGCTTCTGTTCCTTGCAGCCGCAACTGTATTTCCGAAGCTTTGCAGGGGACTGGGCGATCTTATAAAAATGCGGCCGTCTGTATATTCGATCCCTTCGCTGGCGTTTATATGTGCTACGGCAGCCTCAGTTGTCATGGCTTATACCTGCGTTCCCGGTACAGAACCGATGGTATACAATTTCCCTATAGCTATATCACTGTTCTTAACGGCTGTGAACGAGTATATGGTCGTTCGCCGCGAGATATTCAGCTTTAATATCGTTTCGTCCAAGAAGCCGAAATTTGTAATGCGCCGTCTTTCCACAAGAGATTCCGTAATGGAAAATGCAGCTGTTGCCGATCTTGACACAGCTTCGCTTGACGATGGAGACGTTATCAAAATTCAGAAGACCGATTTTGTTGACGGGTATTTCTGGAGAACTAAAAATACAAGTGATTCAAGCCGTTCTTATGTGGGGCTGGCTATCGTAATTTCTATTGCTCTTGCCGCTACCGTGGGAATATATGCAGCTGTGATAAAGAATTCGGACGGTGTTTCGCCTGTAAGCGCAGCGTTTGCCGCTCTCAGCGCGGCATTGCCGGCGTCAATGGTTATTGTGGGATGCTATCCTTTTTACCGTGCAAACTACCAGGCATATGAAAACGACTCAACTATAATCGGCGAAGGCTCTGTAGAGGAGTATTCGGGTATCGGCGTTATATCCTTTGACGATGTAAATGTTTTCCCCTCATACAATGTAAAGGTAAGAAATGTTCGCCTTTATAATAACTGCCGTATAGACAAGGTGCTTTATTACGCAGCCAGCGTGTTCAGCTCTACAGGCGGACCTCTTTCCGATGTGTTTGAAGTCGCAACTATGGAAACAGGTCATTCTGACAATGTTGATATACTTGAAACAGGTTCCGGTTATATCGAGGCTTTGGTAAACAACAAGAGCGTTATGTTCGGAAGCGCGGAGGCACTTTTGGGGCTGGGTATTATCATTCCCGATGATGTTGTCGGAGAACATGATGATATTCCTATGGATTGCTCTGTAATGTATATGATCTATCAGAGAAAGCTTGTGGCTAAAATGATAGTTAATTATGTTATCGATCCTGATTTCGAGTTTATCCTCAAACAGCTTACCGCCAGCGGTATGTGTGTTTGCGTCAAGACCTTTGACCCCAATATTGACGAGAATATGATATACCGTCACTTAAGCTCAGGCAAATATTCGCTTAGAGTTATAAAGTACAAAAATACTGAGGAGATCACAAAATATGCACGCCGTGCAGAAGGCGGCATAGTTTCAAGAAACAGTGCAAAGAGCCTGCTTAATGCGGTGTCAAGCTGTGATAAGATCATCAGTGCTCAGAAAACAGGCTTTGCCATAGGCGTCATTTCCGCTATACTCAGCGTAGCCGTAATGGGCGTTACACTGTTTGCCGGTGCGTTTGACTCTATGTACAGCGTATATATCGCCCTGTGCCAGCTGTTCTGGCTGTTGCCTGCGGTGATAACAACAAAGCTTATCGTAAGATAAACAGTAATAACTTATAAGGGGAAGGGGCGGAGAATTTCCGCCCCTGTCTTTGAAAATGAGAGAAGATATAAAAAGCTTTATAACAGATATCAGAAAACCGGGTCGCTATACAGGCGGAGAGCCGGGGAGCGTATACAAGGATAAAAGCAGCGTTTCTATGCGGATTGCCTTTTGCTTTCCCGATACATATGAAATAGGTATGTCAAATTTGGGTATGCGCATTTTGTGCGGCGCGCTTAATCAGATGGATAAGGTGTGGTGCGAGCGCGTTTTTGCTCCGTGGACCGATATGGAGGAAGAGATGCGAAAAAGAGGTATACCTCTTTTTGCACATGAGTCAGGCGACGCTCTCGGCGATTTTGATATGGTTGCGTTCACGCTGCAATATGAGCTGTGCTATACCACTGCGCTTAATATGCTTGATCTTGCGGGAATACCGATGCGTTCTGCCGACCGCACTGACGATCATCCCGTGGTCCTTGCAGGCGGACCTTGCGCATACAATCCTGAGCCTATGGCGGATTTTGTTGATATATTCTCTATCGGTGAGGGCGAAGAGGCTCTTTGCGAGCTTGCTGCGCTGTACGCAGAGATGAAGGAGAGCGGCGAATACAGCAAAAAAGAATTCCTGCGCCGTGCCTCCCACATCGAGGGCTTCTATGTTCCTTCGCTCTACGATGTTTCATATAATGAAGACGGAACTATATCTGCCATTGAGCCGAAATATGACGATGTTCCGAAAAAGGTAAAAAAGCGCATTATAGCAGACGTGGACAAGGCATATGTGCCCACCTGTCCCGTGCTTCCCGTTATAGAAACCGTTCACGACAGAATAGTCCTTGAGGTGTTCCGCGGATGTATTCGCGGCTGCCGCTTCTGCCAGGCGGGCTTTGTAACTCGCCCTGTGAGAGAAAAATCTCCGGATGTGCTTTGCGCGCAGGCGAGAGAGATAGCCGATAATTCAGGCTACGATGAGATCTCTATGTGCTGCCTGTCTATATCGGATTACTCAAAGGTCAATACCTTTACTGATAAGCTGCTGGAATGGACAGATGACGAGCGTATAAATCTGTCGCTGCCGTCTCTTCGCGCGGACAGCTTTACCGAAGAACTTATGTCAAAGATCTCAACTGTCCGCTCAAGTACCCTGACCTTTGCTCCTGAGGCGGGAAGTCAGCGGCTTCGCGACGTTATAAATAAAAACGTTACCAAAGAGGATATACTCCGTGCGGCGGGCGTTGCTTTCAGAGCAGGAAAAAATCAGGTAAAGCTGTATTTTATGAACGGTCTGCCGTATGAGACTGAGGAAGATATACGCGGAATAGCCGAGCTTGCTGAGAGCGTTATTGAGGAATACTATAATACTGACGGCAGAAATAAGCGAAAGCAGCCGCAGGTCACTCTTAGCGTTGCGTGCTTTATTCCTAAGCCATTCACTCCGTTTCAGTGGGAACGACAGAACACCGCCGAGGAACTGGAGGCTAAGCAAAAGGTGCTTATGTCTGCAATACACGACAGAAAGATAAGGTATAATTACCACGATGCAAAGGTCAGCAGACTTGAAGCCGTTTTTGCACGCGGCAACCGCAGACTGTCTGCTGCGCTGGAGGAGGCTGTTCGCCGCGGCGTGCGCTTTGACGCGTGGGAGGAAATGTTTGACTACGACGGATGGATGCAGATATTTGATGATACAGGAATAGATCCTGCATTTTTTGCCAACCGCGAAATGTCCTGTGACGAGGTCCTGCCGTGGGATATGATAGACTGCGGCGTTTCCAAAGAATTTCTTGCCAGAGAGAGAAGAAAAGCAGCCGAGGCGGCAACTACACCGTCCTGTAAGGAGAAATGTTCAGCCTGCGGCGCCAATTCTCTTGTAGACAAAAAGTATTGTCGCTGGTGTCCCGGTCATACTGAGGAAGAAGCTGAGTATTTGGGTCGCGGCATAAAGCGCAGAGAAAAGAACGTCAATATCGATAACGGAAAGCGTAATGCCCGCGGCGCGGGCGCTGCCGTAAATCCGAGCGCGAAACCGGTAAGAACGGTGAAATTCAGATTTTCCGAAGGCGGTGCGTTGGTTTATGTATCTCATCTTGATATTGCCCGCGCTGTCACCAGAGGTCTGATAAAGTCAAAGCTTCCTATATATTATACTGAGGGCTTTAATCCCATTCCCAAGCTGACCTTTGCGTCTCCTCTGTCGGTAGGCAGCGGCGGCGAAAATGAGCTTGCTCAGTTCAAGCTGTGCGAAGAAGTTACAGATGCCGAAATATTGGAAAGACTGCGCGCGTCAATGCCCGACGGTATTGAGGTGCTTGAAGTGTATTCCTCTGACTCAAGCTTTAAGCAGATAGCTTGGGCGGAAAATATAATAGATTTCCATTGCAGTGCCGGCGAGGAGATTATCCCGAAGCTGTATGCGAAATTTTCCGGATCTGTTGTGGTCACCAAAAAAACAAAAAGTACGGAGAAAGAGGTGGATATCAGCCCCTTTATCCGCGATTTTGCAGCTGAGATTACAGAGTGGGGAGTGCGTGTAAGTGTAACTACCTGCGCAGATAATACTAACTACCTCAACCCTGAATATGTCGCTAAGGTTGCCGCGGACGTTATAGATCCTGACGGCGCAGGATACCACACTGTTACAAGACAGCATTTTCTGTTTGATGACGGAAGATATTTCAGATAATTAAAAAATACGGTCAAATGCAAGCGCCTCTGATTCCGCAAGCCGATCAAGCTGATTTTTCAGCGTGGCTACGGCGGACTCATAGGCGTTTTGCTCGCCCAGGGAGATCTGAACCTTTATTTGTGTTATGGTGTCGCCTATTGCGTCAGTCTCCTTGTGATCAATGCTCAGTGAAAGACGCGGCTTTGCTGTGTCCCATATTTCGCAAAGATGGCTGATATCCGCGTCCTCCACAGATTTCGATAAACTATCTGTGGCATCGGAAAGACTGCTTGTGGTATTTTCAATATATATACAGTTAAGCGTAACGCCGATCACAAGAACTATAAATGTCACTATTGATACAATAAAAGTCTTCATTTGTTCTTCTCCTTGTAAATTACCGTGATGCTTCCGCTGTCGTCGACGGAAAAAAGGAAAATATCCGAAAGCTCGCAGTTCCTTCGGGAGAGCTCCTTGTAAAGGCTCTTTTTTGTCCAATGGGCGTGCTTCAGATTTTGCTCGATTATCAGGCCGTCAACTATAAGAGAGTGCGCAAGTCCGCTGTCGCTTACGCTGATATTTACGCTGCGCGGAGTTATTGGAGCGGCATCTGCCTTGGGGAATACTGAGAGTGTGCCGTTTTCTTCCAGTATAGCATATTTAACATCGGAAATGTCAGATATGCCTTGCTGCCTCATAGCGCAAAGAAGTTCGCTGAGGCAAAGGCGCTGGGAGGTAAGTTCTTTTTGATTAAGCACGCCGTCGCAAATGAGCATACTTGGCTTACCGGTCAGCAGTGTTTTTACCTTGGGGAATCGCAGAAGTACAAAAGAAATAATAACTTCAATAGATAAAAGCAGCAGTATACAAACTATGGCATAGAGGAAGGGCTTGTCCTTGTCAGTAAGGGGATAAGCGGCAAGCTCGGATAAAAGTATGGTCACAGTCAGCTCAGACAGCTGTAGCTCGCCGACCTGACGCTTTCCCATAAGACGCATAGAGAAAACGAGAATGACATAAATAAGAACAGTTCGTATAAATATAGTAATCATAATGTTATTATCACCAAAGCAGAAAAGAATATTCGCTCGATTTTTGACATTTATTTCGGGATAAAAGTATTGACATAAAGCGACAATTATAGTATAATAAACGAGCTGAGCGAAAGCGAAGCGAGGAACTGAATGAGAGGCCGAAA